>NZ_JAUXPI010000021.1 GCF_030684035.1 Phaeovulum sp. | reverse complement strand
CCAGTCTGCCCGAAAGCGGGCGCGCCGCCGCGGATGCGGCTCCGAAACCGCAAAATCGATGCCATTTGCCCGAAAAAGGTGCCCCAGCGACGCTCAGACGGCCATCTCGGCGAAGCCGAAGCCGTTAATCAGACGTTCCCTAAGAGGAGCAAGAGTTGACGAGTGGACCGATTTCAGCAACGCCAAACTCGAAGGTGCCGCGCTTTGGAATACTGACTACTCAGCCTCGTCTCTTTCGCAGGCGCAGATAAACTCTGCCTTCGGCGACGCCACTGTAATTTTGCCGCCGCATCTTTTTCGCCCTGCACATTGGCCAGTGCAGGAGTGGACTAGGCTCGATTTTCTCACCGAATGGCGCAAATGGCAAGTCGACCCCTCCGCCTACACCCCTCCCCCTCCCCCTCCCCCCTCCCCCTAACCCCCGCCCCACCTTGCCACCCCCCCTTCTTTGCGCGATGCTGCGGCGAGCCGCCCGAGGAGACCCCATGGCCCTGCCCGTCCGCCATCAGATGACCTACTGGAGCCTTGCGCTGGTGGCTTTGCTGGCGGCGCTCTGGGGGCTTGGCTCGGTGATCCTGCCGTTCCTGACCGGCGGTGCCTTGGCCTATTTCATGGATCCGGTGGCCGACCGGCTGCAGCGCGCGGGGATGAGCCGGGTTGCGGCGACCTCGGTCATTGCGCTCTTGCTTTCCACCGGCTTCGTGGTGGTCGGGCTTTTGGTGCTGCCGACGCTGATCCGCCAGTCGGTGCAGCTGATCGAAACCGCCCCCGACATCTTCAACCGCTTGCAGGCGTTCCTGACGGCGCGCTTTCCCGGCATCATGGACGAAGGTTCGGTGGTGCGCGACACGCTCATTGCGATTGGCGAGGTGATCAAGGCGCGCGGCGGCGAATTGGTCAAGGGCGTGCTCAGCTCGGCGATCAGCGTGCTCAGCGCGGTGGTGTTCGTGGTGGTGGTGCCGGTGGTCGCGTTCTACATGCTGCTCGACTGGGACCGGATGGTGGCCCGCATCGACAACCTGCTGCCACGCGAGCATGCCCCGGTGATCCGCCGCCTTGCCAGCGAGATCGACCGGGTGATGGCGGGGTTCCTGCGCGGGCAGGTTTCGGTCTGCCTGATCCTGGGCACCTTCTACGCGATCACACTGATGCTGGCGGGGTTGCAGTTCGGGTTGCTGGTGGGCGCGGCGGCCGGGGCGATCACCTTTATCCCCTATGTCGGCGCGCTGATCGGCGGCGTGCTGGCGCTGGGGCTGGCACTCTTCCAGTTCTGGGGCGACTGGGTGAGCATCGGCATTGTCGCGGGCATCTTCGTGCTCGGCCAGTTTCTGGAAGGCAACATGGTGACGCCGAAACTGGTGGGGTCTTCGGTGGGCCTGCACCCGCTTTGGCTGATTTTCGCGCTGTCGGCCTTTGGCTCGGCTTTCGGTTTCGTCGGCATGCTGGTGGCGGTGCCGTTTGCGGCGATGATCGGGGTGCTGGTGCGCTTTGCCATTGAGCGCTATCAGGCAAGTCGGCTTTTTCAGGGGCTGGGGCACCCCGATGAAGCCACCGACGAGGACGCCTGAGTGGTGCGCCAGTTGGCCTTCGATCTGCCGCTGCGCAGCGCCAGCGGGCGCGCGGATTTCTTCATCTCGCCCGCCAATGCGCAGGCGCTGGCCACGCTTGATGCGCCCGGCGGCTGGCCGCAGGGGCGGATGCTGCTGATCGGGCCGGAAGGTGCGGGCAAATCGCATCTGGCGCAGCTTTGGGCCGATGAGCAGGGCGCGCTGACGGTTTTCGCGGCGGCGCTGCGGCGCGCCGAGGTGCCAGGGCTGGTTGCCGCCCGCGCTGTGGTGGTGGAGGATGGCGAGGCGGTCGGCGGCAACCCCGAGGCGGAGGCCGCGCTCTTTCATCTGCACAACCTCGCGGCGGCGGAAGGCGCGCTGTTGCTCATCACCGCTGCCCGGCCACCGCGCGACTGGGGCCTTGGCCTGCCCGATCTCGCAAGCCGCATGGCAGCACTTGCGACGGTGCAGATCGCGCCGCCCGATGACGCGCTGCTGGCGGCGGTGCTGGTCAAGCTTTTTGCCGACCGCCAGATCGCGGTGACCCCGGCGCTCATCACCTGGCTGGTGGCACGCATCGACCGCTCGCTGGCCGAGGCGCAGCGGGTGGTTGCGCGGCTTGACGCGGCGGCTTTGCAGCAGGGTGTGCCGGTCAGCCGCCGCCTTGCCGCGCGGGTGCTGGACAGCGGCACCTGACGGCCTCAGACTGGGTGTCACGAAACCGTCGCAAATTCGCAGCACAAGCGCCCCATGACCCAGGCTGATTTCCTTCGCACCCCGTTTCCGGCCGCCGTTGCCATGCCTGCGGCGGTGGTTTCCGGCCCGTCGCGGTTCTTCAACCGCGAGATGAGCTGGCTTGCCTTCAACTGGCGGGTGCTGGAAGAGGCGGAGAATGCGCGGGTGCCGCTATTGGAGCGGCTGCGGTTTCTGTCGATCTCGGCGACCAACCTTGACGAATTCTACACGGTGCGGGTGGCGGGCCTGCGCGAGCTGATGCGCGAAGGCAACGCGCTGCCTTCGGATGACGGGCTCAGCCCGGCGCAGCAACTGATCTTGATCAACGCCGATGCCCGCCGCCTGATGCAGCATCAGCAACAGGTCTGGAACCAGATCCGCCGCGACATGCAGGCCGCAGGCATTGTGCTTTTGACCCGCGCCAAGCTGACCGCGCGTGACCGCGCGCATCTGGCCGAGCATTTCCTGAACAAGGTGTTTCCGGTGCTTTCGCCGCTGGCAATCGACCCGGCGCACCCGTTTCCGTTCATTCCCAACGCCGGTTTCTGCCTTGCGTTGGAGCTGCGGCGCGAGCGGGACGGGCGGTCGTTGCAGGCGCTGTTGCCGATTCCGCAGCAGATCGACCGCTTCATCCGGCTTCCCGGAGAATCGCGGTTCCTGCCGCTGGAAGAACTGTTGCTGCTGCATCTCAACTCGCTCTTTCCCGGCTACAGGGACATCGGGCATTGCGCCTTCCGGGTGCTGCGCGACAGCGACCTTGAGGTCGAGGACGAGGCCGAAGACCTGGTGCGTGAATTTGAAACCGCGCTCAAACGGCGCCGCCGCGGCCAGGTGATCCGGATGAAGATCACCGCCGGGGCACCGCAGGGCCTGCGCGCGCTGGTGATGCACGAGCTTGGCGTGGCCCCCGACGAGGTGGTCGAGGTAAAGGGCCTGCTCGGCATTTCCGACCTCAAGGAACTGGTGCTGAACACCCGGCCCGAACTCCTGTGGCCAAGCTTCACCCCAAGGGTGCCCGAGCGGGTGCAGGACCATGACGGCGACATGTTCGCGGCGATCCGGCAAAAGGACATGCTGCTGCACCACCCCTATGAGACCTTCGACATGGTGGTGCGATTTCTGACCCAGGCCGCGGCCGACCCGAATGTGCTGGCAATCAAGCAGACGCTTTATCGCACCAGCCGCGACAGCCCGATTGTCACCGCGCTTTGCGAGGCGGCGGAGGCGGGCAAATCGGTGACCGCTTTGGTCGAACTCAAGGCGCGCTTCGACGAGGCGGCGAACATCCGGCAATCGCGGCGGCTGGAGCGGTCGGGCGCGCATGTCGTGTACGGCTTTGTCAACTACAAGACCCACGCCAAGATCTCGACCGTTGTGCGCCGCGAGGGCGAACAACTGGTGACCTACACCCATTACGGCACCGGCAATTATCACCCGATCACCGCGCGCATCTACACCGACCTCAGCTTTTTTACCTGCGACCCGGCACTGGGGCGCGATGCGACCAAGGTTTTCAACTACCTTTCCGGCTATGTGCAGCCGGAAGGTCTTGAAAACCTTGCAATTTCCCCGATTTCGCTGAAACCCCGCCTGCTGGCGATGATTGCCGCCGAGGCCGATCATGCGCGCGCCGGGCGGCCTGCCGAAATCTGGGCCAAGATGAACAGCCTGATCGAGCCGGAGGTGATCGACGCGCTTTATGCCGCGTCACGCGCCGGGGTGAAGATCACCCTCGTGGTGCGCGGCATTTGCGGGGTGCGGCCCGGCATCAAGGGGCTGAGCGAGAATATCCGGGTCAAATCGATCGTCGGGCGGTTTCTGGAGCACAGCCGGATCGTCTGCTTTGGCAACGGCCATGGCCTGCCGTCGAAACACGAGCGGGTGTTCATTTCCTCGGCGGACTGGATGGGGCGCAACCTGACCCGGCGGGTGGAGACGCTGATCGAGATCACCAACGCGACGGTGCGGGCGCAGATTGTCGATCAGATCATGGCGGCGAACCTCGCCGACGAGGCGCAAAGCTGGGTGCTGCAACCCGACGGCAGCTATCTGCGCTATCTGCCTGATGGGAAAACGGATTTCTTCTCGTGCCACCGGTTCTTCATGGAAAACCCCTCGCTTTCCGGGCGCGGATCGGCAGGGGCCCGCGACGTTCCGCAACTTGCGCATGGGCACGACTAGCGGCTAGGAGATGGCGCAGCCAGCGCCGAAAGCCCAGGGATGGACCGATGATTGCAGACCCCGAAGCGCATAGCGACGATTGGGACCCCTTCGGGCAGAACCTGTTCGACGACCCCTCGGTGCGCGCGCTGAGCCGCGTCGGCGTGGTCGATGTCGGCTCGAACTCGGTGCGGATGGTGGTGTTTGACGGCGCGGCGCGCAGCCCGGCCTATTTCTACAACGAAAAGGTGATGGCGGGGCTTGGCCAGGGCATGGCGGAGACCGGCAGGCTGAATCCGCGTGGCCGCGAGCGGGCACTGGCCGCGCTACTGCGGTTTTCACTTCTGGCGCGCAGCATGGGCGCGGCACCGCTAAGCTGCGTCGCCACCGCTGCGGTGCGCGATGCAAAAGACGGGCTGGCCTTTGTCCAGCAAGTCGAAAAGCAAACCGGGCTCAAACTCTGGATCATCGACGGGCAAGAGGAGGCGCGGCTTTCGGCGCAAGGCGTGTTGCTTGGCTGGCCCGGTGCCGAAGGTCTGGTCTGCGACATGGGCGGCAACTCGATGGAACTCGCAGTTGTTGCAAAAGGTAAAGTACACGCCAGAATTTCGGCCCCAATCGGCCCGTTTCAGTTGCAACAGGTAAAGGGCGGTGCCGCGGGTGTAACCGCGCATGTCGCCTCGGTGCTGGAATCGCTGGCCGAAAAGATGGGCCGCACGCATCAGCGCATCTATCTTGTCGGCGGCTCGTGCCGTGCCATTGCGCGGCTAGACATGGAACGGCGGCGCTACCCGATGACCGTGCTGCACGAATACCGCATGAGCCCCGAAGACGTGACCAAAACGGTGGACTGGATCGGCGAGAATGACATCGAGGGGCTGCGCGCGCGCACCGGCACCTCGCTGGCCCGGATGGAACTGGTGCCGCTGGCCAGCCTCGTGCTGCAGCAGTTGGTGAAAAGCTTTGCGCCGCAAGAGCTTGCCGTTTCGTCCTACGGAATCCGCGAGGGCCTGCTTTACGAGCAGATGCCCGAGCGTCTGCGCCGCCGCGACCCGTTGCTGGAGGCGTGCCGCCACGCCGAACGGGCGATGGCCCGCACCCCTGGCTTTGGCAAGAAACTCTGCGCGTTCATTCTGCCGCTGTTCGCCGATGCCCCCCCCGAGCGGATGCGGTTGATCCGCGCTGCCTGCCTGCTGCACGACACCACCTGGCGCGCGCACCCCGATTACCGCGCCGAATCCTGTTTTGACAACGTCACCCGCGCCAATATGGCCGCGCTCTCGCACCCCGAGCGGGTGTTTCTGGGGCTGGCGCTGCTGCACCGCTACAAGAATTCGCGCGCCGGATCGAACCTTGCGCCGATCTTCGGCCTGCTGGACGAGGCGCAGCAGCGCGAGGCGGAGGTGCTGGGCAAGGCGATGCGCTTTGGCGCGATGTTCTCGGTCAACTCGCCCGAAGACGCAGGCGAACTGGCGCTGTTGCGCAACCCGGCGCGGCTGCAACTGGCGCTGAGCAAACGCGGCGAGGGCCTTTATGGCGAGGTCGCCGAGGCGCGTTTCCTGTCGCTCGCGGCGTCGATGGGTGCAAAGCCCGTGGTGATCAAGCGCTAGAGATCAAGCGATTCGCCCGGTGCCAGCGGCACCGGCAGCGGCGGCGCACCGGGCTTGCGGCGCAACAGGATATCGCCGTTGGGCAGCCGCTCGGGTGCCTCGTAATAGCGGATATCGCCGATCATCGTCAAAAGCTCGCGTAGCGCCGGTTCCAGCGCCGCCATTGCCTCTGCGAGCCCGTCCTGCACCTCGCCGAGTCTTGGCCCGACCTCGTTGAGAAACTGCTGCATCAGCAGTTGCGCGCCGCGCTCGATCAGGCTGAAGCCGGTATCGGGTGGCACCTCGGGCGGCGTCTGCGCCGCAAGCGGCGTGGCAAGACCGAGGGCAAGGGCAAAGGCAATTCGTTTCATCGGCGCAGCATAGCACGTTTCGGCACGGGTTTCAGCGCCCCTCAAAGCGCCAGATCGACGCTGACCGGGAAGTGATCCGATGCCTGAAGGAGCGCCTCGCGCAGTTCCGGCGTCTGGTAGCAGACCGGATCGTCGAAAGGGTGCCAGATGCGCCATTTCGGCGTGAGGGCACAGAGCCCCGGCGACAGCATCACATAATCGAGCAGCGCGGTGAAAAAATGCCCCTCCTCCGGCAGAAAGAACCGCGCCGAGGTAGGGGCCGCAGCGGTGGGGTGCATCAGCACCGCATGCGCATGCGGGTCGCGCAGGCGCAGCGCGGGTGGCGCGGCCTCACCCAGCACGATCTCGACCCCGGAGCGGCCAAACAGCCCCTCGAACTCGTCAATGCCGGGGCCATCGTTGAAATCGCCAAGCACGATCAGATCATCGCCCGCAGCAAGGTGCTGCTCGACGCGCGCGCGCAGCCAGATACATTGCGCCAGCTGCTTGCGGCGGTTCTCGATCGCCAGCCGCACCGCTGCCTCGGGGCTGCCCGCACCGTGCGGTGCCTTTGACTTGATGTGCACCCCGATCAGGCGCAGCCGCTTGCCTGCCTTGGTCAGCACCGCCACCTCCAGCGGCGGCTTGGAAAAGGTGACGGTCTCGGGCTCGGCGTCGGTGCTGAGGTCGATCCGGTAGCTGGTATCGAAGCGCGGCACCGCGTCTGCCTGCGGGTCATGCCGCGCACGAAGCACATCCGGGTCATAAAGCAGAGCAATTTCCTGTTGCGTTTCATTGGCATAGCCGATCAGCGCGGCGCGGGTGCGCAACCCGTAATGGCGCGCGAAACGTTCCAGCATCGGCACTGTCTGGCGGCGGCTGTTATGGTCGGGGGCTTCGACGATCAGCACCGCATCGGCATTGAGCGCGGTGAAGACAATGCCGAGCGCCCCCAGTTGCTCGGCGCGCGTCACGCCGAAACGCGATGAGGGTTCGCCATCTTCAAGCAGCTTGCCACGGCGGTCGAACAAGTTGGAGAACCATTCGACATTATAGGTGACAATGCGCATTCAGCCGCCCCGCCTTCCCGAAATCATCTCCCAGGCGCGGTTCACTGCAATCAGCCGCCGCTCCGCCAGCTTCACCACCTCGGGCGGCAGGCCGCGGGCGGCGGCGCGATCGGGGTGGGTTTCGCGCACCAGGGCACGCCAGGCCTTGCGGACATCGGGAAGGGGGGTCCCCGCGGCCACGCCCAGAACCATCCATGGGTCAGGCTCTGCCCCCGGCACCAGCCGCGCCCGGATCGAGCGGAAACAGGCATCCGACAGCCCGAACACCCGCGCTACCTCGGCCAGAAAGGCATCTTCCGCCGGGTGATATTCGCCGTCGGCAAGGGCGATCAGGAACAACCCTTCAAGCAGGTCCTTCAGCACCTCGGCACCGGGGCCGAACATTACCGCTATCCGCCGCGCCCAGGCATCGAACCCCGCCACATCGGACCGCGCGAGGTTGAAAACCCGCGCCGCATTGCCCTCTTCTTCCGGCTGAATGGTGAACACCTGCCGGAACGCCGCCACCTCGTCGCGCGTCACCTGTCCATCGGCCTTGGCGAGCTTCGCTCCAAGCGCGATCACCGCGATGGTGAAGGCGACTGAGCGCTCGGGCGGGGTGCGCAGCCGGTCGAACACCGTTGCCAGCCCCTCGCCGCGCGCCAGCGACGAAAGCGCCTCGGAGATTCGGGTCCAGAGCGAAACCGGCGTGTCCATGGCGAAAGTCTAGCGCCTCGAAACGCGGCTTGCACTCACTTCAATGCATTGCGGCCCGCCGACCGGGCCGCTGCACGCGAGATTGATCAGATACCCCGAAATCGCCTGCAATGACCTTTCCTTTCGCCCAAGAAATGCGCCCCGGTCGCTCACAGGGTCTTTTGCATCAGCACAAGATCAAGCCAGCGGCCGAATTTGCGCCCGACCTGCGGCATCCGCCCGGTCTCGACAAAGCCGATTGCGGCGTGGAACCCGATACCGGCGGTGTTTTCGCCCGAAACCCCCGCCACCAGCACATGGCAGCCCGCCGCCCGCGCATGGCCCTCGAGCGCCAGCATCAGCGCGCGGCCAAGCCCCCGGCCCTGCGCCGCCGGGGCAAGAATGATCGTGTGCTCCATCGCATGGGCATAGCCATTGCCACCGCGAAACTGCGCGTAGGTGGCTAACCCCAGCACCTGCCCGCCCGCCTCGGCCACCAGAAATTCGGCCCCCGCCGCGCGGCGGCTGGCGATCATTTCCGCAAGCCCGGCTTCGGTCTTTTCCTCGCTGGAAAAGGTCACCGTGGTCGCGCGGATCATCGGGTTCCAGAATGCCATGATGGGCGCGAGGTCGCGCGGCTCGGCAGGGCGGATCATAGCAGGCGCTCTCCTTCGGGCGTGGCCAGCCGCAGCCGCAGGGCGGGTGCGCCATGGGCAAAACCGATCCGCGCATCACGCCCCGGCAAGGAAGCGGCAAGCGCGGTAATCTCGGGGTGGCTGATCTCCAGCCGCAACAGCCGCAACCCGAGGTCGGGCAGCCTTGGCGCAGGATGCGCATCTGCCCATTCGATCAGCGCGGGGTAAAGCCCGTCGAACGGCCCCTGCCCGCTTGCCGGCACCGTCAGCCGCCAGGCAAGATCGCCGCGACGAAGCGCCATCGGCGGCCCAACCGCCGCAGGCAGCCGCAGCGCCGCAAGATCGGCCGTGCGCAGCACCCAGGCCACCGGACGCGGGCCTCCGGCGAAATCGTCAAGCCCGAACCAGCGCGGATATGTGGGGCGCTCCGCCTGCGGGTTCACCGCGATGACTTCAAGATATTCCGACGGGCCAAGGCTCAGAAGCCGGTTGTGGGTGCCCATTGCCGGGTGTTCGCCGCCCGGTGCCATCCGCACCCCAAGCTGCGCCTCGACCCAGGCGACCCCCTCCGCAAGGCTCGCCGCCGCGATTGCCACATGATCGAGAACCGGCTGCATCCCGCACCTCCGCCGCCATCATGCGCAAAGCCGGGGCGCGCGCAAGCCTTGCCCCGAACTGCTTCAGCCAAATATCCTCGGGGGGAGGCTGCCCAGGAACTGGGCGGCCCGGGGGGCAGACAGCCCCCCGCCTTCAGCCCCGTGCGGCGCGGATCAGCGCCAGAATGTCGCGCGCGGCGGCGGGAATATTGGTGCCCGGCCCGAAGATTGCCTTCACCCCGGCGCGGGTCAGATAATCGTAATCCTGCTGCGGAATGACGCCGCCGCAGATCACCAGAATGTCGCCTGCCCCCTTGGCTTTCAGCACCTCGATCAGCTTTGGCGCAAGCGTCTTGTGGCCCGCCGCCTGGCTCGAGATGCCGACCACATGCACATCATTGTCGATCGCGTCCTGCGCTGCTTCCTCGGGGGTCTGGAAAAGCGGCCCGACATCGACATCAAAGCCGATATCGGCAAAGGCGGTGGCAATCACCTTGGCACCGCGGTCGTGGCCATCCTGGCCCATCTTGACCACCAGCATCCGCGGCCGCCGCCCCTCTTCGGCAGCGAAAGCCTCGACATCCGCCTGAATCGCGGCGAAAGCAGCATCGCCCTCATAGGCCGCGCCATAGACCCCGGCGAGGGTCTTGACCTCGGCGCGGTGGCGGCCGAACACTTTTTCCATCGCCATGCTGATCTCTCCCACCGAGGCGCGCGCCCGCGCCGCCGCAATTGCCGCTTCAAGAAGGTTGCCGCCCTCGCCCGCGCGACGGGTCAGCTCGGCCAAGGATGCCTGCGCCGCCGCCTCATCGCGGCTGGCGCGCATCTTGGCCAGCCGGGCAATCTGGCTTTCGCGCACCGCGACATTGTCGATATCGAGAATTTCGATCGGGTCTTCCTGCGCCAGCCGATACTTGTTGACCCCGACGATCACTTCCTCGCCCCGGTCGATCATCGCCTGCCGCCGGGCGGCGGATTCCTCGATGCGCAGCTTCGGCATGCCGGTGGCGACTGCCTTGGTCATGCCGCCCATCGCCTCGACTTCCTCGATCAGCGCCCAGGCTTTCTCGGCCAGTTCGGCGGTCAGGCTTTCGACATAATAGCTGCCCGCCAGCGGATCGACGACATGGGTGATGCCGGTTTCCTCCTGCAAGATCAGTTGCGTGTTGCGCGCGATGCGGGCCGAGAACTCGGTCGGCAGCGCAATCGCCTCATCCAGCGCGTTGGTGTGCAGGCTCTGCGTGCCGCCGAGCGCCGCCGCCATCGCCTCATAGGCGGTGCGCACCACATTGTTGTAGGGGTCTTGTTCCTGCAAGCTCACGCCCGAGGTCTGGCAATGCGTGCGCAGCATCAGGCTGCCGGGCTTTTGCGCGCCGAAGCCGGTCATGATCCGGTGCCAGAGCAGCCGCGCCGCGCGCAGCTTTGCGGCCTCCATGAAAAAGTTCATGCCGATGGCGAAGAAGAAACTCAGCCGCCCGGCAAACTCATCCACATTCATGCCACGCTGAATTGCGGCGCGCACATATTCGCGCCCGTCTGCAAGCGTATAGGCAAGCTCCTGCACGAGGTTCGCGCCCGCCTCCTGCATGTGGTAGCCCGAGATCGAGATCGAGTTGAACCTGGGCATTTCGGCAGAGGTGTATTCGATGATGTCGGCGATGATCCGCATCGACGGTTCGGGCGGGTAGATATAGGTGTTGCGCACCATGAATTCCTTCAGGATGTCGTTCTGAATGGTTCCAGAAAGTGCCGCGCGCGGCACCCCCTGTTCTTCGCCGGTAACGATGAAACTTGCCAGTATGGGAATCACCGCGCCATTCATGGTCATGGAAACGCTGATCTTTTCCAGCGGAATTCCACCGAAGAGTATCTTCATGTCTTCGACGGAATCGATCGCCACCCCAGCCTTGCCGACATCGCCGAGAACGCGCGGGTGATCCGAGTCATAGCCGCGATGGGTGGCAAGGTCGAAGGCGACGGAAACCCCCTGCTGGCCCGCGGCAAGGGCACGGCGGTAAAACGCGTTCGACGCCTCGGCGGTGGAAAAGCCAGCGTATTGGCGGATGGTCCAGGGGCGGCCCGCATACATCGTGGCGCGCACGCCGCGGGTGAAGGGGGCAACGCCCGGCACCTCGGCCATCTGCGGCAGCCCCGCCACATCGGCGGCGGTGTAAAGCGGCTTGACCGGAATGCCTTCAAGCGTGTTCCAGACCAGGCTCGCGGGGTCCTCGCCCTTCAGCTCTTTTGCGGCCAGTTTGCGCCAAAGTTCGATCTTGTCGCTCATCGGGCATTCCCTTTTCGTCGCAAGCCGGGTTTGCCCCGGCATTCATCCTTTGGTTTCGCGCGGCCCTGCCCTATATCAAACGGCAGGAGGCGCAATGAAACCACTATACATCCTTGTTCTCTCGGCATTTCTGCCGTTTGCCGTTGCCGCGCAGGAAGCCCCTGCCGTGCCCGCCTTCGCGCCCCTGAATGCGGCCGAGGTGACGCTGGCCGAGTTTTTGTGGCTCAAGCGCCCGATCGTTGTTTTCGCCGACAGCGCCGCAGACCCTGCCTTCATAACCCAGATGGAGATGCTGGCCGTTGACCCGGCGGCACTGGAACTGCGCGATGTGGTGGTGGTAACCGATACCGACCCGGCGGCAAAAACCGAATGGCGGCTGAAGCTTCGGCCACGCGGTTTCAGCCTCGTGCTGCTCGACAAGGACGGCGAGCCGGAATTGCGCAAGCCGCTGCCCTGGGATCTGCGCGAGATCACCCGTGCCATCGACAAATTCCCGCTGCGCCGGCAGGAGGTCTTGCAGCAGCAGCCTGCGGGGCGGTAGCGGCTCATTCGAACTCCATGATGATGTCATCGACCTTGAGGCTTGACCCGGCCTTGGCGGAGACCTTCTTCACCACGCCCTTGCGTTCGGCGCGCAGGATGTTTTCCATCTTCATCGCCTCGACGGTGGCAAGTGCCTGACCCTCCTGCACCTCCTGCCCCTCGTTGACCGCGATATTCACGATCAGGCCGGGCATCGGGCAGAGCAGAAAGCGCGAGGTGTCGGGCGGCAGCTTTTCGGGCATAAGTTTGGCCAGTTCCGCCTGCCGCGGGGTGCGCACATGCACCTTGAGGTCGGCACCGCGGGCGCGGATGCGGAACCCCGAAGGGATCTTGCCGACCTTCAGCACCAGCGGCACGCCATCAACCATCAGCCGCGCCAGCGGTTGCCCCGGCACCCAGTCCGAGGTGACGCGCAAAGCGCCGCCATCGGCAAAACCCACGGTCGAGCCTTCGCGGTCGGCGTCGATACGGGTGGTGTATTCGCTGCCTTGCAACGTCACCACCCAGTCATCGCCAACCAGCCTTTCGTGGTTGCCAAGCGTGCCCGAAATCCGGGTGCGCCGGATTTCGGCAACCCGGTTCATCGCAGCGGTGGCGGCGGCGATGCGGCGCGTAAGCACTGGCACAAGCGTGGCACCCAGGAAGCCGTCAGGGTATTCCTCGGCGATGAAGGCGGTCGAGATATCGCCCGAAACGAAGCGCGGATGGTCCATCACCGCCCCGACAAAGGGCAAGTTGTGGCCAATGCCTTCAACCTCGAACGTGTCAAGCGCCAGCCGCATTTCCTCGATCGCCGCATCGCGCGTTGGTGCCCAGGTGCACAGCTTGGCAATCATCGGGTCGTAATACATGCTGATTTCGCCGCCCTCGTAAACGCCGGTATCGTTGCGCACGATGCCGCCGCCGATGGTCTCGCCCTCAACCGGCGGGCGGTAGCGGGTGAGGCGGCCAATCGAGGGCAGAAAGCCGCGGTAGGGGTCTTCGGCATATAGCCGGCTTTCCATCGCCCAGCCGTTGATCTTCAGGTCCAACTGCTTGAACGGCAACGGCTTGCCCGCCGCAACGCGGATCATCTGCTCGACAATGTCGATGCCGGTGATGAGCTCGGTTACCGGATGTTCCACCTGCAACCGGGTGTTCATTTCGAGAAAGTAGAAATTGCGCGCGCCATCGACGATGAATTCAACCGTGCCCGCCGATGCGTAGCCGACCGCGCGGGCGAGCGCGCAGGCCTGCTCACCCATCGCACGCCGGGTTTCGGCATCGAGGAACGGGCTCGGGGCTTCCTCGATGACCTTCTGGTTTCGCCGCTGGATCGAGCATTCGCGCTCGTGCAGATAGACCGTGTTGCCATGCGTGTCGGCCAGCACCTGAATTTCGATGTGGCGGGGCTGGGTCACGAATTTCTCGATGAAGATGCGGTCATCGCCAAAACTTGCCGCCGCCTCGTTCTTCGACGACTGGAACCCCTCGCGCGCCTCGGCATCGTTCCAGGCAATGCGCATGCCCTTGCCGCCGCCGCCCGCCGATGCCTTGATCATCACCGGGTAGCCGACCTGCTGCGAAATCTTCACCGCATCTTCGGCGTCTTCAATGATGCCCATGTAGCCCGGCACGGTCGAAACGCCCGCCTCCTGGGCGATCTTTTTCGAGGTGATCTTGTCGCCCATCGCCTCGATCGCGCCCGAGGGCGGGCCGATGAACACCACACCCTCCGCCTCGAGCGCCGCCGCGAACTTGCGGTTTTCGCTAAGAAATCCGTAACCGGGGTGCACCGCCTCGGCACCTGTCTGGCGCACCGCCTCCATGATCCGGTCGATCACGATATAGGATTGGTTGGCCGGGGCCGGGCCGATATGCACCGCCTCGTCGGCCATCTTCACATGCAGCGCATTGCGGTCGGCATCGGAATAGACCGCCACCGTGGCAATGCCCATCTTGCGCGCCGATTTGATCACCCGACAGGCAATTTCGCCGCGATTGGCGATCAGGATCTTCTTGAACATGTAAAGGCCCCTTTGCCCGGATTTGCGGGCCGCCCGCCCGTTCCGGTGTTGGTGTTGCAATGCAAAAAACCACCGGGGCCCGGGGCCCAGGTGGCGAGACGATATGACAGGCCGCGGCGCTTGGCCGCGCGGATGCGTCAGCGGTTGATGCAGCCCGCAACTCTGAGATCGTCGCAGAACACGCCCGCAGCGCCGCCGATAATCGCGCCGGTAAGCGCGCTGCCGCCCAGCGCACCGGCAACGACAGCGCCGGTTGCGGCACCCGCAAGCCCGCGCTCGGTGTCATTGTTGAGATAGTCGCAGCCTGCGAGGGATACGACCAGCGTGGCCGCCGCGACAAATTTGAAAATACCCATGATCGAATTGCTCCTTGTTCCGCCCCAGCGGCGTTGGTTGACCCGCCAGCACACAATGAGAACACCTTGCCGCCCGATTGGTTCCCTGTGATCGGCAACCGCGAAACCCTGCCCTTCCCGGAAAAATGCCTGGCCCGCGGGGGGCCAGGCAAGAAACAGAGGGTTGGGGTTGGGGTAGAGGGATGGATAGGTATCAGCTTCAGTCCGGGGTGCGCCGTGCTGGCGGCTCCCCCCGCAAGACCAGCTTGCCGCGCCTTGCCCGGCTTGGCAAAGCCCGATTTCGTGACCGGCACCTGCTCGGCGAAATGCTGCCAGAACCGCAGCTTGAGCGGCAAGATCACGCCCATGGCTCGTCCTCGTCGTCGCTTTGCAGCGGTACCCTACCAGCGGCGAAAACCTCGGGAAACGCGGCACGCGCGCGGCGCAGATCGATGCGCAGCAGCGCCTCATAGCTTTCGGGGTCGAACGGGTCTTCGGCGGGCACCACCTCGCGGCCAAAAAGCCACGAGATGCGACCGGCATCGAGATTGCCGCGCTCGAACGCGGCTTCGCCGAAATGATCCCAGAGCGCCGCCAGAAACCCGGCATCGGCGCGCCGGTCGGCGGGCGCGCGGTCGCGGTAGCGTTCGCGCGCGACAATTCTGGTCACGCCGCGCCCATGCACCGCGCGGCGGATGACGAACTGAAAATCCGTTCCGGGCAGACGACCGGGAAAGCCGCGATGCTTCAGCATGGCGCGGCCCCCGGAGGTTGTGGCACCGGGCGGCAATCACCCGGCGCAAGAAGCCTCAGATCACCCCAGATGCGTGAGGTTGTTTCCGAAAGTCGGGTAGTTCGGCTGCCTGCCCGGATCGTCGGGCTTGTCATCGCGGATCGGCACGCAGACCGGAACCGTGGTGACATGGGTGAGGGTCGAATAATTCGGCCGCTCGCCCTCAAGGCAGTATTCCTCGCAGGTGCGCAGCCGCTGCGGATAGTAGCGCGAATAGGGCTGGCTTTGCGGGCGGCAGGCCGCCTCGGAAACATCGCCGTATTTGTTGTAAACCGGCTCGGGCAGGATCGGGCGAACCACCGGCTTGGCGCAGGCACCAAGCAGCAGGGCGAGCGATGCGGTAAGCGTGGCAATTTCGGAAATGCGCATGGGAACCTCATTGCAATCGGGTGTATTGCACGAGAACCATACGCGGTTTTCCCCCGCGCGGCAATTGAACTGACAAGTGAAGTCATGCGGGCGCACCTTTGCGAAGGAGCACCCGCCGCGCCTTGGGCGGCGACGGCAGATCGCTGATCGCGCCAAGCGGTGCCAGCGCGCGTATCTGCGCCTCGGCGGTGGTGGCGCGAAGATCAAGGATCACCGCCCCGTCACGGGTCACGCCACGGTCGAAATACTCCAGATAGGTTTCGACCGGGTAATGAAACCCGCAGGAAAGGAAGCTCACCGCGAGGTCAACCGGCCCGGCGGAAACCGGGTCCATGCTGGTCGGGTTCAACGTGGCCATGGTCGCGGCATGCACGCCGTTCTGTTCCAGAAACGCGCGCGCGACCGCCAGCGACGAATAGGCGGCCCCCGCCTCGGCAAAACCGAAATGCCGCCGCTCGTTGCTTTCGATGTCGATCAAGAGCAGATGCGCGCCAAGATCGCGCGCAGCAAAAAGGTCGAACATGGCGTAGCCGCAACCGATATCGGCGATGCGGTGCAGCTTCAGCGCGGCCAGAACCGGCTTCAGCAGAAGATACTCGGCATGGATCACCCCGGCAGCGCGCCGCGCAATCTCGGCCCCCAGCCGTTCGGCCTGCGCCAGAATCGGTGCGCTGTCGCCTTCGTTCCAGGCCCGGATCACCTGCCCCATGCGCGGCAGATCGCCAAGCACCTCCGACCTTTGCAGGATCAGATTGACCAGATCGCTCTGCCCGAATGCCGCAAATTGAAGCTCCGAATGCGGTTTCGCGCCGCCGATTTCAGCAAGATCACTGCCTGTCTGCATGCTCATGTCCATTTGCCCACCCTCTAGAGCGGAATATTGTCGTGTTTTTTCCATGGGTTGGTCTGTTTCTTGCTGCGCAGGCTGGCAAATGCCCGTGCCACCCGCTTGCGGGTCGAACGCGGTTGGATCACCTCGTCGATAAAGCCCTTTTCCGCCGCCACGAAGGGGTTGGCAAAACGGTCTTCATAATCTGCGGTGCGGCTGGCGATCTTTTCGCGGTCGGCCAACTCGCTGCGGTAAAGAATCTCGACCGCGCCCTTGGCCCCCATCACCGCAATCTCGGCGGTTGGCCAGGCGTAGTTGAAATCGCCGCGCAAGTGCTTCGAGCTCATCACGTCATAGGCACCGCCATAGGCCTTGCGGGTGATGACCGTGACCTTCGGCACGGTCGCCTCGCCAAAGGCAAACAGCAGCTTCGCGCCGTGCTTGATGACGCCGCCGTATTCCTGCCCGGTGCCCGGCAGGAAGCCCGGCACATCGACAAGGGTCAGGATCGGGATTTCGAAGGCGTCGCAAAAGCGCACAAAGCGCGCCGCCTTGCGCGAGCTGTCAATATCCAGGCAGCCCGCCAGCACCATCGGCTGGTTCGCCACCACGCCCACGGTCTGGCCCTCGATACGGATGAAACCGGTGATGATGTTGGCGGCGAAATTCTTTTGAATCTCGAAAAAATCGCCCTCGTCGGCGATCTTGCCGATCAGTTCCTTCATGTCATAGGGCTGGTTCGGGTTATCGGGAATGAGCGTATCGAGGCTTTCCTCAAGCCGCGCCACATCGTCGAAGAACGGGCGCACCGGGGCGCGGTCGCGGTTGGAAAGCGGCAGAAAGTCGATCAGCCGGCGGGTTTCGGCCAGCGCCTCGACATCGTTTTCATAGGCACCATCGGCGACCGAGGATTTTTTCGTGTGCGTGCCCGCGCCGCCCAGCTCTTCCGCCGTGACAATCTCGTTGGTCACGGTTTTCACCACATCGGGGCCGGTCACGAACATGTAGGAGGTGTCTTTGACCATGAAGATGAAATCTGTCATCGCCGGGCTGTAAACGGCCCCGCCCGCGCAAGGCCCCATGATGAGGGAAATCTGCGGCACCACTCCGCTTGCCATGATATTGCGCTGAAACACTTCGGCGTAGCCTGCAAGACTGGCCACGCCTTCCTGAATCCGCGCGCCGCCGCTGTCGTTGATGCCGATCACCGGGGCACCGTTTTGCACCGCCATATCCATGATCTTGCAGATCTTTTGCGCATGGGTTTCGGAAAGCGAGCCGCCGAACACGGTGAAATCCTGGCTGAACACATAGACCATGCGGCCGTTGACCGTGCCCCAGCCGGTGACCACGCCATCGCCCGCCGGGCGGTCGGCCTGCATGCCGAATTCGGTGCAGCGATGCGCCATGAACATGTCGAATTCTTCAAAGCTGCCCTCGTCAAGCAGAAGTTCTACCCGCTCGCGCGCGGTCAGCTTGCCCTTGGCATGCTGCGCGTCGATGCGGCGCTGGCCGCCGCCAAGGCGGGCTTCGTCGCGGCGGTCCTCAAGCTGCTGCAGGATGTCTTTCATGGCGATGCCTCCCGAGTTTGCGGCACCCTAGCGGTTTGGCGCAAGCGGACAAGCGGAATTGAGAAAATTTGCATAGTCCTCGCCGAGTAAGTGCTGCTAATTGCAACTTTGCAAAGCCTTCCCGCCGCGCCGCGCCCGCGCTAGCTTGCGCGGATAGCTGGAGGTGCCATGAGCTTGCCCGTTCCCGTGCTGACCATTGGCCTCTTGTTGGCCTCGAATGTGTTCATGACCTTCGCCTGGTATGGGCATCTGAAGTTCAAGGCCGCGCCGCTGCTTGTGGTGATCCTGTTCTCCTGGGGCATCGCGTTCTTTGAATATACGTTGCAGGTGCCCGCCAACCGCATTGGCCACGGGGTTTTCAGCGCGGCCCAGCTCAAGACCATTCAGGAGGTTATTACCCTTTCGGTATTCGCGATATTTTCCTGGGCATACCTGAAAGAGCCGATCACCTGGCAACATGGCATCGGCTTTGCGCTGATCGCCGCCGGGGCCTGGTTCATCTTTCACAAATGGAGTTGAGCGCAAGGGGCGTGGACAAATCCGCGCGCGGCCCCTAGCCAATGCAGATGCGCCAGTTTCTGAATCGCTCCGCCCCGCCCCACATCATCACGCTGGTTCTGATGGCGGGGCTGGCGGCGCTGTCGCTCAACATCTTCCTGCCGTCGCTGCCAGGCATGGCGGACTATTTCGGCGTTGAATACAGCTTCATGCAGCTTTCGGTTTCGGCCTATCTGGCGGTGTCGGCACTGCTGCAACTGCTGGTCGGCCCGATCTCTGACCGCTTCGGCCGCCGCAAGGTTGCGCTGGCGGTGCTGGGGCTGTTCCTGCTCGCCACGCTTGGCACGCTCGCGGCACCCACGGCCGAGGTTTTCATGGCGTTCCGGCTGGTGCAAGCGGTCGTTGCCACCAATTTCGTCATCAGCCGTGCCGTGGTGCGTGACATGGTGCCCGCTGATGAGGCAGCCTCGATGATCGGCTATGTCACCATGGGCATGTCGCTGGTGCCGATGATCGGCCCGGTGATCGGCGGCGCGCTGGATGAAGCCTTTGGCTGGCGCGCCAATTTCACCCTGCTGGCGGCGCTGGGGCTACTGGTTACGGCGCTGGTCTGGGCCGATCTGGGCGAGACGACGCGGGCGGGCGGTGTGGGTTTTGCAGCACAACTGCAAAGCTACCCGGCGCTGCTGCAATCACAGCGGTTCTGGGGCTATTCGCTGTCTGCCGCCTTCGCCTCGGGGCTTTTCTTTGCCTATCTTGGCGGCGCGCCCTTTGTCGGGACCACGGTCTATCATCTGAGCCCCTCCCAGCTTGGCTATTATTTCGCTTTGCCCGCAATGGGATATGCAATCGGCAACTTCATATCCGGGCGCTTTGCCAGCCGTGTCGGCATTGACCGGATGGTGCTGGCGGGCACGCTCACCGCGACATTGGCGCTGGTTGTGGCGGTGGTGGCAAATCTTGCCGGTGTGGCGCATCCGCTGATGTTCTTTGCAATGGTCGGGGTCACCGGGCTTGGCAATGGCCTGGCGCTGCCCTCGGCCAATGCCGGCATGATGTCGGTGCGCCCCGAACTGGCGGGTACCGCCTCGGGGCTCGGGGCAACGCTGACGGTGGGCGGAGGGGCCGGGCTTGCGGCCCTCTCGGGGGCGCTGCTGAGCCCCGAAAGCGGCGCGCTACCGCTGGTCTTGCTGATGTTCGCCTCGTCGCTGGCCTCGGTCGGGGCGATCGGCTGGGTGTTCTGGCGGCGCAGGCAACTGGGGATTTGACGTCGCGGCTTTGCAAAGCCTAGGGTGGTTTTGCAAATTTCGGAGGCATCATGGCCACGCAAAAGCTCTATGCTGGCGTCAAGCTGCGCGAAACCCGGGCCCGGCTCGGGCTGACACAAAAGGTCTTTGCCGACCGGCTCGGGGTCTCGCTGCCCTATCTCAACCAGATGGAAAACAACCACCGCCCGGTTTCGGCGGGCGTCGTGCTGGGCCTTGCGGGCGAATTCGGGCTGGATGTGACCGAGCTTTCCGTGGGCGATGCCGAGCGGCTGGTCAGCGACATGCGCGAGGCGCTGGCCGACCCGGTATTTGCCGATCTGACGCCGCCACTGGCCGATCTGCGGCTTGCCGCCTCGAATGCCCCGGCGCTGGCGCGGGCCTTTCTCGAACTGCACCGCGCCTATCGGCAGGGTCACGAAAGGCTTGCGAGCTTTGATGAAGCGCTCGGCCGCGAGGGCGGTCTGACGGTAGTCAGCCCATGGGAGGAGGTGCGCGACTTCTTTCACTATTGCGATAATTACCTCGATGCGGTCGATCGCGCGGCAGAGCGGTTTTCCTGCCCGGATGGCAAGCGCATAGACCCGGTAACCAGGGCGACGGAAGCGCTGGGTGCGCGGGGGATAAAAGTTCAATTTTCAGATGTTTCCGCCATTCGCCACCGCGAGGGCAACCTGCTCACGCTATCCACCCGCGTCGGGGCCCCGACGCGGGCGTTTCAGCTTTTGCATCAGGTCGCGCTGATCACCCAGAACGAGCTTCTGGAGGCAACGCTCGACCTCGCCCGCTTTCAATCCGATACCGCGCGGGCGATTGCCAAGATCGGGCTGGCAAATTACTTCGCCGGGGCCGCGCTCCTGCCCTACCGCGTCTTTCAGGCCGCTGCGCAGGAAACCCGGCACGATCTTGAGCGCCTCGCCGACCGCTTCGGGGCCAGTATCGAGCAGATCGCGCACCGGCTTTCAACGTTGCAGCGGCCCGGTGCCAAGGGGATTCCATTTTTCTTCGTGCGGGTCGATCAGGCCGGCACGATCACCAAGCGCCATTCTGCCACACGGCTGCAATTCGCCCGCTTTGGCGGTGCCTGCCCGCTCTGGAATGTGCATCAGGCCTTTGAAACGCCGGGGCGTTTTCTGCGGCAACTGGCGGAAACCCCGGATGGGGTGCGCTATTTGTGCCTTGCCCGCGATGTCTCGAAAACCGGCGGCTCGTTTCACGCACCAGTGCGCCGCTACGCGATCGGCCTTGGCTGCGAGGTCAGCCACGCGCGCGGTCTCGTTTATGCCGACGACATGGAACTGGCCAACCCCCGCGCCTATCAACCGATCGGCATTTCCTGCCGGATCTGCGAAAGGCGCGATTGCCACCAGCGCTCGGTGCCGCCACTGGAACGCCGCCTGCGGGTCAATCCCGACAGCCGCGGCGTGCTGCCCTACGACATCGCCTGAGCTGACACCTGTCTGGCGCTGACAGAAGCGCCGGACAGGTGTCAGCTTGCTGGTTTGCGCCTGTCTTGCGACAAAACCGGTGCCCACTTTTGCCGGACAGGCTCTAGCCGCGCGCTTTCACCCAACCGGCGGCAACTGCTTGATCTTCCGAACAGAACCAGCGTTCGCCCTTGGCGGTGCTGATCGTGGTGGCGGCGTAGCCGCGGCTGCCCGGAAGATGGTAAAGCCGCCCGTTGCCCGAAATATTGCCCTTGATCGCGCAGCCCTCGGGCGCGCCCGCGGTGCCGCCGAATGCGCGCACCACCTCGGGCCGCTCGGCCTGCCCCGACCAGACCCCCCGCCCTGCGGCGCGGGCCCGGGCTTCATGCGGCAGGTAATCGGCGGCGTAGCGGGCATAGGCAAAGGCGGCACCCGCCTCAACCAGCGCCGCGCCGACATCGGCACCAGCGGCCCGGCACCGCGCCACCAGCCGGTCATAGCGATCCCGCTCGACGCCATCGCAACGCATTTCCGCCGCCGCAAGCGCCGCCAGTGCCCCGGTGGCAAAGCCGCCGCAATCCCAGGCCGCACCCGCCGCATCGCGGCAGGTCTGGCCGGTTTCCGGCGCATCTATCCCGTAAAGGCGCACCCGTTCACCCGCGAGCACCAGCGTATCGCCATCAACCACGCGCGCCGTTCCGACCAGCGTCTGCGCAACCACAGGCTGCGCCAGCACAACCAGAACGAGAAGTGAACAAATCCTTAACATGCCCCGCATATTGTGGCGGCGGGGTATGATGTCAACAGCGCTGGTATGCCTTCGTTAACGCCGCGCCTCAGCGCTGGCTTGTCTGCCAGTTCGGGTTCACCCATGGCTCGGCATTCTCGGCGGCCAGCGGCGCGCGCCCCAGCACCAGATCGGCGGCCTTTTCACCGACCATGATCGAGGGCGCGTTGAGGTTGCCATTGGTCACCCGCGGGAAAATCGAGCTGTCGGCTACCCGCAGCCCCTCCACCCCGATCACCCGGCAGGCAGGGTCCACCACCGCCAGCGGGTCATCGGCGCGGCCCATCCGTGCCGTGCCGCAGGGGTGAAAGGCGCTTTCGGCATGGGCGCGGATGAAGCCGTCAATCTCGGCGTCGCTCGCAACCCCCTGCCCCGGCTGGATCTCGTGTTTCACATGCGCCGCCATCGCCGGTTGCGCAAAGATCTCGCGGGTCAGGCGAATGCAGCGGCGAAACTCTTCCCAGTCGTCCGGGTGGCTCATGTAGTTGAAGCGGATCACCGGTGCCGCCTTCGGGTCGGCTGAGCGGAGCGTGACCGCGCCGCGCGATTTCGACCGCATCGGCCCGACATGCGCCTGAAATCCGTGCCCCTCGGCCACCGCGCGGCCATCGTAACGCACCGCAATCGGCAGGAAATGGTACTGGATATCGGGGTATTCCACGCCCGCGGCAGAGCGGATGAAGCCGCAAGCCTCGAACTGGTTCGACGCCCCGAGCCCCTTGCCGGTGAACAGCCACTGCGCCCCGATCAGCCCCTTGCCCCAGAGGTTCCAGTACTTGAACAGCGTCACTGGCTGGGCTGCGGCAAACTGCATGTAGATTTCCAGATGGTCCTGCAGGTTCGCGCCCACGCCGGGCCGGTCCGCCAGCACCGGCACGCCATGCTCGGCCAGATGGGCACCAGGTCCGATGCCCGAAAGCATCAGCAGCTTTGGCGTATTAAGCGACGATGCGGCCAGTATCACCTCGGCCCGCGCGCCGATCACCTCGATGCGCCCCGAGCGTTCCACCTCCACCCCCACCGCGCGGCCTTCGCGCAGCACCACCCGCCGCGCCAGCCCCCGCACTACCGTGCAGTTGCCGGTTTTCATCGCGGGCCTGAGGTAGGCATTCGCCGCCGACCAGCGCCGCCCGCGCCAGATCGTCGCGTCCATCGGACCAAAGCCTTCCTGTTGCGCACCGTTCGCATCTGCCGTCACCGGATAGCCTGCCTGCCGCCCGGCTTCGATGAAGGCGGCAAAAAGCGGGTTGGCACGCAGCCCTCGGGTCACATGCAAAGGCCCCGCATTGCCGCGCCAGACACCGTCGCCAGCCTCCGCGCCGCCGTGCCAGTGCTCTTGCCGCTTGAAATAGGGCAAGACATCGGCATAGCCCCAACCCGCCGCGCCCTGCTCTGCCCAATGGTCGAAATCCTTGGCGTGGCCGCGCACATAGACCATGCCGTTGATGCTGGAGGATCCGCCAAGCACCTTGCCGCGCGGCGTCACCAGCACCCTGCCGCCCAGATGCGGCTCGGGCTCGGTCTTCAGGCCCCAGTCATAAAGCCCCATGTTCATCGGGTAGCTCAGCGCCGCGGGCATCTGGATGAACGGCCCCATATCGGTGCCGCCATGCTCGATGACAATCACCCGGCGGCCCGCCTCGGCCAGCCGATAGGCCATCGCCGAACCTGCCGAGCCTGCCCCCACAATCACGAAATCCGCTTCCATTCCGCCCATCCTTCCCGGCGACCCGGGCTTCTTCAATGCCAAAATACCCTCGGGGGGTCCGGGGGGCGAAGCGCCCCCGGCTTCGCTAGTAAGGTGCCTCGACCGGGCCGAGGCCGACATAGACCGATTTCACCCGGCTATAGTGCTCCACCGCCGCGCGCCCGTTTTCGCGCCCGAGCCCCGATGCCTTGACCGCTCCGAACGGGGCCTCGACCGGGGTCAGGTTATAGGCGTTGATCCAGGTGGTTCCCGCCTGCAATGCGCCGATCACCCGATGCGCGCGCGCCATGTCGGCGGTAAACACCCCCGCCGCAAGGCCGTAGGGCGTGGCATTGGCCCGTGCCACCACCTCGGCCTCGGTGTCGAACTCAAGCACCGCCATCACCGGGCCAAAGACTTCCTCGCGGGCAATTTCCATGCCGTCGGTGACATCGGCAAAGACCGTGGGCTGCACGAACAGCGGCCCGGCGTTGCCGGGGCCGCCGCCGCAGACAAGCCGCGCGCCTTCCGCCCTGGCGCGCTCGATGTAGCCCAGCACGCGGGCCACCTGCGCCGCGCTCACCAGCGGCCCGAACTGCGTTGCGGGGTCAAGCGGATCACCCGCCACAATGCCTGCAACGCGCTCGGCCAGCCGCGCCAGAAACGCCGCCTTTAGTCGCTTTTGCACGAAGACCCGCGTGCCGTTCGAGCAGACCTGCCCCGACGAATAGAAATTGCCAAGCATCGCCGCGCCCACCGCATCCTCAAGGCTGGCGTCTTCAAAAACGATCAGCGGCGATTTGCCGCCAAGCTCCATCGTCACCGCCTTCATCCCGGCAGCGGCTGCAGTGTAAACCCGCTTGCCGGTCGCCACCGATCCGGTCAGCGAAACCTTGGCAACGCGCGCATCGGCCACCAGCGCCGCCCCCACCGCGCCCATCCCCTGCACCACGTTGAAAAGCCCGGCGGGCAGCCCCGCCTCGGTCAGGA
The DNA here is from genome assembly GCF_030684035.1 of Phaeovulum sp. Taxonomy (GTDB): domain Bacteria; phylum Pseudomonadota; class Alphaproteobacteria; order Rhodobacterales; family Rhodobacteraceae; genus UBA6213. Next base: position 19,572 of record NZ_JAUXPI010000021.1, on the reverse strand, counting down.
TCGCGGCCAGTTGCAGCGCCCCCAGCGGCGTCACCTCGGAGGGTTTGAACACCATCGCATTGCCAAGCGCCAGCGCAGGTGCCGCCTTCCAGCAGGCAATCTGGCTCGGGTAATTCCACGCGCCAATTCCGACGCAGACCCCGAGCGGCTCGCGCAGGGTATAAACGAAATCGCGCCCCAGCGGGATCGTTTCGCCGGTGACGGTGGCCGCAAGCCCGGCGAAATATTCCAGCGCATCCGCCCCCGAAGGCCAGTCGGCAACCCGGGTTTCCTGCAACGGCTTGCCGGTGTCGAGCGTTTCCAGCACCGCCAGCTCTTCGCCCCGCACCCGGATCAGTTCCGCCGCGCGGTGCAAGATGCGGCCGCGTTCCACCGGCCGCAGCGCCGCCCAGGCACCTTGCGCCCGCGCCGCACTCGCCAGCGCCGCCTCGATCACCGCAGGCGTCGCCGCATGCAGCCGCGCAATCACCTCGCCGGTGCCGGGATAGATCACCTCGATCGGCGCGCCGGCGCTGTCTTCCAGCCAGGCACCATCGACAAAATGGCTCGCTTTCGGTTCAGCGCGCATCACGCCCCCTCCAATTCGCGGTCAAGATATGCAAGCACCAGCGCCGCTGCCGCGCGCCGGTCGGTGGCACCCGGTTGCAGCGCTGCGCGGATGTAAACCCCGTCGATCAGCGCGCCGAGGCCGCGCGCCACACCGCCCGCCCGCGCGCCAACAATCGGTTTGAGATCGTGCATCAGGTTGGAGTGCAGGCGGCGCTGATAGACCGCAAGCAGACGGCGCGCTTCGGGTGCGGTCTGCGCCAGAACGTAGAAGTTGAGCCATGCGCCGATCGCCTCGCGGCGAAACGAGCCGGGCGCGAACGAGGCATGCACGATGGCGCGAAGCCGCCCGGCGTGGCCCTCGGCCACCACCAGTGCGCCGCGCACCTCGGCGGCGTAGATCGATAGAATCGCCCGCATCGCGGCCAGGAATATCTGCTCCTTGGAGCCGAAATAGTGATGCGCCAGCGCCGAAGACATGCCCGCGCGCCGCGCAATCTGCGCCACGGTGACATCCAGCGAGCCGCCGTCGCCCACCATTTCAATGGTGGCTTTCACCAAAGCCGCCCTTCGGATAGGCTCGGCCCCAAGCTTGGGCATGGCATCCTCGCAAAAAAAGCTTGCCAAACCGAGCTACAGGCAAGTTTATTGACTCGTCAATCAACAAAAACGTCCCAGGGAGCCGAACATGAACCTCAAGACCGCCCTTCTCGCCTCTGCCGCCACGCTGGCACTGGCGTTGCCCGCCCATGCCGCGGGCTGCGACAAGGTGATTTTTTCCGATGTCGGCTGGACCGACATCACCGCCACCACCGCCGTCGCCAGCTTTGTGCTGACCGCGCTTGGCTATGAAACCGATGTGAAGCTGCTGTCGGTGCCGGTCACCTATTCGGCGCTTTCCACCGGCGATGTCGATGTGTTCCTCGGCAACTGGATGCCGACCATGGAGGCCGATATCGCCCCCTACCGCGAGGCGGGCACGGTCGAGACGCTGCGCACCAACCTTGTCGGCGCGAAATACACGCTTGCCACCAACGCCGCCGGTGCGGCGCTGGGGATCGACAGCTTCGATGACATCGTCACCCAAAAGGCAGCACTTGACGGCAAGATCTACGGCATCGAGCCGGGCAATGACGGCAACCGGCTGATCCTCGACATGATCAGCGGCGACGCCTTCGGGCTGGCAGGGTTTGAGCTGATCGAAAGCTCGGAACAGGGCATGCTGGCGCAGGTGGCGCGGGCGGGCGACAAGCAGGCGATCATCTTCCTCGGCTGGGAACCGCACCCGATGAACGCCAATTTCGCGATGACCTACCTGGCGGGCGGCGACGATTTCTTCGGCCCCGATTTCGGTGGTGCCGAAGTCGCAACCAATGTCCGCAAGGGCTATGTGGCCGAATGCCCCAACACCGGGGCGCTGCTTGCCAATCTCGAATTCAGCCTGGCGCTGGAAAACGAGATCATGGGGGCGATCCTGAATGACGGGGCCGAGCCTGTCGCGGCCGCCAAGGCCTGGCTTGCCGCGCATCCCGAGGTGCTGGCACCCTGGCTTGCAGGCGTCACCACCAAAGCAGGTGGCGACGCGCTGGCCGCGGTCACCGCCGCGCTGAAGTGAACGAACCGGCGGGCCGGGGGGCCAGCCCCCCGGACCCCCCGGGGTACTTTTGCGATGAAGACGCGTTGAACAGAGCCTCGGGGGTCAATGCATGGACTGGCTGACCGCCTACAAGATTCCGGTCGGGCGCACCGCGAAACTGATTTTCGATTGGTTGAAGGCGCATGCCGGCGGATTTTTCGATCTGGTGTCGGATGTCATGCAGGCGCTGATCGAAGCCATCCTCTGGCTATTGCAGACGCCGAACCCGCTGGTGATCGTGGCGCTGTTCGTGGCCCTCACCTTCGCCTTGCAGCGCAACTGGAAAACCCCCTTGCTGGTGCTGGCCGGGTTCCTGTTCATTCTCAATCAAGGCTATTGGAAAGCCACCACCGAAAGCCTGACCCTGGTGCTTTCGGCCTGCGTCGTGTGCATGGCGGTGGGCGTGCCGATCGGCATCGCGGCGGCGCACCGGCCACGGCTTTTTGCCGCCATGCGCCCGGTGCTCGATCTGATGCAGACGCTGCCGACCTTTGTCTATCTTATTCCGGCGATTGTATTTTTCGGCATCGGCATGGTGCCGGGCCTGATCGCCACGGTGATTTTCGTGCTGCCCGCGCCGATCCGGCTTACCCATCTTGGCATCGCCTCGACACCGCAACCGCTGCTGGAAGCCGCGACCGCCTTTGGCGGCACCCCGCGGCAGGTGCTCTGGAAGGTCGAATTACCCTATGCGCTGCCGCAGATCATGGCGGGGATGAACCAGACCATCATGCTGTCGCTTTCGATGGTGGTGATCGCGGCGCTGGTCGGTGCCTCGGGGCTCGGGGTGCCGGTGGTGCGGGCGCTCAATTCGGTCAATACCGCGCTCGGGTTCGAGGCGGGCTTCATCATCGTCGTGGTGGCGATCATCCTTGACCGGATGCTCAGGATGGAGCGCTGAGCATGCCCGTAGCAGTCGAATTCGACCGCGTCTCGATCGTCTTCGGAGAGCGCCCCGAGGCGGCGCTGCCGCTGATGGACCAGGGCCGCACGCGCGGCGAGATCAAGGAGGCGACCGGCCAGGTGCTGGGGGTGCACGACTGCACGCTGAGCGTTGCGACCGGCGAGATACTGGTGCTGATGGGGCTTTCGGGGTCCGGCAAATCGACGCTTCTGCGGGCGGTCAACGCGCTCAACCCGGTCTGTCGCGGCGAGGTGCGGATTTGGGATGGCGGCAGAATGGTTTCGGTCACCGGGGCCGATGCCGCGACTTTGCGCCGCCTGCGGCTGACGCGGGTGGCGATGGTGTTTCAGGCGTTCGGCCTGTTGCCCTGGCGCACGGTGCGCGAAAATGTCGGGCTGGGGCTTGAGCTGGCGCATATGCCGCTGCCCGAACGCCGTGCCCGGATCGATGCGCAACTGGCGCTGGTGGGGCTTTCCGACTGGGCCGAGCGCAAGGTGGGCGAATTGTCGGGCGGCATGCAGCAGCGCGTTGGCCTTGCCCGCGCCTTTGCCACCGAAGCCCCGATATTGCTGATGGACGAGCCGTTTTCGGCGCTGGATCCGTTGATCCGGGCAAGGTTGCAGGATGAGTTGCTGGAGTTGCAGGCGACGCTGAAGCGCACCATCATCTTCGTCAGCCACGACCTTGACGAAGCCTTCAAGCTCGGCAACCGCATCGCGCTCATGGAGGGCGGGCGGATCGTGCAACTGGGCACCGCGCGCGACATCATCGCCGCCCCCGCCGATGCCTATGTCGCCGATTTCGTCGCGCATATGAACCCTTTGGGCGTGCTGACCGCCGCCGACGTGGCGCTGCCCGGCTCGGTGCCCGGGGCCCCTGAAGTGGCGGCCGAGATGACCGTGCGCGCGGTCATGGCGGCGCTGGCAGAGGTGCCCGAGCTGAACTTGCAGGGCGGTGGCCGGATCAGCCGCGAAAGCGTGCTGGCGCGCCTCATCGACCCGCACAGCTAGGCGCACTGGCACCGCGCGCGGGGTTCAGACCGGGGGTACCGCCGGGGTGGTGCGCCGCTTGATCTTTGCCTCGCGCCAGGTGATGTAGCTGATCGCGCCGATGATGAGCGCGCCGCCCAGCATCACCATCGGGTCCACCGCCTCGCCGAACATCAGCGCGCCAAGCAGCGTCGCCCAGACCAGTTGCAGGAAGGTGACCGGCTGGGTGACGGTCAGCGGCGCGCAGGCGAAAGCGCGGGTCATGCAGTAATGCCCGGCGGTGGCAAAAACCGCGACAAGGCCCAGCCAGGCCACCTGCACCAGACTGACCGGCACCCAGACCCAGAGCGCGAACGGCGCAAGCCCGATGGTCACGGTCAGCGCCATCATCGCCACCACCGCACCCGCCGGGGCAATTTCGGAAAGCCGCTTGGCGATCAGGTAGGAAAGCCCGAAGAACAGCGCGGCAAAAAGCTGCGACCAGTGGCCCGGTTCGATCTCGCGCAGGCCGGGGCGCAGCACGATCAGCGCCCCGCCGATCGCCACGCCGATCGCAAGTATCCGCCGCGCCGCCAGCCGCTCGCCAAAGAATAGCGCCGCGCCGATGGTGACGACAACCGGGTTGAGGTAGCCGATGGCGGTCACTTCCGCCACCGGAATGCGCGCCATCGCGTAGAACCACAAGATCACCGCCACCGTATGCAGCGCGCCGCGCGCCGCGAAAAGCCGCAGCGCACCGGGGGCGAAGCCGCGTTGCAGGGTCAACCCCAGTGTCGGTGCCAGAAACGCAACGCCGAAGGCAAAGCGGATGAAGGCGCTCTGTGCTGCGGGCAGCTCTGGCCCGAGGTAGCGCACGATGCCGGTGACCGCGACAAAGTTGAGCCCGGTGACAAGCATCCAGAGCACCCCGGCAACCGGCCTGTCGGGGCGGCGCGTGGCCTTTGCGGTGGCGGCGATGGCGTTCATGGCGGCGAGATCACCGCATCGGCGCACGGGGCGCAAGGGCGCGTTTGTGCCGGGTACAACTCAGCCGAACGCCAGTTCGGCGGCGATGCTCCACATCACCACGCCGACCAGCAGATCGAGCACCACCCAGGCGCGCGGCTGCGCAAAGATCGGGGCCAGCAACCGCGCGCCATAGGCGAGGGCGAAGAAGAACAGGAACGAAGCGCTGATGGCACCCGCCGCGAACGCCTTTCCCTGCCCCGGATATTGCGCCGAGACCGCGCCAAGAAGCACCACCGTATCCAGCCAGACATGCGGGTTGGCCCAGGTCAGCGCGGCGATGGTGGCAAGTGTCGCGGCAAGGCTCGCGGCCCCCCCCGCAGCCACGAGCCCCGAGCCGCCGCGCCAGGCCGCCAGAAAGGCGCGGGCACCGTACCAGACCAGAAAGGCGACCCCGCCCCAGCGCAGGCCGGGGCCTAGCCAGGGGGCCGCCTCGGCGGCCAGCGCAAAGCCCGAAACCCCAAGCGCGATCAGCGCGGCATCGGAGACGGCGCAAAAGAAGGCCACCGCGAACACATGTTCACGCCTGAGCCCCTGGCGCAGCACAAAGGCGTTTTGCGCGCCAATTGCCACTATCAGCCCAAGCCCGAGCCGCAAGCCCGCCCAGAATGCCACCATTTCCGCCCCCACTCCGCGCCAGACGGCTTAGCCTGTCGGCTTGCCCGGCACCAGCCCCGCACCGCGCACCTGGCTTTCGGCAATCGGAATCTGGCCCCGGCACCCGCCCCCGTCAAAGCCCGGTGCAGGCGCGCAACACCGGCGCATTTCATGGCCTCGCCCGCCGATGCATCCGGTGCAACTTCCGCCAGCGCGTGCTAGGCTACCGATGGTTTCAAAGCGATGCGGGACGGGGGACGATCATGAAAACAATGGCAGTAGCGGCGCTTGCGGTACTGGCGGGTTCGGGCGCGGCCTTCAGCCAGGGTGTCGGCAGCTCGCCGGTCTATGCGAACGGCATGATCCAGTATGAATATCTCGGCCAAGGCGGCGATTGGGTCGATTTTGGCTATGGCGATCTCGCGCTCGGCCTGCGCGGGAACCTTGGCAACAAAACGGTCGGGCTGGAGCTTGGCGTGGTGGCCATCGGTTCCAGCGAAGGCAGTTTCAGCCGCTCGGCACTGTTCCCCACCGTCTGGGTCGAGACCTCGTTCGGCAAGTTCTCGGCGGGCGTGCCGCGTTCGGCCATGGCCAGCCGGATCAAGGTGCCGACCATCGCGGGCACCTACTATTTCACCGACTTCTACCAGCTTGCATTCAACTTCACCGACATGGCGTTGCTGCAAGGCGGGGTGGATTCCTACGGGGTTCGCTACGACGGCGCGTTTGGCGGCTTTGATGTCGGCCTGTCGGCACACCATTTGTCAAGCGGCTCGGGCAGCGGAACCTCGATCACCGGTTTTGTCGGCCGCGATTATGGCGCGCTCGATTTCGCCGTGGGTTTCGAGCATCTGCAAGGCGATAGCAGCAGCGAAACCACCTACACCGCAACGCTCGGCTATGACGTGGGGCTCTATGGTGCGCGCCTGACCCTTGGCGACAGCTTCATGATGGCCGACAGCGCCTATTCGCTCGAAGCCTTCTACCGGCCGCTCGACTGGCTGAAAGTCAAAGCATCCTACGGCAACTATGCGGGCAGTTCGATTTACGGTGTCAACGCAGAAGCCAGTTTCCTGAAAAACGGCTATGTCGGCGTCGGCTATTTCGACAGCCCGGACTTCGGCGAAGGCTTCGCTACCGCCTATGCCGGCTGGAAGCTGAACTACTGAGCCTTGCCGAAGCAAAAGCTGGGGGCCGCGCCATCGCGGCCCTTCGGCTTGGTCCGTTTACCAGGCAAAAAAACCACACTTCGGTGCGTTTTCTCAATGATTGTAGCAAGGCGGGTGATCGTGCGCGCCGTGGATGCTAGATTTTCAGGAATGCGGCATCTGACCCCGGAGAATCGACACATGAAACGCGCGGCACTCATTCTCACCATGCTTCTGGCGGGCGCGGGCGCGGTTTCGGCTCAGGTCGGCAGCTCGTCCTTCTACAGCAACGGGTCGTTGCAATACGAGTATCTCGGTAACGCCAGTGGCGCTTCCCAGACCTTTGCCACCGCCGATTTCAACGTGGGTATGGGCTTTGGCGGGATCAGCAGCGCACCGATGGGATTCGAGCTTGGTGTGTTCAGCTTTGCCGGCGACAGCGGCGAACGATACGTGCTTTTCCCGACGCTCTGGATGGACAGCGCCTATGGCCGCTTTTCGGTCGGCGCGCCGCGCTCGGCGCTCGGCAGCGCCCTCAGTTTTCCGAATATCGGCGGCTCCAGCATCCTGTCGCTCGAGTTGAGATCGATTGCCAACCTAACCGACTTCGTGGTTCTCGATGAATCTGACGTTCGCAGTTTTGGCGCGCGGTTCGATGGCGCTGTCGGCAGCCTCGATGCCGGGCTTTCAGTGCACGGGTTCACTGGCAGCGGTGAAGGCGATTATTCCGTTACCGGCGTTGTCGGGCGCGATTATGGCGCGTTTGAATTCGCGGTCGGATTCGAGGCTTTTGGCGGCGAAACCACACCGATCCAGTCCTACATCGGCCGGATCGGTTATGACGTCCGGCGCTACGGCGCGCATCTGACGGTCGCCCAGAGCAGCCGCGTTTCTGAAACCATCGCCATTGCCGATGCCTTCTATCGCCCGCTCGATTGGCTGAGGCTCGAGGCGAGCTATGCCTCCGTAGGCGGCACCTTCAACATCTATGGTGTCAGTGCCGAAGCCAGCTTCCTCAACAACGGCTTTGCCGGTATCGGCTATCTTGGCAGCGACGGGTCAATCGACCCTGTATATACCGCCTATGTCGGCTGGAAACTGAACTACTGAGCCTTGCCGCAGAAAATGCCAAGCTCCGCGCCATCGCGGCCCTTGGCAGGAATGCAACAACCCGCCCGTGATCGCGTGAAGCGGCACAGAAAACCGCTGCCCTTGGCGCGATGTGGTGTTATCTGGACTCAATGCGACATTTAGTCACGGAGATTCAGGTCATGAACCGCACGGCAACCGCCATTGCAATCCTGATCGCGGGGGCAGCCGCTGCTTCGGCGCAATCGAACAACCTCTACACAAGCGGCTCGATCCAGTACGATTACCTCAGCAGCAATGGTAGCGACGTCAGCTTTGCCTATGCCGATTTTGCCGTGGGCTTCGGCTTTGGCGGCGGCAGCAGCCTGCCGATGGGCTTCGAGCTTGGCGTGCTGGGCATCGCCTCCGATAGCGGCGGGCCTTTCGACAGCCGCGCCGCACTGTTCCCGACCTTCTGGGTTGACACGGCAATGGGCCGCTTCTCGGTCGGTGCGCCGCGCTCTGCTGTTAGCAGCGCCATCCAGATACCGCGTTTCGGCGGCTCCAGATATGTTTCGCTGATGCTTTCCAGCGTGGTTGGCGTAACCGATTTCGTGCAGTTGGTTGGCGAAGCGCATAGCTACGGCGCGCGCTTTGATGGCTCCATCGGCGGCTTTGACACCGGGCTTTCGGTGCATCAATTCACCGGAGGGGCAAGCGACGCGACTTCGGTAACCGGCTATTTCGGCCGCGATTACGGCGCGCTCGATTTTGCCCTCGGCTTCGAAGCGATCAATACCGGGTCGTCCGACTTCCAGACCTACGTTGCGCAGGTCGGTTATGATGCCGGCCAGTTCGGCGGACACCTCACCTTGGCCGACAGCAGCAGTTCGTCGGAAGTTATCGTGATGGTTGACGCCTTCTACAAACCGATCGACTGGCTGACGCTCAATGCAGGCTACCTTGGCACCGGCAGCTCCAGCGAACTCTACTCGGTCAACGCCGAGGCCAGCTTCATGAAAAACGGCTACGCCGGTATCGGTTATATTGACAGCCTTGGCGGCGGCGGCAACGGCATTACCACCGCCTATGTCGGCTGGAAGCTGAACTACTGAGCCTTGCCGCAGAAAATGCAAAGGGCCGCGCCATCCCGCGCGGCCCTTTCGTTTGCTGCCCGCCGCCTCAAAGCCTGGCGGCAATTTCCTCGGGAATGTCGAAATTGCCGGTGACGTTCTGCACGTCGTCGTCATCTTCCAGCATCTCGACCAGTTTCATCAGCCGCTCGGCGGTCTCGAAATCGACCACCGTCAGGTTTTGCGGCTTCCAGATCAGCTTGGCGGTCTCGCTTTCGCCCAGCGCCGCTTCAAGCACCGTGGTCACCTCGTTCAACGCATCCTGCGCGCAGGTGATCCAGTGGCCTTCCTCGTCGCTCTCCACATCGTCGGCACCGGCATCCAGCGCCGCCAGCATCAGCGTATCGGCGTCGCCCGCTGAAAGCGGATACATGATCTCGCCCACCCTGTCGAACATGAAGGCAACCGATCCGGTTTCGCCAAGGTTGCCGCCGCATTTGGTGAAATAGCTGCGCACATTCGAGGCGGTGCGGTTGCGGTTGTCGGTCATCGCCTCGACGATAATGGCAATGCCGTTCGGCCCATAGCCCTCGTAGCGGATCTCGTCATAGGTTTCGGCGTCGCCGCCGATGCTTTTCTTGATCGCGCGGTCGATCACGTCTTTCGGCATCGACACCGCCTTGGCCTCCTTCACCGCCAGCCGCAGGCGCGGGTTCTTGGCGGGGTCGGCATCGCCCATTTTCGCCGCCACGGTGATTTCCTTGGCGAGCTTGGAAAACACCTTGGCGCGGATCTTGTCCTGCTTGCCCTTGCGGTGCTGGATGTTTGCCCATTTCGAATGGCCTGACACTTGGCTGCTCCGTCGTTTGTCATGTCCGGTTGGCCCGGTCCGGCGCCTCTATAAGCCAGCCATGCGTGGGGCCGCAAGCCACCCGCTGCGCCTCAAAGCGGCCAGATCAGCGGAATAACCAGGCTTGCCACCAATGCCAACACGATGTTGAGCGGTATCCCGACCTTCAGGTAATCGGTAAAGCGGTAGCCACCGGGGCCATAGACCATGGTATTCGTCTGATAGCCGATCGGGGTTGCAAACGAGGCCGAGGCGGCAAACATCACCGCCACCACAAACGGGCGCGGGTTGTAGCCAAGCGCCGCCGCAAGGCCGATGACGATCGGGGTCAGGATCACCGCAACCGCATTGTTGGTAACCACCTCGGTCAACACCGAACCCAGCGCATAGACGGCAAGAATGATCAGCACCGGCGGCAGCCCCATCAGCAGCGGGGCCACAGCATCGACGACCAGTCTGACCGCGCCGGAATGGTCAAGCGCCGCACCCATGATGAGCATGGCATAGATCAGCGCCAGCAGCCGCCCTTCGATGAAGGAAAACGCCTCGTCCGGGTCGATGGTTCGGGTCACCAGCACCACCCCGACCGCAATCGCGGCAAGCAGCAGGATCGGGGCGACGTTCAACGCCGAAAGCGCGACCACCGCCACCAGTGCGCCGACCGCAATCGGTGCCTTGGCGCGGCGGAATGGCTGCACCCGGGGCCGCGAGACATCGACCAGATCCATGTCGGCGGCCAGCCGGGCGATATCGTCAGGCGCGCCCTCCAGCAACAACGTATCGCCCACCACCACCACCAGATCGTCAAGCTTGCGGCCGATATTCTGGTTGCGCCGGTGCGCGGCCAGCACATAAACGCCATAGCGGCGACGCAGGCGCAATTCGCCAAGGCTGCGCCCGATCATCCGGCAGCCGGGAGAGATCAGCACCTCGACGGTGTCGGTCTGCACCGAACTCAGCTTGTCCACCATCCGCAGGTTCGGGTTCTGCTGCATGCCAAGAACTTCGGCCATGTCGGTGCGCAGCACCACCCGGTCACCCGCCGCCAGCTCCACCCCCGCCATGTCGCGCCGAAGGCTCGCATCGCCGCGCAGCACGTCGATCACCCGCACGCCATCGCGCTTGAACAGATCGATCTCGTTGACGTTCTGCCCGATCAGCCCCGACCCCTCCGGCAGCGCCACCTCGGTGAAGAACTTCTGCCGCCGCCGGTCGCCCAGCAACATCCCCATCGACGAGCGGTTGGGCAAGAGGTGCCGCCCGATCAGCCCCATGTAAAGCCCGCCCACCAGCACCATGATCACCCCCATGCCGGTGATCTCGAACATCGAAAACGGCTCCAGCCCGCGCTCGCGCGCCACGCCATCGACAAGAATGTTGGTCGAGGTGCCGATCAGCGTGACCGTGCCACCAAGAATTGCAGCATAGGAAAGCGGAATCAGCAGCTTGGAGGCCGAAACGCCAAGCTTGCGGGCAAGCGTCATCATCACCGGGATCATCATCACCACAACCGGCGTGTTGTTCATGAACGCCGAAGATGCGGCGATAAGCCCGAATATGATGACCAGCGTCACCGCCGGGCGGTGGTCGATCTGCGCCTCGGCCTGCCGGGTCAGCCAGTCAAGCGCGCCGGTGCGCACCAGACTGCCCATGATCAGGAACATCATGATGATCGTCCATGGTGCCGAGTTCGACAGCACCTTGACCGCCGCGTCATAGGGCACGATGCCAAGCGTCAACACCGCCGCCGCGCCGCCGATTGCCACCACCTCGCTCGGCCAGCGTTCGCGGGTGAACAGAAACAGCATGATCCCGACCACTGTCAGCGTCAGGATCGCCTCAACGTTCTGCGGCAGGGCCAGGTCGAACATGCAGTCTCCGCGGTCATTCGGGCGCGACTATAGCGGCGCAAGGCGCGGGCACAAGCGCGCTGGAAGACTCAGCCTGCGGCCTCGTCGGCGGCGCGATGCAGCACCGCGCGCGGCTGAACCAGCGCGAGGCCAACAAAGATCACCACCATCGCCGCCCAGAACCAGGGCGAGAACCGCTCGCCCAGAAGCAGCATCGCCCAGAACACACCGAAGCCGGTGACCAGGTAGCTGACCTGCGAGGCAAACACCGCCCCGGCGCGGCCCACCAGCCAGAGGTAGCCCACATAGGAGCCGACATTGAGCATGCCCCCCGCCAGCACCGCCCAGGTGCCCGGCCCCCAGTCGGTGACCGGGTTGATGAACACGCCGCGTGCCAGCGCCAGCGGTGCCGAAACCAGTGCGGTCAGCGTAACCGCCCCGGCAACCAGTTGCACCGGGTTCAGCCCCGCCGTGCCCCAGCGCGCGATGCCGTTGGCTTCAAGCGCGTAAAACACCGTGCCGATCAGCGCCACCAGCACCCAGGGCACCATGCTGCGGTCAGGCAGCGCGTTTCCCGGCAGCACGATCAGCGCCACCCCCGCCGCCCCGGCAACAAGCCCCAGCAGGCGGCCGGGGCTGGCGTGATCGGTGCGCATCATCAGCGCCATCGGCAGCGCCGCCATCGGAATGAACGAAAGGCACAGCGCCGACACCCCCGAGGGCAGGAACCGTTGCGCGGTGAAACCGGCGTAGTTGGGCACCAGCGTGCCCGCCAGCGAGATGAAGGCATAAAGCGCCAGCGCGCGCCGGTGGAGCGGCAAGCCGCCGCGCACCAGCACCCAGGGCAACAGCAGCACGGCGGCAATGCACGACTGCCAGAAGATGATGCCAAAGTCGCGCAGGCCCGCAGTGACCGCGATCTTGGTCAACGGCAGGCCAAGGCCCCAGCTCGCGCCAAGCACCACCAGCAACCCGAACAGCACGGCCTTGCCACCCTTTTGCAGGCTCACGGTGCCGCCTGTGCCAGCCGCCCGCCCACCCGGATCGGCAGGATCCGGGTGGCCTTGCCGTTGCGATCATCGATCTCGACATAGACGCCGGAAAGCGTCGCCTCGCCTTCGGCGGGGGTGAAGCGTTCCTTGCCCATGCCGGTGATGAAGCGGCGCATCGGCTCGGCCTTGTCCATGCCGATCACCGAATTGTAGTCGCCGCACATGCCCGCGTCGCTCTGGTAGGCGGTGCCGCCGGCAAGGATCATCGCATCCGCCGTTGGCACATGGGTATGGGTGCCGACCACCAGGCTTGCGCGGCCATCGCACCAATGCCCCATCGCCATCTTTTCCGAGGTGGCCTCGCAATGCATGTCCACCACCGTGGCCTGCGCCATGCCGCCCAGCGGATGCGCGCGCAAGACCGCGTCGATCGCCGAAAACGGATCGTCGAAGGGCCGCTTCATGAACACCTGCCCCAGCACCTGCGCCACCAGCACCTTGCGCCCGCGCCGGTCGAGATAGACCCGTGCGCCCTTGCCGGGGGCCTCGCGCGCGTAGTTGAGCGGCCGCAGGATGCGCGGCTCTGCCTCGACGAAGCGCAGCATGTCCTTCTGGTCGAAGGCATGATCGCCCAGCGTCAGGCAATCGGCCCCGGCAGCCAGCAGCGCCTTGGCATGCTCGGGCGTCAGCCCGGCACCCGCAGAGGCGTTCTCGCCATTGACCACGACGAAATCGAGCCCCCAGTCGGCGCGAAGCCCCGGCAGCCGCGCCGCCACCGCCGCGCGCCCCGCGCGCCCCATCACATCGCCCAGAAACAGCATCTTCATGCCGCAAGCGTTAGGCGGCGGGCAGCAAAAGGGCAAGCCCTCCTGCTGCGGGCAGGGCAAGCTGAAGCCGGGGGCGCTGCCCCCGGACCCCCGGGATATTTGGCCTGAAGCAGTTCAGAACGGGCCAAGCACGGCTTCGTCGGTGACGATCAGATCAAGCCGCGCGTCGGTGGCCTCGGTCGGCACCTCGGCCACCGCCTGCGCCGCGAAGGCGAAGCCGATGGCAGTGAGCGCGCCCTGCGCGCGCAGCACGGCGAGCGTGCGGTCGTAATAGCCGCCGCCGTAGCCAAGTCGGTAGCCACGCGGGTCAAATGCCAGCAGCGGCACGATCAACACCCGTGGCACCAGCCAGGCACCCGACTCGGGGACCAGTGCCCCAAAGGGGCCGCGCTGCATCGCCACGCCGGGTGCCCAGGCGCGAAAGGCCAGCGGCTGGCCGCGGCCCTTGATCACCGGCACTGCCACCGGCCCCCGATGCGCTGCCATTACCGCCAGCGGGTCGATCTCGCTCCGCATCGGCATGTAGCCTGCAAGCACCTGCCCGGCAAAGGGCGCGAGCTCGGCACCAAGCCGCGCCGCCGCATCGCCCTGCCCGCGCGCATGGGCAGCGGCGCGCAGCGCCTCTGCCCGCCCCCGCGCCTCGGCCTTCCTCTCAGCAATCTCGCCCACCTGCCCGCTCCGCCTTGCCCGGCGCCAGCCTAGCCCGGCCACCGCACCCGCAACAAGGGCTTGCCGGTGGACCGCGGCGAAGCGAGGCCCTAGCATGGGCTCCGATGGAACCGGTCGGGGGAAGGTGGCGGATGGCGGATTTGCTCGTCGGACAGGTGCTGAGCTTTGCCGCCGACCCCTTCGCCGAAGGGCCGGGGGCGGCGCGCATCTGGGAACGGGGCGGGGTGCTGGTCGAAGCCGGGCGGATTGCCGCGCTGGGCGATGCCGCCAGCCTCGCTGCCGCGCACCCCGATGCCACCCGGCACGATTACGGCGCGGCGCTGATCAGCGCCGGCTTCATCGATGCGCATATGCACTATCCGCAGACCGCGATCATCGCCAGCTGGGGCAAGCGGCTGATCGACTGGCTCGCCACCTACACCTTCCCCGAAGAGGCGCGCTTTGCCGACCCCGCCTATTGCGCCGAAATCGCCGGGCGCTACCTCGATATGGCGCTGGCGCAGGGCACCACCTCGATGTGCAGCTTTGCCACCATCCACCCGGCCAGCGTCGATGCCTTTTTCACCGCCGCCGAGGCGCGGCAGATGCGGGTGCTGGCGGGCAAGACCTGCATGGACCGCAACGCCCCCGCCGATCTGCGCGACACCGCCGAGGCCGCCTATGACCAGAGCCGCGCGCTGTTGCAGCGCTGGCATGGGGTCGGGCGCGCGCGCTATGTCATCACCCCGCGCTTTGCCCCCACCTCGTCGCCCGCGCAACTGGCGGCGCTCGGCGCGCTCTGGGCCGAGCACCCGGACTGCCTGATGCAAACCCACCTGAGCGAGCAGACCGACGAGGTTGCCTGGGTGGCGGCGCTTTATCCCAAGGCGCGTGACTACCTCGACGTCTATGAAAGCGCAGGCCTGCTCGGGCCGAACGCCATCTTCGGCCACGCCATCCACCTCACCACGCGCGAGCGCGCGCGCCTCGCCGAAGTCGGGGCCGCAGTGGCGCATTGCCCGACCTCGAACAGTTTCATCGGCTCGGGCCTTTTCGACATGGCCGGGCTGAAGCGCGACGGGCTGCGGGTGGGGCTTGCCACCGATACCGGGGGCGGTTCGTCATTCTCGATGCTGCGCACCATGGCGGCAGCCTACGAGATCGCGCAACTGCGCCACGTCGCGCTGCACCCGTCGCAACTGATCTGGCTGGCCACCGCAGGCTCGGCCGCAGCGCTTGGCCTTGGCCAGCGCATCGGCAGCCTCCTGCCGGGGCACGAGGCAGACCTGGTGGTGCTCGACCTCGCCTCGACCCCGGCCATCGCACAGCGCAGCGCCCGCGCAAACGACCTTTGGGAGGCGCTGTTTCCCACCATCATGATGGGCGACGACCGCGCCATCCGCGCCACCTGGGTGAACGGGCGGCTGGCACATGCCCGGGCCCTGGCCTGACCGACTGCAGACCTTTGTTGCCAAGAATTCACGGGGGGGGAGGAGTCCGCAAGGCCTCAAGGGGGGGCAGCGCGCCCTGGCCCCGCGCGCTGGCTCAGCCGTTCAGCAGCGCCAGTGCTGCGGCGTGGATCTCGGCATTGGCGGCGGCAATGATCCGCCCGCCTGCCGCCGCCGGGCCGCCCTGCCAGTCGCTGACAATGCCGCCCGCCGCCTCGATCACCGCAATCGGTGCCGCCACGTCATAGGGTTGCAGCCCCGCCTCGACTACAAGGTCGATCTGCCCGGCGGCGACCAGTGCATAGGCGTAGCAATCCATGCCGTAGCGCACCAGGCGGACCTGCCCCGCCAGCCGCGCGAAGGCGGCGGCTTCCTCAGGCGTGCCGACCTCGGGAAAGGTGCTGAACAGGATCGCCTGCGCCAGCGGCCGCGGCGGGCGGGCGGCAAGCGGCTTGCGCCCCATCGGCCCGATCACCTCGGCAACGCCGAACCCCCCGGCAAAACGCTCGCCGATATAGGGCTGGTCGATCAGCCCGTAAAGCGGCCCGGCGGTGCCGGAAACCGCCACCAGCACGCCCCAGGTCGGGGTGCCCGAAAGGTAGCCGCGGGTGCCGTCGATCGGATCAAGCACCCAGGTCAACCCGCTGGTGCCCGCGCGGTTGCCGAACTCCTCGCCCAGAATCGCGTCCTGCGGGCGGCGCAGCGCCAGAATCGCCCGCATCGCGCGCTCGGCGGCGCGATCCGCCACCGTAACCGGGTCAAAGCGCAGGCTTTCCTTGCTTTCGGTGCCCAAGTCCTCGGCGCGAAAATGCGCCAGCGTCTCGCGCCGCGCGGCATCGGCAAGCGCCCCTGCCACCGCCATCAACTCGTGCCGCGTCGCTTCGCTCAACTGCCCCAACGCTTTGCCCATGCCCGCCCCCTGCCTGTTCGGCGGCAGCGGTAGCGGCGACGCGCGCCGGGGTCAACAGGCTATCACGCCGCGTGCGACAGCGCCTTGGCAAGGTCGAACAACCGCCGCCGCTGCGCCTCGGGAATCGCGTAATAGGAGCGCACCAGCTGCAGTGCCTCCTTGTCGGCCATCAGATCGACGGTCGCCTGATCGGGCCGGGCTTCGGCCTCGTCGAGACCCTCGAAAAAGAACGAAATCTGCACCCCTACCGCATCCGCGATATCCCAGAGCCGCGACGCCGAGACCCGATTCATGCCGGTTTCATACTTCTGGATCTGCTGGAACTTGATCCCGACCTGATCGGCCAATTGCTGCTGCGTCATGCCGATGAGCCACCGCCGCTGACGGATTCTTTTGCCGACGTGTACATCTACCGGATGTTTCATTCGCTACTCCTGGGTTACATCGGCCATCATCGCCAAATTCCCCCGGGTTTCCAGCTAACATCGGAATTTTCCGGGCAAACCTGTCCAAAAAGACAGGTGCACGACACCCTTTTTGCGCGAGTCACCGCGCCAGACTGCGCCGGATTGTCGCATTTTGTGGGCGCGAGCCGAGAATCACCCGCTCGCCTTCAGCGTGTTTCAGCCGCACCCGCAAAGTTTCCGCGACGGCAACTGGTAACCCGGGCAGCGCTGCGCTAGCTTGCGCCGAGGAGAATTGACCATGCGTGCTTTCCAGATCGGATCGTCAGGCGCGGCACCCGCGCTTGTCACCCTGCCGCTGCCAAACCCCGGCCCCGGCGAGGTGCGGTTGCGGATCGCCGCTTGCGGGCTCAACTTTGCCGACCTGCTGATGATCGACGGCAAGTATCAGGAACGCCCCGCCCCACCATACACGCTCGGCATGGAACTGGCGGGCACGGTCGATGCGCTCGGTTCCGGGGTCAGCGCCCCGGCGCTGGGCGCGCGGGTGGCGGTGTTCGCCGGGCATGGCGGGCTGGCCGAAGCGGGCTGCTTTGATGCAAGCCGCTGCCTCGCGCTGCCCGCGACGATGAGCTTTGCCGAGGCGGCGGCCTTTCAGATTGCCTATGGTACCTCGCATCTGGCGCTCAGCCACCGCGCCAGGCTGCAACCCGGCGAGCGCCTGCTGGTGCTTGGTGCCGCGGGCGGTGTCGGGCTGAGCGCGGTCGAGATCGGCAAGGCGATGGGTGCGCAGGTCATTGCGGTTGCACGCGGCGCGGCGCGGCTTGCGGTCGCCGAGGTGGCAGGGGCCACGCATCTGCTCGACAGCGAGGCGGGCGGGCTCAAGGCGGCGGTACGCGCGCTCGGCGGTGCCGATGTGGTTTATGACGCGGTCGGCGGCGATCTGGCGCGCGCCGCCCTTGCCGCCACCAACCCCGGCGGGCGCTATCTGCTGATCGGCTTCGCCTCGGGCCAGGTGCCGGATTTTCCGGCCAATCACCTCTTGGTCAAGAACATCGCGCTGCACGGCTTTTTCTGGGGCGGCTATCAGCGGCTGGCCCCCGAGCTTGCCGCCTTCAGCTTGCAAACCCTGTTCCAATGGCATGCCAAGGGTCATCTGCGCCCGCATATCGGTGCCAGCCTGCCGCTGTCGCGCGCCGCCGAGGCGCTGGCGCTGCTGCGTGACCGCGCCAGCACCGGAAAGGTTGTGGTCACGATGTCCGACTGATCCGGGCAAAACGCTTGAATTCGGCGCGCGTCACCCCGATATTGATCCGAACGGTGCCTGCGCCCTGCAGACGCCGCACTGCTTGACCCTTTGGAGGCTTCAATGGCTGACTACCGCACTCTCCGCACCGCCCAGGCCGGTGCCCGGACCCTGCAGATCGACGAGGGTCTGCGGGCCTACATGAACCGCGTCTATGGCCTGATGTCCGTAGCCATGCTGATCACCGCCGGGGCCGCCTGGCTGATGGCGACACTGGCGCTTTCGGCCGACCCGACCCCCTACCAGATCGGCACCAACACCTACCTGACCGAATTCGGCAAGACGCTCTACCTCTCGCCGCTGAAATGGGTGGTGATGTTCGCGCCCCTTGCCGTGGTCTTCGCCTTCGGCTCGCTGATGGGCCGGATGAGCCTTGCCACCGCACAACTGGTGTTCTGGGGCTTTGCCGCGCTGATGGGCGTCTCGATCAGCTGGATCTTCGCGGTCTATACCAGCTTCTCGATCGTGCAGACCTTCCTGATCACCGCGATCTCCTTCGCCGGTCTCTCGCTTTACGGCTACACCACCAAGCGCGACCTTTCGGGCATGGGTTCGTTCCTGATTATGGGCCTGATCGGGCTGATCGTGGCGATGCTGGTCAACCTGTTCCTGCAAAGCTCGGCCATGCAGTTCGCCATTTCGGTGATCGGCGTGCTGATCTTCGCGGGCCTGACCGCCTTCGACACGCAGAACATCAAGAACACCTACCTGCAAATGGCGCAGTCCGACAGCGAGTTTGTCGGCAAGGCGGCGATCATGGGCGCGCTGCGGCTTTACCTCGACTTCCTCAACCTGTTCATGTTCCTGCTGCAATTCCTCGGCAACCGCAACTGAGCAGAGCCTGGGCGAAACCGCAAAACCCCGCCCCTCACCCGGGCGGGGTTTTCATTTGACCCGCATCGCCACATCCAGCATCCGGTTGGCAAAACCCCATTCGTTGTCATACCAGCCGAACACCCGCAGCAACCCCTGCGGCGTGACCCGGGTTTGCGGGGTTGCCATGACAATGCTCTCGGGCCGCGCCCGCAGGTCTGACGACACCAGCGGCAGATCGGTCACGCCAATCACCCCGCCCGCAGCACCCAGCGCCGCGTTGACCGCCGCGGCCGTCGCTGGCCGCGCCGTCACCACCGCCAGATCAATCGCCGAAACCGAGGCCACCGGCACCCGCACCGCCGAAGCCTGCACCCGCCCCGCAAGCGCCGGCAGAACCGCATCAAGCAGCCGCTCAGGGTAGTGCCCCATTTGGTGGTGTATGAGCGCCAACCCTCGGAGAGGCTCGGTCTCGATCAGGCGGCCACGGCGGGCAGCCTATGGTTGGGAGTATCCGTGATGCGGGCGAGGGATTCCAGCCCCATGTAGCGCCGCGCC
>NZ_JAUXPI010000001.1 GCF_030684035.1 Phaeovulum sp. | reverse complement strand
ACCAGCACCCTGTCGGCGGCCAGCGTGGCCGCGCCGAGCTCGTCCATGGTCGAGCGCTTCGCACCGTCCATAACGTCCTCGTCGGCCATGCCGCGCGCATCCATGCAGGTGCCGCAGAGCAGAACCGAGCCCTTGCTGCGGTTCACCTCCATTCGGTCTCAGCCGAAGATGTCTTCGCTGATCGCGTCGTACCAGGCAAAGCTTTCGGCATAGGTTGCCGCGCGCAGCTCTGCGGTTTCGCCGACCTGGCTGATGAACCCCTCGCCCGCTGCGATCTTGCCTTCACCTGCCGTATAGGAGGCACCGACCTTGACACCGTCGCCCGGTGCGATGGCGGACCAGCAGGTGTTTGTGTAGCGCGGCGGAAAGGCGCGCGAGCCGGTCAGCGCGGCGCGGATCGCATTGGCGACGACCTTGGCCTGGCTGTTGGCGGAAAAGCCCGATTTCGGCATGTCGCCTTGCGCGGCGGAATCGCCCAGCACATGCACGGCGGGGTCGGCCTTGCTGGCAAGCGCCAGTGGTTCCACTGGCACCCAGCCGGCCTCGGTCAGCCCTGCCGCCTCGGAGATGACACCTGCCCTTTGCGCCGGGATGACATTGCAGACATCGACCCTGACCACCGCCCCGGCCACCACGATCTCGCCTGCAGCGGGCCGCACCTCGACCGCAGCACCGCCCGCGTCGGGGCCGATGCGTTCGACCACGCCGGGGTAATGGCGCGCCCAGCCTTCCTCGAACAGCGCCTGTTTGGAAAACGTCGCCTTGGGGTCGAGCAGCAGGATCTTGGCAGTCGGGTTGATGCGGCCAAGCAGGCTTGCCACCATCGACACCCGCTCGTAGGGGCCGGGCGGGCAGCGATAGGGGTTTGGCGGGGCGACCAGCGCGAAAGTGCCGCCTTGCCGCATCGCGCCCAGTTGCGCGCGCAACAGATCCACCTGCGCGCCACCCCGGTAGGCATGCGGAAAGACCTCGGCATCGGCCTCGGACCAGCCCGCCACCGAGCCGACCACGAAATCTATACCCGGTGCCAGCACCAGCTTGTCATAGGCAAGCAAGCCGCCCGCGCCCAGGCTCACCTCACGCCGCGCCCTGTCTACCGCTACGGCGCGGTCGTGCAGAACGGTTATGCCGTAATCGGCCGCGAGCCGGTCATAGCGGTGCTCCAGGCTTGCCGGGCTGCGCAGATCGGCGAGCGCGAGGTTCGAAAAGAAGCATGAGCGGTAGACCCTGTTCGGCTCGACCAGCACCACATCGAGCGCACCGGCCGAATCCTTGGCGAGGTATCGCGCCACCGTGGCACCGCCAGCACCGCCGCCGACCACCACCACCCGTGGCCGCCCCTGCGCGCGCAACATCGGTGCCGAAATGAGCGCTGCCCCGGCAAACGCCGCCCCGATGAAGTGTCTGCGATGCATGGCCAGGCCTCCTAACGGTTATCTGCGGGAACGGCATCCGCCGCATCTTCGCCCGGCAGCGATGCAAAATAGGCGGCGAGCGCCGCGACCTCGTCAGGCGCGAGCCGGGAGGCCAGGAGCCGCATCCCCGGATCGGGGCGCAGGTGGCGGCGGTATTCCTCGAGCGCGGAAGCGAAAGCCATCGGATCGAGCGTCGCCAGCGGCGGAATGCTGGCCTCCGCCTTGGCATGCAGCCCATGGCAGGCCAGGCATTCCCCGGCAAGCCATTCGCCCCAGTCGCGGTCGCCCGAACCAGCGGCGATGGCAGCGCGCAGGTCTTTCGCCGGGTCCACCAGTGGCGATTCGGTGCCGGGCGAGGCGGCGAGCGGAACCCCCGCGCAGCCGGGTGCCTCGGCCCCCGTCGTGGCTTCCAGATTCTGCGCGCTTGCGACCGTTGGGCCGACAACAGCCATGAATGCCAGTGCGAGAACCCCGGCACCGGGGCCGCCCCCGGCGATCACCAGTGCGGCGCGCACCGAACTGGCCGCGACACGCGCGATCGCGAAGGCGTGAAGGCGAGGCGACATGAAACCGAGATCCTCTAGGCCACCCCTGCCTGCATCACAATCATCCACTACACAAGGCCCCGATTGTCGCAGTGGAGCCGCGTTGTAGCAGAACGCACGCTTGAGGCGTGGCTACCCCTTTCCCCATTGAGCTCAGGCGACGCGGACGATCTCGGCGGTGCCGAGTGCGTCGAAGCGGTTGATGCGGATCTGGATTTCGGCGGTCTGGCGGTCGGGGTCTCTCGCGGCGATGCGGTCTTGGAACGCCTTGAGGTCGAGCAGGTTCAGCGCCGCAGGTTCGAGCGAAGTTCGAGCGAACCTGCGAGGGCATCTTTGCCTCGATCCGGCTTCGGGCATGGTAGCCGGTCCAGCGTTTCCCGGGCGCTCTGCCGTAGATCCGGGTGAACGACCGGCCAGGCAAGAATGTGTCGTCGGCTTTCGGGGCCAAGCGCGGCGGTGGATGCCCATCTGCCGGTCGACGGCAGGTCGTGACTATGTTTGCTGCGAACGGCAGGTGCACAATCATGCGGGCTTGGGAACGCGACGCCAGAGCTCGACCGACTCGTCCTTGGCTGGCCTCTCCGCTCGCTGCCGCATCACATCGTCGCACGAACCGCGCGCCGCTGCACGGTCTACGCCGCGACCTTGCGCGGCAAGGCAAGCAACCAGCCCCGAACCGGGGAAACGTGGTCAGGCAGCTCGTTGGCGAGCCCGTCGGCGAAAGCCTCGAACGCGGGCCGGTTCAGGTCGTTGACGCCAACCAGCACCGGCACGCCGCGCATCAGCGCTCATCGCGTTGGCGTCACCCGCCAGATAGCGGTCGAACGGCACCAGTGCCGCATCGGTAACGATGGTGCGCTCAAAGGCGGCAATCGCCAGCCAGGCCTGCGCGATATTCGGCCAGTCGGTGCCGAACACCTCGCGGAAAGCATCGACATATCCCGGCCCAAAGCGCAGCCGCATCATCGCGCCGGGTATACCCTGGCCGCCACGGTTTCTGTCGAATAGGAATTCAGTGCGTGATCTGGCACCTCGCAAGTCGATCGGGGTTCGCATTGTTCGCGCGCAAATCTGCAGCCGTTCCTGCAGTGATAATTGCTTTGCTTGCACTACAGGGGTTGGCGGGACCGCTCGGGGCGATTACTCAATATCGCTGGCGACAACCTCGCGCCCCTCTGCCCGCCACTCCGGCAGGCCCCCCTCCATGCGGCGGGCGCTGATGCCCAGATTGCGCAGTACGGCCACGGCCTGAAGTGCCTCGATGCAGTAGGGACCGCGGCAATAGGCGATGATTTCTCCCTGCTGCTCCCTCGCACCGGCCAACCGCACAAGCGCGTTAACCGCCGCGTTCCGAGCGCCGGGAATATGCGCCATGCGGTATTCGTCGGCGGGGCGCATGTCGAGCAGGGTAACCGAGCCCGCTGCGATCCGCTGCGCCAATTCGGCGCGGCTGATCGGCTCGACCGCTTCATCGCCCCCTGAAAGCCCGCGCAGGATCTCGCTGACCCGGGCCAGATTGCGCCGCGCGTGCTTTTGCAGAAGGTCCATCAGAACCAGCGTCTCATCGTCGCTCAGCCGGTAGATCACCGATTTTCCGTCGCGGCGGTTGGTGACCAGACCGGCGCGACGCAGCTGTTGCAGATGCTGCGAGCTGTTTGCCACGCTCATGCCGACCTTGCTGGCCAGCACTTCAACGCTGCGTTCGCCCTGCGCCAATTGTTCAAGCAACAACAATCGGTGCGGTGCGCCGAGCGCGCGCGCCACCAAGGCATATTCTTCGATCAGGTCTCGCTTGGCGCTGGTTGACATCTGGTGGGGCTCCGTGTCAGATCATTCAATGATTCTCTTGAATGATATCCGGGCCGCTTCAATCCCGCAACCGCGAAGGGCACCATGACCGAATTCCTTCTGGCACACGAATCCACGCTGCGGCTGGCGATCTTTCTGGGCGTGCTGGCGCTGATGGCGGTCTGGGAACTGGCTGCCCCACGACGGCGGCAGGAGATTCCGCGCCTGCTGCGCTGGAGCAACAATCTGGGGCTTGTGGTGGTTGATACGCTGGTCTTGCGCTTCACTTTCCCGGTCCTGGCGGTCGGGCTTGCGCTGATGGCGGAAGCGCGGGGCTGGGGCCTCTTGAATGCGTTCGATGTGCCCGGCTGGCTGGCGGTCCTGCTGGCGGTGGTGGCGCTCGACCTGGTGATCTACTTGCAACATGTGATGTTTCATGCGGTGCCCGCGCTCTGGCGGCTGCACCGCATGCATCACGCCGATCTGGAGTTCGACGTGACCACCGGCCTGCGGTTTCACCCGCTGGAAATTCTTGCTTCAATGGCCATCAAGCTGGCGGCGGTGGCGGCGCTCGGCCCGCCCGCCGTTGCGGTGCTGATTTTTGAAGTGCTGCTGAACGCGTCTGCGATGTTCAACCATTCCAATATCCGTCTGCCGCTGGCGCTTGATCGGATCCTGCGGTTGGTGATTGTCACGCCAGACATGCACCGTGTGCACCACTCGATCCGGCCGGAAGAAACCAACAGCAATTTCGGCTTCAACTTGCCGTGGTGGGACCGCCTGCTGGGCACCTACCGCGCGCAACCAAGTGCTGGTCACGACGAAATGACCATCGGCATCGAACAGTTTCGCACCCCGCGGGAACTTTGGCTCGACCGGATGCTGTTGCAACCTTTGCGCGGCCCGGCCAGCGGCTACTCCATCAACCGGGAAGGGAAAGACGCGCGGTGAACGCCAAAGCCCCCCATCCATTCCGCGCCGCCATTGGCCGTGGTTACAAGAACGGAGATCTACCATGATGTACGACATGCCCAGATGGGCAATGGGGTTCGGCTTTGGCGGGGGCATGTTCATGCTGTTGTGGTGGGCCGTGATCATCGCCGGCATTGTCGCCCTGGTGCGCTGGCTCAAGACGCCGGATCCGCACGACCGCGCGGCTGGCGGGGCGCTCGAAATCCTCGCCCGGCGCTACGCCAGCGGCGAGATCACGCGCGAGGAATACGAGAGCATGCGACGCCATATCGAGCACCCGGGGCACGCCATGTAGGAGCGAATAAATGTGTGAGCTTTTTGCAATGAGCGCCAGCGAGGCGACCGACGTCAATCATTCGCTGGCGCTGTTGCAGCCGCGCGGTGGTGCGATCGGGCCGCACGCCGACGGCTGGGGAGTTGCCTTTTACGAAGGCCGCGCCGCGCGTATTTTCAAGGAACCGGTGCCTGCCGCCGAAAGCCGCTGCCTTGCTTTCATCGCCGACTACGACTTCAAGAGCGAAACGGTGATCGCCCATATCCGCAAGGCCAACCCCGAACAATTCGGCCGCACGACCGCCAACACCCATCCGTTCGAGCGCGAGTGGAGCGGCCGGTCATGGGTGTTCGCGCATAATGGCAAGCTGCGGGGGCTGACCGTGTCGCACGGCAAGGTGCCGCGTCGTTTCCAGCCGCTGGGCGATACCGATTCCGAGCTTGCATTCTGCCTGATGCTCGATGCGATCGCGGCAGAAGGGGTGCCCGCGCGGGGCAAGCTTGCCGCAGCAGAAATCGTGGCGCGTATCGCGCCCCTGGTCGCGCGTCTCGCGGCACTTGGGGAATTCAACTTCTTCCTCAGCGATGGCGAAAGCCTGATCGTGCATGCGCACACGCGGCTGCATCGGCTGGCGCGGGCCTGCACATCCTGTGCCGGGCAGCTTCGGGTCATTCTGTTGGCGACCTTGCCGTTGACTGACGAACCCTGGGTGCCGTTGCAGCCCGGCAGCCTGCACGCCTATACCGGCGGGCGCGAAATCGCGCTGCCGACCCCGGTTCCGTCCCCAGCCATGCCGCCCGCCACTCCCGCATTCGCTTCCACCCTGCACGGAGAACAGCCTTGAAAACACTCTTCATTCTCAACGATGCGCCCTATGGCACCGAGCGGTGCTACAACGCGCTGCGCCTGGCCCATAACCTGATGAAGCAGGACCCCGGTGCCGGCGTCACCGTGTTCCTGATGGCCGATGCCGTGGTCGCGGCGCGCAAGGGCCAGAAGACGCCAGACGGTTATTACAACATGGAACGGATGCTGAAGCGGGTGGTCACCGGCAAGGGCTCGGTTCTGCTCTGCGGCACCTGCATGGATGCGCGCGGCATGGCCGACGAGGACGTTATGGACGGTGCGAAGCGCTCGACCATGGACGAGCTCGGCGCGGCCACGCTGGCCGCCGACAGGGTGCTGGTGTTCTAGAGTCTGTCTGGCGCAGATAGAAGCGCCAGACAGACTCCAGCTTCTTGATTTGCGCCTGTCTTGCGCCAAAACCGGTGCCCACTTTTGTCGGACAGGCTCTGGGCGGCGGCGCGGGGCCTCACTTGCGCAGGTATTTGACCAGCGCGGCGATCACCAGGCCCGCGATGACCAGCATCAGGGCGAAGCCGAACCAGCCAAAGCCCATCGCGTAGGGCAGACCGAAACCCATATCGTATCCGTGCATCATCGCATTGCTCCATTGGTCCGAGGCGGTGGCCCCCGGCGCGTCGCGCCGGGGGCCGGGGTCGGGTCAGTGCCAGCCCATCGCGCCGCGCGCCGCCGGATGCCCGTGGCCGAAACTCGGCATGCCGCCCTGCGGTGCCGCGCCCATCTGGCCCATCTGGCCCATCTGGCCCGCCAAGGCGGTCATCTCGACTTCGGTAATCTGCCCGTCGCCATCGGCATCATGCATCTGGAAGGCGCGCACGGTCATCGTGCGGGCGAACTCGGCCTGCATTTCGGCATGCATTTCGGTCTGCATCGCGGTGAATTCCTCAAGCGACAGGGTGCCGTTGGCGTCGGTATCGTATTTTGCCAGCTCGGCCTTGATCCCCGCGGCAATTTCCTCGGCGCTCAGCGTGCCGTCGCCGTTGGTATCGACGGCGGCAAAATGTGCGTCATGGGCGGCGGTGTTGGCGCCCATCATGGCAAAGCCGCCGGGCATCGCGCCACCATGCATGGCACCGCCGCGCATCATGCCCGCGAACGGCATCTGGAACTGCTGTGCCACCACCGGCAGCGCCGCAGCGGCAAGCCCGAGCGCCGCAACGGCACCGATGACAAGGGTTGTCGAGCGTTTCATGATCGTCTCTCCTGGTTTGATCTTCGATACCGTCAAACTGGCACCGCCTTGTGCCGCGAGTTTGTCAGCCGAGGGGGTGTTTTGTATCAATCTGTCGCAAACCGCGGTCTGCAGACGGCTTGCGACAAACTTCCGCGCACCGCCTGCCGCTTTTCGGCTAGGTTTGGCCGACAGGAGTGACCATGCCGAACCCGCCCCACATTCTCGTCGTCGATGACCACCGCGAGATTCGCGATGCGCTGGCGAAGTATCTTGGAAGGAACGCCATGCGCGCCACCACCGCGGCAAACGCGGTTGCGATGGACGCGGCGCTGAAGGCGGGCAGGTTTGATCTGATCGTGCTCGATGTGATGATGCCGGGCGAAGACGGGCTTTCGGTCTGCCGCCGCCTGCGCGCCAATGGCACGATCCCGGTGCTGATGCTGACCGCGCTTGGCGATGAAACCGACCGCATCGTCGGGCTTGAGGTGGGGGCCGATGATTACCTCGCCAAGCCGTTCAACCCGCGCGAATTGCTGGCGCGGATCAAGGCGATCCTGCGGCGCGCGGGGCAGGCACCATCGGCGGGCGGCACCCTGGCCGGGCGTCGGCTCGGGTTCGACCGCTGGGTGCTCGATACCGACCGGCGCACCTTGACCGGCGATGACGGCGCGGAGGTGCCCTTGACCAGCGCCGAGTTTCGCCTGCTGAGCGCGCTCTTGGAGCGCCCGCGCTTCGTGCTCAGCCGCAGCCAGTTGCTGGATCTGACCTCGGGGCGCGCGGCGCAGGTGTTCGATCGCACGATCGACAACCAGATCAGCCGCCTGCGCCGCAAGATCGAGCGCGACCCGGCCAAACCGGCGCTGATCGCCACCCATTGGGGCGGCGGCTACGCCCTTGCCGCCGATGTGCGCGAGCTGCAGCCATGAGCCTGCGGTTGCTTCCACGCTCGCTCGGCGGGCAGTTGCTGGCGCTGCTGCTGCTGGCGCTGGCGGTGACGCAGGGGCTGGGCTATGTGCTTTTTGCCGATGAACGCAGCCGCGCGGTGCGCGCGGCGCTGGGGCTCGAGGCGGCGGGGCGCGCCGCCAACGTGGCGCTGCTGCTGGGCGATGCGCCGGCCGATCTGCGCGCCTCGATCCTGCGATCGGCGGATTCGCCGCTGGTCAGCTTTTCGCTCGCCGCCGAACCCGCTGTTGCCCGCGACAGCGCCGATGCGGCGGAATTCATTGCCCGAATGCAGCAGATCCTCGGGGCCGCGGGGCAAGAGTTGCACGCCGATATTCACACCCGCACCCTGCCCCTCGCACCGCCGCCTGGCCCGCCCGGAGTGATGCGGCCGATGCACGAGGTGATGATGGGCGAGCGCGCCGAGCCGGTCGAAATGTCGCTTTCGATCCGTCTGGCAGGCGGCGACTGGCTCAATGTGCGCACCATGTTCAACCGCCCGGAACTGCAGATGACGCCGCAGGCGCTGCTGCCGCTGGCGCTGATGGCTGCCGCCGTGGCGCTGGTGGCGCTGGTGACGGCGCGCCGCGTGGTCGGGCCGATGCGGGCGCTCGCCGCCGGGGCCGACCGGCTCGGGCGCGGCATCGACGCGGCAGCCTTGCCGCTGTCCGGCCCAACCGAGGTGCGCGAGACCACCCAGGCCTTCAACCGCATGCAGGAGCGGCTGACCCGCTTCGTGGCCGACCGCACGCACCTGCTCGCCGCGCTCAGCCACGATCTGCGCTCGCCGCTCACCGCGATGCGGCTCCGGCTGGAAATGCTGGAGGAGAGCGACGATACCGAGCGGTTGCGCAGGTTGGTGGACGAGATGCAGGAGATGGTCGAGGCGACGCTGGCCTTCGCGCGCGGCGCGGCGCAATCGGAAGCCTCGGCACCGCTCGATCTGGCGGCGCTGCTGGCCGATCTGGCGGCAGATGCCGGTGCCGGCAGGGCCAGCCTTGCGCCCGCAGCCCCGCTTCTGGCCACGGTGCGCCAGACCGCGCTCAGCCGCGCCTTGCGCAATCTCATCGACAACGCCATCCGCTACGGCGGCAGCGCCGAGATCTCGCTCGCCG
This sequence comes from Phaeovulum sp., assembly GCF_030684035.1. GTDB lineage: Bacteria > Pseudomonadota > Alphaproteobacteria > Rhodobacterales > Rhodobacteraceae > UBA6213. The sequence goes on along the minus strand of NZ_JAUXPI010000001.1, from coordinate 4,977 downwards.
AGGGGGGCGGCCTGGCGCGCATCACCATTGCCGACCGTGGCCCCGGCCTGCCGGAGGATCAGCTCGAGGCGGCCTTCGCGCCCTTCGTGCGCTTCGAGACATCGCGCAGCCGCGAAACCGGCGGCGCGGGCCTTGGCCTCGCCATCGCCCGCACCATCCTGCAGGCACATGGCGGCGATGTGCAGCTGCGCAACCGCGCCGGCGGCGGGCTCGAGGCAGAGGTGCGCCTGCCGCTGGGGGAAGGCTGAGCCGCGCGGCGCGCAAGGTTCAGCCCGCCGCAAGCGCCGTTCATGGTGCGGTGGTCGGCACCTGCCCGCCTCTGCCGCGTTCAACGCCGCAGAGGCGGGCAGGCGGGCGGCACCGATGGGCCCAGGAGACCGGTCAGCGGCTGCCGCGGCAACACCGCCTGCGCGTCTCACCGCAGCCGCTCGGGGCGGAAGCCAAGCAGCCGCATGGCGTTGAGCGTAACCAGCACGGTCGCGCCGGTATCGGCCAGAACCGCAATCCAGAGCCCGGTAACGCCGAGGATTGTGGTAACCAGAAACACCGCCTTCAGCCCGAGCGCGATTGCCAGGTTCTGGCGGATGTTTGCCATCGTGGCCCGCGCCAGCCGGATCATCGCGGCGACATCGGCCACGCGGTTGCGCATCAGCGCCGCATCCGCCGCTTCCAGCGCCACATCGGTTCCCGCCCCCATCGCCACGCCGACACTGGCCTGTGCCAGCGCCGGGGCGTCGTTGATACCGTCGCCGACCATCATCACACGGCCCTTTGCCGCGAGCGCCCGGACCGCGGCAACCTTGCCTTCGGGCATCAGCGCGGCCTGGTAATCGAGCCCCAGCCCGGCGGCGAGCGCGCGGGCGGTGCGGGCGTTGTCGCCGGTCAGCATGACCGGGGTGATCCGCAGCGCCGCAAGCTGGCGCAGCCCCTCGGCAGCGTCTGCGCGCAGCTCGTCGCGCAGCGCGATCAGGCCAAGGCATTGTCCGGCGCGCGCCACCACCACCACCGACTTGCCCTCGGCTTCCAGCGCCGCGATGCGGCGGGTGCTTTCGGTGCCAAGTACCCCTTCGCGCGCGGCGTGGGCGGGCGAGGCGACCCAGGCCGGTGCGCCGTTCACGCTGGCGCAGGCACCGTTGCCGACAACCGCCCGCGCCCCGACCGCAGGCAGCGCGGCTGCGCCGCTGGCCGCGGCCCGGCGCAGGATCGCCTCGGCGAAGGGATGGCTCGACCCCGCCTCGACCGCCGCCGCCAGCGCGAGCAATTCGGTGCCATCGGCACCAAGCGGCACCAGATCGGTGACCACCGGGCGGCCAAGGGTCAATGTTCCGGTCTTGTCGAAGGCAACCTGCGTGGTGCGCGCCGCCGCCTCGATCACCGCGCCGCCCTTCATCAACAGCCCGTGCCGCGCGCCGGTGGACAGCGCCGAGGCAATCGCCGCCGGCACCGAGATGACCAGCGCGCAGGGACAGCCGATCAGCAGCAATGCCAGCGCCCGATAGGTCCAGACCTCGCCCGGCTGCCCGAATGCGAAGGTCGGCACCAGCGCCGCCAGAAGCGCCACACCGACGATGGCAGGCATGTACCAGCGGCTGAAGCGGTCGATGAACCGCGCGGTCGGTGCCCGCGCCGCCTCGGCCTCTTCGACCAGCCGGATGATCCGGGCAATGGTGTTGTCCTCTGCCGCGCGCATGACCCGGACGCGCAGCACCGCCTCGGCATTGATCGACCCGGCAAAGACCCTTTCGCCCGGCCCCCTGGTTTTCGGCAGGCTCTCGCCGGTCACCGGGCTTTCGTCGATGCCTGATCGGCCCTCGATGATCTTGCCATCTGCCGCAATCCGGTCGCCGGGGCGGATGATCACGGTCTGCCCGATGCGAAGGCCTGCCGCTGCCACCTGCCGCACCACGCCGCCCTCCTCGAGCAACGCGGTTTTCGGCACCAGCCGGGCCAGCGCGCGAATCCCGTCGCGCGCCCTGCCAGCGGCGACGCCTTCCAGCACTTCGCCAACGGCAAAAAGCCAGACCACCAGCGCCGCCTCCTCAGCCGCGTCGATGAAAAGCGCGCCCGAGGCGGCGATGGTCATCAGCATTTCGATGGTGAAGGGGCTGCCCGCGCGAAGCGCCGCGAGCGCCCGCCAGGCCAGCGGCGCAACCCCGACCAGGCAGGCGAAAGCGAAGGCCAGACCGGCGGCCTGATCGTTGGCCGCAAGCTTCACCAGCCATGCGCCCGCCAGCAGCAACCCGGTGCCGATCGCCAGCCGCCCCTTGCGGCTGCGATGCCAGCTGGCATGCGGTTCCGCTGGCACGTCGAGGCCCCAGGGCGCGGAGTTGCCGTTCGCGGTGGCCTGCGCGGGGGCATTCAAAGGGTGATCGCCCGCATCGGGCGCGGCAGCGCCGGGCAGCACCAATGTCTTTGCCTTCGAAGCTCGGGCCGCGCCGATGCCGTAGCCCAGCCCGGTCACCGCCGCCTCGATGCTTGCGCGGGGCGTGGTGCCGGGGGCCAGCACCAGGGTCAGTTTTTCCGACATCAGGGCGATGCTTGCGTTGCTGACCCCCGGCAGCCGTTCCACCGCCACCCGGATCTTTGCCGCGCAAGAGGCGCAATCCATGCCCGAAACCGTCCACTCGCAGGTTTCACCCACCACTTCCGCTGTCATTTCAATTCCTTCCGGCCCGATGCCGCAGGCCCTTGCGTCGCCTTCACCCCCTGTCTAATATCTCTAGTGACTAGAGCATCAAGGGCAAAACCATGCTGTCGATCGGATCTTTGGGGCGGACGGCGGGGGTGAAAGTGCCGACCATCCGCTACTATGAGGAAATCGGCCTGCTGCCCGAGGCCGAACGCAGCGCGGGCAACCAGCGGCTTTTCAACCTGCGGTCGCTGCACCGGTTGCGTTTCATTCGCCACGCCCGCGATCTTGGGTTTCCGCTTGATGCGATCCGCGATCTGCTCAGCCTGTCGGACCAGCCCGAGCAGTCCTGCGCCGCCGCCGACACCATCGCACGCGCGCAACTGGCCGAGGTCGAGGCCCGGATCGCGCGCCTCAATGCCCTGAAAGCCGAGCTGGAGCGAATGCTGGCGCAATGCGCAGGCGGCACGGTGCGCGACTGCCGGGTGATCGAGGTGCTGGGCGATCACGCGTCTTGCGCCGCGCCGCACCACGGCCACCCCGACATCGGCAAGGGCACATGACGGCGGTCCTGCCCACTTTTGCCGCCTATGCCGCTGCCGCCCTTGCCGAAATCGCCGGCTGTTTTGCGGTCTGGGCATGGCTGCGGGCGGGGGCCTCACCGCTCTGGCTGTTGCCCGCCGCAGTCAGCCTTGCGGCCTTCGCCTGGCTGCTGACGCTTGCCCCTTCCGACTTTGCCGGCCGCGCCTATGCGGCCTATGGCGGGGTCTACATTGCCGCCTCGCTGATCTGGCTCCGCGCCGTCGAGGGACAACGCCCCGATCTCTGGGATCTGGCCGGGGCCGCGCTTTGCCTGATCGGAACCGGCATCATCCTGTTTGGCCCGCGTGCCGCCTAGAAAGTGCCATTCATGCTCAGACTTCTTGCCAACCGCACCTATCGCCACCTGTTTGCAGCGCAACTGATCGCCTTGCTGGGCACCGGTCTTGCCACGGTGGCGCTTGGCCTGCTCGCCTTTGATCTCGCGGGTGCCGATGCCGGGCTGGTGCTGGGCACGGCGCTGGCGATCAAGATGGTGGCCTATGTCGGGTTGGCACCTATTGCCGCGGCATTTGCCGCGACCCTGCCGCGCCGGGCGATGCTGGTCTCGCTCGATCTGATCCGCGCGGGGGTCGCACTTGCGCTGCCCTTCGTGACCGAGGTCTGGCAGGTCTATGTGCTGATCTTCCTGCTGCAAGCCGCCTCGGCCGGGTTCACCCCGACGTTTCAGGCGACAATACCCGATGTGCTGCCCGATGAGCGCGACTATACCCGCGCGCTGTCGCTTTCGCGACTGGCCTACGATCTGGAAAGCCTGGTCTCGCCAATGCTGGCCGCGGCGCTGCTGACGGTGGTCAGTTTCCCGGCCCTGTTCGGCGGCACGGTTCTCGGGTTCGCCGCTTCCGCTACGCTGGTCGTATCTGTCACGCTGCCAAGCCCGGTGCCCGGCAGGCCCCGCGGCATCTGGGACCGCACCACCCGCGGCATCCGGCTTTATCTTGCGACGGCGCGGCTGCGCGGGCTTCTGGCGCTCAATCTGGCGGTGGCGGCGGCGGGGGCAATGGTGATCGTGAATACGGTGGTGATCGTGCAGGCGGGTTTGGGGCTGGCGCAGTCGCAGGTGGCGCTGGCGCTGGCGGCGTTTGGCGCGGGCTCGATGCTGGCGGCGCTGGCCCTGCCCCGGCTCTTGGACCGGGTGCCTGACCGCCCGGTGATGCTGGCGGGGGCGGCGATGCTGGTCGCGGGGCTGATTGCCGGGCCGTTTCTGATCGCGGCAGGCCTGCCCGCGCTGATGGCGCTCTGGATCGTGCTGGGCCTTGGCTATTCGGTGGTGCAAACCCCCTCCGGGCGGCTTTTGCGTCGCTCTGCCCTGCCCGAGGACCGCCCGGCGATCTTTGCCGCGCAGTTTGCGCTGTCGCATGGCTGCTGGTTGATCACCTATCCGTTGGCGGGCTGGCTGGGCGCGCGGGCCGGGATGGGGCCAACCTTCGCGGCGCTGGCGCTGATTGCGGCACTTTCGGTGGCGCTCGCGCTCTGGCTCTGGCCCGCCGCAACCGAGGCCCCGGTGGCACATCACCATGACGACCTGCCCCCCGATCACCCGCATCTGCGGGAACAGAGCGGAGCGCAGGGCCACGCGCATCCGCAGATTATCGACGATCTGCACCCGCTAGTGTTCCGAGTCTGACATTTGCTACCGATTTCCCCTGATTTCATCGAGAGCATCGAGCGCGCGGCGCTCGCGGGTGATGATATCATCGGCGGTCTTGCTCCAGACGAAGGGCTTCGGTTTGGCGTTGTGCTGCAGC
>NZ_JAUXPI010000065.1 GCF_030684035.1 Phaeovulum sp. | reverse complement strand
AGATGCGCGTTGGTCTCGACCGGGCCAAGGTCGTTGATCGCCACCACCCGAATGTCATTGCGCCCCGATTCGATGATCGCGCGGAGCACATTCCTGCCGATCCGGCCAAAGCCGTTGATTGCAACTTTTACTGTCATCGCGTTCGCTTTCCTCAGAGTTTATGTTTCGCGGCCATCACCACGCGCTCGGTGGTGATGCCGAAATGGCGGTAGAGTTCGGGCGCGGGTGCCGAGGCACCAAAGCCGTCCATGCCGATGAAGGCGTCCTTGTGGCGCAAGAGCAGATCCCAGCCCTGCCGGATGGCGGCCTCGATGCCGATGCGCGGCGCGCTGCCGAGCACCGCCTGGCGATAGGCCGCAGGTTGCGCCACAAAAGCCTCGAAGCAGGGGGCCGAGACCACCGCGGCGCGAATGCCTTCGGCGGCAAGCTGGTCGGCCGCAGCGATGGCGATTTCCACCTCGGAGCCGGTAGCGATCAGCGTCACCTGCCGGTTCGCCACATCGCGCAGCACATAGGCACCCTTCGCGGTCAGGTTCTCGCCCGCCTGCTGACGCATCAGCGGCAGGTTCTGGCGGGTGAGCACCAGCATCACCGGCGTCGCCGTGGATGCCATTGCGATTTCCCAGGCCTCGGCGGTTTCCACCGCGTCGCAGGGTCGGATGACGGTCAGGTTGGGGATCGCGCGCAGGCTGGCGAGGTGCTCGACCGGCTGATGCGTCGGGCCGTCTTCGCCAAGCCCGATGCTGTCATGCGTCATCACATAGGTGACCGGCACCCCCATCAGTGCTGCAAGGCGGATCGACGGGCGGCAATAGTCGGCAAAGGCCATGAATGTGCCGCCATAGGGCTTGAAGAGCCCGTGCAGCGCGATGCCGTTCATCGCCGCCGCCATGCCGTGTTCGCGGACGCCATAATGAATGTAGCTACCCGAGAAATCGGCGCGGGTGACCGATTTCTGGCCCTTGGACCGGGTCAGGTTCGAGCCGGTCAGGTCAGCCGAGCCCCCCACCGTGAACGGGAGAGCCGCATTGACCACGCCCAGTGCCATTTCGCTGGCCTTGCGGGTGGCCACCTTGGGCCTGTCCACCAGCAGTTGCGCCTTGAAGGCGGCCATTGCCGGGGTCAGCGGTGCCGGATCGCGGGCAACAGCGGCGTGGAACGCGGTGCGGTGCGGCGAGGCGGCGAGTGCGCTGGTCCAGACACCGCGGGCTGCCGAGCCGCGCGCGGCAACCTTGGCCCAGGCGGCATAGATGGCGGCGGGGATCTCGAAGGGCGGATGGTTCCAGCCCAGCTCCGCCCGTGCCGCGGCGATTTCGGCGTCGCCCAACGGCGCGCCATGCACATCATGGCTGCCCTGCTTGTTCGGCGCGCCGAAGCCGATGATGGTGCGGCAGGCGATCAGGCTGGGGCGCGGGTCGGCCTTCGCCGCGGCGATTGCTTCGGCGATTTCGGCGCGGTTGTGGCCATCGACCGCCAGCGTGTGCCAGCCTGCGGCGGCAAAGCGCGCCCGCTGGTCGGTTGAGGTTGAAAGGCCGGTATCGCCGTCGATGGTGATGTGATTGTCATCCCAAAGCACGATCAGCCGGCCGAGGCCAAGGTGGCCCGCCATGTCGATCGCCTCGTGGCTGAGGCCTTCCATCAGGCAGCCATCGCCGGCGATGACATAGGTGAAATGGTCGATTAGATCGGCAAACCGCGCCGCCGCCATGCGTTCGGCCAGCGCCATGCCCACGGCGGTGGCGATGCCCTGGCCAAGCGGGCCTGTGGTCACTTCGATGCCCTTGGCATGGCCGTATTCCGGGTGCCCGGCGGTGCGGCTGCCCAACTGGCGGAAGGCGCGCAGTTGATCCAGTCCCATGTCGTCATAGCCGAGCAGATGGTGGATCGCGTAAAGCAGCATCGAGCCGTGCCCGGCCGAAAGCACGAAGCGGTCGCGGTTCGGCCAGTCGGGGGTTTGCGGGTCCAGCGTGACGAAACGGTTGAACAGCACGGTTGCCACATCCGCCATGCCCATCGGCATGCCGGGGTGGCCGGAGTTTGCCTTTTGCACCGCATCCATTGCCAATGCACGGATCGCGTTTGCCATCTGGCCTTCGTCGGCGATCTGCTGATGAACGTTCATCGGGTGTCCTTTCAGGCGCGCTTGCTGTCGCGCACCAGGCGCTCGATCAGCGGGGTGAGGATCAGCTGCATTGCCAGATCGAGCTTGTTGCCGGGGATGACGATCGAATTGGCGCGTGACATCCACGAGCTGTCGATCATCGAGATGAGATAGGGAAAATCGATGCCGCGCGGGCTTTTGAAGCGGATCACCACAAGGCTTTCGTCGGCGGTGGGGATCCAGCGGGCGATGAACGGGTTCGAGGTATCGACCACCGGCACCCGCTGGAAGTTGATGTCGGTCTCGGTGAATTGCGGCGTGATGCAGTGCACATAGGCGTGCATGCGGCGCAAGATGGTGTCGGTTACGGCCTCGGTGGTGTAGCCGCGCTGGGCGCGGTCGCGGTGAATCTTCTGGATCCACTCAAGGTTGATGACCGGAACCACACCGATCTTGAGGTCGGCCAGCTTGGCAAGATTGACCTCTTTGTTGACCACGGCACCGTGCAGCCCCTCGTAGAAAAGCAGGTCCGAGCCTTCTTCGAAAGGAGCCCAGGCAGTGAAATTGCCCGGTGCCACGCCCTTGGCGGCGGCCTCGACCTCGTCATGGACATAGGTCCGGCTGCGGCCCTTGCCGGTTTCGCCATATTCGCGGAATACCCGCTCCAGCTCTCCCAACTCGTTCGCTTCATAGGAAAAGTGCGAGAATGTTGTGCTGCCGTTGGCGCTGCGTTTGGCAAGCGCGTCGCGCATGTCGGCGCGGTTGAACTTGTGGAAGGCGTCGCCCTCGATCGACACCGCCGAGATGCCTTCGCGGCGGAAGATCTGCTCGAAGGTTGCCTTTACCGTGCTGGTGCCCGCGCCCGAAGAGCCGGTGACCGAGATGATCGGGTGTTTCTTGCTCATGTCATCAGCTCCTGAACAGGCCGCGCTTGCCGAAAAGCGCTGAAGTTTCGGTTTCGGGAAGGTCGTGGTAGGTGGTCACGCGGATCACCTTTTCGATGCTGCCAAATACGAAAGGTGTGCGCATGTGCAGCGAGGTGATCTGCTGGCCGAGGATCGGATCGACCGAATCCGTGGCCCCGCCGCCCGCCTGGGTGATCAGGAAGGCAATCGGTGCACATTCGTAAAGCATCCGCAGACGGCCGCGCGCATAGCCCTTGCGGTCGTCGCCGGGGTAAAGGAACACGCCGCCGCGGGTCAGGATGCGGTGCGTTTCGGCGACCAGCGAGGCGATCCAGCGCATGTTGAACGGACGGCCGCGCGGGCCATCGGCACCAATCACCAGATCGTCGATAAATGCGCGGATCGGCGCGGGCCAGTGATGGTAGTTCGAGCTGTTGATGGCAAACTCATTGGTCTGCGGTGGCACTTGCAGGTTGCGCCCGGTCAGCCGGAACTTGCGGCTGTCGGGATCGAGCGTGAACTTCAGCACCCCGGCACCGAAGGTGACGACCAGGCAGGTCTGCGGCCCGTAGATCACATAGCCGCCCGCGATCTGATCCGAGACCGGGCGCAGAAAGCTGGAATCCGCATCTTCGCCAGCGGGGAAGATCGCGAATATGGTGCCGATGGAAACGTTGGTCTCGATATTGGACGAGCCGTCCAGAGGGTCGATAGCCAGCGCCAGCGTGCCGGTCTGGTTCAACTCAACCGCAGTGTCCTGCTCCTCGGAGGCGTAGTAGCGCACCGCGGAATCGCGCAAGGCATTCGCAAAGGCCTCGTCGGCGATCACGTCGAGCGCCTTCTGCCCGTCGCCGCCGATATTGAAACCGACCGCGCCGCCGAGGTTCTGCCCGATGTCGCCGCGGGCAATCATCAAGGCAAGATCGACCGAAGTTGCGCAGATGCGCTCCATCACATCCCGGAGCGCCTCGGGAATTTCGGTTCCGTCCATCCCTGTCTGGTCAATACTCACGCGCTGTTCCCCCCGTCGCATTGCCGCGATGTGCATAGCCTGCTCTACATGGGTACAAAAACAAATTTGATAATTCTGCATTTTCAGTTAGAAAAACTGAATGAAAGCCCTTGCGACGATCACCCTGAAGCAACTGCGCGCCCTTGCCGGTGTTTCCGAGAGCGGATCGATCACGGCTGCGGCCAAGGCGTTGAACCTGACAGGGCCCGCAGTTCATAGCCAGATCAAGGCGTTAGAGCAGCAACTGGGGGCAACATTGCTGCAACGCAGCGCCGATTCCGCGGGATCGCAGCTTACCGCGGCAGGTGCCGCCCTGTTGCGCACGATTGAGCGGATGGATGCTGTTTTGTCGCATGGAATCGAGCAGGTCAGGGCGCTTCAGACCGGCGAGATGGGCCGAATCACGCTTGGTGTGGTTTCGACCGCCAAGTATTTCGCCCCCGGGCTGGTCAAGACGCTGCGGCTCTTGAACCCGGGCATCACGATTGTGCTGAATGTCGGCAACCGCGACGCCATCCTGAGGGATATCGAGGCAGGGGCGGTCGATCTTGTCATCATGGGGCGGCCACCGCGATACCCCGTTGTCGAGGCGATCCCGCTGGGGGCGCATCCGCACGGCATCGTCGCGCCGCCTGACCACCCGCTTGCCGGTCGCAAGGCCTTGTCTTGGGCGGATCTGCGCGGTGAAACCTTCATTGCCCGCGAGCCGGGGTCGGGCACGCGGATTTTGATGCAGCGTTACCTTGACCAGCTTGGCGACGGGGAAACCTATCAGACCGCCGAAATGGCCTCGAATGAAACCATCAAGCAGGCGGTGATGGCCGGGCTTGGCATTGCCTTTCTGTCGCTGCACACGGTGATTTCCGAAATGCGGCACGGCGAACTGGTGCTGCTGCAAACGCCAAACGCGCCGGTTTCGCGGCACTGGTTCCTTGTCCATGCGGCGGGCCGCCACCTTGAACCGGCCGCCGAGCGCACGCGCGACGCCATTCAGCGGCTTGGCGGAAGCTTTCTGCCCGCCTACACCGAAGCAGGCGTCAACCAATCCGAAACACGGGGGCGTGGCAGCTGATCTACCCGTGCCGCTGCCGCCCGCCCCTTTCGCGCCCGTGACCGCGCGCGGTGCCTGTTTGCGAGGCAGTTCCCGGCGGTTGCGCCCGATGCCTGGCGCATTGCTGCCCTTGCCGGCACAAAGTGATGGAGGAAATCCGAGGGCTGTGAAAATACCGGCGGCAGCCCTGAAAGAAATCCAGCATGTCCATTCTTGCCAGCATCCACCACCTTGTCTTATGAATTGGGCGGTTCCCGGGGTAGAAGGGAGCCGCTGCGCACTGTCGATTTCATCGTGCGCCTGAACGCGCAACTGGCGCAGGAAATTGGCTATGTGATCCGGATGGAGCCGGGGGTGCAGACGCCAGAGGAAACGCTGGGCCTCGGCAAGGGCTCGTGCCGCGATACCAGCTGGCTTCTGGTGCAGGTGTTGCGCCACCTCGGCTTTGCCGCGCGCTTCGTGTCGGGCTACCTGATCCAGCTCAAGCCCGATCTGGTGGCGGTCGATGGCCCGGCGGGCACCGACCACGACTTTACCGACCTGCACGGCCTGGTGCGAGGTCTATCTTCCCGGCGCGGGCTGGATCGGGCTTGATCCGACCTCGGGGTTGCTTGCCGGTGAAAGCCATATTCCATTGGCGGCCACCCCGCATTATTCCAACGCCGCGCCGATCTCGGGCATGGCGAGCTTTGCCGAGGTAGCCTTCGACTTCGACATGACGGTGACACGGATGGCCGAGCATCCGCGCATCACCAAGCCGTTTTCCGATGCCGCCTGGGCAGATCTGAATGCGCTTGGTCACAAGGTCGATGAGGCTCTTGCGGCAGGCGACGTGCGCCTGACGATGGGCGGCGAGCCGACTTTCGTTTTGATCGACGATTTCGAGGCGGAGGAGTGGAACTCCGATGCGGTCGGCCCCACCAAGCGGGTCTATGCCGATGCCCTGATCCGCCGCCTGCAGGCAAAATTCGCGCCGGGCGGCTTCCTGCACTACGGTCAGGGCAAGTGGTATCCGGGCGAAACTCTGCCGCGCTGGACCTTCAGCCTGTACTGGCGGCGCGATGGCAAGCCGATCTGGCATGACCCCGCACTGATTGCGCCCGAGCTATGCAAGTCCGAGGCGACCCCGGCCCAGGCCACCGCCCTGCTGCAAACCATCGCCGAGACGCTGGGCCTGCCTGCGGAAAACGTGACACCCGCCTATGAGGATCCTGCCGAGTGGATCGTCAAGGAAGGCAACCTTCCGGAAAACGTGACGCCGCAGAACTCGCAGCTGAAAGACCCCGAGAAACGCAACCGCATCGCCCGGGTCTTTGCGCGCGGCCTGACCGATCCTTCGGGTTTCGTGCTGCCGTTGCAGCGCTGGCAGTCGCAAGCAAAAAGACCTGGGTTTCCGAAAAATGGAAACTGCGGCGCGGGCATCTGTTTCTGGTGCCCGGCGACAGCCCGGTCGGCTATCGCCTGCCGCTCGCTTCGCTGCCGCATGTGAAAGCGGCGGACTTTCCGCATGTGCTGCCCTCGGACCCGTTCGAAGACCGCGCGGCGCTGCCCGATCTCGCACCCGGCGCGCTGGCGCAGCATCGGCAGGAACGCCCTGCCTTCACCGCGTCAGAACCGGTGCAAGACCGCAACGAACAGGTGATTTCCGAGGTGGCTGGCGCTGTTCGCACCGCCATTTCGGTTGAACCGCGCGACGGACGGCTTTGTGTGTTCATGCCGCCGGTGGAGCGGGTGGAAGATTATCTGGAACTGGTCGCCGCCGCCGAGGCTGCCGCCCGTGCGCACGGCCTGCCGGTGCATATCGAAGGCTACGGGCCGCCCCATGACCCGCGCCTGAACGTGATCCGGGTGGCCCCTGACCCCGGCGTGATCGAGGTGAACATCCACCCCGCGCATAGCTGGGACGAGGCGGTGGCCACCACCGAGGCCGTCTACGAAGAGGCGCGGCAACTGCGACTTGGTGCCGACAAGTTCATGATCGACGGCAAGCATACCGGCACCGGTGGCGGCAATCATGTGGTGGTGGGCGGGCTCACCCCTGCCGACAGCCCGTTCCTGCGCCGCCCCGATCTGCTTGCCAGCCTGATCCTGCACTGGCAGCGGCACCCTTCGCTTTCCTACCTGTTTTCGGGCCTGTTCATCGGCCCTACGTCGCAGGCCCCGCGCATTGACGAAGCGCGGATGGATGCGCTTTACGAGCTTGAAATTGCCTTGGCGCAAATTCCGGCACCGGGGCAGGGGCCGAGCCCTTCGCCGTGGCTTGTGGACCGGCTTTTGCGCAATCTGCTGGTGGATGTCACCGGCAATACCCACCGCGCCGAGATCTGCATCGACAAGCTCTACTCCCCCGATGGCCCGACCAGCCGACTGGGACTGGTCGAATTTCGCGGCTTCGAAATGCCGCCGAACCCGCGCATGAGCCTTGCGCAGCAGGTGCTGATCCGCGCACTGATCGCGCGGATGTGGCAAAGCCCGGTGCAAGGGGCGCTGATCCGCTGGGGCACCACTCTGGCGGACCGCTTCATGCTGCCGCATTTTGTCTGGCTCGATTTTCTAGACGTGCTGGGCGACCTGAGCCAGCACGGCTTCGCGCTTGACCCCGACTGGTTCAAGGCGCAGGCCGAGTTCCGCTTTCCGTTCTGCGGCGAGATCACGGTCGAGGGCGTCACGCTTGAGCTTCGGCAGGCGCTGGAGCCCTGGCATGTGCTGGGCGAGACCGGCGCGATTGGCGGCACCGTGCGCTACACCGACAGCTCGGTGGAGCGGTTGCAGGCCAAGCTGACCACCGCCGATCCGGGGCGCTACACCGTCACCTGCAATCGTCGCCGCCTGCCGATGCAGGCCACCGGTACGGCGGGCGTGTTTGTGGCGGGGCTGCGCTACAAGGCGTGGCAGCCGCCGCTGGCGCTGCATCCGGTGCTGCCGGTCAACGCACCGCTGACCTTCGATATCTACGACATCTGGACCGGCCGGGCGCTTGGCGGCTGCACCTACCATGTCGCGCACCCGGGCGGGCGCAATTATGATACCTTCCCGGTCAACAGCAACGAAGCCGAAGCGCGACGCCTTGCCCGTTTCGAGCCGCGCGGTCATATTTCGGGCAGTTATGAGCCCTTGCCCGAAACCCCGCACCCCGAGTTTCCGATGACGCTTGATCTGCGCCGCGCGCGCGGGCTCTGATGCCCCGGAAAGCAAATCCAAAGCCGGTCGATAGCCAGCTTTTTGCCCGCTATCGGCCGCTGCCCGGCGTGCCCGATGAACTGGCCGATGCCAGCGGTGCGATGCGCCCGGGCTGGGCCGGGCTGATGGCGCACCTCTCGGCGCTTTCCGCTGCCGAGACCAGAAACGCCTTTGCGCGCGGTGCGCAGCATCTGGCCGATACCGGCGTGTTCTTCCGCAAATATGGCGACAGATCCGGGGCCGCACGTGATTGGCCGTTCAGCCCGGTGCCGGTCATTCTGCCAGAGGCGGAATGGCGCGGCATCGAGGCCGGTCTGATCCAGCGTGCCGAGTTGCTGGAGCTTGTGGCGGCCGACCTTTACGGTGCCAACCGGCTGGTGGCCGAGGGGCATCTGCCCGCCAGCCTGATCGCGCAAAACCCCGAATGGCTGCGCCCGATGGTGGGCGTGCCGCCGCGCTCGGGGCACTTTCTGCATTTTGTGGCGTTCGAGATCGGGCGCGGCCCGGATGGCGGCTGGTGGGTGCTTTCCGACCGCACCGATGCGCCTTCGGGCGCGGGCTTCGCGCTCGAAAGCCGGGTGGCGGCGACCCGCGTTTTCCCCGACCTTTACCGCAATACCAATGTGCTACGCCTTTCCGGTTTCTTCCGCGCCTTCCGCGATGCGCTGGAAAACCTGCGGATCGATCCGAACTCGCGCGTTGGCATCCTGACCCCGGGGCAACTGACCGATACCTATTACGAGCAGGCCTATATTGCCCGCTATCTCGGCATGGCGCTGTTGGAAGGCGAAGACCTGACGGTCGAGAGTGGCCACCTGCGGGTGCGCACCGTCGCCGGGCTGGCCCCGGTCGATGTGCTTTGGCGGCGGATGGACGGGATCTGGGCCGGTCCGCTGGAACTGCGCGAGGATAGCCGCCTTGGCACCCCCGGCCTGGTGTCGGCGGTGCGGCAGGGCCATGTGACCATGGTCAATGCGCTGGGCGTCGGCGTGCTGGAAACCCAGGCGCTGATGGCCTTTTTGCCGAAGATCGCGCAGGTGCTGACCGGCCAGGGCTTGCGCCTGCCCAATGTGGCAACCTGGTGGTGCGGCCAGGAGGGGGAACTGGCGCATGTGCGAGGCCATGCCGACCGGATGATGATCGGCCCGGCGCTGGCCACCCGGATGCCGTTTGAATCCGGTGCCCCGCATGCCATCGGTGGCCAGATGCGCGGCAGCGAAGCCGGTTTGCACGACTGGCTCAGCGAAAACGCGGCGGGGCTGGTCGGCAAGGAACTGGTGACGCTTTCCACCACGCCCGTTCATGAAGCGGGTGTTCTGGTGCCGCGGCCGATGACGCTGCGGGCGTTTCTGGCCCGCACGCCCGAGGGCTGGCAGGTGATGCCCGGCGGTTTTGCCCGTGTCGGTGCCAGCACCGACACCACGGCAATCTCGATGCACAACGGCGGTTCGGTGGCGGATGTCTGGATCGTCAGCGACGATCCGGTTGATCCGGTAACCATGCTGCCGCCGCCCAGCGCGCCTTTCGTGCGGGCCGAACCGGGGCCTTTGCCCAGCAGGGCCGCCGACAATCTGTTCTGGCTCGGCCGCTATGTGGAGCGCACCGAGGGGCTCTTGCGGCTGGTGCGCGCCTTCAACAGCCGTCTGGACGAGGCGGCGACCGAGCCCTTGCTGGCAGCTATCCGCGCCCATCTGAAAACCTACCATGTCGATGCCGCCGAACCTTTCCCCAAGGGCCTGCGCGCCACCCTTGCCTCAGCCGTTTACAGTGCCAACCAGATCCGCGACCGTTTCAGTGTCGATGCCTGGGCGGCGCTGAAAGACATGGAAAAGTCGATGGCCCGTATCGCCACGACCACGCTTGCGGGCGGCGACGCGGCCATGGTGATGAGCGTCATGCTGCGCAAGATCGCGGGTTTTGCCGGACTTGTGCACGAAAACATGTATCGCGCCGAGGGCTGGCAGTTTCTGACCATCGGGCGCTCGCTTGAACGCGCGGCGATGATTTCGGATCTTCTGGCGGTCGTGGCAGACCCGAAATCGCCAGAAGGCGGGCTCGACCTTGCGGTAGAGGTCGGCGACAGCATCATGGTGCACCGTCAGCGTTATGCGGTGTTCACCCGCCGCGAAAGCGTGATCGACCTGCTGGCGCTTGATGCACGAAACCCCAGGGCGCTGCGTTTCCACCTTGAGGTGATCGGCAAGCGGGTGCGCGATCTTCGCGGTTCAGAACCCGACACCTCGATACAGGCCCTGGAAGCCAAGGTTTCGGCGCTGCGGGGGTCGATCGCGGCGCATTCGGTGCTGACGCTCGATAACGCTGCGCTCATCGTCGCGCAACGGCAGACGCTTGATCTTACCGCAGCGCTGCACGCGGCGTTCATGCATTAGGGGCGGGGCGGTGATTTACGACATCAGACTGCGCATCGCCTCTGAATATGACCGCCCGGCGGTGAGCGGGCGGCATCTGGTCTGCGTGATGCCGCTGGAAACGGGGCGCGGGCAGCGCTGCGTTTCCGGCACCCTCACGATCGCGCCAGAGCCCGAAGAGCGCCTTGACCGCCTCGATTTCTTTGGCAACAGGGTAACCGAGTTCTGCTTTCGCGCGCCGCAAGACAGCGTAACGCTGACCCTGCTAGCCCGGGTCGAGCGGCTGGAACGGGGCGAGTGGCCCGGGGGCTCGGTTGCATTGGCGGACCTGCCCGCGGCGCTGGCAGAAAGCCGCGATCTCGGGCCGGATTCGCCGCTGCATTTTCTTGCGCCCTCGTTCCGGGTGCCGCGCGATGCCGCGATGGAGGCCTTTGCGCGCGCCGTTCTAGAACCGGGCATGAGTGTTGCGGCGGCGGTCATGGCGGTGGGGCACGCGCTGAACCGGCACCTGCGCTATGACCCGCAGGCAACCACGGTCGATACCCCCGCAGCCGAAGCTTTTGCGCGGCGCAGTGGTGTCTGTCAGGACTTTTCGCATATCATGATCGCCTGCCTGCGCGGCATCGGGGTGCCTGCTGGCTATGTGAGCGGCTTTCTGAGCACGCTGCCACCGCCCGGCAAACCGCGGCTGCAAGGGGCCGATGCGATGCACGCCTGGGTGCGCGCCTGGTGCGGGCCCGAAACCGGCTGGATCGAATTCGATCCGACCAACGACAGGCTGGCAGGTGGCGACCATGTCGTTGTTGCGCGCGGCAGGGATTATGCCGACGTGGCACCGGTAAAGGGCACGCTGCGGACCTCAGGCACGCAGAAAAGCCGGCAGGCGGTCGATATGGTGCCGCTCGGGTAGGGCGGGCGAATACTGCCTGGCTATTGCAGCACCCCCGGCACGGCTGATATATGCTTCAGGTTGAATATGTGGCTGCCGACCCTAGATCCGTTGCAGCAGCGGGCCGACACAGCAGCGGGCCGACAGTGCCGGACCGGAATGCCTGATCGCTCCCATGGCCGCCACCCGGATGAAAGAGGAGAAGTTGATGCCTGGCTACCCGATCAACCTTGCCGTCAAACCGCAGGTCGAGGCGTTTTTCGACCCGGCGACCAATACCATCAGCTATGTCGTCCGCGACCCCGGTTCAAACGCCTGCGCGGTGATCGATTCGGTGATGGATATCGACTATGCGGCGGGTCGCATCACCTATGACCATGCCGATGCGATCATCGCCTATATCCAGCGCAGCGGCCTCAGCCTTGAATGGATCATCGAGACCCATGTGCATGCCGACCACCTTTCCGCCGCGCCCTATATTCAGGGCAAGCTCGGTGGCAAGATCGGCATCGGCGACAAGATCATGGTGGTGCAGGAAACCTTCGGCAAGATCTTCAACGAGGGCACCGAGTTTCAGCGCGATGGCAGCCAGTTCGACCGCCTGTTCAAGGATGGCGATACCTACCAGATCGGCGGCATGCAGGCGGTGGCGCTTTTCACCCCCGGCCACACCCCGGCCTGCATGGTGCACGTTTTGGGCAATGCGGCTTTCGTGGGCGACACGCTGTTCATGCCCGATGGAGGCTCGGCGCGCGCCGATTTTCCCGGCGGCGATGCGGGCACGCTTTATGACAGCATCCAGAAGCTGCTGGCGCTGCCCGAAGAGATGCGGCTTTTCATGTGCCACGACTACGGCCCCGATGGCCGCGAAATTCAGTGGGAAACCACGGTCGGGGCAGAAAAGGCGCATAACATCCATGTTGGAAACGGCACCACGAAAGCGCAATTCGTGGCATTGCGGACCGCGCGCGATGCAACGCTTGCGATGCCCCAGCTCATCATCCCGTCGTTGCAGGTGAACATGCGCGCGGGTGAAGTTCCCACCGACAAGGATGGGCGCGCGATGTTGAAGGTGCCGATCAATGGCCTTTGACCCCGGCACATCCGGGTGCATCCGCCTTCCCCGCAGTCATGGCGGCGCGCGCCATCGCCTCTGCTTGCGATAGCCCCCGCTTTCGCGCCAATGTCATTCGGGCGGGCTCTGATCCCCGCACCGCTTCGCAGTCAGGATCGACCCGATGTCCGCAAAGCCCATCGCCCGCTATTTTCCGATCCTGCAATGGGGCAAGGCCTATGACCGGCAGGCGCTTGGCGGCGATCTGATGGCGGCGATGATCGTGACGATCATGCTGATCCCGCAATCGCTGGCCTATGCGCTGCTGGCCGGGCTGCCGCCTGAGGCCGGGCTTTATGCCTCGATCGCACCAATCATCCTCTACGCCATCTTTGGCACCAGCCGGGCGCTGGCGGTGGGGCCGGTGGCGGTGATTTCGCTGATGACCGCCGCGGCAATCGGCAATATCGCCGAGCAGGGGAGCATGGGCTACGGCGTCGCGGCGCTGACTCTGGCAGGGCTTTCGGGGCTGATCTTGCTTGGCATGGGGGTTTTCCGCCTCGGGTTTCTTGCCAATTTCCTGTCGCATCCGGTGATCGCGGGGTTCATTGCCGCAAGCGGCATACTGATCGCCACCAGCCAGATCAGGCACCTTCTTGGGGTCAGCGCCGGGGGCAACACCTTGCCCGAAATGCTGGCGTCGCTGGCCCGCGCGGTTCCGGCTACGAACGCGGTCACCCTCGTTCTCGGTGTTCTGGCGACGGGGTTTCTTTTCTGGGTGCGCCGGGGGATGAAACCGCTTTTGCGCCGGATCGGCTTTGGCGCGCGTTTCGCCGACATGCTGACCAAGGCCGGGCCGGTGCTGGCGGTGGTGGCGACAACGCTTGCGGTCTGGGGGCTGGGGCTTGATGCGAAGGGGGTGAAGATTGTCGGGCTGGTGCCGCAGGGCCTGCCACCGCTGACCCTGCCCTCGTTCTCGCCCGAGCTGATTGGCGCGCTGCTGGTGCCGGCGCTGCTGATCTCGATCATCGGCTTTGTCGAATCCATTTCGGTGGCGCAGACCCTTGCGGCGAAGAAACGGCAGCGCATCGACCCGGATCAGGAATTGATCGGCCTCGGTGCGGCGAATATCGGGGCGGCGCTGACCGGCGGCTTTCCGGTTACCGGCGGTTTTGCGCGCTCGGTGGTGAATTTCGACGCCGGGGCAGAGACCGCCGCCGCCGGGGCTTTCACCGCCGTTGGCCTTGCCATCGCGGCGCTTCTGTTGACGCCGCTGATCCATTTCCTGCCCACCGCCACGCTGGCCGCGACGATTATCGTGGCGGTGCTGTCGCTGGTCGATTTCTCGATCCTGCGGCGCAGCTGGGGCTATTCGAAGCCCGATTTCGTGGCGGTCGCGGCGACCATCCTCGTCACCCTCGGCATGGGGGTGGAGGCGGGGATTTCGGCGGGGGTGGTGGCGTCGGTCGGGCTGCATCTTTTCCACACCTCGCGCCCGCATGTTGCCGAGGTCGGGCTGGTGCCGGGGACCCAGCATTTCCGCAACTTTCGCCGCCATGCGGTGCTGACCGATCCGCGGCTTTTGAGCCTGCGGATCGACGAGAGCCTGTATTTCGCCAACGCGCGGTTTCTGGAAGATACCATCCATGACCGGCTGGCGGTGCAGGGCGCGATCCGCGACGTGGTGCTGATGTGTTCGGCGGTCAACGAGATCGATCTGAGCGCGCTGGAAAGCCTTGAGGCGATCAATACCCAGCTTGGCGAAATCGGCGTGCGGCTGCACCTTTCGGAGGTGAAAGGCCCGGTGATGGACCGGCTGAAAGCGACCGATTTTCTGGCCGCGCTGACCGGCCGGGTGTTTCTGTCGCAATGGGATGCCTGGCAGGCGCTGACCGCCGCCCCAGCGTTGCCCGCGCGTGAGGCATGAGGCGTAACACGCGTGTTATGATGGGTAGGTAGTTGATTTCACGGGGAATCCCTGTTGGCGTTAAGGGTTTTTAAGGGGCTCTGGCGCTTACCCGGCAGCGCCTTTCGGGGGGCCTTGACGGACGGAACCCGGGCGCGCGACACTTGCCGCGCAGGACGGAGGCGGACATGGCCGGAGGTTGGGCGCGCGATGGCGCGGTGAGCGAGCAGATCGAAGCCTCGATCGAAGACGAGCTGCGGCGGATGCGGGCGCGGCCCGTGCCTGCGGGCGAAAGCCTGACCCATTGCGCCGAATGTGACGAGCCGATTGCGCAAGCGCGCAGGCAGGCGGTGCCGGGGGTGAAGCTTTGCCTCGATTGCCAGAAGGCGCGCGACGCGCGGCCAGTCACGCGCGGCGGCATCAACCGGCGCGGCACCAAGGACAGCCAGTTGAAGTGACCCGGCCGGGCCCGCGGCCCCATGCCGCCCGCCCGATGCCCCATGGCCGCAAACCGCCGGGAAGGGTGAAAAGCGCCTACGGCGGGGGCGGTTCGGGCGCGGCCGAAGCCGCCGAAACGCGGTTTTTCCCGAAGCGGGTGTGCATGCTTGGTGCGGGGAGGTCAGCGGGCGAATGTTGGCGATGCGGGACGAAGCCGCGGCGCAGTGTTTCCCGAAAACAAGGTAATTCGAGGAATTAATCCACTTTGTTTCATATTTTTGACACATTCCCCCTGCTTCGATACGGTGCCACACCAACAATCTCCAAGCGACATCGACCCCCCCTTGATCGGTGCCTAAATGAGCAGCTACTACGTCAGGACCGACAGCAGTTCGGCCAACAATCCGGCGATCAACCTGACCGGGGCTCCCTCGTTTCAAATCACGTTCATCGCCGAAACACCGACGGGTGATCCTGGCGATCTGTTTCTTGGCGGTGCTCCCGACCCCAATACCCAGGTTCTCATTGGTGGGCAGGCCTACAATTTCACGGTCAACTGGATCGGGATCCTGCCGACAGCGAACAACCAGGGCGGCAACCAGGTACCCGCGCAGTTTCGCGGCGACGCGATCATGCGCATCGCGGTTCAGGATTACCCGTCCGCAGGTCAGGTGACCTACCTTGTGTTCATGCCCTATGAACAGGCGACTGCGGCAGACATGAACGCTTTCGGGAATGGCCGGATCGACGTTCAGAGCATTGAGACCAATCCTGATCCGGTGCCGGTGTGCTATGTTGCGGGAACCCGGCTTGAAACACCCAAAGGGCCCGTGGCCGTCGAGGACCTTCGGATCGGCGACTTGTTGACAACCCAAGACGACGGTCCCCGACCGATCCGCTGGATAGGCTGGACAGAACACAGTTGGCCCGACACCGACGAAAAACTGCGTCCGGTACGCATCCCTGCAAGGTCTCTGAATGGTCGACTGCCCATCCGCGACCTGATGGTCTCGCCCCAGCACCGCATCCTGATCAGCAGGGAGGGCTTTCCCTTCCTTGATCATGATACGGAGCAATTTGCACCTGCTCTGAGCCTTGAGGGATATTGCGGCATCGCCCGGGAAACCGCGTGCAGCACCGCGCGCTACTATCATGTGTTGCTCGAACGTCATTCGGTCATTCGCGCGGAAGGGCTGTGTTCCGAAAGCTTCTACCCGGGTCCAATGGCGATGCGTAGCCTCAGCTTCCGAAACCGGATCCGCGTCATGTCACTCTATCCGGGCCTCGCAGCGGACCCGCGCAACGGGTACGGACCGCTGTGCCGGACCACTCTGACCAGACGACAGGCGGTTGAACTGCTAGGCGCGGCACCTGCGGACGCAGTATTGTGAGCCGTAGAAGGGCAATTTAGGCTTGGACGCGCTTCTACCCTGCGTCGGGTCGGAGTCACCGCTTCTGTTTCATGCCGACTTGCCATCCGGCTTGCGCCCCCCCGGCACTCTGGGTGCCCCCCCTCACCCCCTCGCCGCCCGCCTTGCCTTGCGCGCCCGCGCAAGGGTATAAAGCCCGCTGGCGATGATGAGGGCGGAGCCTGCCAGCATTGGCGCATCGGGGCGCTCGCCGAAGACCAACACCGCCAGCACCAGCGCAAACACCAGCCGGGTGTAGCGGAAGGGGGTGATGACCGAGACCTCGCCCATCCGCATGGCCGCCGTCAGCCCCCAATAGGACGCCACACCGAAGAGGGTGGCGAGCGCGAGGCCCAGCGCCTCGGGCGCGCCCGGCATCGCCGCGCCGCCGGTTACCAGCAGCAGTGCCGCGCCGGTGGGGATCAGCATGAAGAAGCCGTAGATGCCGAGTTGCAGATTGCTCAGCACCGGCGCGGCGGCGCGGGTGGCAAGGTCGCGCCCGGCAAAGCCGAGCATGCCGAGCACGGTAAAAAGCGAGGCCAGCTGAAACCCCTCCATGCCGGGGCGGAGCACGATCAGCACGCCCAGAAAGCCCGCGCCGATTGCCGCCCAGCGCCGCCAGCCGACCTTTTCGCCAAAGATCAGCGCCGCCCCGGCGACCACCACCAGCGGCGTCGCCTGCAAGATCGCCGAGGCGTTGGAAAGCGGCGTCAGCGTGATGGCGAGCGTATAGCCGAGCCTGCCCGCCACCTCGGCAATGGCGCGCAAAAGGATCGGCCAGGAGGCGATGGCCGGGTGCAGCACCCGCTCGCGCCGCCAAAGCGCCATGACGATGAAGGCGAGCATGCCGGCAAGCCCGAAGATCATCAGGATCTCGCCCACCGGCAGCACTTTGGCGGTGCGCTTGATGAACATGTCTTCAAGCGCGAAACCGCCCATCGCGGCCACCATCAGCACACTGCCGCGCATGTTGCTCAAGATCGCTCTCCCTGCCTTGCCCGGCCAGCGATAGCCTGCCGGAAGGCGAAGCGCAAACCGCCCTTTCGCGAGTGGCGCGGGGCGCTTAGGGTGGCGGAAAATGGGGGCAATCATGCAGCGAATGATCGGCATTATCGGCGGCTCGGGGGTTTACGAGATCGAGGGGCTGGAGGGGGCAAGCCGGGTGGCGGTGAAAACCCCCTGGGGCAAGCCCTCGGACGAGGTCCTGGTGGGGCGGCTTGGCGGGGTGCCGATGGCGTTTTTGCCGCGCCACGGGCGCGGGCATGTGCATTCGCCGACTTCGGTGCCCTACCGCGCCAATATCGATGCGATGAAGCGGCTGGGGGTGACCGACCTTGTGGCGTTGTCGGCCTGCGGCTCGTTTCGCGAGGACATGGCACCGGGGGATTTCGTGCTGGTCGATCAGTTCATCGACCGCACCTTCGCGCGGGAAAAATCGTTCTTCGGGGCGGGCTGCGTGGCGCATGTGAGCGTGGCGCACCCGACCTGCGCGCGGCTTTCCGATGCCTGCTTTCACGCTGCCGGGGCCGAGGGGGTGCGGGTGCACCGCGGCGGCACTTACCTCGCGATGGAGGGGCCGCAGTTTTCCACCCTCGCCGAGAGCAGGCTTTACCGCGAGGTCTGGGGCTGCGACGTGATCGGCATGACCGGCATGCCCGAGGCGAAACTCGCCCGCGAGGCCGAGCTTTGCTATGCCTCGGTGGCGATGATCACCGATTACGATTGCTGGCACGAGGTCCACGGCGCGGTGGATGTGGCGCAGGTGGTTGCCACCTTGGGGGCGAATGCCGACCATGCGCGGGGGCTGGTGGCGCGGCTGCCGGGGCTGCTGGGGGCCGGGCGGGGGGCCTGCGCCGAGGGCTGCGACCGGGCGCTGGAGCACGCCGTGATGACGGCACCGGGGGTGCGGGATGCCGAGGTGGTGGCGAAGTTGGATGCGGTGGCGGGGAGGGTGTTGGGGTGAGGCCCTTGCGGCTGGTGCGGACAGGAACCGAGGGCAGCGCACGGACCGCCGGGGGGGGCGAAGCGCCCGCCCCGGGGGGCGGTTCGGGCGCTGCCCGGTGCAAAGGGCACCGGGCGGGGGGGAGTTCTCTTTGCCCGGGCATTTGGAAGTCACGCCAATACGGGAAAGCGGTCATGAGCGCGTCTGCTGATGTTGGGAGTTCTTAGGCTCAAGTTTCAAGTGCAACACCCACGGCCCCCAGGGCATAGGATGTTGCGATGGACAGACGAAGCAAGCACCTCAGCAGCGAGGAACGTGGCGTGATCTTTGCCGAGCATAGTCGAGGCAGCAGCCAGCGGCTGA
>NZ_JAUXPI010000060.1 GCF_030684035.1 Phaeovulum sp. | reverse complement strand
GGCCGACCCTGTATTTGCTATGGAAGAGACCACTTCTTGACGGCGGAGCCCGCTTGGGCAACCATTCCATGGGTATCCGGTCGCTCGGATGCCCCGTGATCTGACGCCCTAAACCGCGTTTTGTTCCCGAGCTAGGACGTTGTCAGAGACAATCATGCCCGGTCGGCCGCGCCGCTCGATCAGCGCCGTCAGTTCCCGTGCCACACGGCGGCCCGAGATCGAGGTGTCCGGGATCGCCGCCAGGCATTCTCGCGTGACGTCATCGACCACGTTCAGCACCCGAAAGCGCCGTCCGCAGGCGAATTGGTCATGCACGAAGTCCAGCGACCAGCGCGCGTTGGCCCGTGCCTCAACCAAGATCGGAGCCCGTGTGCCGATCGCCTTGCGGCGCGCTTTGCGTTTACGGACGGTTAACCCTTCCTCGCGGTAGAGCCGGTAGATGCGGTTGATGCCCGAAGGCTCACCCTCTCGGCGCAGCAGCACGAAGAGCCGCCGGTAGCCAAACCGGCGTCGCTCGTTGGCCAAGTCACGCAACCGCCCGCGCAACGCCGTATCCGGCGCGCGCTGCGACTGGTAGCGGACCATCTTGCGATCCGCCCCGGCAATCTGGCACGCCCGCCGCTCTGACAGCCCGAACAGAGCCTTCAGATGCGCGACTGCTTCGCGCCTTGCGGCGGGCGTCACCACTTTTTTGAAACCAGTTCCCGCATCGCCGCCAGCTCCAGCATCTGCTCGGCCAAGAGCTTCTTCAGCTTCAGGTTCTCGTCCTCCAACGCCTTAAGCCGCTTGGCCTCCGACACCGTCATCCCGGAATACTTCGCCTTCCAGGCATAAAACGTGCCTTCCGACATGCCATGCTTGCGGCAGAGATCAGCGCACTTCGCGCCTGCCTCATGCTCATGCAGGATACCAATGATCTGTTCTTCGGTTCGTATCGTTCGCTTCATCGTCCGTCCCTTCCTTGGGGCGGACTCTAGTCGCAACTGGAGGAAATTCTTAGTGGCAGGTCAAGGAGCCTGAGGGTCTCAGCCCGCGTCTCGTCGAGGTCGAAGAAATAGTGGCGGTGGAACCCGTGCTCAATGTTGAGTGCCCGCACCGGCGAACCGAGAATAAACTGCGTTTGGGCATCGGAGCCTTCTGGATCGTCAAAAAAGGGCGTTGGCTCATTGACCTCATCTGTTCCACGGACCTTTGCGACACAGGCCCCCGCGAATGCGTCGATATAGACCCGGGTGAATTTTTGTTTGCTCAGAGCTAGGCCGTAGAATTTGAGATACGCCTCAAGCGCATCGAGCTTCGCCGCCGCCCATGGGCCTACAGTTGCCTCTCGGTGATCCTTTTTCAAACGAGCTCCGCCATGATAGACTTTGGCACAATCTTCCAAGGAAATCCGTTCCACTCAATGCCATCGAGCAGCCTGCCACCCGACTTTGGCCGTGCTCCGCCCCATTGTTTGAAGAAAAACGCAACGCCATCCCGATCGCAGGTGAGGCGAATCTCCGAGGCCCATTCCTTTTCCATCGGGCGCGCGCCGGGGCCGCTTTCACCGCCCACGATAGCCCAGGCGATGCCACGAAGATCGACTTCGCCTATCGCGCCCAGAAGCGGCTCAAACGAGATGAACCGCGCGTCGGAGTTGATCTGTATCAGGTGGTCGATCCGGCTCGTATAAGCCGCATCTTCGACCGAAACGCCGAGCCAGATATGCGAGGGAACCTTCCCTCCATCATAGCGGGCTCGGACGTAGTTCCGCATCAGCGAGCTGCGCTTGGTGAGCACCTGAAAAACGTGCCAGTCGGCGGCCTCCATCGCATCGAAGACCTGATCGATGTAGCTACGATCGATATCCTTGTGAAACAGGTCGCTCATCGAGTTCACGAAGATCATGCGAGGCTTTTTCCAGAGCCCGGGCTGCTTGAGACGTGCTGGCCAAAGCCGAAGATCGAAGCCCTGCTCATAGGGGTGATCCGGCACCCCCCGCCAGCGCTCGGCAAACCGCTCGGCATAGCAATTGTCGCAACCCGGCCCGACCTTGGTGCATCCGGTTACCGGGTTCCAGGTCGCGTCGGTCCACTCGATGGGTGTCTGTTGCGCCATTCGCCTACTCCTCGATGCTCGCGCGAAAACGTAACATGAACGACTCGCGGACACAAATCGCGACGATTCGACCGACGTCATTCGAAACTGACATTCGTGGTGAGAGATTCGTCACCAAGAAGGCACCCTCCCCCCTCACCCCTCCCGCGGGTCGGGCCCCTCGCCGCAGCGATAGAGCGTCCAGCAGGCGCGGCGCGCGGCTTCGGCGCGGGCGGCCAGGCAGTGATCGCGCTCCCACCAGGCCAAAAGCCGGTTGATGATCCGCTCGCGCTTGCGCCACCGCGCGACCTTGGGCGAGGCATCGGCCTCGGCCTTCGTCATCCACGACGGGTGCGCCCAGGTGTGCTCCTTGAACCGGGCGATCTGGTCGGAAAGTTCGAGCGCGTAGCCCACGATCTTGCGCGTTACCTCGTCCTGCAGCAGATCCTGCGCCTTGATCATCTCGACAGGTTTCAGGCCGCCCTTGGCATCGGCCATGTAGGGTTTGCCGTTGAGATCAAAGCGGCCGTCAGGCACGCGCGGGGTAATGGCTTCTCGGGTCATGCCCGGTCTCCTTCTGTGGTGATGATGAGTTGCGCAGGCGTCGGCGCCCCCGGCGGGATCGACACGAGGCCGAAGGCCGCCAGCGTCCCCGCCATCGCGGTGATTTCGTCGGTGCTGACCAGGCTCGCGCCGCGCAGACCCGAGGTGTCGATCTTGCCCAGCCCGCGTGCGGCGAGGGTCAGCATTTCGGTCAGGGTCCAGCGGTCAGTCATTGCCGCCGCCTTCCGCCCCGCCAAGGTCTTGCT
The DNA here is from genome assembly GCF_030684035.1 of Phaeovulum sp. Taxonomy (GTDB): domain Bacteria; phylum Pseudomonadota; class Alphaproteobacteria; order Rhodobacterales; family Rhodobacteraceae; genus UBA6213. The sequence continues at coordinate 30,123 of NZ_JAUXPI010000060.1, read as the reverse complement.
CGAGCGTCCGCAACGCCTGCTTCAACGCGCGCAGACCTTCGAGACCCACGATCGTGGTCCGGTTCGGTGCCGACGTCGCGCCTCGGCCAAGCAACAGCCAATTTGCGTCAACATTGAGTGCAGCGCAGACCTTCATCAACGTGAATGCCCGCGGCTGCGAAGCGCGCGTCTTCCAGAACGAGGGCTGGCTTTCATCAATTCCGACCGCGCGGGCAAATGCCGCTTGCGAGGGAAAGAGCGCAATCAGTTGCTCAAGCCGGTAGAACAGTGCCTCGTGTTCTCGCGCCCCGATCATCGCTCGCCCTCCCTCGCATTGCGCGGGCACGCGGCGCAGGCACGAAACATTCGCACCCGGAGCGGGTTGCCAGTGGCAAAGGAACGCGACTTGGCGCGCCAGTCCTGGCACTCGTGCGAGGGCAGCGTGCCGAGCGCCGGGCAGGCCACGCGGCCCGCCAGAAACACCCCCCTGAACCGCTCTTCAACGGCGCTTAAATCGGCCGGATATTTCGCGCGAAGCACCTGGCTGATCAGCGCGGGCGAGCGGCCCATGCGCGCCGCAACCCGGTTCTGGCTGGTAGCGGTGCATTCGACCGCCATCGCCTCGACCCAGTCGGGCAAGGTTGCGCCCCAGGCGATGCGCGCAATCTCGAGCGGACTGCTCATTGCAGACCTCCGTTCAGCAGCACCAGCTCGCCGAGATTGTCATCCCAGACCGCGCGCACCCGCCGCTCGCGCGGTGGCCGCGGGCCGGTATTGCGGATCAGGCGATAAATCGCTTCGCGCCGTCCGGGCACCGCCGTGCGTTCGACCTTGAGGTAGCCCGCCTTAAGCAGCGCCTGACAATAACCCTGCGCTGCCTAGAGCTTGACCGGTACCGAGGCGGTCGAGGAATGCGCGGCAAGATCGGTGGGCGTGAAGCTCTTCAGCCCCCGCATGGACGTCCAGAGATTGAGCGGCACCGAGCCGCCCGGGCCAGCCTCGCGTGTGCGCTGGAAATCGGCCACCACCCGATAAAGGTTCCGCCGCCCGACACCGCGCTGGATGTTGACACAGGCGCCGTCCTTTTCCCAGGCGCGCACGATCTCGGTCGCCTGATACATGCTGACATGCAGCTCGGCGCTGATCTCGGCATAACCAAAGGTGCCAATCCTGAGCGCCACCGCCCACGCGGCGTCGGCGAGTGCGGCGCGGGTGTCAGGTGTCAGGAACATCACGCCACCCTCCGCTTGGCGTCGGCCTTGCGGCGGAATTCCTCGGCCATTTCGTCGCGGCGCGCGGCAGGGGCCTCGCCGGTAAAGAACGCGCACTTCCAGTCGGCGGCGGTGACTCGCACCAAGCGCCACCGGATGGCCCAGAAGCTCGAGCCGCTCGGAACTGGTGCCAATCACGCTGACCGCGCGCACCCGAACGTCGTATTCGGCGCTCTGGTGTCAACGCACAGCCAATGCTTCGCGCATTTCCAGTTTCAGAAGATCGATCAATTCGTCGGCAAAGATCGACCGCGCAACCTCGGCGTTGAACACGCCGTAGGTCTTGAACGAGGTAGGCTCGACAATCGGGCGCACCGCGACGCCGGGCGTTTCACGCGCGGCCATCGAAAATTCATCAAGCACCGCCACCCCGAGGTTCGCCGCCACCAGCGCCGCCACCGTTTGCCCGAACCGCGCCTGTATCGCCAGATCGAAGGGCAGCCCATGATCGCGAAAAGGGGCTGCGAGGATCTCGCCATAGGGGTCGGCGGGATCGATGCCGATCAGCGGCTCTGCCGCAAGTTCGGCCAGCGCAATGGCCGTCCGCGCGGCCAAGGCATGGCCTGCGGGCACCACCGCCACCAGCCGCCCCGAGGCCAGAAGATGCGAAACCAGCCCCGGGTGGTCGATCTTGAAGCTCATCGCCACCAGCTCACCCTTTTTCAGCAAAAGGTAGTCGATCGTCTCTTCGATCTTGAGGATGTTGATGTTCATCCGCAGCGCCGGAAACTTTTGCCGCAGCCGCTTCACCGCGCGCGGCAGGATATGCTGCGAAATCGACGGTGCCGAGGCAAAGGAAAACACCCCGCCCCCGCCCTGCTTCAGCGCGTCGATGGAAAATTGCAGGTTCTCGACCTTGGCGAAAACCTCGTTGATCTGCGCAAAAATGCCGTGCGCCTCGGTGGTGGGCACGAAGCGCCCGTGATTGCGCGAAAAGAGGCGCAGGCCAAGCTGCGTTTCGCTGTGCTTCATCACCCGGCTGATGCCAGGCGCTGAAACCCCGAGCAGGTCGGCGGCCCCTTTGACCGTGCCTGCCAGCATGATGGCGCGGATCACCTCGATCTGTCTGAGTGTCAGCATGTCGCCCCCGGAGCGAAAATTAACATTACATATCCTTCTCTGTCTATCTGGATATTTGATGTTACGAAACCGCGCGCCTAGTTTTGGCTTAGGGTCCGGTGCCGCCTGCGCGGCTGGACGGGGAGCGGGCTGATGTATCACTTCGGTGGCGAGGTCCTGATCGAGGACGAGTTTCTGCGCGACGGGCTGCAAAACGAGGCGCGTGCCTTCACCGTCGCGGAAAAGCTGCACTATCTTGACGGTCTTGCGGCGGCGGGGCTGAAGCGGATTCAGGTCGGCTCTTTCGTGCACCCCGAATGGGTGCCGCAGATGGCCAATACCGATGCGGTTTTTGCCACCCTCTTGCCCAGACCCGGTGTCACCTACACCGCGCTCATTCTCAACATGGCCGGGCTTGATCGCGCGCTGGCGGCAGGGGTGCGGCACCTTTCGGTTTCGGTTTCTGCTTCCGAGACCCACAGCCGCAAGAACCTCAACAAATCCGTCGCCGAGGCGCGCGCGCAGATCGTGCCGATCCTGGAGCGCGCGCTGGCCGAGGGCATCGCGGTGCGCGCTGGAATCCAGTCAGCGCTCGGTTGCGGCTTCGAGGGTCCTATCGACCCGGCGAGCGTGACCGAAATTGCCCGTGCCTATGGCGAGATCGGCGTGCACGAGGTCAACATAGCCGATACCGCGGGGCTGGCGAACCCGGTTCAGGTGCACGCGCTTTGCGCCCATGTGCGCGAGGTTCTGCCCGCCACGACCGCGCTCAGCTTGCATCTGCACGACACCCGCGGGCTCGGCCTTGCCAACATGGTTGCGGGGCTTGAGGCGGGCGTGCGGATTTTCGACGCCGCTCTGGGTGGGCTGGGCGGATGCCCTTTCATTCCCGCCGCCACCGGCAACATTGCCACCGAAGACGCGGCTTTCGCGCTGGCGGAAATGGGGCTGAGCACCGGCATAGACTACCGCGCACTGGCGCGGCTGACGCGCGAACTTGAAGCCATTTTGGGCCGCCGCCTGCCCGGACGGATGGCGCATATCGACACCGGGAGCAGCAGATGAACAGGCCGATATCGCTTGCCTACCTGACCGTGCCCGGCCTCACCCCGGTCGAACAGACCCAGGTCGCGGCCGAGGCGGGCTATGACTATGTCAGCTTCCGCCTGATCAACCTCGGGGTGCCGGGCGAGCCCGCGGCGGACCCGCTTTCGCCGATGATGCTGCGCCGCGCCCGTGCGGCGCTTGCCGAAACCGGGCTGAAGGCGCACGACATCGAACTGGCGCGCATCTTGCGCGAGGTGGACCCGCAGAGCTTCCTGCCCGCCTTCGAAGCGGGGGCCGAACTTGGTGCGCGCCATGTGATCGCCTCGGCCTGGACCAGTGTGCGCAATGACCGCGACTTCGTGGTGGAGCGGTTCTGCGAAATCTGCGACCTCGCCGCACCCTTCGGGCTGACGATCAATCTGGAGTTTCCCGCGTTTTCGCGCCTGGCCAGCCTTGAGGACGCGGTCGAGGTGCTCGACCTTGCCAACCGCGCCAATGCGGGGCTGTTGATCGACACGCTCTATTGGCACTTTTCCCATGCAAGGCTTGCGGATCTGCGCTCGGTGCGGCGCGAATGGATCAACTTTCTGCACATTTGCGATGCGCCCGCCGAAATCCCCGGCACCCGCGAGGAGATGCTGCACATCGCCCGCGAGGCGCGGCTTTACCCCGGCGAGGGGGCTATCGACTTTGCCGCACTTGCCGCAGCGCTGCCGAAAGTGCCGCTGTCGATCGAACTGCCCAATGCGCGCCGCAGCGCCGAGCTTGGCCATCTTGGCCATGCCCGCCGCTGCCTGGAAGCGGCGCATCGCATCTTTGACCGGCAGGGCCTTGCGCCTTCGCCACGCACCGGAACCGCTGGCTGAGCCAGCCCCCTGACCCCGTTTGAGGAGACCCGAAATGGCCCGCGACCTTTCCCCCGAAGATATCCAGACCGTCGCCGACATGGTTGCCCGTGCCCGCGTGGCGATGGAGGCGATCAAGGACTACGACCAGGCGCAGGTTGACCGGCTGGCGCAGGCGCTTGGCTGGGCCTGCGGCAACGAGACGACCTTTGTGCGCATTGCCCAGATGGGGGTGGACGAAAGCGGCATTGGCGACCGCGAAGGCCGCGCGGGAAAGCGTTTCAAGGTGCTTGGCGTGCTGCGCGACGCGCTGCGCGGCAAGTCGGTGGGGGTGATCGAGGTGGACGAGGCAAAGGGCATTACCAAGATCGCCAAACCGGCGGGCGTGATTGCCTCGCTGATCCCCACCACCAACCCCGAACTGACCCCCCCTGTCACCGGCATCTACGCGATCAAGTGCAAGGATGCGGTGATCTTTTCTCCGCATCCGCGCGCCAAGAAAACCACCTACGAGATGGTCCGCGTCATGCGCGCGACGCTGAAAAAGCTCGGCGCGCCGGAAGATCTGTTCCAATGCGTGAAGAACCCCTCGATCCCGTTTACCGGCGAGCTGATGGCGCAATGCGACCTCACCCTTGCCACCGGCGGCAAGCCGATGGTCAAGGCAGCCTATTCCTCGGGCAAACCTGCCTTTGGTGTCGGTGCCGGAAACTCGACAATGGTGATCGACGAAACCGCCGACATCAAGGAAGCGGCCTTCAACAGCCGGGTGTCGAAAACCTCCGACTATGGCTCGGGATGTTCGGCAGATGGCAACCTGCTGATCGATGCGCGCGTCTATGACGCGATGCGCGACGCCTTGGTGGCCGAAGGCGGTTATCTGTGCAGCCCCGCCGAAAAATCCCTGCTGGAAAAGGCAATGTGGGATGCCGAGGGCCACCGCACCATCAACACCGTCGCGGTGAAAGCCCAGAAGATTGCGGAAATCGCCGGCTTCAGCATTCCCGCCGACCGCAAGTTCATCATGGTCGAGCAGGAGGGGATCGGCGGGGAACACCGCTTCTCGTCGGAAAAACTCTGCGTGGTCATGGCGTTGTTCAAATACAACGGGTTCGACGATGCGCTGAAGAAAGTGGCGCAGATCTACGAGGTCGGCGGCAAGGGCCACAGCTGCGGCATCTATTCCTTTGACGATGACCATATCGCGCGGCTTGCCGCCGTGGCCCCGGTTTCGCGCATGATGGTGCGCCAGCCGCAATCGAAGGCGAATGCCGGGTCGTTCTCCAACGGCATGCCGATGACATCGAGCCTCGGCTGCGGCATCTGGGGCGGTAACATCACCAACGAAAACGTCAGCCTCAAGCACTACATGAACGTGACATGGGTTTCGCGCCCGATCGCCGAAGACCGGCCGTCGGACGCGGAATTGTTCGGCGAATTCCACAACTCCGAGGTCATGTGATGGCCAGGGACCTCGTTTCAACGCAACTGGTGCGCTACCTCGAAGGGCGCGGCGTGCGGCATGTGTTCGGCCTTTGCGGGCATACCAACATTGCGGTGCTGTCGGCGATGGCGAACAGCAAGCTGGGCTTCATCAACACGCGCCACGAACAGATCGCCGCCCATGCGGCGGATGGCTATGCGCGGGTGACCGGCAAGGCCTCGGTGCTGCTCAGCCACCTTTCGCCGGGCCTGACCAATGCGGCAACCGGGGTTGCCAATGCGGCGCTTGATTGCACGCCGATGGTGGTGATCGCGGGCGATGTGCCCAGCTACTACTACGGCAAGCACCCGCATCAGGAGGTAAACCTGCATGCCGATGCCAGCCAGCATGAGATATACCGCCCCTTCGTGAAGCGGGCCTGGCGGGTGGATACGCCCGAGCTTTTCCCCGAGATCCTCGAAAAGGCCTTCGCGCTCGCCGAAAGCGGGCAACCCGGCCCGGTGCTGGTCAACGTGCCGATGGACTTTTTCTCGGCGCAGATCGAGGTGGCGCTCTGGGATCGGCTGAAGGCCAACGCCAAGACGCTGGTGAAACCCTCGATCGACGAGGAAACCGCGCGAGCGATCATTTCGCGGCTGCTCGATGCAAAAAATCCGGCGATCTACGCGGGCGGCGGGGTGGCGCTAGCGCGGGCCTGGGATGAGCTCAGGGCACTGGTCGATCATCTGCAGTTGCCGGTGGCGCACAGCCTGATGGGCAAGGGCTGCCTGCCCGACGATCACCCGCTGGTGCTGGGCATGACCGGTTTCTGGGGCACCGCCTTCACCAATCGAACCACGCTTGGTGCCGACCTGATCCTCGGCCTTGGCACCCGCTTCAAGGAGGCGGATTGTTCCTCGTGGGAGCCGCAATATACCTTCAACATCGCCGATGGTGCCTCGCGCCTCATCCAGATCGATATCGAGCCGCAGGAAATCGGCCGCAACTACCCGGTCGAATTGGGCGTGGTGGCAGACCTGAAAGCCGCGCTGAAAGTCTTGAACCGCGTCGCCCGAGAGATGGTGCCGAAAGGCGTGCAGCGCCCGGCGCTGGTGCAGGCGATAGCCGGTTTCCGCGCCGAGTTTGCCGGGCGCAATCTGGCGATGCAGCAATCGGACGCCTTCCCGATGATGCCCGAGCGTATTCTGGCAGACCTGCGCGCCGAAATGCCGCGCGATGCTTACCTCACCTCGGATGTGGGCTGGAACAAGAATGGCGTGGCGCAACAGTTCGACATTCTCACCCCGGGCAGCATCCTCATTCCGGGCGGCTTTGCCACCATGGGCTTCGGCCCGCCCGCAGCGCTTGGTGCCAAGATCGCGGCACCGGATCGGGTGGTCATCAGCCTTGTCGGCGACGGCGGTTTTGGCCAGAACCCTGCGGTGCTGGCAACAGCGGCGGCGGAAGGGCTGGCGGTGATCTGGGTGGTGATGAACAACAACGCCTTTGGCACCATAGCCGGGCTGCAAAAGGCGCATTACGGGCTAACCTACGGCACCACCTTCCAGAAGGCTGCAAGCGTGATGGAACAGACCCCCGACTACGCCGCAATTGCCCGCGCCTATGGCTGCGACGGGGTGCGCGTTGGCTCTGCCGCCGCCTTCCGTCCGGCGCTTGCGGCGGCGATTGCCTCGGGGCGGCCGACGGTGATTGATGTGGCGATGATCAACAACCCCACGCCGACCACGGGCCACTGGAACATTCTCGACATCTATTCGCCGGGGCAAAAGGTGGGCCACACCAGCACCAATTGACGCTTTGCCGCGCCGCCGCTGGTTGGCGCGGCACCAATTCGGTTTGCACCGACCGGGGCGCGGGGCTACCCTGCGCCCGAATGCCCCGCCGGCCGGAGAACGCCCCATGCAACGCTGCATCTCTTCGCTTTCCTTCTCGGATCCGCTTGGCGAAAAAATCCGCGCCGCAGCCGAGGCGGGGTTTCATGGCATCGAGATTTTCCGCGAAGACATCATCGGATTCGATGGCACACCCGACGAAATCGGCGCACTGGCCCGCGCCTCGGGCATCGCCATAACCAGCCTGCAATCCTTGCGCGACTGGGAGGCTTCGCCCGCCGACCGCGCCGACTGGTGCACCAAGCAGGTCGAGCGCTTCATCGACCTTGCCGCCCGGCTCGGCGCGCCGCTGCTGGTGGTTTGCGCCAACACCCGCGCCGATACCCTGCCCGACCCTGCCCGCGCCGCAGCCGACCTTGCGCGGCTGGCCGACATGGCCGCGACGCGCGGCCTGAAGATCGGCTACGAGGCGCTTGCCAGTTCGACGCAGGTGCGAACCTATGCGCAGGCATGGGATATCGTGCAGCGCGCGGCACGACCGAATCTTGGGCTGGTGATCAACGCCATTCACACCTTTGCCGCCGATGCCGGGCTGGCGGCGCTGGCAGAGGTTGACATGTCGCGGGTGTTTCTGGTGCATCTTGCCGACGCGCCCACCACCCGCATCGACCCGCGGCTGATGACCGAAAGCTTCCGCCTGCTGCCAGGGCAAGGCAACCTGCCGGTGGCCGAACTCTACGCGGGGTTGATCACGCGCGGCTATGCGGGGCCGATGTCGATGGAGATTTTCAACGACCAGCTGCGGGCGCTTGAACCGGCGCTGATCGCGCGCGATGCGATGCGCAGCTTCGATCTGCTCGACGACAGGCTTGCCGCCGAGGGTGGCGCGCATTCGGCGGTGGAGCGCTTGGCCTTCATCGAATTTGCCTGCCGCGGGCAGGATGCGGCCGACCTGGCGGCGCTGCTCGGTGCAATGGGGTTTGCAAAAAGCCATAGCAAGGGGGGGCTGACGGCCTACAGCCAAGGCGACATCACGCTGGTGCTGAACAGCGCCGAAAAGGGGCTCGCGCATTCGGTCTATCTGATGCAGGGCCTTTCGGTCGCGGCGATCGGGCTGGCGATTTCCGACACGGCACCGCTGGCAAGACTTGCCGAGTCCGGTGCTGCGGCTGAGGGCCACGACCTGCCGCTGATCCGCGGGCCGGGGGGCAGCGCGTTCTACCTGCTCGACCGGCCGCTTGTCGAAACCGGGTTTTTCCGCCGCGAGTTGCCGCCAATGGCCAAGACGGCGGCGGTTGGCAGCCTGACCCATATTGATCATTTCGCCCAGGCGCTGGTGCCGAACCTGTTCCTTTCGGCGCTGCTCTTTTACCGCGCAATCTTGGATTTTCGCTCGGAATCGCAGCGCGATGTGCTTGACCCGCATGGCACCGTGCACAGCCGCGTGGTGGCCAACGATACCGGCACGGTTCGCCTGTCGCTCAATTCTTCGCTGAGTGCAGGCACCTCGACGCAGCGGTTTCTGGAAAAGGCGGGCTATGCGGCATGGCACCATTTCGCCTTCGCCACGCCCGATGTCTTTGCCTATGCCGCAACCTTGCCGGGCGAATATGTGCTGAAAATGCCGCCCAACTACTATGACGACCTCTACTTGCGCTTTGATCTGCCCGCCGATCTGGTCGAGCGGATGCGGGCGCTCAACATCCTATATGACCGCGACGGGGCGGGCGAATATTTCCAGCTTTATACCCGCAGCCTCAACGGCCTATTCTTCGAGGTCGTGCAGCGCAACGGTTATTCCGGCCTTGGCGCGCCGAACGCCGGGGTGCGCATGCTGGCGCAATCGCGCGAATACGAGGCCGCGCACGCGCTTGACATGTTCTGAACGTGCCGCGGGTGGTCAGAGCCCGGAGCGCAGCGCCTCGGTGGTTGTGAGGGTGGCAAAATCGGCACCAAGGGTGGCCAGCGTGACCTGAAGGATGGTCTGCGCGGGCAACCGCGCGCCTTCAAAGGGCAGATCGAAGCCTAGCAGCGCATCGCGCGGCAGCACCACCTCAAAGCCGAGGTCGCTTGCGGCGCGCGCCGTAGAGGTTACGCAAAAGCCCGCGACGGCACCGGTTATTACCAGCCGCCCGATGCCCTCGCGCTTCAGATAGGCGGCAAGGTCGGTCGAGGCGAAGGCCGACGAGGTGGATTTGATGAACACCGCCTCGCCTTCAGTCGCGGCATCGCAGGGCAAAGGTGCGGCACCCGGCTTGCCAGCATGAAAGCTTGAGGCCGGGTCGGGGTCGTGGTGGCGGACATGCAGCACCGGCAGGGCGCGCGCACGAAACGCCGCCGCCAGCGTGGCGATGCGCGCGCCCGCCTCGGGGTTGGCGCAATCGCGCCCCTTGGCAATGCGGTCGGCCATCGCCTGCTGCATGTCGATGATGAGTAATGCGGTGGTCATTTTGGCACCCCCTGCTCAAACCCCAAGGCACCAGCGCATGATTGCCTTTTGCGCATGCAGGCGGTTTTCGGCCTCTTCAAACACCACCGAGGCGGGGCCATCCATGACCGCGCTGGTCACCTCGTCCTCGCGGTGCGCGGGCAGGCAGTGCATGAAAAGCGCGTCCGGATTGGCCCCTGCCATCAGCGCAGCATTGACCTGATAGCCGCGCAACTGGTTGTGGCGCCGCTCCTTGGCGGATTCCGGGTCGTGCATCGAAACCCAGGTATCAGTCACCACAAGGTCAGCCCCCGCGACCGCCTTGAACGGGTCGCGCTCGATGCGGGCATCGACACCCTGGGCGCGGGCAAACTCCAGCCAACCGCGCTCGGGGTCGAGAGGTTCGGGGCCGGTAAAGGTGAAATCAAAGCCGAACTGCCCCGCCGCATGCAGAAAGCTTGCGCAGACATTGTTGCCATCGCCAGACCAGACCACCTTGCGCCCCCGGATCGGGCCGCGGTGTTCTTCGTAGGTCATCACGTCGGCCATGATCTGGCAGGGGTGGGTGCGGTTGGTCAGGCCGTTGATCACCGGCACCGTGGCGTGTTCCGCCATTTCCTGCAAGGTCGCCTCTTCATAGGTGCGGATCATGATGAGATCGACATAGCGCGAAAGCACGCGGGCGGTATCGGCAATGGTTTCGCCATGGCCAAGCTGCATTTCACGCCCCGACAGCACCATGGTCTGGCCGCCCATCTGGCGCACGCCCACGTCGAAGGAAACCCGGGTTCGGGTCGAGGGTTTCTCGAAGATCAGCGCCACCATGCGGCCCGCAAGCGGCTGTTCGTCGTCGGTGGCACCGCGCGGGCGGCCGCCGCGCGCGTCCTTCATGGCGCGCGCGCTGTCGATCATGGCGCGCAGGGCGGCGGGGTCGGTGGTGTGGATATCGAGGAAATGTTGCATCTTTTCGGTCTTTCTTCTGGGCATCAGCCCCGGAATTGCATGCAGATCGCGGGAATTCCTTCCTCGCAGATCCTTGTATCAAAGGCTTCAAATCCGGCACCGCGATACATCGCAACGCCGCACGGATTGGTTGGCCGCGGATCGGTCACAACCGCCGGGGCACCGCTGGCGCGGAGCATTTCGGCATAGCGTCGGACATAGGCCTTGGCGTGCCCCTTGCCGAGATGGCTCGTTGCGCCAAGGAATGTATCTGTCGCGCGGGTGCCAGGTGGCCTGTCGGCGAAATGCGGCACCCCCGCCTCGTGGACGCCCCAGTCCTGGATGAAGCCGATCGGCGTGCCGTTTGCCGCAACCAGATGCATGGCGCAATCGCCGCCGTCAATCTCCGCCTCGATCAGCGCGATCTCTTCCTCGACCGGACCCCAGGCGGCAATCACATGCGGCTCGGCCAGCCAGCGGCGCAGCTGCAGATAATCCGCGCGCGTCACCTCGCGGAAGCTGTAGCTTTCAGGCGGCATCGGCTTCAAGCGCGGTAGCGGCGCGGTCAAGCCGGGCCAGCGCCTCGGCCAGATCGGCATCGGCTATGTTGAGCGCCGGCAACAGGCGCAACACATTGTCGGCGGCAGGCACGGTCAGCAGGTGTTCGCCGTAGGCGGCCTTGACCACCTCCACCGGGGCCGGAATGCATTTCAGGCCAAGCATCAGGCCCTGCCCGCGCACCGCCTCGAAAACCTGCGGATGCGCTGCAACCAACCCTTCAAGCCCTTGGCGAAAAAGCGCCGCCTTGCGGTTGACCTCGGCCAGAAAGCCGGGCTCGGTCACGATCTCCACCACCCGCGCGCCGACCGCGCAGGCCAGCGGGTTGCCGCCATAGGTCGAGCCATGGGTGCCCCCGATCATGCCCGAGGCAGCGCGTTCGGTGGCCAGAACCGCGCCCAGCGGAAAGCCGCCGCCGATGCCCTTGGCAACCATCATGATGTCGGGCGCGATACCGGCCCATTCATGCGCGAAAAGCCGCCCGGTGCGGCCCATGCCGCATTGCACCTCGTCAAGGATGAGAAGCGCGCCGGTCTCGTCGCACAGCGCGCGCAGCGCCCGCAGCTCGGCATCGGCGAGGGCACGAATGCCGCCCTCGCCCTGGATCGGCTCGACCAGAACAGCGGCGGTCTGCGGCCCGGTGGCGGCTTTCAGCGCCGCTGCATCGCCCCATTTCACCTGCCGGAAACCGGGCATCAGCGGCCCGAAGCCCTTGACCATCTTTTCCGCACCGGAGGCCGCGATGGCGGCGGTGGAGCGGCCGTGAAACGCGCCTTCAAGGGTGACGATCTCGAAGCGGTCCGCCTCGCCCCGTTCATACCAGTATTTCCGCGCCATCTTGACCGCGAGCTCCAGCGCCTCGGTGCCGGAATTGGTGAAAAACACCGTATCGGCAAAGGTCGCGTTTACCAGCGCGTCGGCCAGCCGCTGCTGTTCAGGGATCTGGTAGAGGTTCGAGACATGCCAGAGCTTGCCCGCCTGTTCGGTCAGCGCTGCGACCAGATCGGGGTTGGCATGGCCGAGCGCGTTGACCGCGATGCCCGCGCCAAGATCGAGGTAGCGGCTGCCATCGGTGGCGGTCAGCCAGCTGCCCTCGCCTTTGACAAAGCCGAAGGCGGTGCGGTTGTAGGTGGGAAGCACGGAAGCAATCATGGTCGCGGTTCCTGAAAGAAGGCCAATGGGTGCACGAGGGCACACGCGGCTGTCAACGATTTCGGCGGGGGGCGGGGTGCGATTTGGCCTGGATGTGGCCAAAACCGCAAATCAGATCAGGCGCGGCGGGTGCTGCGTCGGGGACGGGCAATAAGGGCGGCGCGGCTGATCATGCGCGCCGATTAGCGCGGCGGCACAAAGATGTAAAGGGGCGGCAGCGCGGCGCGGCAAATGCGCCGCGTCAGGCTTGATTTCAGGGCGCGCGCCTTGTATCTCGGCACGTCGCGCCTAGAATGCGGCGCAACGATACCCCTTGTGCGGAAAGGTGGCCCATGTCCTGGACCGATGAGCGCGTCGAGACACTGAAGAAGATGTGGGGCGAGGGCCATTCGGCCAGCCAGATAGCCAAGGAGCTTGGCGGGGTCACGCGCAACGCGGTGATCGGCAAGGTGCATCGTCTTGGTCTGTCGAACCGCGCCGGAACTGCGGCCGAGACTACCGCGCCCGCCGCGCCGCATCTGGCCGAGCCGAGGCCGCATGGGGTTGGGACCGTTGCCGACGACGATGAGGGCGAAAGCGATGCGCCGGTCGCTGCCAGCGGCGAGCCCCGGTCTGAGGCCACTTCGCGGCCCGAAATCGCGCCTGCCAGCTTTGTCAGCCCGATGCGGCGGGCGATCGTGCCGGCGGGGCAGCCGCTGCCGCCGCAGCCTTCGGCCAACGAAATCAGCCCCGAGGCGCTGGCTTCGGTGCGCGAGATGGAAAAGCGGGCGCGCAAGCTGACGCTGATGGAGCTGACCGAGCGGACCTGCAAATGGCCGATCGGAGACCCGGCGACTAACCATTTCTGGTTCTGCGGCCTGCCTTCGGTGGCGGGCAAACCCTATTGCGAGGCCCATGTCGGGGTGGCGTTCCAGCCGATGAGCGCGCGGCGCGACCGGCGGCGGTAGGCGGAAATCTTGCAGCGTAACACAGTGGTACAAAGGCTTATGCCTTTGGTATTGCTGTGTTTCGCATATTTTGTTAAGCAGATTTTAAGGGTTTGACGCGGGTGTAGGATACCCGAGGGCAGGACCCCCTTGTCCGATTTGTCACCAGACAAATCGGGCCGCGCCTGCCTGCCCCTCGGCAGGCGCGCCCCGATTTACCAGCACCTGAGCTAACGGATACCCCCTTGCCCCGTGCCTTGCGGCACCGGGCAATCGGGCCGGGCAAAGGCCCACAGGACCTTCGCTGATCCGGCCCTCGGGTGCCCTTTATTTTTTCAGCCCCGCCTCCGCCGCCGCCACATGGCGTTTGACCGCAAGGAAACTGTCGGGCGTCACCGATATCGCGTCGATCCCGGCGGCGACCAGCAGGCGGGCAAACTCGGGGTCGTTGCTCGGGGCCTGACCGCAAAGCCCGACATGGCGGCCTGCGGCATGCGCCCGCGCGATCACGGTTTCGATCATCCATTGCACCGCCGGGTCGCGTTCGCGGAAGAGATCGGCAAGCTCGGCCGAATCGCGGTCAATCCCCAGCGTCAGTTGCGTGAGATCGTTCGAGCCGATCGAGAAGCCGTCAAAGCGGCGGGCGAAATCATCGGCAAGGATCACGTTCGAGGGGATTTCGCACATCACATAGACCTGCAAGCCGTTCTCGCCGCGCGTGAGGCCGTTTTCTGCCATGACCGCAAGCACCCGATCAGCCTCGTCCGGGCTGCGGCAGAAGGGGATCATCACCACCACATTGTCGAAACCCATGGCTTCGCGCAGCCGCTTGATCGCCCGGCATTCAAGCGCGAAACCGTCGGCATAGGCGGGCGAGTAGTAGCGCGAGGCACCGCGAAAGCCGATCATCGGGTTTTCCTCGGCGGGTTCGAACTGCTTTCCGCCCAGCAACTCGGCATATTCGTTGGTCTTGAAGTCGCTCATCCGGATGATGCAGGGGTGCGGATACCAGGTTGCGGCGATGCGCGAGAGACCCATGGCAAGGCTTTCAACAAAATAGTCGCGCCGGTCGGCGTAGCCGCGGGTGAGCCGGGTGATTTCCGCCTTTACCGCCTCGTCCTTGAGTTGATCGAAGCGGGTCAGTGCCAGCGGGTGCACACGGATCGCGTTGGAAATGACAAATTCCATGCGCGCCAGCCCCACCCCATCGACCGGCAACCGCCACCAGCGGGCGGCGGCGGCGGGGTTGGCGAGGTTCAGCATCACCTCGGTGCGGGTTTTGGGCACTTCGCCGAGCACGGTTTCGGTGACTTCAAAGCGGGAGATGCCCGCATAGACAAAGCCCTTGTCGCCCTCGGCGCAGGAAACCGTGACCTCCTGCCCTTCATGCAAAAGCCGCGTCGCGTCTCCGGTTCCGACAATGGCGGGAAGCCCGAGCTCGCGGCTGACGATGGCGGCATGGCTGGTGCGGCCGCCGTGGTCGGTGATGATGGCGCGGGCGCGTTTCATCACCGGCACCCAATCGGGGTCGGTGGTGCTGGTCACCAGCACCGCGCCATCGACGAAGCGCGAAATATCGGCGGCGCTTTCGATCAGGCAAACCTCGCCGGTGGCAATGGCATCACCGACGCTGAGGCCTTCGAGCAGTTGCTTGCCCTTGTCAAGCAGGCGGTAGGTTTTCAGCGCACCGACATCGATGCGGCTTTGCACGGTTTCGGGGCGGGCTTGCAGGATGTAGAGGAGCCCGGTTTCACCATCGCGGCCCCATTCGATATCCATAGGCTGGCCGTAATGCGCCTCGATCACCACCGCGTGGCGGGCGAGTTCAAGAATTTCGGCGTCCGAAAGCACAAAGGCCTCGCGCTCGGCCTTCGAGGTCGGCACGTTGCGCGTGGCGGAGCCGCGGGCGGTGGAATAGACCATCTTGCGCGCTTTCTCGCCCAGCGTCTTTTGCAGGATCGGGGTCAGCGCCGGGTTGGCAAGAAAGGGCTTGTAAACCTGATATTCATCGGGGTTCACCGTGCCCTGCACGACGTTTTCGCCAAGCCCCCAGGCGGCGTTGATGAGCACCGCCTTGTCAAACCCGGATTCGGTATCGATCGAGAACATCACCCCGGCACCGCCGAGATCGGAGCGAACCATCAGCTGCACCCCCACCGAAAGCGCCACCGCCTGATGCGCAAAGCCCTTGAGCTGGCGGTAGGTGATGGCGCGGTCGGTATAGAGCGATGCGTAGCAGCGCCGACAGGCGGCAAGCAGCGCCGCCTCGCCCTGCACGTTCAGGAAGGTTTCCTGCTGGCCCGCGAAGGAGGCATCGGGCAGGTCTTCGGCGGTGGCGGAAGAGCGCACGGCGACGGCGGGGTTGGCCTGTCCCACCCTTTCGCCAAGCGCGCGGTAGGCCGCGACGATATCATCGCGGGCCGCATCGGGCCAGCGCCCGGCGGCAATGGCGGCGCGGATCGCCTGCCCGGTTTCGGCCAGCGAGGCGCGGCCCTCGGCCTCGGCGGCGAGGTGACCGGCAATCACCGCATCCAGCGCATTAGCGGCGAGAAAGCGGCGAAAGGTTTCTGCCGTGGTGGCAAAGCCCGGTGGCACCCGTATGCCCTTTGGTGCAAGGCTGCGGACCATTTCGCCGAGCGACGAGTTCTTGCCACCGACAAGGCCGACATCCTTGCGGGTCAGATCTTCAAACCAGATCAGTGTTGCGGAATTGCCGGACATGGCCTGTCCTTTCGCTTTTGCGAGTCCAGTGCCCAGTATGCGCGCCTTGCCCGCCGCCCGCCTTGATCCGGCGCAAGGCGGCACGGGTCAGGGCGTGACCTTGCGGAAGGCGGCAATCGCCAGCGCGAAGGCCGCGAAGGGCCAGAGCAGAAGCCAGGCCAGCGCTTGCAGCGGCGGCACGAAGCCCGCAGCCCCCGCCACCCCCGCCGCCGCCGAGGTCGCGCCGGAGGCCGCGAGGTTGAACAGGCGGAAGGCATCGGCCGGGTTGCCCATCACCAGCCAGGGAAAGACATGGCGGGTGAAGGTTCCGCCGCCATCGGCGACCACCGCAGCCAGCAGCCCGAGGTCATAAAGCACCACCGCCGCCAGCCAGAGCCCGATCACCATGCCCGCCGCTGCGCCGGGCCGACGGGCCCAGGCCGAAACCGCATAGCCCGCGCCCAGAAAGGTTGCGCCCAGGAGGAGCGAGGTCCAGTAAAGCCGCCAGAGTGCGGCGAGCCCAGCCACCGCGCGCGCCTCGAAGGCCAGCGCCGCCAGCGCCGCGATGCCATAGCCGACAGCCACGGCAAGCGCCAATATGCCGAGATGCGCCACGAACTTGCCCGCCAGAAGCGAGGCGCGCGAGCCCGGGTAGGTCAGCGCCAGCGCCAGCGTGCCGCGCTCGACCTCGCCAGCGACGGCATCGAACGACATCAAGAGCGCCATCAACGGAACCAGATAGACGGCGAGGCTGGTCAGGCTGGCCACCGTGACGGAAAGCCGGTCAAAACCGAGCGTGCCGCTTGGCCCGCTGCCCGCCGCCGAGAGCACCAGCGCAAAGAGCGCCATCATCGCCACCGCGATTGCCACCCAACGGTTGCGCAGGGCAATGCGGGCCTCGCTGGCGGCGGTTGCGAATATGCGGCTCATGATCCGGCCTCCGTGCAGAAGTGGCGGTAGATGTCATCAAGGCTTGGCGGGATCAGCTCGAGATCCTCGACCAGCGGCCCGAGCGCCGCGATCTGGCCGAGGCGGGCGAGTTTGTCGCCGGGCGCGCAGCTCAGATCGACCCGCACCCCGTTGAGGCGGTGCCCGGCGAGGGCTGCGGCGACCTCGTCGGCGGCACCGGGGCGGGCGGTGATCTGCAGATGCGTGGGCAGGGCCGCGCGGCGGCGAAGCGCCGCCAGCGTGTCATTGGCGACCATTGCGCCGTGCGAGAGGATCACGATCCGGTCGGTGCGCGCCTCGACCTCGGTCAGCGCGTGGCTGGACAGAAGGATCGCCGCGCCATCGGCGGCAAGCCCGTCAAGAATGCCCCAGAAGCTGCGGCGGGACACCGGGTCAAGCCCGCTCGTCGGCTCGTCAAGCACCAAGAGGCGCGGGCGGCCGATCAGCGCCTGCGCCAGACCGACGCGCTGGCGCATGCCCTTGGAATAGGTGCCGATGCGGCGGCGCGCAGCATCGGCAAGCCCCACCCGCTCCAGCAAGGGCAGCGCCTGCGCCGGGTCTTGCCCGCGCAGCCGCAGGTAATGGCGGATCTGCTCCTGCCCGGTCAGGGCGGGGTGAAAGGCGACGTTCTCGGGCAGATAGGCGGTGGCAGAGCGCGCGGCATGGCTGCCCGGTGCGGCACCGAGCACGGTGATTTCACCGGCGTCGGCACCGATCAGCCCGAGTACGATTTTCATCAGCGTCGATTTACCCGCGCCGTTGTGGCCCAGCAGCGCCACCCGTTCGCCCGGTGCCACGGCAAACGCCACATCGCTGAGCGCCCGCGTGGCACCAAACGCCTTAGTGACGTGAGAGAGGATCAAGCTCTGCATCGCTTTGCCTTTCGGTTCGCCACGCGGGCGCTGCCTCGGCCGCCAGGGCGGCGATCGCGGCGGGAATCTGGGGGGCGGTCGGCCGCATCAGCGGGTGGCTATCCAGCACGCCGCCGGGCAGCAGCGCGGGAAAGTTCGACTGGCTCCAGCGTACCAGCTGAACGGCGGGCGAGCCGAGAAGCAGGGCAGCGGCGGGCTGGCTCCAGAGGATATGGTCCATCAGGTCATTGGGCCGGAAGGCGGTATCGGCAATGCCGTTGCCATCAAGATCGAAGGCGGCATGGTCCGACCAGTAGTTGCCGCGCCCGCCCGCGCTCCATTCCACATCGCGGGTGCCGACGTATTTCACCTGCGTCCGGTTGCCGATGAAGGCATTGTCGGCAATGTCGTTGCGCTCCGACCCGGCGGTGAAATGGATACCGATGCCGCAATCTTCAAAGCGGTTGCCGATGATCTGGTTGCGGTGGGCGTTGTAGATGAAGGTGCATTTGTCCGCGCCGCGCACCAGATTGCCGGTGATTTCGGAGCTGTTGGCGAAGTTGAGCATCAGCCCGTGGTCGCGGTCATTGATCGAGATATTGTTGCGCACGATGATCTGGTTTGAATACATCAACGCAAAGCCGAGGTGGTTGCCGATCGAGACATTGCCGGAAACCTCGGAGCGGTTGGTGTACATGTAATGCACGCCGTAGCGCAGATCGCGCAGCACGTTGTCGCGGTAGATGCTGTCGCGCGAGACGTTGGAAAAGATGCCGTCGCGGCCATAGCGGATGGAATTGCCCTCGATCAGCGTGCCCGGCGCATCCCAGACATAGACGCCGTTGCCACGGTCGTTCATGCGGTTGTCGCGCCGCCCGATGATGGTGTTGGCGCGCACGATGCTCTGGCTTGCGCCGTGCACGTCGATGCCGTGCAGATTGCCGATCAGCAGGTTGCCCTCGACCGTCACCCGCAGCGCATCGCCGCCAAGCTGCACGCCTGCGTCGATCGTGCCATGCGACGAGCCGGAGCCACGGATTTCGAGGCCGCGCAGGGTGATGTCGCTGCCGGTTATGGTGATGACGCTGCCGGTGCCATTGCCTTCGACCAGCGCCGCCCCGCGCCCGTCGAGGGTGATCGGGCGGTCGAGCAGCACCGGGCCAAGGTGGCGGCCCGGTGCCAGGATCAGCACATCGCCGGGGTCGGCCCCGGCGATGGCGGTTTGCAGCGCCCCGGCCTCGGCGGGCACGCCCCGCTCCACCGCCGCCGCGGGGGCGGCGAGGAGCAAGGCGGCAAGCACGAGGGCGGGAAACCGGATCATCGCATCAGGCCTTCGGCTCGACGAACATGCGGCCGCGCATTTCCATGTGGAGCGCGTGGCAGAACCATTGGCAGTAGTACCAATAGACACCGGCATTGGCCGCCGTGAAGGTGACCGAGGCGGTCGCCTGCGGAGCCACTTCCATCGCCACGCCGTGGTTGCCCATGGTGAAGCCGTGGGTCAGATCGTCGATGTCATCAAGGTTGGTGACGATCACCGTGACCTCGTCGCCTTCCTTCACGGTGAAGGATTCGAGGCTGAAGGTGGGGGCGATGGAGGACATGTAGACCCGCACCTTGTTGCCATCGCGGATCACCTCTTCGGCCCAGCTGTCGATATCGACGCCGTCCTTTTCCGCCTGGGCGCGGGTATCGGCCCACATCGGGTCGTTGCGGTCCCAGATGCTGAGCGGGTTCACTACCGAGCGGTGCACGATGATGCTGTCGTGCGGTTCGGCGAAGGTCGGGCTGTCGTGCACAAGGGTCAACTTGTTGCCTTCGATGGCGAAAAGCTGTTCGTTCTCGGGCTTCAGCGGGCCGACGTTGATGAACCGGTCCTTGGAGAACTTGTTCATCGAGACGTACCACTTGCCGTCCGCCTCAAGGGTTTCGCCCATCGAGGTGGAGTTGTGGCCGGGCTGGTAGTGCACATCGGCCTTGGTGATGATCGGGTCCACCGCTTCGCCGGCATAGGCGCGCACGGCTTTTTCGATGTTCCACATCACCACCTGGCTGTCGAGGAACAGCGTGGTGAAGGCGTTACCCTTGCCATCAAAGGCGGTATGCAGCGGGCCAAGGCCCAGTTCCGGTTCTGCCACCACCGCCGAGCGCGGGTCGATGTCGGAGGTGAAGAGCGCGTCAAGCTTGCGCACGTCGATCACACTGACGGTGGGCGAGAGCTTGCCGTTGATGCAGAGGTGGATCTTGTCGGGGGCCATGTTGCAGCCGTGCGGGCTGTTCGGAATCGGGATGTAGCGGGTGTAATCCTTGTTCTGCCCCTTGCGCCCGTCGATCACCTTGACGCCGTTCAGCTCGATGAAATCCCCGGCGGCGATGCCCTTTTCGATCTCGGCAATGTTGAACACCACCACATGGTCCATTTCCGCCGCCATCATCTCGGCGGCGTTGATGCCCATTTCCGAGTTGTAGGAGGTGGAGAAGGCGTATTTGCCATCATAATCGGCATCGGTGTTGTCGAGGTTGCCGGAGACCATCACCTGCCAGGCCATGGTCATGTCGTCGGCGTTGATCGCCGAATAGAAGTTCACATACTGGCTCGGATCATCGAGGATCTTGCCATCGTTGACCATCGGTGCCTCGTCCTCGCCGTTGGCAAAGACGTAGTTGGTGCGCGGCCATTTCTGCGGACGCAGCCCGTGGATCGCCTTGGCGTTGGGAATTTCAAGGATCTTGTCGCATTTCATCACATCGCAGCGCACCCGGGCGACGCGGGTGTTGGCCTTGTCGTTCATGAAGAGGAAGCGGCCATCATACTTGCCCTCGGTGAAGGACATGTGGACGTGGTGCAAATCGCCCTGGTCGTGCACCTTCTTGCCGTCGGCAGCCAGTTGCTTGCGGGTCTTTTCGGTATTCCCCTCGGTCATGATCTTGAGCGACTCGTTGGTCTGGCCCCAGCCAGTCGCCGAGCAGCGGTTGAACACCGGCACCCGCATCAGCTCGCGCATCGAGGGCACGCCCAGTATGCGCATTTCGCCGCTCTGGCCCGAGGACCAGAAGCCATAGTATTCATCAAGCTCGCCGGGACCGGGGATCAGGTCCGAGGCGTGGGCGGCGGTGGCGGTGGCGACGGCGGCAGTAGCAGCAACCCCCCCCATGAGCGCGAGGCGCGAGCCCCCTGCCCCGATCAGCGCGGCACCCCCTGCGGTGGCTCCCAAGAGACCGCGGCGGCTGATGCCCTTTTTGCTTTCTTCAGTCATGATCGTGATCCTCTTATGAATGGGTTGATTTCGGTGCCCGGGCCTTGGCCTCGACGGGTTGGGAAGGGGCGGCCGCCACGGCTTCACGCCGTTTGAGCTGCCGGATCACCACCGGGCAGATTGTTTTTGATTGATACTGAACCTGACAGTGCAGGCAGTTGAGGCATTCGTTGGGGTTGATTTCGCCGGTTGGATGTATGGCCTGAACCATGCATTCGTTGGCGCAGGTGCGGCACGGGTTGCCGCAATCGCGGTAGCGCTTCAGCCAATCGAACATCCGCATGCGCGCCGGAATGGCGAGCGCGGCACCCAAGGGGCAGAGGTAGCGGCAATAGAAGCGTTCGACAAAGAGGCCGATGCCCAAAAGCACCAGCGCATAGAGGGTGAACGGCCAGGCGCGGGCGAATTTGAGCACGATCGCGGTTTTGAACGGCTCGACTTCGGCCAGATGTTCGGCCTGTTCGATCGACACCAGCGTGGCCCCGAAAAGGCCAAGGAAGATCATGTATTTCACCGCCCAGAGGCGTTCATGCAGGCCCCAAGGAAGTTGCCACTGCGGCACCCGGAAGAATTTGGCGATGCGGTTGGTCAGTTCCTGCAATGCGCCAAAGGGGCAGAGCCAGCCGCAATAGGCCCCCCGGCCCCAGAACAACAGCGCAGCGGCTACCGAGAACCAGAGAATGAAGGTCAGCGGGTCCATCAGGAAGGCATCCCAGCTGAAGCCGGTCGCCAGCGCCCCGGTCAGCGCCATCAGGTTGACGATGGAAAGCTGCGCGTTGGCATACCAGCCGAGGAATACCAGCGTGGCGCTGAGGTAGCCGATGCGGAACCAGAAGGTGAGCGCGGCGGAACGGGTGAGGTAGTTCTGGAAGAAGAAGGCGGCGGTCAGCACCGCGAGCATTACCGACACCGCCCCGATCTGAAGCTTTTTGCCCTGCCAGATGCGCTTCCAGAGCGCCGATTTCGCCGCCCCTTCGGCATCGCTCGCGCTTGCGGCGGCAGGGGTCGCGGCCGGTGCGACCGCATTGAGGAACTGCGCGGGTGGCTGCCAGCCAAGGTCGAAGGTGGTGAATACCTTGTCGCGCGCCGCGACATCGCGGCTTATCAGCAATTGCAGCCGCCAGGGCTGGGTCGGATCAAAGCCCGAGTCGGCGGGAATGCGGAACAGGTCCATTTCCGGCAGGGCCGGGGCAGCGGTTGCGGCAATCTCGCCCAGGCGGCGGTGATCGCGGTCATGGAAGCGTACCGAAAGATCGCCCTGAATAAGCTGGATACGGTCAAAGATGCCGCCGCGCACATAGCCCGAGCCTTTGAAGGAATAGAGCCCGCGCGCCGCGACCAGAATGGCATGCGCCGTGCCGCCGGTTTCAGCACCGCGTTTGTCTTCGGCCAGCCATTGCGTCAGGTTCGCCCTTTCGCGCGCGTCGAGCAGAGCATTGCCTAGGCCCGGAATGCTGACGAGGCTTGCATACATGTCGATGAAGGTCGTCTCGGGCGGGTCGGTGAGCGCGCGCGCCGCAGCGCGGGGGTCGGGGTCGGCGGCGAAGGTGGCATTGATCTGCGCCACGTCGAGCGACAGCCGCCGCAGGCTGCCATCGCCGAGCAGCGCCAACCAGTCGGGCGCAGCAACGGCATCGGTGTTGATCGTGTAGCGCGGGCCGGAGGTTGCCGCCTCGGCGGTCAGGCCGCCAAGACCCAGCATCCGCGCCACCCGCAGGCCGGCACGGACGACCGAATCGTCGATCACCATGACGGTAACCGTCGCGCCGGAGATGATCTTGAGCGGGTGTTCCGCGCCGCCTGCCGCAGCGACCAGGTCGAGCCCGACGAAATCGGCAAGCATCGCCTCGATCTTGGATTGCGGAATGCCGATCAGCACGATCGGCTCGGAGTGCTTCACCAGTTTCAGGCCGCTTACTCGGGCCTCGGTATCGAGCGCCACCAGAATATGGATCGGTTTACCGGAATAGCCGGTGGTGCCGACGAAATCAGAGGTGATGAAGGCCCAGCCGATGGTTTCTCCGCCGCGCAGCACCGGTGCCACCGCCGTATCGGCGCGGACCGGCCCATAGGCATCGGCTCCGGGAACCAGCGTTGCGGCGGGCACCTCGGCCAGAAACCGCGGCAAAAGCGGATCATCGGCCATCGCCCGCAGCGGCAGCAGCGCCAGCAGCAACATCGCCAGCAGTGCCGCCAGAAGCCGCGCGGTCTTGCGGCTGGGGTCTGCGGTAAGGTCATGTGCCAGCTGCATCTGCGCCCTCGGCCGAATTTGCACCGCCGGTTCCGCAGGTCGAAAGCTCGGATGGTGGTGCATTTAAAGATCAGATAGGATATCCCTTACACGCGGTCAACCGCGCTCGCGCCTCATGGCCGCTGACAGCCGCGACACTTGCGCGCAGCCCGCAGGCGGGCATGATACGGATCAAGGACAACCCGCACCGGAAACGGCATGGAAACGGCACGCGGACAAGGGGAAGCCATGCGACTGACAAAATTCAGCGACTATGCACTGCGCGCGCTTTTGCATGCCGCAAGCAGGCCCGATGAACTTGTGACCATCGAGCAGACCTCCGATCTCTTCGGCATTTCGCGCGCGCATATGAAAAAGGTCGTGCGGCTTTTGACACGCGAGGGGTTCTTGCGCGGTGTTCGTGGTAGAACAGGGGGTTACACGCTTTCCCGCGCGCCGGAAGAGATAAATCTCGGCCAGGTTCTGCGGGCGACCGAGCCGGATTTCGGCATGGTCGAGTGTTTTCTGCCGGGCAACCGGTGCTGCATCACCCGGCGCTGCGGTCTGCCCTCGGTGATCGACGAGGCGCTGGCCGCCTTCATCGCCGCCTTCGACCGCCATACCCTGGCGCAATATGTGCTGGCCGAGGCCAATTTTCCCTGCGACCACCGACCACAACCACAACGCGGACCGCACTTGCCGCCCGGTCGGTCGCGGCCGCTTTGAGCGCCGAGCCACAAAGCTGCGGAGCACATCGATAATCAGTCTTAACGAATATTTACAATATCTCTTAATGCGCGATACCCTGCGCTCCGGATCGCCAGCAGGCAAGAGGCAGCACCATGACGACATCAAGCGAACGCATTCGCGCCTGGACCGGCCCGGCGATTCTGAGCGGCGGGTTTCGGCCGTTTTTCCTGATGGCGGGGCTTTGGGCGGCGCTGGCAATGACGCTTTGGCTGGCGATGCTGTCGGGGCTGATGGCCCTGCCCACCGCCTTTGACCCTGTCGGCTGGCATGCGCATGAATTCCTCTGGGGCTATCTGGCCGCCGTGATGGCCGGGTTTTTGCTGACTGCGGTGCCGAACTGGACCGGGCGGCTGCCGATTGTCGGCTGGCCGCTGGCGGCGCTGGCGGGGCTGTGGCTTGTGGGGCGGCTGGCGGTGGCTTTTTCGGCGCATCTGCCGCTCTGGATTGCGGCGCTGGCCGATCTGGCGTTTCTCGCGGCGCTGGCGCTGGCGCTTGGGCGCGAAATCGTGGCGGGGCGGAACTGGCGCAACCTGCCGGTGCTGGCGCTGGTGGCGCTGATGCTGGCCGCCAATGCCGCCTGGCATGGCGGCGCGACGGGCGTGGCGCTGCGGGGCGGTATTGCGGTGGCAGTGGCGCTGATCGCGCTGATCGGCGGCCGCGTGGTGCCAAGTTTCACCCGCAACTGGCTGGCGCGCCAGCCCGCGCCCGGCCGCCTGCCGGTGCCTGCGAACCGCGCCGATACCGGGGTGATGGTGCTTACCGTCGCCACGCTGGCGCTTTGGGTGGCATTGCCCGATGCCGTGCCAACTGCCATTGCGGCGCTTTTGACGGGGTTGGCCAATCTCTGGCGGCTGTCGCGCTGGGCGGGCGGGCGTACGCTTTCGGAGCCGCTGCTGTGGGTGCTGCACCTCGGCTTTGGTTTCGTGCCGCTGGGGTTTCTGCTGCTGGCCGGGGCCGCGCTTTGGCCTGCCGGGATGCCGAGGACGGGCATGGAGCATGCCTGGCTTGCCGGGGCGATCGGGGTGATGACGCTGGCAATGATGAGCCGCGCCACGCTTGGCCATTCCGGCCGGGCGCTCAGCGCGGGGCGCGGCACGGTGGCGGTTTATCTGCTTGTCGCCGGGGCCGCGCTGGCGCGGATTGCCGCCGGGTTCCTGCCGGGGCAGATCTGGTTGCTTACGCTTTCCGGCAGCGCCTGGGTAGCCGGGTTCGGCGGCTTTGCGCTGCTTTACGCGCCACTGTTCCTGCGGCCCCGCGCCGGGGCGCGGCGCGGCTAGGCGGCGGCGCGGGCGGCCGGAATGGCCGCGCTGCGGCTTTACAGCGCCCGCGAAGCCGCATAGCTAGACGCACGCCCCTAAGCACGAATGCGACAGCCAGCCCATGCCCGAAACCCAGCGCAGAAAGCTACTTGCCGGGCTCGACGACCGCCTGATCTGGCGGCTCTTGCGCGAGAACATGCGGGCGCAGGTGCGCAACTACGGCATCGCCATTGCGGCAATGGTGGTGATCGCGGTTTCCACCGCCGCCACCGCCTGGATCATGCGCGACGTGATCGATTCGATGGTCGAATCCGGCAACCGTTCAAAGGTTTTCGCGGTGGCGCTGACGGTGCTGGTGATCTTTTGCCTGCGCGGTGCGGCGAACTACGTTCAGGCGGTGTTCCTGAGCCGGGCAGGCAACAGCGTGGTGGCGGCCCAGCAAAGGCGGGTTTACGACCGCATCCTGCTGCATGGGGTGGCGTTTTTCAAAGACCTCTCGTCATCCGATCTGCTGATGCGCGTTACCTTTTCGGCGCAGGCGGCGCGGCGGGTGATCGACATCATCGTGACCTCTTTCGTGCGCGACCTTTTGACCCTGCTGGGGCTGATCGTGGTGATGATCTACCAGCAGCCGACGCTGTCGCTGTTTTCGCTGCTGGTCGGGCCGCTGGCGCTTTACGGGGTGCGCCGCATCCTCAAGCGGGTGCGCGGCATCATGGAGCAGGAAATTGCCTCGCTGACCGAGATCATCAAGGTGGTGCAGGAAACCTCGGTCGGGATCCACGTCATCAAGGCGTTCGAGCTGGAGGGGCGGATGCGCGCGCGCATGGCCGCCGCCGTGGCCCAGGTGGAAAAGCGCGCCAACGGCATTGCCCGGCTTGAGGCCGCCACCAGCCCGCTGATGGAAACGCTTTCGGGCTTTGCCATTGCCGGTGTAGTGGCGCTGAGCGCGGTCAACCTTTTCGGCGATACCGCCACCACGCCGGGGCAGCTCATGTCCTTCGTCACCGCGCTCTTGATGGCCTATGAGCCTGCCAAGCGGCTGGCAAGGATGCGGGTCAGCATCGAGGCGGGAATGACCGCGGTGCGACCGATGTTCGACATTCTCGACACGCCGCTGGTGCTGATCGAGGCGGCCGACGCGGCACCGCTGCCCGCCGGACCCGGCGAGGTGCGGTTTCGCGACGTGAGCTTTGATTATGGCAATGGCAGGCCGGTGCTGCGCGGGCTGGACATCAACTTTCCGGCGGGCAGGACCACGGCGCTGGTCGGCCCTTCGGGGGGCGGCAAATCGACCATCATGGGTCTGGTGATGCGCCTGCACGACCCCTCGCAAGGTGCGGTCGAGGTTGACGGGCAGGACCTGCGCGCCACAACTTTCGCCAGCCTGCGCCAGAAGATCTCGTTTGTCGGGCAGGACACATTCCTGTTTTCCGGCACGGTGGCGCATAACATCGCGCTGGGCCTGCCCGAAGCCAGCGAGGCCGAGGTGATCGCCGCCGCAAAGGCCGCCAATGCGCATGAATTCATCGAAGCGATGCCGCAGGGCTATGATACCGAGATCGGCGAAAATGGCGGCACGCTTTCAGGCGGGCAGCGGCAACGGCTGGCAATTGCCCGGGCGATCCTGCGCAACTCGGCGATCCTGTTGCTTGACGAGGCGACGAGTGCGCTCGACAGCCAGTCGGAGGCGCTGGTGCAGGACGCGCTTGCGCATCTGACCGAGGGGCGCACCACCATTGTCATCGCGCATCGGCTTTCTACCGTGGTGAATGCCGACAAGATCGTGGTGATCCGCGACGGCGAAGCGATCGAGCAAGGCCCGCCGGGCGAATTGCTGGCCCGCCCCGGTGCATTCCGCGATCTTTACGATGCGCAGTTTGGCCATGCGGTGCGTGCCGAGGGCTGAGCGCGCGGTGCCGCGACAAATTCCCGCCAGACCTGGATCGGCTGGATTGTGGGGAAAGCCCGCGCTAGAATGGCACCGGCTTTCAAGAGCTTGCCGATAGCGCCCGGGTGGCGGCCGGGCAGGAGGTGTTTGATGGCTTTCCGGTCTGTTCTGCTGCTTCTTGCAGGTATCGCCTGCGGGCTTGCCGGGCTGGCCCCGCGCGCCGCCCTGGCGCAGGATGTCGATGGGCGGCTGATCTATCAGCTTGAGGTCACCCAGCCCGGCACCCGCAGCCAGGGCTGGCTTGGCACGCTTTATGACGATGCCGGACGCGCCATTGCCACCGCACCCGGCACGATCGTGGAAACCCGGGTCGGAGCTTTCGAGAACCTGCCCTGCACGCATCTGTGGAGCCAGTGCGGCTTTCTCCGCGTCGGCATGCTGCCGGTAACCGCGATGAGCGGCTTCGCGGCGCTCACCGAAAATCAGGCCTGGGTTTACCGGCTCTACATCCACGGCGAAGGCTCGCGCAGCGAAGGCCTGACCGGGGTGCTGCTGCAAGAAGGCCTGCGGATTTTCGCCGACGTTGGGCGGCGCGTGGAAACCCCGCTTGGGGTGTTTCTGGCGGTTGACAACGGCGGCAAGCTTTGGGGCAACGCGGGCTGGTTTCCCGAGACCTGGAACTGACCAAAGCAGGTTTTGCCGAAGGAAGCATGCGTTCAGGCGCGCAGGCATGGCTTCAATTTCGCGGGTGGCGCAGCAGCTTGTTCTGGCTTAGGTCGGCGCAATCATCCCGATGCGACCACAAAGAGCATCGCGGATGCTAAGGATATCCAGGTTTGCGCTGATGTCTTCGTTCAGGAACCTGGCCGGATAGTGGTGGAGCAGAGGGGGATCGAACCCCTGGCCTCGACATTGCGAACGTCGCGCTCTCCCAACTGAGCTACTGCCCCGCACCGGGGCGGTGTTTCGCGCAAGGGCGGGGTATTGTCAAGCAAGCGCGGCGCGCGGCGCGCGAAAAAACTTGCGCGGCGGGGCAAGCGATCAGGCGGCCAGTTTCGATTTGACGAAAGCCACCAGATCGGCGGCGGGGCGGGCACCGGCGGCGCGGGCCACTTCGCGGCCCTTGTGGAACAGGATGAAGGCCGGGATGCCCTGAATGCGGTGCCGCGCGGCCACCTCGGAGTGGGCCTGGGTATCGATCTTGGCAAAGCGGACGGCAGGGGCCAGCGCCGCCGCGGCCTTGATGAATTCGGGGGCCATCTGGCGGCAGGGGCCGCACCAGGGGGCCCAGAAATCGACCACCAGCGGCAGGTCATCCCGGATCGCTTTTGCCAGCGTGGCCGGATCAAGTTCGGCAACCTTGCCCGCGGCGAGCGGCGCACCGCAGACGCCGCATTTGGGCGCGGCGGCAAGGCGGTCACGCGGAACGCGGTTGGCCTGGCCGCAGGCGTGGCAGACGAGTTTCAGGGTTTCGGGCATGGTCGGCTCCGCTCATATTCTTTACGGCGAATATATTGGAGTTGCAGCCGCCTCAGACAAGGGCACAGGCGACGCCATAAATTGCCGCGCCGCCGAGGGTTGCCAGCACAACCGACCTGCGCCAGCCGAAAATCGCCACCACGCCCATAAGCCCCGCGATCAGCGGCAAGGTCTCTGCCAGCCGCGCCGACACCATGGGCAGCAACGAGGCCGCCGCCAGAGTGGCGATCGCCGCAGGCCCGGTTGCCGCCAGAAACCGCGCCCGAAGCCCGGCTGGCGGCTGATCCGACAGATCGAGCCGCGTCGGTAGGTAGCGGAACGCCCAGGTGCAGCCGCCAACGATCAGCGCCAGTGCCAGAAGGTCCGCCTTCATTCCCTGCCCTCCCGACCCAGCACCCCGGTCAGCGCCCCCGCGACCATGCCGCCCAGAATGCCCGCCGTGGGCGAGACGAGAAGCGTTGCGGCCACCGTGACCGCCCCGGCAACGGCAATGACCGGCACCTGCGTGCGGGTCAGGATCGAGAGCAGCAGCGACAGGAACAGCGCTGGCAGCAGAAAGCCGAGGGCGGCGCTGAGCACCGGCCAGCCTTCGAGCGCGCCGCCCCCTGCCAGCGCCCCCGCAGCGGTGCCCGCGAGCCACGCGGAATAGGCACCAGACCCGAGGCCAAGCATGAAGGGTTCCGAAAACCCGACGCGGCCGCGCGCCAGCGCCCCCAGAGCCGCGCCGAACACCTCGTCGGTCAGGCCGAAGGCCCAGGCCCAGGCGTAGCGCCTGCGCGCCCCCGGCCCGGCGCGCTTCATCAGCGCCGGGCCGTAGAGCAGATGGCGCAGGTTCATCGCGGCCAGGGTGAAAGCCGTGATCAGAAACGGCGCGCCGCTGGCGATCAGCGCCAGTGCAAGAAACTGCGAGGCCCCGGCGTAGATGAGCGCCGAAAGCAGGAAGGCCTCGGCCCCGGTCAGCCCCGCCCGCGTGGCCGCGACGCCAAAGGAAAAGGCAATCGGCAGATACCCCATGGCGATCGGCACCGCCGCCAGCAGGCCGCTGCGAAAGCTCGGGTTCGGGGCGGGGTCGGCCATGCTCGGGCTCGCAAACCAAAGGGGCCAAGCGGTAAGGCCCGGCCCCCTGACTGTCAACGCTAGTGTTCCGAGTCTGACATTTGCTACCGATTTCCCCTGATTTCATCGAGAGCATCGAGCGCGCGGCGCTCGCGGGTGATGATATCATCGGCGGTCTTGCTCCAGACGAAGGGCTTCGGTTTGGCGTTGTGCTGCAGC
>NZ_JAUXPI010000006.1 GCF_030684035.1 Phaeovulum sp. | reverse complement strand
GGCCGACCCTGTATTTGCTATGGAAGAGACCACTTCTTGACGGCGGAGCCCGCTTGGGCAACCATTCCATGGGTATCCGGTCGCTCGGATGCCCCGTGATCTGACGCCCTAAACCGCGTTTTGTTCCCGAGCTAGGACGTTATCGGTCAAAACCGTCCTGATCCGGATTGGGCAGGCCCGTTCCAGATCGCGCAGAAATCGGCGGGCATTGGCGGCAGTCTTGGATTTGAAGACCCGGACGAACACCCAGCGGGTTGCCCGATCAATCGCCACGAACAGGTATCGGCGCGAGGTTTCGTCCGCCATTTGAGGCAGATACTTCACGTCGACATGCAGGTAGCCGGGCTCATAGGCTTTGAACGCCTTATGCTTCGGTCTGGGGTCTTTCGCCTGCAGGTCACGCAGATTGCCCACCCCATGCCGCCGCAGACAGCGGTCGAGGCCAGAGCGCGACACATCCGGGTTCAGGAACTCCCGGACCACCGCGAGCAGGTCGTCGATGGACACCAGCAGCGTCTTTCGCAGAACGACCGCCACCGCCTCTTGCGCCGGGGTCAAGGTCGTTTGCAGCCGATGCGGCGTATGGCTGCGGTCATGCACACTGTCGCGATGCTTCCATTTGTAGACGGTCTGCTCGGTCGTCCCGAACCGCTCCGCCAAGGATGACGCAGGCTCTGTGCTGGCCTGGATCGACGCCCGCACCTTCGGCGTCGTCGTCGCCTGCTTGTGAAGATGGATCAACATGCCCGCACCCCGCTCCGAATGTCCCTCAGAACCGATCTTGCCATGAAAAACGCAGAACGCCGAGGATCTATGTGACCATCCGGGATGGAACACTTAACGCCCGCCACATTCCCCCACGATACCAACCCCTTACCCATCGTAACACGCGTGTTATGCCCCCTCCCCAGCCCCCCAAAACCCGTCTATACTCCCCCCATGCCCGCCCTTTGCCGCGATTGTCTGGCCAGCTTTGAAAGCCCCGCCTCCCGCTGCCCCGCCTGCGGCGGCCCGCGCCTGCTTGCCCACCCCGAGCTTTTCGAGCTCTCCATCGCCCACGTCGATTGCGACGCCTTTTATGCCAGCGTCGAAAAGCGGGACGACCCCTCCCTTGCCGCCCGCCCGGTGATCGTCGGCGGCGGCACAAGGGGCGTCGTTTCCACCTGCTGCTACATCGCTCGCATCGCCGGGGTCCGCTCGGCCATGCCGATGTTTCAGGCGCTCAAGCTCTGCCCCGACGCGGTGGTGATCCGCCCCCGCGGCAGCCACTACGCCGCCGTTTCCCGCCAGATCCGCACCCTGTTCGAAGCCCTGACCCCGCAGATCGAGCCCTTGTCGCTTGACGAGGCGTTCCTTGATCTGAGCGGAACCGAGCGCCTGCACCGCGCCCCGCCCGCCGTCCTCCTCGCCCGCCTCGCGCGCGATATCGAGACACAGCTGGGGGTCACCGTTTCGGTCGGGCTTTCCCACAACAAGTTCCTCGCCAAGGTCGCCTCGGATCTCGACAAGCCGCGCGGTTTCGCGGTGATCGGGCGCGCCGATACCGAGGCTTTCCTGCGCGACAAACCGGTGCGGATTCTCTGGGGCGTCGGGGCAGCCACCCAGGCGGCGCTGGCCGCCGCTGGTATTCGCACCCTCGCCGATATCCGCCGCCAGGACCGTGCCGCCTTCGCCCGCCGCTTCGGTGCCGCCTCCGACCGGCTCTGGCGGCTTGCTCACGGTCTCGATAGCCGCCGCGTCGCGCCGGATGCCGCGCTGAAATCGGTCTCCAACGAGACCACATTCGACGCCGACACCGCCGACCGCGACTTGCTCGACGCCCACCTCTGGCGGCTGGTCGAGAAGGTTTCCGACCGGATGAAAGCGATGCACCTTGTCGGCCGCGTGGTGACGCTGAAGCTGCGTCGTGCCGATTTCAGCCTGCTCAGCCGCCGCATCAGCCTGCATGACCCCGCACAACTGGCCGACACGCTCTACCACGCCGCCGCCGGGTTGCTGGCGGGGGTTCGCGAACCAGGGCCGTTCCGGCTGATCGGGGTCGGCTTCTCGGAGCTTTTGCCGGCCCCAGCGCTCGACCCGGTGGGCGACCTTCTGGACCCCGCCGCCGCCACCCGCGCCGGAGCCGAGCGCGCCACCGACGCCATCCGCGCCCGCTTCGGACCGCAAGCGATCATCAAGGGCCGCAGCCTGCTCTGAGCCTACTCGGCTGCCAATTGCAGCGCATCAGCGCCGCCAAGCGGCGCGATCCGCGCCAGCACCCGCGCCATCAGCGCCGCGAAGGCATCGAAATCGGCGCTCGGCTCGATCCGGCTTTCGTCCATGTAAAGCGCCCGGTCAATCTCGACCTGCACGACATGGCGGCCGAAACGCGGGCGACCGTAGGCCTGCGCGATATAGGCACCCGCGAAGGGCGTGTTGCGCGCCGCCCTCAGCCCCTCGGCGGCAAAGGCGGCCTCGATGGCCGCAACCACCGCAGGCGCTGCCGAACCGCCGAAGCGATCGCCGAGCACGATCTGCGGCACCCGCCCGGTCTGGCTTGCCATCACCTCATGTGGCATCGAATGCACGTCGAGCAAAATCGCCACCCCCTGCGCCGCATAGGTTTCGGCCATCAGCGTGGCGAGGCGGGCATGGTAAGGCCGCCAGACGGTATCGATTCGCGCCTGCGCCTCGGCACGGCTGATCTTGCCCGCATAAATCGCTCGCCCGGCAGCCACCACGCGCGGAATCACCCCCAGCCCCGCAGCCACGCGCGGGTTGAGCCGCTGCCCCCGCAGCCCCTCGATCAGCGCCGGGTCAAGCTCGTCGCTGCCGCGATTGAGATCGACATAGGCGCGCGGCAGACGGGCGGCGATGAGCGGTGCGCCGAGCGTGGGCGCCGCCTGCAGCAAATGCTCGACAAATGCATCTTCCGAGCTGCGCAGCGTCAGCCTGTCAAGCCGCGAAAGCGCCAGCATCTGCGGCGGATAATCGCTGCCGCTATGGGGCGAGGCAACGACCAGGCCGCAAGCGCGCCCGGTTGGCAGCGTCAGCCGGTAGGGCGGTATGGGGGCGGTATCGCTTGGCACGGGCGCTCCTTTCGCATTGCACTATAGCGCCCCTTCGCGCGCCGCCAAAACCCCTTGAAAGGTGCCACGTTACCTTTTATAGACCGTCCACCGACGCGGTTCCGCCCGCGTCCTATTTCTTTTTGGGCAGGCGGTATCGGGCGGATGTGGGCGGTTAGCTCAGCGGTAGAGCACTACGTTGACATCGTAGTGGCCACTGGTTCGATCCCAGTACCGCCCACCATGTTCACCGCCCCTTCGGGGGCAAATGATGGTTCAAGGCGCGACGGCGCCGCGAAAAGGAGAAGGCCGATGAAGGTCCGTAACTCGCTCCGCTCGCTCAAGACGCGTCATCGCGATTGCCAGATCGTGCGCCGTAAAGGCCGCGTCTATGTGATCAACAAGACGCAAAAGCGGTTCAAGGCCCGTCAGGGCTAAGCGCGCTTTGAGTGCGCGAAAAAGGCCGCCGCGGGCAACCCGGCGGCCTTTTTGCATGTCCGGCGGTCAGTTGCCTGCGCCGGACAAAAGCTGCGCCACCGTGTCTTGGTCGAGATAGCCACTGACGGTCAGCCCGCGCGCTTGCTGGAAACGGCGGATGGCGCGGCGGGTTTCCTCGTCGAAGTTGCCATCGGCGGCACCGGGTTCCAGCCCCAGCATCCCCAGCCGCGCCTCGATCAGGCTGAGCGCGAGCGCGGGCAGGCCAAGCGCCCGTTCGCGGGCCTCGGCCTCGGCGCGCGCCGATTCGCCTGAAGCTGCCGCATCGAGCGCTGCGATACGCTCGCGCGCGATGTCGGCAAAGCTTCCCTGCGGCATGGCGGCGAGGTAACCCGCATAGGCCTCGCGCGTGCCCACGGCCTCGGCACGATCCCATTCGGCGCGGTCGGCGGCCGCCGCATTTGCGGCGCGTGCCGCGTCGAACAGCGCCAGCCGCTCGGCCGCCAGATCGGCGAAAAGGCCGTCGGGGTAGCGGCGCATATAGGCGCGCAGGCCAAGTTCGTCGCCCGCCGCCCCGGTCTGGCTCCAGTAAAGCCGGTCGGCCTGTTCCTGTTCGGCCTGCCGGATGCGCGCCTCGGCCTCAAGCGTAGCGGCGCGCACCTTTGCCTGCGCCGCCATTTCGTTGATCTGCGCGCGGGTGAGGTAGCCGTTTGCCTCAAAGGCATTGGCACGCTGCCAGGCAGTCAGCGCGGTGCGGGTGCCGCGACCGAAAAGCCCGTCGATACCGTTCGGATCATAGCCCAGCAGCGCCAGTTGCCGCTGCACTTCGCGCCGCTGGTCGCGGCTCAGGCCCAAGGCATCTTCGGCCAGTCGCGCCAGCCGCCCCGGCTCGGCACGGATCCGCGCGGCCTCGGCGCGCGCCTCGGCGGCATGAAGCCCGTTCGGGTAGCGCGCCACATAGGCATCATAGGCCTCGGGCGTCGCAAGCGCCTGCGTCGCCTCCCAGAATGCCCGGTCGGTTGCAAAGGGATCGGCCACGGGGCCGGTGGGAGTGCCAGGGCCGATCGGCAGGAATGGCACCAGATCGCTGAGGAACCCCTGCGCCAGGAGGTCGGAGCGCACCGAAAGCTTGGCTTTCAGGCTTTGCCCCGGAAGCGGCAGTTGCTGCGCGGCAAAGGTGGCAATTGCGGCCGTGTCGCCCTGAACCACGGTCACCCCCTGCGGGATCTCAAGCGCGCCGATGCCGGGCTGCAAGCCGCGCCCAAGCGGCTGCTGGCGCGGCTCGGTGCCCAGAAGCAGCACCGCCCCGCCGGGCGCGGTGGCGGCAATCTCCAGCACATCTCCGAGCGCAAGCCCTGCCCCGCCAACGGTTGCAAGATCTGGCCGCAACGCGTCGGTGCCAAGAAACCAACTTTCCTGCCCGGACCGGGCGAAATGCCCGGCAAGCAGGATCACCACCCGGTCACCCGGCGCGACCTGTGCCAACATCTGGGCCAATATGCCGCGCGCCGCGACTGCGCCAAGATCGGCCCCGGCAAACACCTTGAACCCAGCCGCCTCCAGCGGTGCGCGCGCACTGAGCACCTGCGTTGCAGTGGCCAGGTCTTCGCCCTGCCTATAGTTGGAATTGGCAATGATCAGGGCGCGGTTTTCGGCGAACAGGGGTGCCGCAAGCCCCGCGATCACGAAGATGAGTGGCAACAGTCGCATCGAAAGGCCTCCCCTTTGGGGCAGCCTAGTCGTAGCGCCGCGTATCCTCAATCACCTTGCCGTCATTGGGCAGGCTGCCGGGGGCCACCAGCACGATCTTGCCACGCAGCTTCAGCGTTTCGAGCACACTCACCTCATAGCGCGTGGCATCGCGGGCCTCGGTCTCGATCTGCAGGGTCATCGCATCCATCTCGCCTTCGCGCGACGCGACAACGCGGGCGCGGTGCACTTCGGGGTGGCGCGCGACCAAGGCAGCAACCTGCTCGGGGCGCACGAACATGCCCTTGATCTTGGTGGTCTGGTCGGCACGGCCCATCCAGCCCTTGATGCGCATGTTGGTGCGCCCGCAAGGCGATTGCCCCGGCAGCACGGCGCTGAGGTCGCCGGTGGCGAAACGGATCAGCGGGTAATCCGGGTTGAGCGTGGTGACCACGACTTCGCCCACCTCGCCCTCGGGCACCGGGTCGCCGGTGCCGGGGCGCACGATCTCGACAATCACGCCCTCGTCGATGATCAGCCCTTCCTGCGCGGGCGATTCGTAGGCGATATTGCCCAGATCGGCGGTGGCGTAGCATTGCAGCGTGGCAATGCCGCGCTCAACATATGCGCGGCGCAGGCTGGGGAACAGCGCCCCGCCCCCGACCGCCGCGCGGGTGAACGCAAGGCGCTCACCCATCTCATCGGCGCGATCAAGGATGACCTTCAGAAAATCCGGCGTTCCCGCATAGACCGTGCAGCCCACATCGGCGGCGGCGCGCACCTGCAATTCGGTCTGGCCGGTGCCTGCCGGCAAAACCGCGGCCCCCACAGCCCGCGCGCCCGATTCAAAAATCATCCCCGCCGGGGTCAGATGATAGCCGAAGCAGTTCTGCACGATATCGCCCGGCCCGACGCCGCAGGCGTGCAAAAAGCGGCCCATCCGCCACCAATCAGTGCTTGTGCGCCCGGGTTCATAGATCGGGCCGGGGCTTTGGAAGATGTGCTCGAAACCATGCGCGGGGTGTGTGGCCAGCCCGCCAAAAGGTGGCCGCGCCTTTTGTGCGGCCCCGAGATCGGATTTGCGCAGCACCGGCAGCCGCGACAGAGCGGCGGCGCTGGTGATCGCTGCCGCCTCGACTGCCCCCAGATGCGCGGCCAGCCCCGGCGCAGCAAGAGCACGCGCAATTTGCGCGGGCAGAGCGCGCATGAGATCGGCGGCGCGCGCATCGGCGGAACGGGTCTCGGAAGCGTCGAAATACTGTTTCATCGCGTGCCGGGGTTGCCCCCCTCCCTGTCCCTCGCCATGCATGGCGGGGAAGTGACTGTAATTCTTGTGTTTTTCTTACGCCAGCCAGCGCTTGCGGCGGCGGTAGCTGCGCACATCGCGGAACGATCTGCGCCCCTCATCGCCGACGCCCAGATAGAACTCCTTGACGTCGGGGTTTTCGCGGAGAGCCGCCGCAGGGCCATCCATCACCACGCGTCCGCTTTCCAGAATGTAGCCATAATGTGCAAATCGCAGCGCCACGTTGGTGTTTTGCTCGGCCAGAAGGAAGGTCACCCCCTCACCCTCGTTCACCGCTTTCACGATCTCGAAGATCTGCTCCACCAGTTGCGGCGCAAGCCCCATGCTCGGCTCGTCGAGCAGAATCGTTTCCGGCCTGCTCATCAGCGCGCGGCCGATCGCGGTCATCTGCTGCTCGCCGCCCGAGGTATAACCCGCCTGACTCCTGCGGCGCTCCTTGAGGCGGGGGAAGTAGGTATAGACCATCTCCAGATCGGCGGCGACGGCGGCGCGTCCGTCGCGCCGGGTGTAAGCGCCGGTCATCAGGTTTTCCTCAACCGTCAGATGCTCGAAGCAGTGCCGCCCCTCCATCACCTGAATGACCCCCATCTTCACCAGATCGGCGGGTGCAAAATGGGTGATGCTCTGGCCACGATAGGTGATGGAACCTTTCGACACTTCGCCGCGCTCGGATTTCAGAAGATTGGAAATTGCCTTGAGCGTGGTGGTCTTGCCCGCACCATTGCCACCCAGAAGCGCGGTAATGCCGCCCTTGGGAACATTCAGGCTGACACCTTTCAGCACGAGGATCACATGGTTGTAGATCACCTCGATGTTGTTGACCTCGAGCA
The DNA here is from genome assembly GCF_030684035.1 of Phaeovulum sp. Classification (GTDB taxonomy): domain Bacteria; phylum Pseudomonadota; class Alphaproteobacteria; order Rhodobacterales; family Rhodobacteraceae; genus UBA6213. The sequence goes on along the minus strand of NZ_JAUXPI010000006.1, from coordinate 30,271 downwards.
GCGCGGTCTCGGTTTTTGTGGCGTCGAGCATGGGGCTTCCCCTCATATTTGTGGCTCCCCGGCCCGCTGATGCGCGGGCCGGGGAAAGATTGCTCAGTTGCAGCGCTGGGTAATGCCCGCTTCCTTGGCGAAAGCCTCGGAGTCGGCGGCAATCAAGGGATCGAGCACCTCCTGATCCGGCGCGATGAAGCCGGTGATCAGGTTCCATTTCTTCGCCGTGGCATCCCACTGCTGCAGCATCGCCGCGCCCGGTCCGCCGTGATCGGCACAGGAAGCCGCGAAGGGCTGGCCGAAGTTCGGCAGGCCAAGCTCGGCCATCCGTGCTTCGGTGATCTCGAGATTCTCGAAGCCCTCGCGCATCTGCACGGCATTGATCGCTGATGTGCCGGCCAGTTCCTGCGCCTTGCGCGCCGCTTCGGCAATGACCATTGCCGCATAAACACCGCGCGAATAGAGCACCGACCCGATCTGGTCGCCATTGCCCGAAGCCTTGCCCGCGTCATAGACGAAGGTCTTCAGGTCGGCATAGAGCGGATAATCCATGCCGGTGCCGTGCATCGCCAGAGATTTGTAGCCATTGGCACCATCACCCGCCGGAACCACGTCGTTCTCGGAACCAGACCACCAGACGCCGATGAAGTTTTCCATCGGAAACTTGATGTTGGCGGCCTCCTGCACGGCGACGGCGTTCATCACGCCCCAGCCCCACATCAGCACATAATCAGGCTTGTCGCGGCGGATTTGCAGCCACTGCGATTTCTGTTCCTGACCGGGCGCGTCAACCGGCAGTTCGGTCAGCGTGAAGCCATGCTTGGCCGCGAGGTCCTGCAGGGTGCGGATCGGTTCCTTGCCATAGGCAGAGTTGTGGTAGACCAGCGCGATCTTCTTGCCGGCAAGGCTGCCGCCGTTCTGGTCGAGCAGGTACTTGATCGCCACCGAGGCCCCATCCCAGTAGTTCGCTGGGTAGTTGAATACCCATTCGAACACCTTGCCGTTGGCCGCCGATGTGCGGCCGTAGCCGGGGGTATAAATCGGGATATGGTCGACCAACGCTTTCGGAATCAGCTGGTAGGTGATGCCGGTCGAAAGCGGGTTGTAGACCAGCGAGCCAAGACCCTTGGTCGCCTCGTAGCATTCCACACCCTTTTCGGTGTTGTAGGCGGTTTCGCACTCGGGCACCGAGACCTTCTCGCCGCCAATGCCGCCGTCGCGGGCGTTCAGCAGGGTGAAGTAGTCATTGAACCCGTCGGCATAGGGAATGCCACCCGGCGCATAGGCACCGGTGCGATAGCTCATATTCGGAATGACCAGATCGGCCATTGCCGGGGCTGCGGCACAGATACCGGCAACCACAAGGCTTACAAATTTCGTCTTCATTCTGTTCTCCTCCCAGAGCGATTGTTGAATGCCGGTTTTCCGGTTCTTTCCTATTGGGCGGCCGCCCGCACCCCTTTCGGGATCAGTGCGGGAAGGGCCAAAGCCGAAGCTTCTCTTTCGCCAGACGCCAGAGTTGCGCCATTCCGTGCGGCTCGGCGATCAGGAACCCCACGATCAGTGCGCCGACGATCATCAATTCCAGATGCGCGGCAAGGTCGGTGGGCCAACCAAGCTGTCCGACCAGAACGTTCTTGAGGAACACCGGCAGCAGCACCAGAAACGCCGCTCCGGCAAAACTGCCGAAAATGCTGCCGAGCCCGCCAATGATGACCATGAACAGGATCAGGAACGACTTCTGGATGCTGAACGCCTCGGTCACTTCCGCGGCCCCGAGATAGACCGCGAAAAACAACGCGCCGGCGATGCCGATGAAGAACGACGAAACCGCAAAGGCCGTCAGCTTGGCGTTCAGCGGGTTCACCCCGATGATTTCGGCGGCAATATCCATGTCGCGGATCGCCATCCACTTGCGGCCCATGGTGCCGCGCGTCAGGTTGCGCGCCACCACCGCGACAAACACCAGAACGACAAGGCAGAAAAGATATTTGGCCGAAGCCGATGTTTGCGCGCCGGTAACGTAGAAGCCAAGCATCTTGCTTTGCGGCACGGTGATCTGGCCAGAGGCGGAGTAGTTGTAGAACCACGGCACCTTGTTGAACAGCCAGACCAGAAAGAACTGCGCCGCCAGTGTTGCCACGGCAAGATAAAACCCCTTGATGCGCAGGCTCGGCAGGCCAAAGAGAACCCCGACGAACGCGGTGATCGCCCCGGCGATCAACACATGGATGAGCACCGGCACATCTGGAAACGAGGTCATGAGCTTGTAGACCGAATAGGCCCCGACCGCCATGAACCCGCCGGTGCCAAGGCTGACCTGTCCGGCAAATCCGACCAGAATGTTCAGCCCTATCGCCGCAATCGCGTAGATCAGGAACGGCACGAAAACCGCGTTCGCCCAGTAATCGTTGATGAACAGGGGCACCAGTCCGAACGCCAACAGCAGCGTAACGTAATAGCCCATCCGGTCAAAGAAGATCGGAAAGGTCTGGCTGTCTTCGCTGTAGGTGGTCTTGAAATCACCCGCCTCACGATAAAGCATCAGCGTGCCCCCCAGCCCATTGCTTCAGTCCAAATATCCCCGCCGGAGGCTTCCGACATTGCCACACGCACCATTGCCTCACACCCTCTCGATGATCTTCTCGCCGAACAGGCCCTGCGGCCTGAACACGAGGAACAAAAGCGCCAGAACATAGGCAAACCAGTTTTCGGTGGCACCACCCACCATCGGGCCGATCGAAAATTCGAACAACTTCTCGCCGACGCCGATGATCAGGCCGCCGACGATCGCACCGGGGATCGAGGTAAAGCCGCCCAGCATCAGCACCGGCAGCGCTTTCAGCGCAATCAGCGACAGCGAGAACTGCACCCCCGACTTGGTGCCCCACATGATCCCCGCGACCAGCGCCACGAACCCGGCGATCGACCAGACCAGCACCCAGATGAAGCGCAGCGAAATGCCGACACTGAGCGCCGCCTGATGGTCGTCTGCCACCGCGCGCAGGGCGCGGCCCTGCTTGGAATACTGGCTGAACAGCGTCAGGCTCGCCACCAGCACCACCGCCACCAGCGTAGCAACGATATCGAGGTTGTCGATGAAGAAACCATAGCCGAACCAGCGGTCGGTGAGGCTTTCGATCGTATCCGAAATCCCCTGCGGCAGTCCGACGTCGAGTTTCTTGATGTCGGCCCCCCACATCACGTCGCCCAGGCCTTCAAGGAAGTAGGCGAGGCCGATCGTTGCCATGAACAGAATGATCGGTGCCTGGCTGACCAGATGTTTCAGCACCAGCCGCTCGATGATGATCGCAAGCAGCACCATCACCGCAGCAGCGAGCAGAATTGCGAGGAGCGCGGGCAGTTTCCAGCCGAAGGTGTGCAGGTTGGTATCAAAAATCGCGTTGATGACATGGGCGAAGGGCACCTGCCCATTTTGCAGGCCAACGAGTGTCAGCGCGGCAAAAAGCGCCAGCACCCCTTGCGCGTAGTTGAACACCCCCGATGCCTTGAATATCAGCACGAAGCCGAGCGCCACGAGCGAATACATCACCCCGGCCATCAGCCCGTTCAGGGTAACTTCCATCGCGTAAAGCAGTTGTTCCGGCATGGTCTTTTCCCCCCGTCAGTCGTGCGCCACGCCTAGATAGGCGTCGATCACATCCTGGTTGTTACGCACCTCGTCGGGGGTGCCGTCGCCGATCTTGCGGCCGTAATCCATCACCACGACGCGGTCGGAAAGGTCCATCACCACGCCCATGTCGTGCTCGATCAGGCAGATGGTGGTGCCGAATTCGTCGTTGAGGTCGAGGATGAAACGGCTCATATCCTCTTTTTCCTCAACGTTCATGCCCGCCATAGGCTCGTCGAGCAGCAAGAGCTTGGGCTCCGCAGCCAGCGCCCGCGCCAGTTCCACCCGCTTTTTCAAGCCATAGGGCAAACGCCCGACCGGGGTTTTGCGGATGTTCTGTATTTCAAGGAAATCGATGATCCGCTCTACCTTTTCGCGGTGCTGGTATTCTTCGCGTGCCGCAGCGCCATACCAGATGGCCTGGCTGAGCAGGCCAGATTTGATCATCGTCAGGCGCCCGGTCATGATGTTGTCGAGAACCGACATGCCATCGAACAGGGCGATATTCTGGAAGGTGCGGGCAATGCCCAGCCGCGCAACTTCATAGGGTTTCATCGGGCCGCGCTTGACCTTCTTGAAATAGACATCGCCCTCGGTGGGTATGTAGAAACCCGAAATCACGTTCAGCATCGACGATTTGCCGGCACCGTTCGGGCCGATGATGGCCCTGATCTCGCCATCATGGATATCAAAACTGATATCCTTGATCGCAACGACACCACCAAAACGCAGGGTGATGTTGCGCAGCTCCATCAACGTGCCGCCGATCTGGCGGCCATCGGCGGTGACGTAGCCTTCTTCCGCGTGGCTTACCGGCATTACGCGGCCCTCCTCTGCTCGGGGGCAAGTTCGGCGTCGGCTATGCGCAGCGTCGCGGTGATCTTGCCCTTGCGGCCGTCTTCATATGTCACTTCGGTCTCGGTATAGATGCTGTCGCGGCCATCGTAGAGCGCACCGATCAAGTCGGCATATTTCTCGGAAATGATGTTGCGGCGCACCTTGCGGGTGCGGGTCATTTCGCCATCGTCCGCATCAAGCTCCTTGTGCAGGATCAGGAACCGGTGGATCTGGCAGCCTGCAAGGATCGGGTCGGCGGCGATCGAGCGGTTCACTTCCTGCACATGGCCCCGGATCATCTCATAGACCTTCGCGTGACCGGCAAGTTCCTGATAGCTCGCGTAGGCGATGTTGTTGCGTTCGGCCCAGTTGCCAACCGCTGTCAGGTCGATGTTGATGAAGGCGCAGCAGTAGTCGCGGCCATTGCCGAACACCACCGCCTCCAGAATCGAGGGGTAGAATTTCAGCTTATTTTCAACGTATTTCGGCGCGAAAAGCCGCCCGTCGGCCATTTTTCCCACATCCTTGGCGCGGTCGATGATCCGCAGATGCCCGGTTTCCGGCTCGAAATACCCCGCGTCTCCGGTTGCAACCCAACCTTCGGCGTCCTTGGTGCTGGCGGTACTTTCCGGATTCTTGAAATATTCGACAAACGTGCCGGGGCTGCGGTAATAGACCTCGCCGTTATCACCGATCTTGACTTCGACGCCGGGCGAGGGAACGCCCACGGTATCATTGCGCACCTGCCCGTCCGGCTGCTGGGTGATGAACACCGAAGCTTCGGTCTGCCCGTAAAGCTGTTTGAGGTTGATCCCGAGCGAGCGGTAGAACTCGAAGATCTCGGGCCCGATGGCCTCGCCTGCGGTGTAGCCCACCCGGATGCGGCTGAAGCCGAGGGTGTTTTTCAGCGGGCCATAGACGAACAGGTCGCCAAGCGCGTAGTGCAGCCGGTCAAGCGCACCCACCGGCTTGCCATCAAGGATCGAGGGGCCGACCCTGCGCGCAACAGCCATGAAATGGTCGAACAACCACTTCTTCACCCGCCCGGAATCTTCCATGCGAATCATCACGTTGGTCAGCTGGCCTTCAAACACGCGCGGCGGGGCGAAAAAGTAGGTCGGGCCGATTTCGCGCATGTCGGTCATCATCGTCGCCGCGCTTTCGGGGCAGTTGACGGTGAATCCGGTCCACAGCGCCTGCCCCATCGAAAAGATGAAATCGCCGACCCATGCCATCGGCAGGTAGGCCACCACTTCGTCAAGCGCGTTGAGCTTGTCGAAGGCGGCCGAATTCTTGGCGGTCTCGATGATGTTCCGGTTTGACAGCACCACGCCCTTGGGCTTGCCGGTGGTGCCCGAGGTATAGAGCATCACGCAGGTGGTATCGTAGGTCAGTTCCGAAATGCGCGTGTCGAGTTCCGCCTCGTAGCGGTAATGCCCGGCGACGCCCTGGGCCTGAAGGTCGGCAAGCGAGTTCATGTGCCGGTGGTCGTATTTGCGCATGCCGCGCTTGTCGGTATAGGCGACGTGCTTGAGGTCTTTCACCCGGTCGCCGATCTCGATCACCTTGTCGACCTGTTCCTGATCGCCGCAGACCACATAACGCGCGCCGCAGTGTTCCAGCACATAGGCCATTTCTTCGGCCACCGCGTCCTGGTAGAGCGGCACTGGAATGGCACCACACATCTGCGCGGCAATCATTGCCCAGTAATGCCGCGGCCGGTTGCGACCGATCACCGCCACCGAATCACCGCGTTCGACGCCGACCGACAGAAAACCGAGCGCGATCGAGCGGATTTCGGCGTTTGCCTGTGCCCAGGTCCAGCTTTGCCAGATACCGAATTCCTTTTCGCGGTACGCAGGCAGGCCGCCATAGCGCCCCACATTGCGCGCCAAAAGCGCCGGAATCGACTGAGGTTCGGCTGCGGCCGGTATCGTGTCTGCCAAAGTCTTCCTCCCTCGTGCCGTTATATCGGCATCCTGTTCACAACGGGGCACATCCTCCAACCCCATTGCGCCATGCCGCACGCTGGCCGTCAAAGCTTTCATGACTTTGTCGCAATTGTTACGAATTGTAATCCGCCCGCTTGCCCCTTTGCGGCGTCTGCGCGAGGGTGTTAGCGGTGGCACCGGGAGGCTATCGGATGATGGGCGACGACGATACCGGGCGGCTGACACGGGCGGGACTGAACCTGATCCAGCAGGCGCTGTCGATTTTCGACAGCGAGCTGCGGCTGGCGGTCTGCAACCGGCAGTATCAGCTGATGTTCGATCTGCCCGATGCGCTGACCCGCTCCGGCACCTCGTTCGAGGCCACCATTCGCCACCTTGTCGAGCGCGGCGAATACGGGCCGCAGCCGGATATCGAAGCGGCGGTGCAGGTGCGGGTCGAACAGGCCCGTGCCTTTGCGCCACATTACATGGAACGCACCCGCGCCAATGGGCGCACGATTTCGGTGGAAGGCTCGCCACTGCCGCAGGGCGGCTGGGTGACGGTCTATACCGACATTACCGAGATCAAGCGGCAAGAAGGGATGCTGCGCGCCCATTCGGCCGAGTTGTCCGATCAGCTTCTGGCCCACGCCGAACGGCTGGCGCTTGCCAACCGCGCGCTCGCCGCCACCAACGCGGCCCTTGAGGAAGCCAAGCGCGAGTTGACCGAGATCGAGGCGCGCACCCGGCAGGTAACCGAAATGATGCCTGCCCATATCGCACATATGGACCGCGACTATCGCTACACCTTTTCCAACCGACGCCTCTCGACGGTGATGCCGGGCAGCCTTTCAGACATCGTGGGCGTGCCGGTGGCAGAGGCACTGGGGCCCGACACTTTTGCGCGGATCGAGCCCGAGCTTGCGCGGGCCATTGCCGGCGAGGCAACGGTTTTCGAAATCACCCATTCGCCGTCTGGCCGCCGCATCCGCATTGCGCTTACTCCCGACCGCGGGGCCGATGGCGGGGTGAGCGGTGTCTATGTGCTTTCAACCGATGTAACCCATGAAGCGCAGGCCCGCGCGGCACTTGCGCAAAGCTCCAAACGCGAGTTGGCAGCGCAGCTGACCTCGGGGCTCGCACATGATTTCGCCAACCTGCTGACCATCATCATGGGGTTGCAGGGAAGGCTCGCGCGCACCGCCGCGCTGCCACCCGATGCCGCCGAGCTTGCGCGCGCCACGCTTGCCGCCGCGCGGCGGGGTGGCACGCTTCTGGACCGTATCGCCGCGATTTCCGGCGTGCGCGAGCTGCGCCCGCAGCCGCTGATGATCGCGCCGTTTCTGACCGAACTCGCGGCTATGGCGCGCCCGACGCTGGGCGAGGCGGTGGTGCTTGAAACTTCGGTCGAGGGCCTCGGGCTGCCGGTGCTGCTTGATCCCGGCACTTTGCAGGACAGCCTCTTGAACCTGATCCTGAACGCCCGCGATGCAATGGGTTCCGCGCCGGGGCGGATCGCGCTTCGCGCCTGCCCGGTGCGCGACACATGGGTTGAAATCTCGGTCGCCGACAGCGGCACCGGGTTCAGCGCCGAGGCACTGGAGCGCGGGCTCGAGCCATTTTTCAGCACCAAGGGAGGCGAGGGATCGGGCCTCGGGCTTTCGATGGTCTATGACCAGACCAAGCTGGCAGGCGGTGCCGTGCGGCTGGAAAACCGGCCGGGCGGGGGTGCTCGGGTAACACTTCGCCTGCCGTTGCGCCCGGCCGCCACCGCCACCGCGCCGCGGCTGGTGCTGTTGGTCGAAGACAGCGACGAGATCCGCGCAGGCGTGCGCGAAATTCTGCGCGGCATGGGCCATACCGTGATCGAAGCTGCCAGCGCCGCCGAGGCACGCGAACTGGCTGATCTTCCGGGCATCGGTCTTGTGCTTTCAGATATCAATCTGGCCGGGGCAGAAACTGGGGTTGCGCTGGCCAGATCGCTTCTGGCGCGGCACCAGGAACTGCCGGTGCTGTTGATGACCTCGCTGCCCGAAGGCCATGCCTTGCGCGCCGGAGCGCCCTGTACGGTGCTTTCCAAGCCGGTCAGCGAGGCCGCGCTAATGGCATTACTGGTTCCCGGAGTGGCAGCATGAAACCGCCGCACGTTGCCATTCTCGATGACGAACCCGAAGTGCGCCGGATGCTTTCGGATGCGCTGGAAGAGGCGGGGTTCCGCACCACCTCTTACGGGCGCGCTGCCGAATTCGAGATCGGGCTGAAGCGCTCGGCACCGGATGTCTGCCTGGTCGATCTTGGTCTGCCAGACCGCGACGGGCTGGCGCTGGTGCATCGGCTCGCGCTCGAATCAGGTGCCGCGATCATCATCATCTCAGGCCGCGCGCAGGTGCAGGACCGGGTAACCGGGCTGGAACTGGGTGCCGACGACTATATCATCAAGCCATTCGACCCGGCCGAAGTGGTGGCGCGCATTCGCGCCCGGCTGCGCAAGGGGCGCGCCGAGGCCGAGCGTGTGCTGCAGACCGCGCGCTTTGCCGGTTGGGTCGCGCAGTTCGACCGCTACCTGCTGGTGGCGGCGGACGGTTCCGAGGTGCCTTTCAGCCACGCCGAGGGCGAGGTGCTGCGGATATTTCTGGAAAGCCCCAAGCGCCTGATTACCCGGGCACAGATGCAGGAAAGCCTTGGCGGGGCTGCGGGTGACAGCTTTGACCGGGCAATGGATGTGCGCATTTCCCGGCTGCGCACCAAGCTTGGCGAAGACCCGAAGAACCCGCGGCTGATCAAGACCATCTATGGCGCAGGCTACATCTTCCTTGGGGAAGTCGTCTGGAGCTAGCGCCACCCGGCACTTGTGCTGGTTGCAGCGGCAGAATGGGTATTTGGACGAAGAAGAAGCGGCAGAATGTGTCTGGTCGCCGCCGCTGCGGCGTGGTTGCTTGCGCCGACATGGCAAGGAACTTGGGATGACACATATCTGGGTGCGCGCGGAGCAACGACCGAGCGAGGAGCGGGTGGGCCTGACCCCCGAGGGGGCTGCGGCGCTGCTTGCGGCAGGGCTGCGCGTAACGGTCGAGGCAAGCCATGTGCGCGAGATCGGGATTGAAGGCTACATCGCCGCAGGCTGCGAAATTGCACCCGAGAACAGTTGGCCCGACGCGCCGCGCGGCGCGATCATCTTCGGGCTGAAGGAGTTGCCGGAAGATGGCACGCCGCTCGGGCACCGCCACATCATGTTCGGCCACGCCTACAAGGGCCAGTCCGCAGGGCGGGTTCTGCTGCAAAGGTTCAGCGCCGGGGGAGGCGCGCTTTATGACCTCGAATGTCTGGTCGATGCGGCGGGGCGGCGGGTCGCAGCCTTCGGCTATTGGGCTGGGTATGCCGGGGCTGCGGTCGCGCTCAAGTGCTGGGCGGCGCAGCGGCGCGGCGGTATCTGCGGGCCGCTGGCAAAATACCCCGGCAAGGCGGAGCTGCTGGCCGATCTTGCGGCCGATCTGGGCACCGCCCCGCGCCCGCGCGCGCTGGTGATCGGCGCGCTTGGCCGGGTCGGCAGCGGAGCCGCCGATCTTTGCGCAGCACTTGGCGTGGCGGTCACCAAATGGGACATGGCCGAAACCGCGCATGGCGGCCCGTTTCCGGAAGTGCTGGAGCACGAGGTCTTTCTCAACTGCATTCTCGCGCGCCCCGGCTGCCCGGTGTTCGTGCCTGTCTCGGTGCTGACCGCGCCAAGGGCGTTGCGGGTGATCGGCGACATTGCCTGCGACCCGACATCGGACTTCTCGCCGATCAAGGTTTACGACCGCGCCACCGACTGGGCCGCACCGGCACTGCGGGTGGCAACCGCGCCGGTGCTTGACGTGACCGCGATCGACAACCTGCCCTCGCTTCTGCCACGGGAAGCGAGCGAGGATTATGCAGCCCAGCTTTTGCCCTCGTTGCTGACGCTGGGCGATCTGGGAGCGGGCGTCTGGGGCCGGGCAAAGGCCGAATTCGACCGCCATCTGGCGGCGCTATAGGGAACATCAGATGACGATTCATTGGTGCGGCACCGGGCTTTCCGCAGTGCCGGGGCTCAGGCGGCTGCTTGCGGACGGGCAGCCGGTGGTGGTCTGGAACCTGACCATTGCAGCGGCGGCGGCGGTGGTGGGCGATCTGGCCCGTGACATCCGCGTTTATGAAACCGAAGCCCTGTCGGCGGCGCTCTGCCCGGGCGATGTGGTGGTTTCGATGCTGCCCTCAGACATGCATGCGGGTCTGGCCCGGCTGGCACTGGCGGCGCGCGCGCATTTCGTCTGTTCCAGCTATGCCACGCCCGAGCTGCGGGCGCTTGACGCGGCTGCGCGCGCAGCGGGGGTGGCGATCGTGGCCGAGATGGGGCTCGACCCCGGCATCGATCACATGATGGCGCATGATCTGGTCGCGGCCTATCGCGCCAGCGCTGCCTATGATGCTGAAAACACGATATCTTTCACCTCTTTTTGCGGTGGCGTTCCGGCACGCCCCAATGCCTTTCGCTACAAGTTCTCCTGGTCGCCGATTGGAGTGCTCAAGGCGCTTGGCGCCCCCTCGCGCTCGATCCGGCATTTTGCCGTGCTCGCGGTCGCGCGGCCCTGGGAGGCGATTACACGGTTCGACGCGCCCTTGCCGGTGCCCGAGACCTTCGAGGTTTACCCGAACCGCGACAGCCTGCCGTTCATCGCAGAATACGGCTTTGACCCGAAATGGCCGGTGAAGAACTTTGTTCGCGGCACGATCCGGCTGATGGGCTGGGCAGAGGCCTGGGCCCCGGTGTTTGCAGAGCTCGAATCGCTGACCGGCCCCGGCCGCGATGCCCGCCTGAGCGCGCTTTCCAACGAGCTTTGGGCGGCAAATGCCTATGCCGCCGACGAACCAGACCGCGCCGTGCTGGTGGTGTCGCTAAAGGCCGAGCGCGAGGGTCGGGCAGTCTGGCACCAGAGCTGGGCGCTTGACGCCGTGGGCGATCTGCGCGGCTCTGCGATGGCGCGGCTGGTTTCCGGCCCCGCGGCAATGGCCGCCGAATCGCTTCAGCTGCGCGAATTTCCCGCCGGTGTGCAGGGGGTTCCGGCAGACCAGAGGTTGCTTGCGCGCTGGCTGGGGCAGGTGCAGCCGCTGGCGCAATACATGGCGCGGCGCGACCACCTTCAGGTCAGGCGCAATACCCCGTCTTCGGCCTCTTCGAGCGAGATATCGAGCGCGTTCAGCCCGTCTTCCAGATAGTCGGCAAGCATCGGAACGCCCATCAGGTAATCTTCGGTGGGTGCCGTTGCTTCGGCCTTGGCGGTGTCGATCGCCTCATCAAGCTCTTCGGCGTCATAGGTTTCGCGCCCGATCCACATGACCGCCACAAGGCTTGCCTGCTCGTCGTCGTTCAGGTTTGCAATGAAGGCGCGCAGATCGTTGGCGGCGGCGCTGCCATGGCCATCGGCATCGCCAAAACCGCCGAAATCGGCCTCCATCTCGCGGGCGCGAATGATCACATGGGCGATCTTGTCAGCGGTTATCTGAAGCATCAGGGCCTCCGTTCAGGCACAGTGTTCAGGAAAGCCGCCCGCAGCGCAAGCGGCGCAAGCGCGCACCCTCAGGGCAGCGGCAGCGGCGGCACAATGGCGGGGTCGGTTTCGGGGGCCAGTTCCTCGAAATCGAAATTGTCGAGCCGCCGCGCCCGCCGCCCGGTCTTTTCGGCCGAAATCTTGATGTCTTCAATGTCCTTGGCGGCCTGACCGAAGTGCCGGTCCAGGCTTTCCACCCGCAGCCCCAACCGCTCAACATCGCCATAAAGGAGGCCGAGTTCCTTGCGGATAGCCCCCGCCTGCTCGCGCATTCGCGCATCTTTCAGCACGGCGCGCATGGTGTTGAGCACGGCCATGCAGGTGGTGGGCGAGACGATCCAGATTTTCTGCCCGAAGCCCTCGCGCACAAGCTCGGGAAAATTGGCATGCAGTTCCGCATAGACCGCCTCGGAGGGCAGGAACATCAGCGCGCCATCGGCGGTTTCCCCCTCGATCACATAGCGCTCGGCAATGGCGCGGATATGCGCGCGCACCGCCACCCGCATTGCCCGTTGCGCCTCAAGGGTCTGGCTCTGGTTTTCGGCGCGGCGGAGCGCCTCGTAGGCTTCCAGCGGAAACTTCGAGTCGATGACAATGGGGCCGGGCGGGATGGGCAGGTGGATCAGGCAGTCCGCCCGCCGCCCGTTCGAAAGCGTCGCCTGCATCGTATAGGCATCTGGCGGCAGCGCCTTTTGCACGATGTCGTGGAGCTGGATTTCGCCAAACGCGCCCCGGGTCTGCTTGTTCGAGAGAATGTCTTGCAAGCTCAGCACATTGCCGGAAAGTTTCTCGATATTGGCCTGGGCGCGGTCGATGGTTTCCAGACGCTGCTGCAACTCGCCAAGGCTGCGGGCGGTGCGGGTGGCGGTGCCGTGCAGGCTTTCGGTCATGCCCCGGCTTACCTCGGCCAGGCGGCTTTCCATCAACCCCAGAAGCCGCGTCTGCGCCACTGCCTGCGCCTCGGAAACATGGTGCAGCCCGCCCGCAAGCTGTTGCTGCCCATCCGAAAGCTGCTGGACCCGGCTGCCCAGCGCAAACAGCGGCTGCGCCAGGCGCGACGCCCGGCCCGAGGCGCGCAGCGTCAGGATCAGCAGCACGAACAGCAAAAGCACCAGCGCGCCGCCGATCAGCGCGGCCAGCACCAGGGGGTCTTGCAGGTCAAACGTGGTCTGGCCAATGCGGATCATCTGCGCCCGAACAGCCGCTCGATATCGGCCAGCTTGAGGTCAACATAGGTCGGTCGCCCGTGGTTGCACTGGCCCGAATTGGGCGTGGCCTCCATCTCGCGCAAAAGCGCGTTCATTTCCTCCACCCGCATCTGGCGGCCCGAGCGCACCGAACCGTGGCAAGCCATGCGGCTCAGCACCGCATCGATCCGCGCGCCAAGGCGCTGGCTGTCGCCAAGGTCGGCCAGTTCGTCGAGGATATCCCGCAATAGCGCTGCGGCGCTGATCTGCCCGAGCAGCGCCGGGGTTTCCCGAACCGCTACGGCCGAGCCTCCGAATGGCTCGATGCCGAGCCCAAGCCGTGCCAGATCGGGCGCAAGTTCGAGCAGGCGCGCGGCATCGCCGGGGGAAAGCTCGACAATTTCGGGGATCAGCAGCGCCTGCGCCGCAACGCCATTTTCCGCCATCTGGCGCTTCAGCCGCTCATAAACCAGCCGCTCATGCGCCGCGTGCTGATCGACAATCACCATGCCATCTGCGGTTTGCGCCACGATCCAGTTTTCGTGCAGTTGCGCCCGCGCGGCACCAAGGGGAAAATCGACCGCCTCGGGCGCGGGGTCCGGCGCGGCGGCGAAGGCCGCTGGTGCCTCGGCAAAAATCGGTGCCTGCCAGGCGTAGGCGCTGCGAATCGCGCTGCCAGAGGGGCGGTCCATCTGGTAATGGCGCGGCGCTTCCGGTCGCATCGCCGCGAGCGTTTCAGCCGCAACGGTGGTGCTGGCGCGGTGCCCGGCCCCGGCCAGGGCATGGCGCAGCGCCGAAACGATCAACCCGCGCGCCTGCGCCGGGTCACGAAAGCGTACCTCGGCCTTTGCCGGGTGGACGTTCACATCGACCAGATCGGGGGCGCAGGCAAGGTAGAGCACCGCAGCCGGGTGCCGGTCGCGGCTCAGCACATCCATGTAGGCGGCACGCAGAGCCCCGGTCAGCAGCTTGTCGCGCACCGGGCGGGCGTTGACGAACAGGAACTGTTCGACCGCCGCGCCGCGCGAATAGGTGGGCAGGGCGGCAAAACCTGTCAGGTGCAGGCCTTCGCGCTCGGCATCTATCGGCAGGGCATTATCGGCAAAATCGCGCCCCAGCACGCGCGCAAGTCGGCCCGAGAGCGCGCCGAACAACTCGCCCTGCTCGGCATCCGCACGCAAAAGCTCGCGCCGCTCGCCACCGGAAACATCGGCCAGGGTGAAGCTGACATATGGCGCGGCCATGGCAAGGCGGCGCATCACATCGCCAATCGCCTGCGCTTCGGCGCGGTCGGTGCGCAGAAACTTCAGCCGCGCCGGGGTGGCGTGAAAGAGGTCGCGCAACTCCACCACGGAGCCGCGATTGAGCGCGGCGGGGCGCACCGGGGCAATGGTGCCACCGGTCACGCTGATCTGCACCGCCTCGAAACCCTCGGCGCGGCTGATAATGGCAAGCCGCCCAACCGCACCGAGCGAGGGCAGCGCCTCGCCACGAAAGCCAAAGCTGTGAATGTTGAGAAGGTCAGAGCCATCAATCTTCGATGTCGCATGGCGGGCAAGCGCCAGCGGCAGGTCGGCTGCGGTCATGCCGCAGCCATCGTCAGCCACCCGGATCAGCGTCTTGCCGCCATCGGCAAAGCTTACATCAATGCGCCGCGCACCGGCATCAAGCGCGTTCTCCACCAGTTCCTTGACCGCCGAGGCAGGGCGCTCCACCACTTCGCCCGCCGCAATGCGGTTCGCGGCGTCCTCGCTCAGCTGGCGAATGACCGGGCGTTCTGGAGAACCTATGTTGGGGCGTTCGGCGTTCATCCTACTAGGGTTAGCACGAAGCGCGAACGAGGGCCATTGATTCGGGCCCTATTCGGCCAGGCCCACCGGCCGCCCCACCACCACGAAACGCAATGCCCCGGCATCAAGCAAGCGCGCGGCAACGCGGCGAACATCCTCCAGCGTTACCGCTTCGACACGCGCATTGCGGGTGTTGATGTAATCGCGCGGCAGCCCGAGGTGCTGCATGCCAACCAGAATCGAGGCAATCTGCCGGTTGCCATCAAAGCGCAGCGGATAGGCACCGGTGAGGTAGGTCTTGGCGGCGGCAAGTTCGGCCTCGTCCACGCCGTTCTGCGCCATCCGCGCCCATTCCGCACGGGTCACCGCCACCGCCTCGGCAACCTTTTCATTGGCCGAAGCAAAGTAACCCTGCCAGGTTTCCGAGCGGTCGCGCGGTGCCAGAAACGACGAAATGCCATAGCTCAGGCCTCGCTTTGCGCGCACCTCCGTCATCAGCCGCGAGCCGATGCCGCCACCCATCATGTGATCGATCAGATAGGCGGCGAAATAATCGGGGTCGCGCATCGAAAGCCCGGCATGGCCGAACAGCACCACCGACTGCGGACTGGCGAAATCGACCACCGTCACCCCCCCGGTCAGCGCCAGTTCGGCGCGTGGCGGCATCGGCGCGCCGGTTTCGGGCAGCGCGCCCAGCAATGTATCGAGAAGCGCGCCAAGCTCATCGGGTGAAATGTCGCCCACAGCGGCGATGCGGATACGGTCGCGCGCCATTGCCCGGTCCTTGGCCTCGAACATATCGGCTTGGGTCAGCGCCGCGACGCTTTCCATCGTGCCATTCAAGGAACTGCCATAGGGGTGACCGCCCCAGGCAAGCCGCCCGAAGGTATCGGAAGCAATCTCGTCGGGGTCGCGGGAATCGGCGTCGATGATCGAGAATACCTGTCCGCGCACCCTCTCAAGCGCGTCTGATTCAAAGCGTGGCTCGATCAGGGCGCTGCGCAGCAATTCCACTGCCGCAACCCGGTTTTCGGTCAACATCCGCGCCGAAACCGACAGGAGATCGTCGCCCACGTCAAAGCGAAATTCAGCCGCGAGCGATTCGGCGGCTTCGGCAAAGCCCTGCGCATCAAGCGGCCCGGCACCCTCTTCAAGCAATCCGGTCATCAGGTTGATCGCGCCGCGCTTGCCCGGCGCATCAAGGCTGGCACCACCCGCGAAGCGGATTTCAAGCGCGGTAAAGGGAATTTCGTGGTTTTCCACCAGCCAGGCGGTCAGCCCGCCGGGTGAAATGACCTCGATAATCTCCACCACGGCGCGTGCCGGGGTGGCAAGGCCGAACACCAGCGCCAGCGCTGCAACAAGCTGGATCATTGCCGCACCCCCTCGGCTTCAGGCCGCATCAGCCATGCGGTAACAGAGCGCCGTCGCACCAGCACCGCCTCTGCGGCGGCCATCACATCGGCTTCGCTGACCGCGCGCAGCGCCTCGGGCCAGCCCTGCACATCGGCAATCGCAAGGCCACTGGTCAGCGCCTCGCCATAGCGCCGCGCCATGCCCTGCACGTTGTCGCGCGTGTAGATTTCGCTGGCGCTGATCTGGGTGCTGATCCGGGCAAACTGCGCCGGGTCCGGCCCATCGCGCAGGAATGCCGCCAAGGCCTCGTCAAGCGCCGCTTCGGCATCGGCGAGGCTCACCCCGGCTGCTGGAACCACGGTAATTCCGAACGTCGTTTCATCATGGCTGGTGCCGTCATACGACACCCTGACGGCAATTGCCTTGCCGCTGTCAAACACCAGTGCACGGCCGAGAACCGAGGTCGCGGCGTTCCCGCCCAGCAGTTCGGCCAGCACCGTAAGCGCGGCGGCCTCCGACTGATCGCCCGCATTGCGCTCGGGTGCGAGATAGCTGCGCGTCACATAGGGGCGCTGCACCCGCGGGTCGGCATATGTCAGCCGCCTTTCGGCCAGTTGCGGCGGCTCGGCCACGCGCTGGCGTTCGCCAAGGCCTTCGGTCGGTGCCAGCACACCGTAATAGAGGCGCGCCAACCGCTCCACCTCGGCGGGGTCAACATCGCCCGCCACCACCAGAACCGCATTGTTGGGCGCATAGTAGCGATCATACCAGGCCTGCGCATCGGCGCGCGTCAGCGCCTCCATCTCGTGCCGCCAGCCGATCACCGGGGTGCCGTAGGGGTGGTTGAGGTATTGCGCCGCATTCATCTGCTCGCGCAGGAGCGCCCCGGGGTCGCTGTCGATGCGCTGGTTGCGCTCTTCAATGATCACCTGCAACTCGGTCGCCCAGTCGTCTTCCGAAAGCACCAGATCGCGCATCCGGTCGGCCTCCATCCGCATCACCAGTTCCAGCCTGTCGGCCGCAATGCGCTGAAAATAGGCGGTGTAGTCATGCGAGGTGAAGGCGTTGTCCGAACCGCCGTTGGCCTCGACCGTGGCCGAAAGCTCGCCCGGGGCAAGTTCGTCGGTGCCCTTGAACATCAGATGTTCAAGAAAATGCGCAACGCCCGAGGTGCCGCGCGCCTCATCGGCGGCACCAGCGCGGTACCAGACCATATGCACCACCACCGGGGCGCGATGATCTTCGATCACCACCGCTTCGAGACCGTTTTCAAGCGTGAAGCGGCTGATGCCCTCGGCACTTGCTTGTGCCGCTGCCAGCGCCAGCGAAAGGCAAAGCCATATGCGGCCAAACGTCATGCGCAACCTCCGGTTTCCTGCTGCGAAGGTACGCTATCGCGCCCGCCCGGCAAGCCCCCGACGCGCTGCGATGACGCCTTGTTGATCAGCGCCTGAGCAGCGCCGGTTCCGGTGGCGCGCCGACGGTGCGGATACCAAGCTTGCGCCAGCGCTCGATCTCGGCGGCCTGATCAAGCGACATTGCCAGATAGGCCTGATAATAGACGTTCACGTTGAACAGCCGCTCCAGAAGCTTGCCGTTGTTCTTGCGGCGGTATTCCAGGTCTTCGGCGGCCAGCACGGCGCGAATGTCGGCGCTGGAGCCATATTTCGCCACATGCGCCATCAGCCCGGCGTCGGCGGCGGCAATACCACGCGCCAGAACCGCGGGCTTGCCGCCAAGTGCGGCAATGGCATCGGCCTCGGGGGTTGGATCCGTCAGGTTGGAGCCGCCGGGAGTGGGGGGCGGCAGCGCCGCCAGACTTGCGGGCATTTGCAGCGGCTTGGTGGGAAGGATGCCGAATTCGTCCGGCCCCGAAGACGCGGCGCGCACGTTCATCAGCTTCGGTTCCTTGTCGCTGCCGCAAGCGCCAAGCGCCAGCACTGCCGCCAGCACCAGCCCGAACTTGCCGATTCCCGCCTGCATGGGCCGCTCCCTCACCATCTCGTCCCCGTCTTAGCGCAACTCCTCGCGCGCGTCACGAGGCTTCTGCCCGCCACCGGCAAAGGCAACAAGCCCCAGCGCCCCGGCAAATATCGCCACATCCGCGATGTTGAACGACCAGGGGTTGGCGATGCCGGGCACCGCGATGTTGATGAAATCGGCCACCGCGCCATAGATCAGCCGGTCAACCACATTGCCAAGCGCGCCACCGACCAGAAGACCCGCCGCCAGTTGCAGCTTTCGGCTCTGCCGCTCGCGCGCAACCCACCACCAGACCCAGGCCGAAATAGCCAGCGCCACGGCCACCAGAACCCACCGCGTCACCCCGGCATCATTTGCGAAAAGCCCGAAGTTGACGCCCCGGTTCCACGCCATGCGCAGGCTCAGCCAGGGTGGTGCCACCTCGATCAGTTGGCGCGTGGCAAGATCGAGCCGTTGCACCACAAGGTATTTGCTGGCCTGATCGACCAGCACAACAACCACCACCGCCCATCCCGCAAGCCGCATGTGCTAGTGCCTGAAATGGCGCTGGCCGGTAAAGACCATCGCCAGCCCCAACGCATCTGCCGCCGCGATCACCTCGGCGTCACGCATGGAACCGCCTGGCTGGATGATCGCGGTTGCCCCCGCCTCGGCAGCGGCAATGAGCCCGTCGGCAAACGGAAAGAACGCATCCGATGCCACTGCCGATCCGCGGGTGAGTGGCTCCTGCAGGCCCATCGCCTCGGCCATGTCGCGCGCCTTGATCGCGGCGATGCGGGTGCTGTCGACCCGGCTCATCTGCCCGGCACCGACGCCGACCGTCGCCCCGTCTTTCACATAGATTATGGCGTTGGATTTGACGTGCTTTGCCACCACCCAGGCAAACATCAGATCGCGCAGTTCCGCCTCGGTCGGGGCGCGCCGGGTCACCACCTTCAGCTCGCTCCGGGCGACATGGCCAATATCCTTGTCCTGCACCAGAAAACCGCCCGAAACCTGCCGAAAGCCCAGAATCGGCGCGCGCGGATCGGGCAGCCGGTCGGTGGTCAGAAGCCGCAGGTTTTTCTTGCCCGCAAATACCGCCCGCGCGCCATCGTCGGCCCCCGGCGCGATCACCACTTCGGTAAAGATCTTGCAGATTTCCTCGGCGGTTTCCGCATCAAGTGGCCGGTTGAGCGCCACGATGCCGCCAAATGCCGAGGTCCGGTCGCAGTCGTAGGCGCGCCGGTAGGCTTCGACAAGGCTCGCGCCTTGCGCAACCCCGCAAGGGTTGGCGTGCTTGATGATCGCACAGGCGGGTGCCTGCCCGGCAAACTCGGCCACCAGTTCAAACGCCGCATCGGTATCGTTGATATTGTTGTAGCTCAGTTCCTTGCCTTGCCATTGGCGCGCTGTGGCAACACCGGGCCGGTTTGAGCCATCGGTATAAAAGGCCGCCGCCTGATGCGGGTTCTCGCCGTAGCGCAGCCCCTGCGCCAGCGTGCCGGCAAAGGCGCGGCGGCGCGGCGTGGTCTCGCCAATTGCGCCCGCCATCCAGCTTGAAACCGCGGCATCATAGGCGGCGGTTCGGGCATAGGCGATTTGCGCCTGACGCTGGCGGAAGGCGCGCGAGGTCTGCACCCCCTGCGCATCAAGTTCGTCCAGCACCGCGCCATAATCCTGCACATCCACCACCACCGTCACGAAAGCGTGGTTCTTGGCACCGGCGCGGATCATCGCCGGGCCGCCGATATCGATGTTTTCGATGCAATCATCGTAGTTGCCACCCCGCGCGACCGTTGCTTCGAACGGATAGAGGTTGACCACCAGCAGGTCGATCGGCTCGATCCCATGCGCCGCCATTGCCGCCAGATGCTCGACATCGTCGCGCAGCGCCAGAAGGCCGCCATGCACCGCCGGGTGCAGGGTTTTCACCCGACCATCCATCATCTCGGGAAAGCCAGTCAGGTCGGCCACATCGCGCACCTTCAGCCCTGCGGCGCGCAGGGCAGCGGCGGTGCCGCCGGTCGAGACGATCTCGACCCCTCGCGCGGCAAGCGCACTGGCGAAATCCACCAGCCCGGTCTTGTCGGAAACCGAAATCAGCGCGCGGCGCAGCGGAACGAGATTGGACATGTTTGGCCCTCGGTGGATCAGATCGGTGTTCGCGGCAACCCCTGCCGTGCTAGCGCAGCGCATAAGCCAAACTTGCGGCGGTTTGAACCTTCCGTTTGCCCCCGGAGGCAAAAAAAACATTGGTGCGAGCGTTATCTGGGCGTGTTGCCCGGCACAGATGCAAGTCAGCGACGACTGATCGGGCTCGCCGCGCCAAGCCTTGCCATTGTGCCACGCGAGCAGATCGCATCTGGCCAGAGCCGGGCGGCAATCTTCGCATCGCGCGTCAAGGTGGCAAAGGGGCTACCGGATTGTCTCCAAACAAGGGCCGATGACTTGCGGCAGAAGCTGCGCATGTGCCGTCAATCGGCTGCCACCCCCTCGTCACGTTCCAGATCACGGAGCACGGTCGGCGTGTCTTGCGCCTTCGCCAGGGTCCAGCCGATCTGGCTGGCATAATCGACCACCACGCCCGCAAGCACGATCTGGCGGCTGGCGCGCGGGCGCAGGCGGCCGCTTTCAAGGTAAACCGAAGGCTCCAGCGTCATTTCGGCCCCGGCCTCGGGGCGAAACACCCAGATCTCGCCGCTTTTCAGCGCCAACGAAACCGCGGTGCCGCCAAGGTCGAGCGCGGCGTCAACCTCGGGGTGCAGATGAAAGCGGATATCGAAGGGCACGCCTTCGTGCTGACTGCGCCGCATCACCGTTTCGAAACGCCTGCGGTCGGCGGCGCTCATCGCGCCCAAAGTGTCGGCCCCGGAAAGCACGCGACCATCAAGCGTCAGTTCCAGTTCGCGCACATGGACCAGCCCGTGCGTAGCAACATAGCCGTTGTGGCCAAGCACAAGCCGTGCCCCCCCGATACCAGCCTCGGGCCTTGCCCAAACCTCGTTCGGCACGTCTGCCAGCACTTCGCCGCCGCCCCCGACCAGCCGCGCGGGGGCCAGACGTGACGACGAATAACCGCGGATGCAAAGTGTCGAGTGGCTGGGCGTCGCGCGCCCGGCGCGGCGCCAGTCTGGCCCGAAGGCAGCACCCGAACCACAGTTCACGATCAGCGGGCGCCGCCCCGAAGTCAGCTCCAGCGCCAGAGTCGAAGCATGGGCATTGACCGACGCGCGCCCCGAAGGCGGGGCCGCGGCGTCAACAATGACCGTGGTGCGACCACCATGCAGGCGCACAAAGCCCATTGCCGGGGCCTCGGCGGAAAGCGCGCGCACCCCGGCGCTTGCCAGCGCCTGATCCAGCCGCCCCTCGGAGCCGCGGCCGCCGCCGTGAAACCGCGCCAAGCCGCCATCGGCATGGCGCAGTGCCCGCAGCGTTGGCGCGATGCGCGCGATTGCTGCCAGATGCGAGGGATGCGAGCTGCGTCCGGCCTCGCCCAGCGCCGCTGTGGCCCAGGTAAGCAGGGTGAAAACCTCCAGCAATTCCTCTGGGTTGCGCGTTGGAATTCCGCCATGCGCGTCAATCTGTGCTTCACATTCGCGCGCCAGCGCGGCAGCGGCGCTGGGCACATGACGCTCCATCCCGGTCAGCGCGAGGCCTGCGTAGATCAGCCCGGTCAACGCCTCGAAACGGGCGACGCCGGGGCTGGCGGCGCGCCAGCGCCGTGCCAGGAACAGGGTCTGCTGCGCAAGGCTGCGAAAGAACGCATCCGCCGCCGCCCGGTCACGCCCGTTGAGCAAAAAGATCGCGTGGTTGATCCAGCGGATCAGCCGCCGCCCGGTCAAATCGGGTGTCCAACCGGGCCCGCGACCGCCGCCGTAGCGGGAAATCCAGCCGAACACCCACTCCTGCGCCCGCTCCCGCGCCGCGCCATCGCCAAGTGCTGCCAGATCATCCAGCCAGGTGCAGCCATGCAGCGCCGACCCGAAACTCGGATCAGGCATCGGCAGATTCCAGATCGGCACACCGGGGCCCTCGATCAAAAACCCCGCAAACAGAAAGTTGCCCGCCACCAGTTGCCGCCCGCGCGCGTGGCTGCCGATGGTCCGCGGCTCGGGCTGGCTGACAAAGCCGGTGGCGGGCCGGGCGCTGGCCGCGCGCAATGCCTGCAGACGATTGGCCATGCGGTAGGCGGCGCGGGCAAGCGCGCCCGGCGCTGCCCCCAAGTCGCTCTGCCGCTCATCCATGCCTGACATGCCGTTGGTCGCCGTTTTCGCGCCTGAGCGCCCGCCCCATTCACGCATCCGCACCATAGCCAGCGCCCGGGAGACTGTCACCGCTCATTTCTGGCATCAGCGCGGTTACCGCCGCACCGGCACCCGTTCAGCGCCGCAGGCGCGCAATATAGAAGCCGTCCATTCCGCCCGCCTCTGGCCAGTAGTCGGGGCGCAGCCGCAGCCCGCCTTCAGGCGTTATCCAAGCGGGGCTCACCCCCGGCAGCGCCAGCGCCGCAGGGTCGCTGCGCAAATCGGGGTGGTGGGCTAGCGCCGCGGCAACCTGCGCCTCGCCCTCTTCGGGCAACAGCGAACAGGTGGCATAAACCAGCCGTCCGCCAGGCTTCAGAAAGCCCAGCGCCCGGTCAATCAGCGCTGCCTGCAATTCGTAAAGCCCGCGCAGGCTGGCAGGATCGCGGCTATGCGGCAGATCGGGGTGGCGGCGGATGGTGCCGGTGGCAGAACAGGGCGCATCGAGCAGCACCGCATCAAAGCCTTGCTCGGGCACCCAGGCAAGCGCATCGGCCACCACCACCTCGGCGCGGAGCCCTGTGCGCGCAAGGTTCTCGTGCAGGCGTTGCATCCGCGGCGCGGAAATATCAAGCGCCGTCACCACCGCCCCCGCCGCCGCCAGTTGCAGCGTTTTGCCGCCGGGGGCCGCGCAAAGGTCAAGCACCCGCTCGCCCGCCACCGGTGCCAGCACCCGCGCCACCAGCGCGGCGGCGGCATCCTGCACCCACCAGTCGCCGCTCGCATAGCCCGGCAGCTCGCTCACCTGCCCCTGCTGCCCGGCAAGCCGCACCGACCCGGTCGCCAGCACCACCCCGCCCAAGGCCGCCGCAAGCGTCACAGCATCGCCCGTTTTCGGCGTGAGGTCGAAAGCTGCCCCGCGCAAATGCGCCGCCTCCATCGCCATCACCGCCTGCTTGCCCCAGGCATTCATCAGCCGCCCGCGCAGCCATGACGGCAAGGCGGGTGGCGGCAGCGCCGCCCAGGCCGCAGGCGGAGTTGCTGCCACTTTGCGCAGCACCGCGTTCACCAGCCCGGCAAGGCTTTCGCCGCGCGGCCCCGACGCCCGCACCAGGGTTACCGCCGCATCGACCACGCCATGCGGTGCCGCAGTCTCTTCCAGCAGCTCGACGGTCGCGAGACGCAACGCCGCCAGTACCTCGGCTGGCGGCGGGCGGCGCAGATGCGGCTTCAGCACGGCATCGGCGCGGCCAAGCTGACGCAGGGTGGTGGTTGCCAGCCGCTGCGCCCGCGCCCGCTCAGGCGGCGAAAGACCCACCAAAGCACCTGCGGCGAGCAGATCCGACAGCGTCGCATGGCCCTCGGTCACGCCCGCGATCAGGCCAACCGCCGCCTGCCGCACCGGATCTGCCTTGCCCATGCCCCACCCTTTGCCAGTTGCACACCCCGCCGCGCCCTATATCATGGTGCCGCCCCGCACAAGGAACCCGCGATGCGCGACGATACTGCCCCCGACCTGCCCGCCGCCGCACGCCGCGCCCTTGCAGAGGCCGCGGCGCGCCGCAAGGCCGCCGCTACGGTGGCGCTTCCGACCGAACTCGGCGGCCGCGACGGCCCCGAGCCGGTGCGCTATGGCGACTGGGAGAAAAAGGGGCTGGCGATCGACTTCTGATCGCCAGCGGCCGGGGGCGCTGCCCCTGGACCCCCGGGGTATCTGAAGCAATGAAGAAGCCTCAGAGACCGAGCACGTCGAACATATCGTATTCGCCCGGCTTCTGGCCCTGCCCCCATAATGCGGCGCGCAATGCGCCGCGGGCAAAAATGGCGCGGTCGGTGGCAATGTGGCGCAGCACGATGCGTTCGCCCGCGCCGGCAAAGATCACGTCATGTTCGCCGACAATATCGCCGCCGCGCAGGCTGGCAAAGCCGATGGCACCGGGGCGGCGCGCGCCGGTGATGCCGTCACGCCCCGCCTCGCGGTTGGCATCAAGCGGGATGCCGCGCCCCTCTGCCGCCGCCTGCCCGAGCATCAGCGCGGTGCCCGAAGGCGCATCGACCTTCATGCGGTGGTGCGCTTCCAGGATTTCCACATCCCAATCGGCGTCGAGCGCGGCCGCCACCTTGCGGGTAAGCTGCACCAGAAGGTTGACACCAAGGCTCATGTTGCCCGCGCGTACGATCACCGCGTGGCGCGCGGCCGCCTTGAGTTTCGCCAGATGGCTGGCTTCCAGCCCGGTAGTGCCGATCACATGCACGGCGCGGGCCTGCGCCGCGAGTGCCGCAAACTCCACCGTCGCGGCGGGCGCGGTGAAATCGATTACCGCCTGGGCCTGCGCGAAGGCCTCCAGAGGATCATCGGTGACGATGAGGCCGCTCGCCGCGCCGCCAAGCGCCAGCCCGTGGTCACGCCCCACCCAGGCGTGGCCGCTGCGCTCCACCGCGCCCACCAGCCGCGCCTTGCCCGAACCGGCAATGGTTGCCGCCAGCATCCGGCCCATTCGGCCCGATGCCCCGGTAATCACGATGCCCGGCAATTCGCTCATGCCCCGCCCCCTGCCGCTCTGGTCTTTTCCATACCCGCTGCGGCCCGGCTTGGCAAAGCCCCGTTGCGAGCGGGGCCACAGTGCCCTACATGGGGGCATGGCAACAAACCGCTTTCCACAGGGGCAAGGCCCTTCGCAACGTCAGCTTCGCGTCGGCGAGCTGATTCGGCGCAACCTCTCCGAAGCCTTGCTGCACGGTGAGGTGCATGACGATGTGCTGGCGGGTTTTTCGGTAACCGTGGGCGAAGTGCGCCTGTCACCAGACCTGCGCGTGGCAACCGCCTATGTCTCGCCGCTCGGCGGGCAGGGCGGCGAGGCGCTGCTCAAGGCGCTCAAGCGCAAGACCGGCGAAATCCGCCATCTGATTTCGCGCGGCATGACCCTGCGGGCGACACCCGAACTGCGCTTTGTGCTCGACCAGACCTTTGACCGGCTCGACCAGACCCGGCGCATGTTTGCCGACGAGACCGTGCAGCGCGACATCGCCAAGCCGGATGACGAGCCGCCGCAGACCGAGTGACCCGGTTGACGCTGGGCAAACGCTCGGCTAGCAGGCGGGCTCCGCCGCAAAGGGGCAGTGCATGGCACGCAAGAAAGGCCGCGAGGTTTCGGGCTGGCTGATCGTCGACAAGCCCGCTGGCATCACCTCGACTGCCGTGGTCGGCAAGGTGCGCTGGGCGCTCGACGCGAAAAAGGCGGGCCACGCGGGCACGCTCGATCCGGGGGCAACCGGGGTGCTGGCGATTGCGCTGGGCGAAGCCACCAAGACCGTGCCCTACATCACCGACGCGTTGAAATGCTACCGCTTCAGCATGCGGCTGGGCAGCGCCACAACCACGGATGATGCCGAAGGCGCGGTGATTGCCGCGACGCATCTGCGCCCCACCGATGCCGAAATAGCGGCCGCCCTGCCCGCATTTCGCGGTGCCATTCAGCAGGTGCCGCCGCAGTTTTCTGCCGTCAAGGTCGAAGGCGAGCGCGCCTATGATCTGGCGCGTTCCGGCGAGACGATGGACCTCGCCGCGCGCCCGCTCTGGGTGGAGAGCCTCAAGGTGATCGCCCGACCTGATCCCGATACGCTGGAACTGGAGATGATCTGCGGCAAGGGCGGCTATGTCCGCGCCATCGCCCGCGACCTTGGCGCAGCACTGGGGTGCTACGGTCACGTCCTGATGTTGCGGCGCGTCTGGTCGGGGCCATTCGATGCCGCGCAGGGATTGAGCCTCGACGAGATCGAGCGCCTCGCGCGAAGCCCGGAGCTCGAAACGCATCTGCTGCCGCTGGAGCTTGGGCTGGCAGACCTGCCCGAGCTGAAAGCCACGCCCGAGGGTGCCGTGCGAATGCGCAACGGCAACCCCGGCACGGTGCTGACCGGTGCCGAATACGGCGCGGCCGCCTGGGCGAGCTTTCAGGACCAGCCGGTGGCGGTTGGCATCTACCGCGCGGGAGAGCTGCACCCGAGCCGGGTGTTCAACCTCTGAGGCGGCATCCGGTTTCGGGCGGGGCTTGCGCGCGCGGGCGGCGCGGGCCAGAAAGCGGCATGATCACCCGGCACCACCTCAAGGGCGATGCGGCAAGCAGCGCGGTCTATTCGGATTGCGAACGCTATCGCTATCTGCTGACGCGGGTCTGGCAGCCTGAAGCGCCGCGCGCGCTCTATATTCTGCTCAACCCCTCGACCGCGACCGAGGCGCAGAACGACCCCACCGTGGAACGTTGCGAGCGGCGGGCGCGGGTGCTCGGCTATGGCGGTTTCCGGGTCGCCAACATCTTCGCCTTTCGCGCCACCGACCCACGCGCGATGCGCGCCGAAGCCGACCCGATCGGCCCGGGCAACGATGCGGCGATTGCCGAAAGCCTTGGCTGGGCCGCAGGTGCCGACGACCTGATCCTTTGCGCCTGGGGCGCGCACGGGGCGCATCTGGGGCGCGGCGCGGCGGTGGGGGCGATGCTGGGTGCCAGTGGCCGCAGGCTTTTCCACCTTGGCCTTACGCGCGACGGCGCGCCGCGCCACCCGCTTTACATAGGCTATGACCGCCGGCCCGAGCGCTGGACTTCGCAGCAGGCCTGAGCAATAATATTCGCTAAAGTATTAGGCACTATCGGCTAGGCAAAACCGCCTGATTGCAAGATCATGGCCGCATGCGAAAGCCAGTGGGGGGCCGCCGCCGTGTTTTTGATTGCCGGGTTTCTGGGGTTGCTGCTTGTCGGGTTTTCGGCCGACCTCTTTTCCTTTTTCGGCAATGGTGGCGCTGCTGAGTCCGAACCGGAGGGCGATGGGCACATTTCCGCCGAGACACCGGCAGATGGCGACCTGTTGGACGCCGATGCCCAGGATGTGGTTGCCGCCGCACCCGATCCGGTCACTGGCACCGAGGGTGAGGACATCCT
The DNA here is from genome assembly GCF_030684035.1 of Phaeovulum sp. Lineage (GTDB taxonomy): Bacteria > Pseudomonadota > Alphaproteobacteria > Rhodobacterales > Rhodobacteraceae > UBA6213. The sequence continues at coordinate 2,841 of NZ_JAUXPI010000006.1, read as the reverse complement.
CTGGGGCGACGAGAACGGTGACATTATTTCTGGTGGCGCAGGTGATGACCAGATCAACGGCTACGGCGGCGATGATACGTTGGCGGGCGGTGACGGCAGCGATGACATGCACGGCGGCACCGGCGACGACCTGATTTCAGGTGGTCCGGGTGATGACGCGCTCAGCGGCAACGATGGCAACGACACGCTCCTTGGCGGCGCGGGCGATGACAGCCTGATGGGCGGCATGGGCGATGACCTGCTTGATGGCGGCGCGGGCGACGACCTTCTGCAAGGCGGCAGCGGTGCCGATCTCCTGCTCGGCGGCGCGGGCAACGACAGCCTGCAAGGCGGCGAAGGGGCCGACACGCTGATCGGCGGGCTTGGCAGCGATGAGCTGTTCGGCGATGCCGGAAACGATGTGCTGATCGGCCGTGTGGCAGACCCGGTCACCGGGTCGGGTGACATCGACACCGGCCAAGACCTGCTCAATGGCGGGCGCGGCGATGATCTGCTGGTGCTTGGCAGCGGTGATTTCGGCAATGGCGGCGAGGGCGCGGACCTGTTCGCCGTAGGCGACTGGATCGACCCCGCACGCCCCGCCACGATCCTGTTCGACGCGAGCCTTGACCGGATCGCGCTGGTTTACGACCCTGAGGTGCACAGCAACCCTCTGGTGACGGTAGAGCCTTCTGCCACCGCACCCGACGCCGTCTGGATCAAGCTTGATGGAATCGCGCTGGTCGAGGTCTTGCACGGTGCCGGACTGACCGCCGAGGACATCGCGCTTTTGACCCCGCAGGCGCTTGCCGCCATCGCCGCCTAGGCCGCGCGGCGCGGGGCCAGCCGCAATTGGGCTTTCCTTTCCGGCGCATTTCCCCTATATGCGCGCATCCGCCTGCCCTGGCGGAGCAAGGGCCCTGCTGGACGACATCCCGGCTTGTGCCGTCACCTCAATATCAAGGAGTCCCCGATGTCGATTACTGTCGAAGAAAAAGCCCGCCTCATCAAGGAATTCGCCACCAAGGAAGGCGATACCGGTTCGCCCGAGGTGCAGGTGGCCATTCTCACCTCGCGTATCGCGACGCTGACCGAGCACTTCAAGGACCACAAGAAGGACAACCATTCCCGCCGTGGCCTCTTGATGATGGTGGCCCAGCGCCGCCGCCTGCTCGACTACCTCAAGGGCAAAAGTGCCGCCCGCTACGCCACGCTGATCGAAAGGCTGGCGCTGCGCCGCTGAACTGTCGCAAAGGTTGCATGGGTGCCCGTGGCGAAGGCTGCGGGCATTTTTGTTTGTCGAATGTCTGCTATGAGTCGAGGCTGTGTGGAAACTCGGCGACCTGAGCCCCTGGGGGCGTGATTTTGGTCGGCAGGTAGATTTCGGCTTAAATTGGTCGCAAACCCGGTTTTGGACGTGCCCTTGGGCCTGAGGCAAGCCTTGAAGCACACCGAACCGTCAATGGACGCCCGTGTTCGCCCGATCTACCCCGGGATTGCGGCCATCAGCCCCTTGATGCCGACCAGCGCGATCATTCGTTTGATGTTGTAGGCCAGCACATTCAGCGCCATTTCCGTGCGCACCCCCCGAAGCCGCCGGGTCAGGAAATGGCAGGGCCCAGTCCAGGACTTGATCGTGCCAAACGGGTGCTCGACCGTCGAGCGACGGACGCTCATCGGGGCGGCCGGGCTGCGGCGGCGGGCATTCGAGGCTTCGACCAAATGTTCGTGTTCCCATCGCGAGACCCGACGCTCGTGCCCTGTGGTGCAACGGCTTTTGAGGGCGCAATCCTTGCACGCGTTTGTCCAGTAGCGTCGCATTTGGAGGCCCTGCTGCTCGGTGGTGGTGCGATGCGTCAGCGCCTGTCCCGCAGGGCAGCGATAGACATCGGCATCATGGTCATAGGCGAAGTCTGCCTTCACAAAATGCCCCTTTGACCGGGCACCGGACGTATCCGAACGCGGCACTGTCGCTGTTATACCCGCCTTGTGGCAGGCAAGGATTTCGAGGGCGCTGAAGTAGCCCTTGTCGGCAAGTATGTGCAGATCCTCGCGCTGCAGAACTGCCTTGATCTGTGTCGCCATCTTGGTCAGCAGATCCCGGTCATGCCCCTGGTTGGTGACCTCATGCGTCACGATCAGATGGGTCTCGGCATCGACAACGCTTTGAACATTATAGCCAACATGTCCGCTGTGCTGCGCGCGCGTCGCCATGGCGCGGGCATCTGGATCGGTAAGCGATATCTGCCCATCGGGCGCATCGGCGAGCGCCTCATCCATTGCCAACAGGCGTTCAATCTCCTGCCGGATGCGGTGATATCGGCCGGTCAGATGCGCCGACCGCTCAGCCCGTGCTGCGCCGGTTTCTTGGCGATCGATCCGGTCGGCCTCCTCGATATAGCGCCCGACCTCTGCCTCCAGATGTGCCAAGCGGCTCACGATTTTGCCCTTGGTGAAGTTCCGGTCCCGATTGTTGACCGCCTTGAATTTACTGCCATCAACCGCGACAACGTCGCCCTTCAGCACGCCAATCCTGCGGCACAGTTCCACGAACTTCGCACAGGTCTTGCGGATGGCTGGGCCGTTCTCACGTCGAAAATCAGCGATGGTCTTGTGGTCAGGCACCAGCCGTCCGATGAGCCAAATCAGCTCGACATTACGACCAGCCTCGCGTTCCAGCCGTCGGCTGGACGGGATCCGGTTCAGGTAGCCGTAGATGAACAGCTTGAGCAGATCGGCCGGGTGACACCCTGGCCGCCCGGTGCGTGCGGCGGCATGGCGGTGAAATCCGAGGGCAGCCAGATCGAGTTGATCGACGAACAGATCGACGATGCGGACAGGGTGCTCCTCAGCAATCCAGTC
>NZ_JAUXPI010000020.1 GCF_030684035.1 Phaeovulum sp. | reverse complement strand
GTGCGGGGGCTGGCCCCCGCCACCGCGCGCGGGGTTTTGCTGAACGCCCGAACCTGCTAGACCGCGCCGCGAGCAGCAACGAGACCGCCATGACCAAGATAAGCCTGACCAATTCGATGACCCACCGCAAGCAGGAGTTTGCCCCGCTCGATCCTGCCAATGTGCGGATGTATCTTTGCGGCCCCACGGTCTATGACCGTGCGCATCTGGGCAATGCGCGCCCGGTGGTGGTGTTCGATGTGCTCTATCGGCTCTTGCGGCACGTCTATGGGCCAGATCATGTGACCTATGTGCGCAATTTCACCGATGTCGATGACAAGATCAACGCGGCGGCGCTGGCGCGCAAGGAGGCGGGGGCGGCGGGCACGCTCGAGGCATTGATCCGCGAGCGCACCGAGGAGACGATTGGCTGGTATCATGCCGACATGGACGCGCTGGGGGCGCTACGGCCGACGCATGAGCCGCGCGCGACCGAATACATCGGCCAGATGGTCGAAATGATCGCGGGTCTGATTGCGCGCGAGCATGCCTATGAGGCCGAGGGGCATGTGCTCTTCGATGTCCGCAGCTACCCCGATTATGGCGCGCTGTCGGGCCGCTCGGTCGATGACATGATCGCAGGTGCCCGGGTGGAGGTGGCCCCTTACAAGCGCGACCCGATGGATTTCGTGCTCTGGAAGCCGTCAAGCGACGATCTGCCGGGCTGGGACAGCCCTTGGGGCCGGGGGCGGCCGGGCTGGCATATCGAATGCTCGGCGATGAGCGAGGAACTGCTTTGGAAAAAGCAGATTGAGGCGGGGCGACTGTCAGGCAATGCGCTTGAGAAACCGCACACATTCGACATTCACGCGGGCGGTATTGATCTGCAATTCCCGCACCATGAGAACGAGATCGCGCAGAGCATGTGCGTGCACCCCGAGGGCGAATTTGCCCGGGTCTGGATGCACAACGAGATGTTGCAGGTGGAGGGCAAGAAGATGTCCAAGAGCCTTGGCAATTTCTTCACCGTGCGGGATTTGCTGGAAAAGGGCGTTCCGGGCGAGGTGATAAGGTTCGTGCTGCTGGGGACGCATTACGGCAAGCCGATGGACTGGACGGAGGCGAAAGCGCGGGAGGCGGAGGCGACGCTGGCGAAGTGGCGTGAGCTTGTGGCGGGTATTCCGGCGGGCCAGGATCCCCATCCTGCCATTCTTGAGGCTCTTTCAGACGATCTCAACACAGCTGGTGCCATTGCGGTTCTTCATGAATGCGAAAATTCCGGGAATCTGGCTGCGCTAAGAGCTTCCGCGATGATCTTGGGGCTGCTGGAAGATGGAATGGGAGAATGGGCTGTTGCTCGATCCGCATATGACTCGCTGAAATCCGTGCTCGTCGCGAGAGCCGATGCTCGCGCCAACAAAGACTTCAAGACCGCCGATAACATTCGAAATGCGCTTTCTGAGCACGGGATCAGTATCGAAGACATGCCCGATGGTCGATTCAGACCGAAACTCGATGCAATCAAGGTGTTCGAGCACTTCAACGCATTGCCATTGCAGGAAAAACGAGAGTTTCTTGGTGACAGCAGTTACTTGGAGGGCAGCGACGTTTCTGTTTTCCTAGTGACGAATGCATACCAGAAAATGATCAGCAAGAAGATCTTGGAGGCCCTGAAATGACCCCCCTCGCAGCAGAGGGCAGCCCCCGGACCGCCGGGGGGGGCGAGAAGCGCCCGCCCCGGGGGGGCGGTTCGGGCGCTGCCCGGCGTGCCGCCGGGCGAAACAGTGGCGCGGAGGCAGGCTAATGACCAAATCCCGCCTCTACCTGTTCGACACCACGCTGCGCGACGGCCAGCAGACGCAGGGCGTGCAATTCTCGGTGGCTGAAAAGCTGCATATCGCGCAGGCGCTCGATGCTTTGGGCGTGGACTATATCGAGGGCGGCTGGCCGGGGGCGAACCCGACCGACTCGGAGTTTTTCGAAAGCCGCCCAGAGACGCGCGCCACCTTCACCGCCTTCGGCATGACCAAGCGGGTCGGGCGCTCGGCGGCAAACGACGATGTGCTGGCGGCGGTGCTGAACGCGCGCAGCCCGGCGGTGTGCCTTGTCGGCAAGACCCATCCCTATCAGGTGAAGACCGCGCTTGGTGTCAGCCTGCCCGACAACCGCGATGCAATCGCCGAGAGCATCGCGCATGTGGTGGCGGCGGGGCGCGAGGCGCTGTTTGACGCGGAGCATTTCTTTGATGGCTACCGGGCCGACCCCGGCTATGCGCTTTCCTGCCTGCACGCGGCCCGGGAAGGCGGCGCGCGCTGGATCGTGCTTTGCGATACCAACGGCGGCACGCTGCCCGCCGAAGTGGGCCGGGTGGTGGCCGAGGTGATCGCGGCGGGCATTCCCGGTGACCGGCTCGGCATTCATTGCCACGATGATACCGGCAATGCGGTGGCCAATTCGCTGGCGGCAATCGACGCCGGGGCGCGGCAGGTGCAGGGCACGCTCAACGGCCTTGGCGAGCGCTGCGGCAATGCCAACCTCACGACCCTGATCCCGAGCCTGCTGCTCAAGGAACCCTATGCCAGCCGCTATGAGACCGGTATCAGCACGGCCTCGCTTGCCGGGATGGTGCGGCTCAGCCGGATGCTGGATGACATTCTCAACCGGGTGCCGCTGCGCTCGGCACCCTACGTCGGGGCCAGCGCCTTCGCGCACAAGGGCGGGTTGCACGCCAGCGCGGTGCTGAAAGACCCCGGCACCTATGAACATATCGACCCCGCGCTGGTCGGCAACGCGCGGCTCATTCCGATGAGCAATCAGGCGGGGCAATCGAACCTGCGGGCGCAGCTTGCTGGCGCAGGGATCGTCGCCGACCCGCGTGACCCGAGGCTCGCGCGCATCCTTGATGTGGTGAAGGAGCGCGAAGACCAAGGCTACGCCTATGACGGCGCGCAGGCCAGTTTCGAACTGGTGGCACGGCGCGAACTCGGGCTTTTGCCCGATTTCTTCGAGGTCAAGCGCTACCGGGTGACGGTCGAGCGGCGCAAGAACAAGTATGACCGCATGGTGAGCCTTTCCGAGGCCGTGGTGGTGGTGAAGATCGGCGGGCAAAAGATGCTTTCGGTTTCCGAAAGCATGGATGCGGCGGGTTCCGACCGTGGCCCGGTCAACGCGCTGGCCAAGGCACTGGCCAAGGATCTCGGCCCCTATCAGGCCTGCATCGACGACATGAAGCTGGTGGATTTCAAGGTGCGCATCACCCAGGGCGGAACCGAGGCGGTGACCCGGGTCATCATCGACAGCGAAGACGGGCAGGGGCGGCGCTGGTCCACCGTCGGCGTCTCGCCCAACATAGTCGATGCAAGCTTCGAGGCGCTCTTGGATGCGATGGTCTGGAAACTGCTGCGCGACGGGGTGGCCCCGGCGTGATAGCAAGCGAAGCCTTTTTCACGCGTTACAGTGGGTTGCGGCGGTGCGGGCCGCGCCAGGGCGCATCCCCGCCCGCTGGGGGGATCTTGCGCCGGGTGGGTGCGCGATGAGCCAGCGCGCCTGCGCCGAACTCGTCCGCCAGCACGACCCGGACCGATTTGCCGCCACGCTCGCGGCCCCCGCCGCCGCGCGGCCGCAGCTCTGGCCGATCTATGCGCTCAATCTGCAACTGGCGCGAGCACCTTGGGCCTCGTCAGAGCCGCTGGTGGCCGAGATGCGGCTGCAATGGTGGGTCGATGCGCTGGGCGATCTGGCAAAGGGCAAAGCTGCGCCGCAGCATGAAGTGTTGCAGGCCCTGGCCCCGCTGTTGGCCGAGACCCCGGCGCTTGCGGTGCCGCTTGCGGCGCTGGCCGAAGCGCAGCGCTGCATGTGCTGGCGCGAGGGATTTGCTTCGGCCGAGGCGCTTGCGGCCCATCTCGACGCCACTTCGGGGAACCTGATGTGGGCGGCGGCGCTGGCGCTTGGTGCCCCGGTCGCGGCCGAACCCGTGGTGCGCGATTTCGCCTTTGGCGCGGGATCGGCAAACTGGCTTCTTGCGGTGCCGGAACTGTCACGGCGCGGCCTGCAACCTTTGCCGGAACCGGCGGCGGAAAGCGTGCAAGCGCAGGCGCTTGCGGGGCTTGCGCGCATCGCCGCTGCGCGAAAGGCGCGCGCTGCGCTGCCGCGCAACGCGGCACCGGCGCTGTTTTCGGGCTGGCTTGCCCGTGGCGTGCTTCGCCGCGCCGCTGCCGCGCCGGAGCGGGTCGCCGAAGGCAGGCTTGCACCCTCGGAGTTTGCACGGCGCGCGGGCCTGATGCTTGCGGCCTTCACCGGCCGCTGGTAGCGGCAGGCCTTAAGCCTTTCTTCAACAGTCTCGGCAAAGCTCGCCTGAGCGCGGCAATGGTTGCAACATGGGCAAGTCCTGCCCGCGTGCCGCGTCCAAGGTGCTCAGGAGGTCTTGTTGCCATCGCCGAACAAGCCGACACCCGCAGCCGCCGCGCGCCGCTGCTCGCGGCCCCCGATCATCGGCGGCAGCGCCGGCATCGCAATTCCGGCCGGCCTTGGTTGCGAGAATTGCGAAGCACGCTTTCCCGCCCGCCCTCACGCAAACCATCGAAAGCAGATTTTGTGCCCGTCCGTGTTCTGATCGTTGATGATTCACCCACCATCCGCCGCCTGATCCGGGCGCGCATTGGCGGGGACCCGCGCCTGACCGTTGTCGGCGAGGCATCCGATGCTTTCGAGGCGCGCGAAAAGATCAAGGCGCTCAATCCCGACGTCCTGACCCTTGATGTCGAGATGCCGAGGATGGACGGGCTTGCGTTCCTCGAAAAACTGATGCGCCTCAGGCCGATGCCGGTGGTCATGGTATCGACGCTGACCGAGCGCGGCGGGGCCGCAGCGCTTGAGGCGCTTTCGCTCGGGGCTGTCGAATGCATCGGCAAGGGTGGCGGCAGCGCGCTTGCGGCAAGCTTTGAACACCTTCCCGACATACTGGTCATGGCGGCAAAAGCGCGGCTGCATGGCGCTGGTGCGCGCGCAACAGCCGCTCCGCCGGCCGATTACAGCTGGAATGGGCGTCTGGTGCTGATCGGTGCCTCGACCGGCGGGGTTGACGCGCTGGAAACTCTGCTTGCGGGCTACCCGGCGCACTGCCCGCCAACGCTCATCACCCAGCATATGCCACCGAGCTTTCTTGCCAGCTTTGCGGCGCGGCTTGCGCAAAAATTCGCGCCGCGCGTGCTCCTGGCTGAAGACGGGATGCCGATCGAGCCGGGTCATGTCTATCTTGCCCCCGGCGGTGCCTACCACCTGGCGCTGGCGGCCGCCACGCCGCCACGTTGCAGACTGATCAGCGCCGAGCCGGTGAACGGGCACCGCCCTTCGGTCGATGTTCTGTTCGATAGCGCCCTGCCGCTCGCGCCAATGTGCCTGAGCGTGCTCCTGACCGGCATGGGGCGCGATGGTGCCGCCGCGATGTTGCGGCTGCGCCAGAATGGAGCGCGCTGCCTTGCCCAGGACGAAGCGAGCTCCGTGGTGTTCGGAATGCCGCGCGCCGCGCTCCACATTGGGGCCGCCGAGGCCGCAGTGCCAATTGCCGATATGGCACGGCAAATTCTTGCGCTGACCCGCGGTGAAGCGCTGGCGGTTCAGCGGGGGATGGCGGTGTGAAGCTTGCGCAACCCTTGCCCGACAAACCCTGAAACACCCAAGGTGGCGCGCCTAGCGGTTGCCGTGTGAAGCGGACCGGCCGGTTGCTAGCCGAGGCTCAGAGCCAGTGGATTTCCCCCGGGGCAAGCACGCACGGAACCTGCGGGGCAGGCGCTGCGTCGATCCCGAGCCGGGTTTGCAACTCGTGCAGTCGCAGCCCGGCGAGCAGCGGGCCGATCTGCAACCGCTGATCGGGCGGAACCTGTTCTGCCAGTGCCTGGACAAGGCGCGCAAGATCGTCGAGCGACTGGGTAATGCGGTCGATGCCTTGCAATCCGCGAATTGCCGCCGCATCGGTGTGTTCGACAAAATGAAACAGCGACAGCGCCTGCTGCACCACGGCCGAGAGCGCAGCCAGTTGCAAGAGCTCTTCCCCGACACGGTCGCAAAGCGCGCCGAGCGCAATCTGGTGTCCCGCCGCCTGCGCGAAATTCCGGTTCCCGCTCACAGCCGCCCCACCACCGCCTCGATGCAACTGCGCAGGTCTGTCGGGGTAAACGGCTTGTGCAAATAGTTGTTCATGCCGAGTTTGTGCCCGCCCTCGATGATCTCGCGATCCGCGCGCCCGGTGATCAGGATGAAGCCGATGCCGCGGCTGCGCGGGTTGGCGCGCAGCGCCTGCAACAGCTGCAAGCCGTCCATGCCCGGCATGTTGAAATCGGAAATCACCAGATGCACCGGGCTTTTCTCCTGCGCCGCCAGCGCCCCCGGCCCGTCGATGGCATAGCTCACCTGGAGCACGCCCATGCTGTCGAGCGCCTGCATGATCAGGCCGCGGCTGGTGGACATGTCGTCCACCACCAGAATGCGCAACTGATCCCTCAGTGCCATGGCGGTTGCTCCGGGTCGGGGGCTGCTACGGGCAGTCGGTAGCTGGTGATGCCCTGGGAGGAAAGACGGGTCGGATCGCCGACAGGCAACCGCTCCGAATGCCCGAGAAACAGCCAGCCGCCGGGCCTTAGCGCCGCTTCCAGCCGCAGCCAAAGCGCATCTTGCGTGGGCGTGTCGAAGTAGATTGCCACGTTGCGGCAGAAGATGATGTCAAAGCCGCCGCGCATCGGCCAGGCGGAATGCAGGTTCAGCTCGCGAAAGCTGACCAGGCTGCGCGGTGGGTCACGCAGAACCACACGGTCGCCCACCGCCGCGATGAAGCGCCTTGCAAGCGCCGCAGGCACGGTTTCGGCTGCGGCGGCGGCATAGCGCGCGGCGCGGCCAAGCGCGGTCATTTCGCGGTCGATATCGGTTGCCAGTATGCGGATATCGAGGCCGGCGATATCGTCGGCCATGTCGCACAGCAGCATCGCGATGGAATAGGGTTCCTCGCCGCTGGAACAGCCCGCCGACCAGATCCGCACCGCGCCACCGGCGCGCGCCCGGGCAATCAGCGGCGGCAGGACGGTTGCGCGCAGTTGCTCGAAATGGTGGCTCTCGCGGAAGAAATGGGTGACATTCGTGGTCAGCGCCGAAAGCATCCGGCGGCGTTCGTCGCCCCCCTCGGGGGCGTTGAGGAGCGCAAGGTAACTGCGGAAATCCTTCAGCCCGAGCGCCCGCAGCCGCTTTGCCAGCCGCGATTGGACCATGCTCGCCTTGCCCGCGCCGATCACGATGCCCGAGCCCTCGCGCACCAGCCGGGCAATCTCCGCAAGCTCGGCGGCGTCGGGAGGGGCCAGAGCCCCGGCAAGCGAAGCTGCAATGCTCATGCAGCCTCCACCGTGGCATCGGGCAGGACTGCGGCAAGGTTGAGCACCCGGATCATGCGGCCATCAAGAATGGTAAGCGCCGAAATGAAGTTATGCGCCGCGTCGGCGGCAAGGTCGGGCGGCGGCCGCAGCGCGGCGCGCGGCACCGCCACGATATCGGAAACCGCATCGACCAGAAGCCCGGCATTCTGCCCGCCCAGTTGCACCACGATGATGACATTGCGCGCGTCTCCCGCCACCGGAGCCATGCCGAGCCGGGTTGAAAGATCGACCACCGGCAGCACGGTCCCGCGCAGGTTGATCACGCCGCGCACATGCGCGGGGGCATGCGGCAGCGGGGTTGCCCGGGTCCAGCCGCGTATCTCGCGCACCGACATGATATCGACGCTGTATTCCTGATCGGCAAGGCGGAAGGAGAGGAGTTCCACCTCGGCAGCGCTATTGGCAAAGATCTGATCTGTCATGCGGGTCATCCTGCAAGCGCGAGGGCGATAGCGCGGGTGTGGCCGGTGGCGCTGCGCACCAGGTCGGCAGGGTCGAGGATCAGCGCGATCTGGCCATCGCCCAGAATTGTTGCCGCGGCAACGCCGGGAATATGCCCGTAAGCCTTTTGCAGGCCCTTGATGACCACCTGCCGCTGTTCGAGAATCGCATCGACGGCAAGCGCGGCGCTGCTTCCGTTATCAAGCACGCAGAAAAGCACGATGCTGCCGTCATAGCTGCTGCGCGGTTGGCGGAAACCGAGTTCGGTGCCAAGATCGTAGAGCGGCACGATTGCGCCGCGCACGGAAATGACATGGGTCTGCGGCCCGAGCGCGCGGATATCGTCTTGCGTCAGCGCGGCAGTTTCGAGAATCGACGAAAGCGGCACCACCAGCTTCTGCCCGGCGACCTGCACCACCATGCCATCGAGCACGGCAAGCGTAAGCGGCAGCGAGATCGAGAATTTCGACCCAAGGCCGGGATCCGAGGTGATGGTGACCCTGCCGCCAAGCGACTGGATCGCCTGCCGCACCACATCCATGCCCACCCCGCGCCCGGAGAGTGCCGAGACCGTGGTGGCGGTGGAAAACCCGGGCAGGAACAAAAGCGCGTCGATCTCGGCATTCGAAAGCACGGCATCGGCCGCAATCAGGCCGCGGCTGATGGCGATTTCCCGCACCTTGGCGCGGTTGATGCCGGCACCGTCATCTTCAACCTCGATCAGCACCCGGCCCGCGCGGTGCATGGCGCGAAGCGTGACGAGGCCTTCGCGTGGCTTGCCCGCGCGCTGCCGGGCCTCGGGGGTTTCAAGACCGTGGTCAACGGCATTGCGCACCATATGGGTGAGCGGGTCTGCAAGACGCTCGATCACGGTCTTGTCCACCTCGGTGGCTTCGCCCTCGGGGTGCAGCCGCACCTCCTTGCCGATTGCCGCCGACGCCTCGCGCACGATCCGCGCCATGCGCTGGAACAGGGGTTTCACCGGCTGCGCGCGGATCATCATCACACTGTCCTGAAGATCGCGGGTGAGCATCATGAAGGCCTCTAACCCGTTCGCCACGGCGGAACTGGGTGCCAGACCGGCTTCAGCCACGCTCTGCGCCAGCATCGCCTGATTGATGACCAACTCTCCGACCAGGTTCACCAGGCGGTCAATGCGTTCAAGATCGACCCGCACGGTGGCAGATTCTGCCGCCTTTGCTGCCAGTGTCGGCTGCGGTGGCGGGCCTGAAGCACGAGCCGGGGCTGCCTCGGCGGCGGGCAAGTGCAGTGCGGCAGGCCGGGGTTGTGTCGTCTCGGTTTGCCCGCCCGGGGTGCAAGCATTCGTGCCGCCCGCCGGCCCGATTTCGAGTGCGCAGACACCCTCCACAAAGTCGAAGACCTCGCGGATATCATCGACACCTACCTCGCCGGCAAGCGTGATCTGCCAGGCGAGCCACGCCGCTTCCGGGTCAAGGTCGATGAGGTCGGGTGCCGCCGGATACGCACAGCGCGTCTCAACGGTGCCAAGCGCCGAGAGCGCGCGCAGCAGGTGCAGCGGCTCGTTGCCCGTGGCGTAAAGCGCCGCATGAGGCGCGAAGAACACCTGCCAGGCAGTTTGCGGTTCTGCGCTGTCGGCAATGCCTGGGTCAGCATCCAGATCAAGCACAAGCGCCAAGGGCTGAAATTCCGCGACCTCCGCCAAGGGCTTTTCAGCTGGCGGCCCGGCGAGCGCCTCAAGAGCCTGCAACACTTCATCGGCGTTCGCAGGCCCGGCGGTGCCATCACGCGCGGCGCGGACATGATCTTGCATGAGATCGGCGGCCTGAAAAAACCGCTTGATCGCCTCGGGCGAGGGCTGCATCTGCCCGGAGCGCAAGGCGTCAAGCACGGTCTCGAAGCGGTGCGCGAAGGCCACCAGCGGCAAGAGCGCAAAAGCCCCGGCCCCGCCCTTGATCGAATGCACGGCGCGGAACACCACGTTGATCGTTTCGGGGTCGTGGTCCCCGGCCTCGATCGCCGTCAGGGCGTCTTGCAGGCGCTCAAGCAGTTCCTCGCATTCAACGAAGAACGAGGCGCGAATTTCTGCCATCGGATCCTGTGTCATGCGCGCCCCCTCAGCCTGCAACCATGTGCAGCGCCTTGACCAGTTTCGGCGGATCGAAGGGTTTGACGATCCAGCCGGTGGCACCTGCAGCGCGCGCGCGGGCCTTCAGTTCCGGCGCGCTTTCGGTTGTCAGCACGAGAATTGGCGTGGTGCGATGCTTGGCTTGGGCCCGAACCGCCTCGATGAAGCCGAAACCGTCGAGCCGGGGCATGTTGATGTCGGAAATGATCGCGTCGGGCGAAATGTCCGCAAGCACTTCCAGCCCATGCACGCCGTCTTCCGCAAGATGCAACGTAAAACCCGCCTCTGAAAGCGACAGTTTCAGCATGTCGCGCATGGTGCGGCTGTCATCGACGGCAAGAACCGTAAGGGTCATGGTCGCGGCCCCGCCTGCAGATCATCAAGGGTCACGCCGTACAGCCGCAGCGCTTCGTCAAACTCGGGCGAGCGTCGGGCAAAGGACACGGCAAAGCCCGCCTGCCGCCCGCCCTGCGCCGCAGCGAGCAGCAATTGCAGCCCGAGCGCGCCCAGGTGCTGCACGCGCCCTGCATCGATCACCAGATCGTCGCCTCGGTGGGCGAGCAGTGCTGCATGCAGCGGTCTGGCGGCGTTGAGGTCAAGCCGCGCGGCAAGTGAAAGTTCAGCACTCATGCCGCGACACGCGCAGGAGAAGTGACGGAAATGCGCACCCAGTTGCCCTTTCGAAACACGCTGAAACAGACTTAGGATGCGCGGGTTAAGATTGGCTTGATGCGCTCAGGCCGCTTTGTGCATCAGCCCTTGCAGGTAATGCGCGCAGCCGGTCAGGGCGGCGTAATCATCTTCAATGACCGAAACATGAAAATCCTGCATGAAGCCTTCAAAGCGGCCCTTGTCGCGAAATGCGGCGGAAAAGCCGAAGCGCTCCATATAGGGGGTGAAGGCGCGGGCGACGCCGCCGATCAGCCAGACCCCGCCATAGGGCAGATGTATCAGCGACAGGTTCCCCACCACCGTGCCAAGCAGGCGCACGAAAGCCCGCCCGGTGGCTTCCGCAAGCGCATCGCCCGCTGCCAGCGCCGCCATGATTTCGGCGGCGCGCAACTCGCGCGGGGTGCCCGCCTCGCTGCTGACCCAAGCAAAAAGCCGCTCCAGCCCGCGCCCGGAAAGCACATCTTCGACGCCGGGAAAGCCATGCGCGGCTTCGACGAATTGCAGCAATCTGAGGTCGGCTTCGGTGCGCACCGGAAGGCCCGCGTGGCCACATTCCGAGGCAACCACCAGCCGCCCGCCCGGGGCTTCGTGCACCGGTGCCGCGTTGAAGCCGGTGCCCACGCCGACCACAAGCTGCGATGCTCCCGGCTGCGGCGCGATCCGGCCCCGCACCAGCGGGCGCAGCGCCGACGCCGCAAGGTGGCCAAGCGCGTGCCCCTGTGCCTGCAAGTCATTCAGCACCGCCACCACCTCGGCCCCGGTGGCGCGGGCGACTTCACTGCGATCAATGGTCCAGTTGAGATTGGTCATGCTGGCAACGCCATCATGCACCGGTCCCGCCGCCGCAACGCAGGCCCCGGCGCAGTCAACGCCGCCTTCGGCCGCCAGATACGCCGCCAGCACCGCATCAAGCCCCGTGTGTTCGGCATTGACATAGCGCCGGATCGTCTCGGGCAGCATCCGCCCGGCTTCGGCAAGCGCAACGCGGGTATTGGTGCCGCCGATATCGGCCAGAAGGGCGTAACGGTCGCGCTGGCGCATGGGCCTACCTTTGCAAAGCGGTTGCCAAAGCGTGATAGGATGCCTTGGGCACCCGCCGCAAGGTTGCAAAATCGACATGCACGAGGCCGAAGCGCTTGTCGTAGCCAAGCGACCATTCGTAATTGTCCAGCAGCGACCAGCAGAAATAGCCCCTTAGCGGCACGCCCTCGGCAATCGCGCGCTGGCATTGGCGCAGATGCGCCGCAAGATAGGCGATGCGGTCGGCATCCTGAACCGAACCTGCCGCAAGCCGATCCGGTGCCGCCATGCCGTTTTCGGTCACATAAAGCGGCAACTCGCCGGTATATTCCTGCACCACCCTCAGGAAATGGTGCAACCCTTCGGGAAATATCTCCCAGCCGACATCGGTCTTGGGCAGCGGCCCCTCCACCTCGCGGTGCGCGGGCCAGGGGCCGGGCGCGGGGGCGATGAGCTTGCGGGTGTAGTAGTTCAACCCGAACCAGTCGAGCGGCGCGCGGATGGTGGCAAAATCATCCTGCCATCCCTCCGGCAGATGCGGCGCGAAGGCTGCCATCAGTTCCGCCGGGTATTCGCCGCGAAACATTCCCGAGATGAAAAAGCGGTTGTAGTAGGCATCGTAAAGCTGCGCGGCGGCGGCGGCTTCAGGGCTGGCGTCGGCGGGGGCGGCATATTCGAAGTTGCAGACCGCGCCGAGGTTCTTCATCCCGAGGCCCCGCATCACCTTGATCGCGGTGCCATGCGCCAGCAGCACATGGTGCATCGCGCGCGCGGTGGCGCGGATATCGCGCATGCCGGGCGCGTGTTGACCAAGAAAATGACTGAGCCAGCCGATGCACCACGGCTCGTTGATCGGGGCCGCCGACCAGAGCCTGTCGCCCAGACGGCGCGCCACGACCTCGGTGAAATCGCCAAACCAGCCTGCAATGTCGCGGTTGCGCCAGCCGCCAAGGTCGGCAAGTGGCGAGGGCAGTTCCCAGTGGTACAGCGTCAGCGCGGGTTTCAGCCCCCGTGCCAGCATCCCGTCAACCAGCCTGTCGTAGAAATCGAGCCCCTCCGCATTCACCCGCCCACGCCCTTCGGGCATCACCCGCGCCCAGGAGGTGGAGAAACGGTAAACGTCGAAATTGCCGGCGCGGAGCAGATCGAGGTCTTCCCCCCAGCGGTGATAATGGTCGCAGGCACGCGCCCCGTTTTCGGCCCGGACTACATTGCCGGGGGTGGCGGCAAACGTATCCCAATGTGTGCCACCGGCGCCGCCAAAGGCATGCCCCTCGACCTGATAGGCCGAGGTCGCGGCGCCGAACAGGAAACCGGGCGGAAAACTGGAACGCGAAGGCAGCATCGTTACCTCTGGGATGCGGGGGCGGGGCCGGTGGAACGGCCAACTACCAGCACTGCCTCCAGCATTTCATGGCGCGGCGCGCTGGCGGGGTCGGCGATGATGCCGAGGAGCATTGCGGCGCAGCGCCGCCCGGCCTCGCGCACACTTGAGCGGGTGGCAGTGAAGATCGGTTCTTCCTCGCCGTTGCGAAGGTAGCCCAATTCGTCGTCATGGGTGACGATCGAGACATCGCGGCCAAGCCGCAGCCCATGCGCCTCGACCTCGCGCCGCACGCCCATGGCGGAAAGCAGCGAAGCGCAGAGAAACGCGGTCGGCGGATCGGGCAGGGCCAGCATGGCGCGGGCAGCATGTGCCCCCTGCGCCTCGGTCATCTCGCCCTGCACCATCAGCGCCGGGTCGGGCACCAGACCGCGCGCCGCCATCGCCGCCTCGAACCCGTGCCGCCTGCGCACTGCGAAATCCATGAATTCGAGCCCGTTCACCAACGCGATGCGGCGGTGCCCGAGGTCGAGCAGAAATTCGGTGGCGCGCTGAAAGGCGCGGGTGTTGTTCACATCGACCCAGGAATAGGGCACCTTTGCCCAGGTCGCGCGACCGTGCACCACAAACGGCAGCCCAAGCTCGGCCAAAAGCGCGATGCGTGAATCATCCTCTTTTGGGCCGTGCAGGATGATGCCATCGACCGTGCCCTTGGCGCGGATTTCGCGGTAGGCGCGGCTCTGGTCGGCGTCGGCAACCAGCGACAGCAGCATGTCATAGCCCGCGCCGCTGTAAACCTCGCCCGCGCCCGCGATGAAATCGGCAAAGATCGGGTTGACGATCTCGTGCTGGGTGGAAATCGGGATGATATGGCCGATCGCCATCGCCCGGCCCGTGGCCAGCGCCTTGGCACGGGTATTGGGCCGGTAGTGGTGGCGCGCCGCCGCCTGCGCAACACGCGCCCGCGTCGCCTCGTTCACCTCGGGGTAGCCGTTCAGCGAACGGCTGACCGTGGTGGGCGAAAGCCCAAGCTCGGCGGCAAGTTCCTTGAGCGTGATCGGGGGCAAGGGTCGGGTCCAAAGCGGTTTGAATTGTGGCGCAGGTTAGCCAGCGGTTGAACCCGCGTCAATCTCGCAGGCGCGGCGCAAAACATGCTGCGACTGCGAAGGCTCTGGTAATGATTAAAGATGTTTGCATGGCATGCCAAGTGTGGCGGCGATTGACTTTTGCAGCCACTTGGGAAACTCTGCGGCATCCAAAGCGCTTTGGGAGCGATTCCCTCGCGCCTGGACCATTGACGGGCGAAACCGCCCCCAGTCTCGGGAGGACTGCACGATGAAAAGCCTTTACACCAGCGTTGCGGCGCTGGCGCTTCTTGCCGGAAGCGCCGCTGCGCAAGATTTGAAATTTGCCCCCGGTGCCGACGCCCGCTTCAACTGGGCTTCCTATGAAGCGCTGAAATCGATGGACCTCAAGGGCCAGAGCATCACCATTCTCAGCCCCTGGCTTGGGCCCGACAAGGCCCTGGTCGAAAGCGTTATCGCCTATTTCGAGGCGGCAACCGGGGCCAAGGTGAACCACTCCGGCTCCGACAGCTTCGAACAGCAGATCGTGATCGACGCTGAAGCGGGCAGTCCGCCCGACATCGCCGTGTTCCCGCAGCCTGGCCTTGCTGCCGATCTGGCGCGCAAGGGCTTCCTGCGGCCGCTGAGCGCGGGCACCGATGCCTGGCTGGCCGCAAACTATGCCGCCGGGCAAAGCTGGGCCGATCTTGGCAGCTATGTCGGCAAGGATGGCTCCACGCAGCTTTATGCCTTCCCGTTCAAGGCCGACCTGAAGTCGCTGGTCTGGTATGTGCCGGAAAACTTCTCCGACGCAGGCTATGAAGTGCCCGCGACCATGGAAGAGCTGAAGGCGCTGACCGAGAAGATCGCGGCCGACGGCGGCACGCCCTGGTGCATCGGCCTCGGTTCGGGCGGCGCTACCGGTTGGCCGGCAACCGACTGGGTTGAAGATTTCATGCTGCGCGTCAACACCCCCGCCGATTACGATGCCTGGGTGAAGAACGAGCTGAAATTCTCTGACCCGAAAGTGCTGGCGGCAATCGACGAGTTCGGCTGGTTCGCGCGCAATGACAAGTTCGTTTCCGGCGGGGCGGGTGCGGTGGCCTCGACCGACTTCCGCGACAGCCCGAAGGGTCTCTTCTCCAGCCCGCCGCAGTGCTACATGCACCGTCAGGCGAGCTTCATTCCCTCGTTCTTCCCCGAGGGCACGGTGATCGGCGAGGACGCCGATTTCTTCTACTTCCCGGCCTATGCGAGCAAGGATCTGGGCAGCCCGGTGCTGGGTGCGGGCACGATGTTTGCGGTGATGTCGGACAATCCGGCCGCCAATGCCTTCATCGAATTCCTCAAGTCGCCGATCGCGCATGAGGTCTGGATGGCGCAGACCGGTTTCCTGACCCCCTACAAGGGCGTCAATACCGAGGTTTACGGTGACGCGACCCTGCGCAAGATGGGCGACATCCTGCTGGATGCCACCACCTTCCGCTTTGACGGTTCCGACCTGATGCCGGGCGCAGTTGGTGCCGGGGTGTTCTGGACCGGAATGGTTGACTACGCGGGCGGCAAGCCCGCCGCCGACGTGGGCGCCGCCATTCAGGCAACCTGGGACACGCTGAAGTAAAAGGTGCCAGCCCCGCCCGAGGCCGCTATGGTTTTCGGGCGGGGTTTTTATGTCCGGGGGAGGAGGGCGAAGATGGAGCAGTTCTTGTTGGCTTCTGGCACAATTGTGGCCGGGGTGTTTGGCTGCGTTGCCTGGTTCTGGGGCTCCAACATGGCGCTCGACGCGGTTTATCCGGCGCGTGGGCCACGCGCGGGGCGCAACATGCGCCACGCATCCGCAATTCGGCCTTGGCTCTTTCTTGGGCCCGCGATCCTGCTCTTGTCTGCCTATCTGGTCTATCCGGTGATCAACTCGGCCTGGCGGTCGTTCAATGATGCCGATGGCGCGCGCTTTGTCGGGCTGAAGAATTACCAATGGCTTCTGGCCGATGGCAAGTTTCACGAATCGCTCAGCAACAACATGCTCTGGCTGGTCACCGTGCCTGCGCTTTCCACCCTTTTCGGGCTTGTTGCCGCGCAACTGACCGACCGTATCCGCTGGGGCAACTTTGCCAAATCGATGATTTTCATGCCGATGGCCATTTCCTTCGTCGGTGCCGGGGTGATCTGGAAATTCATCTACGATTTCCGTGGTGAAGGCCTGGAACAGATCGGTATTCTCAACGCGATTGTCGTTTATTTCGGCGGCATGCCGCAGACCTGGCTGGTAACTCCGTTCTGGAACAGTTTTCTGCTGATGGCGGTGCTGGTCTGGATTCAGACAGGTTTCGCCATGGTCATTCTGTCCGCAGCGCTGCGCGGCATTCCCGAAGAGAGCATCGAGGCGGCGATACTCGACGGGGCCAACCCGTGGCAGGTTTTCATGCGCATCAAGGTGCCGCAGATCTGGGGCACCATTGCTGTGGTCTGGACCACGATCACCATCGTGGTGCTGAAAATCTTCGACATCGTCTTCGTGATGACCAACGGCGAATGGGGCACGCAGGTGCTGGCCAACCTGATGTACAACTGGATGTTCCGTGGCGCACCTGACTACGGGCGCGGCTCCGCCATCGCCATTGTCATCATGCTTCTGGTAACCCCGATCATGATCTGGAACATTCGCAACGCCAGGCGGGAGATGCGCTGATGGAAGGCCATGCCGGTACCCGCTCCAGCCTTGTCTGGGCCGCCAACATCGCTACCGCGCTGATGGTGCTGCTCTGGACCATCCCGACCTTTGGTCTGCTTCTCACCAGCCTGCGCGACCGCGACCAGATTGCCGCCTCGGGCTGGTGGAAGGCACCCTTCGCCTCCGAACAGAACAGTTTTGTTCGCGCCGGCACCGCTGTCGATCAGGTGGCGGAAGGTGCCATCTGGGTGATCGTGGGCAATGTGCTTGACGAGGGCGAAAAACTACTTGCCTGGGGCACCAACTCGCGCGTTCCGGGTGCCTACGCGCCGGATGCCACGGTGACGCTTGCCAACGATCAGGTGCTGACCGTCGCGGCCGACGGTGCCTATCGGCTGACCTCGCCCAGCCAGTTCACCGAAACCCGCGGCATGCGGATTTTTGTGACCACGCTCTCACCGCCGCGCTTTACCTTCGAGAATTACACGCGGGTGATCGGGGCCGAGGGGCTGGGGCAGGCGTTTCTCAACACCTTTACCGTCACCATTCCGGCCACGATCATTCCTATCCTGATTGCCGCTTTTGCCGCCTATGCGCTGGCGTGGATGGAGTTTCCGGGCCGCGCCTTGCTGATTGCCGCCATTGTGGGCCTTTTGGTAGTGCCTTTGCAACTGGCGCTGATCCCGCTCCTGAAGCTGCATAACGATATCGGGCTCGGCAAGGGCTATATGGGCATCTGGCTGGCGCATACAGGCTTTGGCTTGCCGCTGGCCATTTATCTTCTGCGCAACTACATGGTCGGGCTGCCGCGCGAAATCATCGAAAGCGCGCGGGTCGATGGCGCGTCGGATTTTCAGATATTCCGCCGCATCATCCTGCCGCTGTCTTTCCCCGCGCTGGCGAGCTTTGCAATCTTCCAGTTCCTCTGGGTCTGGAATGACCTGCTGGTCGCCACGGTGTTCCTGGGCAATACCCGCGAACAACTGGTGATGACCGGGGTGCTGCGCGAGCTCATGGGGTCGCGCGGGGGGGATTGGGAAATTCTCGCGGCCTCGGCCTTCGTTTCGATCGCGATCCCGCTGGTGGTGTTCTTCGCGATGCAAAAATACCTGGTACGCGGCCTCCTGGCTGGCTCGGTCAAGGGTGGCTGAATGAACGCAATGCAGAAAGACGCCAACTGGTGGCGTGGCGCGGTAATCTATCAGATCTACCCGCGCAGTTTTCAGGATACCAACGGTGATGGTGTCGGCGATCTGCCCGGCATCACCCGGCGGCTTGACCACATCGCGCGGCTGGGTGCAGACGCGATCTGGATCTCGCCGTTTTTCACCAGCCCGATGAAAGACTTCGGCTATGACGTAAGCGATTATTGCGGGGTTGATCCGCTGTTCGGCAGCCTTGCCGATTTTGATGCGCTGGTGGCGCGGGCCCACGAACTGGGCCTCAAGGTGATGATCGACCTGGTGCTTTCGCACACCTCGGACCAGCATCCGTGGTTTGCCGAAAGCCGGGCCAGCGGCGACAATCCGCGGGCAAACTGGTATGTCTGGGCCGACCCGAAGCCCGATGGCACCCCGCCGAACAACTGGCTGAGCATCTTTGGCGGTTCCGCCTGGGCCTGGGATGCGCGACGCTGCCAGTATTACCTGCACAACTTTCTGGCAAGCCAACCCGATCTCAACTTTCACGAGCCCTCGGTACAGGCCGCGCTTCTGGATGTCGCGCGGTTCTGGCTCCGGCGCGGGGTCGATGGCTTCCGCCTTGATACGATCAATTTCTATGTGCATGACAAGCAGTTGCGCGATAATCCTCCGCTTCCGCCTGAAGAACGCAATGATCTGACCGCGCCAAAGGTGAACCCCTATAACCACCAACGCCACATTCACGACAAGAACCAGCCGGAGAACATTGAATTTCTGAGAAAACTTCGCGCGGTTATGAAACCTTACATGGCCGCTGCCGTGGGCGAGGTGGGCGACAGCCAGCGCGGGCTTGAAATCGCTGGCGAATACACCCGTGGCAGCGACCGCATGCAGATGTGCTACGCTTTCGAGTTTCTCTCGGGAAATTCCTTGCAGGCCAACCGGATAGCCGAGGTTTTTGAACAGGTGGACAAGCTTGCCGCTGATGGCTGGCTGTGCTGGGCCTTTTCCAACCACGACGTTCAGCGCCACATTACCCGCTGGTCACTTTCAGAAGCCGCTGCAATGGCTTATACGACGCTTCTCATGTGTTTGCGCGGCTCTGTCTGCATTTACCAGGGCGAGGAACTGGGTCTGCCCGAGGCCGAAATTGCCTTTGAAGACCTGCAAGACCCCTACGGGCGCGAATTCTGGCCCGAATTCAAGGGCCGCGATGGCTGCCGCACCCCGATGGTCTGGCAGTCCGACAACCGCAACGGCGGATTCAGCGAAGCTAAACCGTGGCTTCCGGTGCCATCTTCACATCTCGCCCGCGCCGTTGCCAGTGCCGAGGCCAACCCGCAAGCGCTGATCCACCACTATCGGCGCGCGATCGCGCTGCGCGCCGCGCACCCCGCCTTGCGCACCGGCACGCAGTCGCAGATGCTTGCCTCGGGCGACGTGCTCAGCTTTGAGCGTCGCGAAGGGGCAGAGCGGTTGTTTCTCGCCTTCAACCTCTCTGACACCGCCGCCACGCTCGCGGCACCCGAAGGCCGCTGGCAACCGCTTGCCGCCGATCTGGGCGGCGCTGTGCCGGTAGCCGGAACCATTGAACTTGCCGCGTGGCAAGCCGCCATCCTGCGCAAACTCGCATAAGGGAACATCATGGCCGATCTGAAACTGACCGAAATTGGCAAGTCCTACGGCGAGGTGAAGATTCTCGAAGGGATCAACCTCGATATCAAGGCGGGCGAGCTGATCGTATTTGTCGGCCCATCGGGTTGCGGCAAATCCACGCTGTTGCGAATGATCGCCGGGCTTGAACGGATTTCCGCAGGCGAATTGCAGATCGACGGGGTCGTGGTGAACGATGTGCCCCCGGCGCAGCGTGGCATTGCGATGGTGTTCCAGTCCTACGCGCTTTACCCGCACATGACGGTACGCGACAACATGGCATTCGCCCTCAAGATTGCAAAGAAGACCTCGCAAGAGATTGAAAAGGCTGTTGATAACGCCGCGCGCATCTTGCAGTTGACGGATTATCTCGACCGCTTGCCCAAGGCGCTCTCGGGTGGTCAGCGCCAGCGCGTGGCGATCGGGCGGGCGATCGTGCGCGACCCCAAGGTGTATTTGTTCGACGAGCCGCTTTCGAACCTTGACGCTGCCCTGCGCGTGGCCACCCGCATCGAGATCGCGCAGCTGAAAGAGCAGATGCCTGACCGCACGATGATCTATGTCACCCACGATCAGGTCGAAGCGATGACGCTGGCGAGCCGCATCGTGGTGCTGGCGAACAAGGGCATCAGCCAGGTCGGCACGCCGCTTGACCTCTACCAGCGCCCCGACAACGAGTTTGTGGCGCAGTTCATCGGCAGCCCCTCGATGAACCTGCTGGCGGGCGAGATTACCGGCACCGGCGAGATTACCACGGTTGCACTGGCGGGGGGCGGAACCGGGCGGGTTGCGGTGGCCACGACCGCGGCCGACAAGGGCCTGAAGGTCAACCTCGGGGTGCGCCCGGAAGACCTGGAACCGACCGAAGGGCAGGGGCTTTATACCGGCGTCGTCGATATTGTCGAAGCTCTGGGTGAGGTCACGCTGCTCTACTTCGAGCCGCAGGGCGACCGGCATGCGGTGATCGCCAAGCTGCCGGGCATCCATTCCGGGCTTCGCCATGAAACGGTGACGCTGACCGCCGACCCGGAAAAGCTGCATCTGTTCCACATGGGCCAATCCTTGCGCGCGCGCTGATGTCGCTTTCCTGCGGCAAACGCCGCAATTCGCCGCCGCACCGCGCTTGCCAGGCGCTACACCCGTGCAAAGGGTCGATGCGGAGGCTTTGATGAGCGACGAGATGGGCGGGCGCAGGGCGCGCGGTGGTGGTGGTGCGGCACGGCGGGCAGACCGCACAGCGGTGCGGCAGGAATTCAGCCGCTACATCGAACGCAACATTCCCAACTTCGAGATCCTCAACGAAGAGGCCTTGCAGATCATCGAGGCCAACGCCGAAACCGTGCTTGCCGAGATCGGCGTCAACTTTGTCGATAACCCTGCCGCCTTGCAGCGCTGGCGCGATGCCGGGGCCGATGTGCAGGGCGAGCGGGTGCGGCTGCCGCGTGGCCTGGCCCGCACGCTTTGCGCCACCGCCCCCCGCAGTTTCGTGCAGCACGCCCGCAACGCCGAGCGCAATGTGACCATCGGCGGCAAGGGGCTGGTGCTGGCCCCGGTCTATGGCCCGCCCTTCGTGCGCGACGCTGAGGGCGGCAGGCGCTATGCGACGCTTGCCGATTTTCGCAATTTCGTGCGGCTTGGGCAAATGTCCAAATACCTGCACCACTCGGGCGGCACGGTCTGCGAGCCGACCGACGTGCCGGTGAACAAGCGTCACCTCGACATGCTGCACGCCCATATGACGCTTGCCGACAAGCCCTACATGGGCTCGGTCACCGAGCGTTCGCGCTGCGTCGATTCGGTCGAGATGTCGAAAATCCTGTTCGGCGCGGATTTTGTCGACCAGAACACGGTGATGACCTCGCTGGTCAACATCAACTCGCCGCTGACCTTCGACCCGATCATGATGGACGCGCTCGAGGTTTATGCCGCCGCCGGGCAGGCCTGCATCATCTCGCCGTTCATTGTCGGCGGCGCGATGGCCCCGGTAACGGTGGCGGGCACGCTGACCCAGGTGCTGGCAGAGGTTCTGGCGGGGGTGGCCTACAGCCAGCTTGTGCGTGCAGGCGCGCCGGTGATCTTTGGCGCATTTGTCACCTCGATCGACATGAATTCAGGCGCGCCGACCTTTGGCACCCCGGAAGCGGCGCAGATCACCCTTGGGGCCGGGCAACTTGCGCGGCGGCTTGGGCTTCCCTATCGCAGCGCCGGGGCGTTTTGCGGCTCCAAGCTGCCTGATGCGCAGGCGGCATACGAAACTGCCAACAGCCTCAATATCGGGCTGCTTTCGGGCGTGAATTTCATGCTGCACGCCTGCGGCTGGCTGGAAGGGGGGCTGGTCTCTTCGTTCGAGAAATATGTGATGGACGCCGATCAGCTTGGCATCCTGCACCGGCTCGCGGCGGGGATCGACGTTTCAGCCAACGGCCAGGCGATGGAGGCGATCCGCGAGGTCGGGCCGGGCGGGCATTACCTTGGTTGCGCCCATACCCAGGCCAATTTCAAGGATGCCTTCTGGCGCACTGAGCTTCTGGATTACAAGCCCTTCGAGACCTGGGATGAAGAGGGCGCGCGCGATACCGTGGCACTTGCCGGGGTGCGGGTGAAGAAGATGCTCGGCGACTATCAGGCCCCCGACCTCGACCCCGCAATCGCCGAGGCATTGGCCGAGTTCGTGGCGAAGAAAAAGGCATCGGTTCCCGACGCCTTTCTCTGAGCCATTTGACAGCGACGGGCGGCGCTTCTACCAGACGAGGGGCGCTGCAGCTTGCGCCCTTGCGCTTCGGAGACCTGCCCGATGACCCCAGCCGACGCCGCCCCCGCCGCCTTCGACGCCCTGGCGCGGGTGCAGTTGCTGCTTGGCATGGGTGGTGCTGCAATGTGGGCAATAGCTGCGCTGTCGGTAGCGACGCTGGCGCTGATCTTCTGGAAAACATGGGTTCTGCTGGCGTTCGGTGCCTGGTCGGGCGGCGGCCACAGCGCGCGGGCGCTGGCACATTGGGCGGCAGGGCGCGAGGCCGAGGCGTTGGCCGAGCTGGCCGGGCGCAGCAGCCTGCGCGCCAGCCTTGCGCGCGCCGCGATGCAGGCTGCCCGCCATGAGGGCTTCAGCCGCGTCGCCGCCGAAGCCGAAACCGCCCGGGTGGCGCGCGGCCTTTTGCAAAGCGCCGGGGCGGGATTGCGCGGGCTTGAACTTGCAGCAACCATCGGCCCGCTGCTTGGTCTGCTTGGTACCATCACCGGCATGATCGCGGCGTTTCAGGCGCTGCAAATGGCGGGTGCGCGGGCCGATCCCGCGACCCTCGCGGGCGGCATCTGGGAGGCGCTGCTGACCACGGCGGCGGGAATGGCGGTAGCAATTCCCGCGCAGGTGGCGCTGACCTGGTTCGAAAGCGTGGTCGATCGGCTGCGCCACGACATGGAAGATGCGGCGACGCAGGTGTTTCTGCGCGCGCCCGAGGAGCGGCGCTGATGTTCGCCTTTGGCCAGCGGCGGGCGCGGCGGCGGGCAAGCCTGACGCCGATGATCGACGTGGTGTTTCTGCTGCTGGTCTTCTTCATGCTCGCCTCGCGCTTTGGCTCCGAAGCCGGGCTGACGCTTGCGGTGGCAAATCCGGGGCAGGGGGCGGCATGGTCCGGCCCACCGAGGCTGGTCGAGATAGCCGAGGGCGGCGCGCTCTGGCTCAACGGCGTGCCGCTCGCGCCGGAAGCGCTGGCCGGGGCTTTGGCGGCGCTGATGCAGCGGCCGGGCGATGCGGTGGTGCTGCGCGCCCGCGACGGGGCAGAGGTGCAGGATCTGGTCAGTGTCGCGGAAGCGCTGCACGCGGCGGGCTTGACCCGGCTGATGCTGGTGCAAGCGCCATGAATTTTTCCACGCCCCTCCGCCGCCGCCCCGCCGAGAACCTGCTGCCGATGATCAATGTGGTGTTCTTGCTGCTGATCTTCTTTCTGATCGCCGCCAAGCTCGCGCCGCCCGAACCCTTTGCCGTGGCGCTTCCCGAAGCGCTGGCCGAGGGCACCGCAGAGGCGGATTTCACATTGCATCTTGCCACCGACGGCCGACTTGGCTTTGCCGGGGCCGAGGGCGCGGCGGCGCTTCAGGCGCTTGCCGCGGCGCGGGCCGCCTATTGCGCGGGTGCCGATTGCACCGACGCGCCGCCGAGGCTTGCATTGCGCGCCGACGCGGGTGCACCTGCGGCGGCTCTGGCGGCGCTGCTTCCCGCGCTGGCGGGCGCGGGCTTTGGCAAGGTGACGCTGGTCACCGCAGGCAGATGACCCGCGCCGGGCCAGTTGTGGTTTCACTCGCCGGGGCGCTCGCCCTGCATCTGGCGGTGCTGGCCGAGCTTGATCTGCCGCAGGGTGCCAGCGGATCGGGCGGGCAAGACGGTGCCGATCTGCTGGGGCTGGAAGCCGTCGCGGGCGACATTGCCGTACTCGTCGCCGCCTGGGACAGGCCACCCCCGCCCGCCGATGCGCCCGCCGCCCCGCGCCCCGCCTTGGCCGATGCCGCTGCGGCGCGGCCCGCTGCCTTGGCAGCGCCCGCGCCGGTTTTCCGCCCCGCCGAAGCCTTGCCCGCAGAGCCGGATCTGCCGATTGCCGCGGCAACTGCGCCACCCGAACCCGCACCGCCAGCCGCCGCCGCCACTTCGCCGCCTGGCGAAACCCCGCCTGCGTTGAATGAACCGGCAAAGTTGAATGAACCGGCCGGGTTACCGGAGCCAGAGCCTGTGCTGCAAGGCCCCGGAGCCCCTGAAACGGCTCCGCGCCCTGAAGCCCGCCCCCCTCTGCACGCCAGCGGCAGCGGACCCGGCCCCAGCGCCGGAGGCGGCGGCAGTGATGCCGCAACGCGCGCCGCCTCGGCCGCGCGCAGCAGCGCCTATGCCGCCTGGGGTGCCGAGGTTCGCGCGGCGGTCGAGCGGCGCAAACGCAGACCCGCCGCCGCCGCAGGGGCAGAGGGCGAAGTGAAGCTGATCATCGAGATCGGCCGCGACGGGGCGCTCCGCGCCATCGCCATCGCCGCCAGTTCCGGCATTGCGGCGCTCGATCAGGCAGCGCGGGCCGCTGTCGAATCGGCGGCCCCGTTTTCACCCGCTCCGGCGGCACTGACTGACCCGGCCTACGCGCTGCGCCTGACTTTGCGCTTCACGCCCTAGGCTCACCCCTTGCTTGTCTTTGCCGGGGTGCACAGATAGGGTGCGCCAGACTTTTTGGGCCCTGCGCCCCATCAATAAACGAGGACAGCATGTTCGCATCTCCCGCCTATGCACAGGCCGCCGGTGGCACCGCCGCAGGTTCCGCGCTTACCCAGTTCATTCCGCTCATCCTGATCTTCGCGATCATGTATTTTCTGCTGATCCGCCCGCAGCAGAAAAAGGCCAAGGAACACCGCGCGATGGTCGAGGCGCTGCGGCGTGGCGACATGGTCGTGACCTCGGGCGGCATCATCGGCAAGGTCACCCATGTGCGCGAGGACGGCGAGCTTGAGGTGGAGATTGCCACCGGGGTCAAGGTGCGCGTGGTCAAGGGCACCGTTGCGCAGGTGCTGTCGAAAACCGAACCCGCCGCCGCCAACTCGAACTGAGACCTTATCCATGCTGCAAATCCCATCGTGGAAGCGGATACTGATTCTGGCCGTTTGCCTGTTCGGCATCGTCTCTGCCGCGCCGAACCTCTTCTATGGTCGTGTCGAGGCGCATAACGACGCCATTGCGGCCTCTGAAAAGGCCGGGTTCGAAACCGAAGCCCAGGCAGCGGCGCGCGCCGCCTGGCCCGATTGGCTGCCCTCGGGGCTGGTCAACCTCGGGCTGGATCTGCGCGGCGGTGCGCATCTGCTTGCGGAAGTGCAGCTGGCCGATGTCTACAAGGCACGGATGGATGCGCTCTGGCCAGAATTGCGCAAAGCGCTTGCAGACGAGCGCGCGACCGTTGGTGCCGTGCGCCGCGCGCCCTCTGATCCCGGTGTTCTGCGGGTGCAGATCGGCGAGCCCGCGGCAATGACGCGGGCGCTTGAAATTGCCGCCTCGCTGGCGACGCCGGTGGTTTCGCTGACCGGGATCGGCCAGAACGATCTGGCGATCAGCGCCGAGGGCGACCAGATCGTGGTCACCCTTTCTGAGGCCGAGAAGCTGGCAACCGACAACCGCACCATGCAGCAAAGCCTCGAGATCATCCGCCGCCGGGTTGACGAGGTCGGCACCCGCGAACCGACGATCCAGCGTCAGGGCAGCGACCGGATTCTGATTCAGGTGCCGGGTATCGGCTCCGCCGAAGAGCTGAAGGCGCTGATCGGCACCACCGCGCAGCTTGGCTTTCACCCGGTCATCGCGCGCGGCTCCGCTACCGGCACGGTGCCTGGCATTGGCCAGGTGATCTATCCATCGGTCGAGGAAAAGGGGCTTAACTACACGCTCGATGCGGTGCCGGTTGTCACCGGCGAAGAGCTGACCGACGCGCGCCCCGACTTTGACCAGAACGGGCGGCCTGCGGTTTCGTTCCGCTTCAACCCGGCAGGCGCGCGCAAGTTCGGCGACTACACGGCCGCCAATATCGGCCAGTTGTTCGCCATCGTGCTCGATGCAGAGGTGATTTCGGCTCCGGTGATCCAGAGCCACATTCCTGGCGGCTCGGGCATCATCACCGGCAATTTCACCGTCGAATCCTCGACCAACCTCGCGGTGCTGCTGCGCGCCGGGGCCTTGCCCGCAAAGATGACCTTCCTTGAGGAACGCACCATCGGCCCCGAGCTTGGGCAGGACAGCATCGATGCGGGCTCGATCGCCGCGCTGGTCGGCATGGCGGCAGTGGTGTTCTTCATGATCGCCTCCTACGGCCTCTTCGGGGTCTTCGCGACGGTGGCGCTTGGCATCAACATGGCGCTGATTTTCGGTGTGCTTTCGGCCATTGGCGGCACGCTGACGCTTCCCGGCATTGCCGGAATCGTGCTGACCATCGGCATGGCGGTGGATGCCAACGTGCTGGTATTCGAGCGGATCCGAGAGGAATTGCGCACTGCGCGCGGTCCCGCCCGCGCCATCGAGCTTGGCTATCAAAAGGCGATGTCGGCAATTGTCGATGCCAACATCACTACCTTCATCACCGCAACCATCCTGTTTCTGGCCGGGTCAGGCCCGGTGCGCGGCTTTGCGGTAACGCTGACGGTCGGCATCATCACCTCGGTTTTCACCGCGATTTACGTTACCCGGCTGATGCTGGTGTTCTGGTTCGAACGCCGCCGTCCGAAAACCATCACCGTCTGAGGGGCACATATGGCATTCCGTCTCAAACTCGTCCCCGAACACACCAAATTCGACTTTTTCCGCTGGCAGGCGGGCACGTTCGGGTTTTCGGCGATGCTGGTGCTGGTGTCGGCGCTGCTGATCGCCATCATGGGGCTTAATTTCGGCATCGACTTCCGCGGTGGAACCACGATCCGCACCGAAACGACGACCGCCATCGACGTCGGAGCCTACCGGTCAGCGGTGGCACCGCTGAACCTTGGCGATGTCTCGATCACCGAAGTTTTCGACCCCACTTTCGCCGCCAACAAACATGTGGCGATGATCCGCATCCAGGCCCAGCAAGGTGCCGAAAGCGCCACGCCCGAGCTTGTGACAGGGGTCGAGGCGGCGCTTCGTGCGGTCGATCCGGCGGTGACATTTGCCTCGGTCGAATCGGTCGGGCCAAAGGTTTCGGGCGAACTTATCAAGACGGCGCTTCTGGCGGTGTTCGGGGCCACGGCGGCGATCCTGTTTTACATCTGGCTGCGGTTCGAATGGCAGTATGCGGTGGGGGCGGTTGCCGCACTGGTGCATGACGTGACGGTGACTGTTGGCATTTTTGCGCTGTTTCAGCTCAAGTTCGACCTGTCGATCATCGCGGCGCTGCTGACAATTCTTGGCTATTCGATCAACGACACCGTGGTCGTGTTTGACCGGTTGCGCGAAAACCTGATCAAATACAAGGTCATGCCGCTGCGTGACGTGATGAACATTTCGGTCAACGAAACGCTGAGCCGCACGGTCATGACTTCCGGCACCACGCTGATCGCGCTGATCACGCTTCTGGTGCTTGGCGGCGACGTGATCCGCGGCTTTGTCTTTGCAATGACCTGGGGGGTGGTGGTCGGCACCTATTCCTCGGTCTTTGTCGCCAAGAACATCGTGCTCTACCTCGGCGTCAACCGCGAACCCAAGAAACCCGCCCCGAGCCCCGGGGCGGAGGGCTTCGATGCAGTTCCCTGAGGCCGACTTCGGCGCGGGCCTGCCGATCGACAGTATCGGACCGGGGTTCTTTCGCGTCGAGGGCAAGGTGTTGCACGGTCCGATCCTGATTCATGCCGGTGGCGTTTCAGGCTGGGGCGGGCTTGGCGACGCGGAAGCAATCGCAGCGCTCGCCGGTTCGGTCGATCTGGTCTTCATCGGCACCGGCGCTGGCGTGGCCCCGCTGCCCGCCCCGCTCAAGCATGCTCTGGCGGCGGCGGGCCTGATGTTCGACGCGATGGGCACCGGAGCCGCGGCGCGCAGCTACAACCACATGCTGGTCGAGGGCCGCCGCATCGCCGCGGCGCTTCTGCCGTTGCCCGAGGCGGGCGCATGACCATGGCCCCGCTGATTTCCGTGGTTGATCTGGCGGTGGCGCGCGGCGGTGTGGCGATTCTCGAAGGCGTGCATTTCGCGCTTTCGGCGGGGCGCGCACTGGTGCTGCGCGGCCCGAATGGCTGCGGCAAGACGACGCTGCTGCGCACCATCGCCGGCCTGCAACCGCCGCTCGCGGGGCACATCGAGGCTATGCCCGACAGCATCGCCTATGCCTCGCATGCCGATGGGCTGAAGGCGACGCTGAGTGTCACCGAAAACCTCCGGTTCTGGGCCGCAATCTATGGCCAGCCCAAGCGTGTGGACCCGGCACTTGCGGCGATGAACCTTGACGCCCTCGCGGCGCGCGCCGCCATGAGCCTTTCGGCGGGCCAGAAACGCCGCCTCGGCCTCGCCCGGCTTCTGGTCACCGGTCGCCCCGTCTGGGTGCTCGACGAACCCACGGTGTCGCTCGACGCGGCCTCGGTGGCGCTTTTTGCGGCGGC
The DNA here is from genome assembly GCF_030684035.1 of Phaeovulum sp. Classification (GTDB taxonomy): domain Bacteria; phylum Pseudomonadota; class Alphaproteobacteria; order Rhodobacterales; family Rhodobacteraceae; genus UBA6213. The sequence goes on along the minus strand of NZ_JAUXPI010000020.1, from coordinate 59,939 downwards.
ACTCCGCGCCCATCTGGCCACGGGCGGTGCCGCGCTCATCGCCACCCACATCGACATCGGGCTTGACGAGGCGGCAGTGCTTGACCTGACCCCGCTGAAAGCCCGCGCTCCGGCTGCTGGCGGCGCGGGCGGCGGCTTTGACGAGGCTTTCGCATGACCGGGCGGTGCGCCATTGCAGGCCGGGCAGCGCTCCGCGGGGGATATTTCCACCGAAGCAGACGCGCCTGCTTTAGTCCAAATATCCCCGCCGGAGGCGCAGGCTGCCACGCGCGCCGGAAGGGGACCGCATGATCGCGCTTCTGGTCAGGGACTTGCGGCTGGCGGTGCGGGCGGGCGGCGGTTTTGGCCTGTCGCTGGCGTTCTTTCTGATCGTGACGGTGCTGGTGCCTTTCGGGGTCGGCCCCGAGGGCGGCACGCTGGCGCGAATAGCACCGGGCATTCTCTGGGTCGGCGCGCTGCTTGCCTGCCTGCTGTCGCTCGACCGCATTTTTGCGCTTGATTTCGAAGATGGCTCGCTTGATCTGATCGCGACCGCGCCGATTCCGATGGAGGCGGTGGTGACGATGAAGGCGCTGGCGCATTGGCTGACCACCGGCCTGCCGCTGGTGCTGGCCGCGCCGGTATTCGGGGTGCTGCTGCACCTGCCGGGGCCCGCCTATTTCTGGCTGGTGGTGTCGCTGGCGCTTGGCACGCCGGCGCTTTCGGTGCTCGGGGCTTTTGGCGCGGCGCTGACGGTGGGGCTGAAACGCGGCGGCTTGCTGCTTTCGTTGCTGGTGTTGCCGCTTTATGTGCCGACGTTGATCTTTGGGGCCGAGCTGATCGGGCGCGGTGCCGAGGGCAGTTCCACCGCGACGCCGCTGATGATGCTGGCCGGTATCACCGCCGCAACCGTGGCGCTGGTTCCCTTTGCCGCCGCCGCCGCGATCCGGATCAATCTGCGCTAGAGGTCGGCGGCGGTGACGTGATAGTGAATTGAGCGCGAAGAACAAGAAAGGTAGCCACGCCCCATGTCGATCTGGGAATATGCCAATCCGAAGAAGTTCATGCAAACCTCGGCCTGGGCCTTGCCCTGGTTCACCGGGCTTGCCGTGGTGACGCTGCTGACAGGCCTGATCTGGGGCTTCTTCTTCACGCCCGAGGCCGCGAATTTCGGCACCACGGTGAAGATCATCTACATTCATGTGCCCTCGGCGATGATGGCGATCAATGTCTGGGCGATGATGCTGGTCACTTCGCTGATCTGGCTGATCCGCCGCCACCATGTTTCGGCACTTGCCGCCAAGGCCGCCGCGCCGATCGGGCTGGTGATGACGCTGATTGCGCTTTTTACCGGGGCGATATGGGGGCAGCCGATGTGGGGAACCTGGTGGGAATGGGACCCGCGGCTGACATCGTTCCTGATCCTCGGCCTCTTCTACCTCGGCTATCTCGCGCTCTGGGCGGCAATCGACAACCCCGATACCGCCGCCGATCTGACCGGCGTGCTTTGCCTCGTCGGCTCGGTGTTTGCGCTCCTCAGCCGCTATGCGGTGAATTTCTGGAACCAGGGCCTGCATCAGGCTGCAAGCCTGTCGGTGGATGCTGAGGAGAATGTATCCGATGTCTACTGGTATCCGCTCTTGTTGTGCATGGCGGGGTTTGTGCTCTTGTTCATCGTGCTGGTGCTGATCCGCACCCGCACCGAAGTGCGCTCGCGCCGTTTGCAGGCGCTGGAAGCGCGGGAGAGGCTGGCATGATGCCTGAACTTGGGAAATACGCCGTAACCGTGATGAGCGCCTATGGCGTGACCGTGGTGTTGCTTTTGGCTCTGGTGGTGCAGTCGCTGTGGCGTTCGGCGCGGATCAAGCGCGCACTGGACGCGCAGGAAAAACGCATGGGTGCCCGCAATGGCTAGAATCTCGCCGCTGATGCTGGCACCGCCGCTGCTGTTCGCGGCTCTGGCGGGAATGTTTGTCTGGGGCATGGGGCGCGACAACCCGCGCGAGCTTCCCTCGGCGCTGATCGGCCAGCAGGCCCCCGCGCTGGTGGTGACGGCGCTGGCCGACCTGCCACCGCTCAGCAGCGATGTGCTGACCGACGGCACGGTGAAGCTGGTGAACTTCTGGGCAAGCTGGTGCGCGCCCTGCCGGATCGAGCATCCGATCATTACCCAGCTTACCGCCGAGGGGATACCGGTTTACGGCGTCAACTACAAAGACGATCCGGCAGCGGCACTGAAGTTTCTGTCCGAACTGGGCAACCCCTACACCGCGATCGGGGCCGATCTGACCGGCCGCGACACGGCGGTGAACTGGGGCGTTTACGGGGTGCCGGAAACCTTCGTGATCGACGGGCAGGGGCAGGTGCTTTACCGCTTTGCCGGGGCGCTGACCCCGAACGTGGTTGAAGCGCGCATCCGGCGGCATTTTGCGGCAAACTGAGGCGCGCGCATCCGGCCGCCGCGAAAACCAAAGGCCCCGGATCGCTCCGGGGCCTTGGTCATTCTGGCCAGGGCCTCACGCCTTGGCGAGGTTGCGCAGCACATAGTGCAGCACGCCGCCATTCTCGAGGTATTCGATTTCAACCTCGGTATCGATCCGGCTCTTGATCTGGATGGTCTTTACCCGCCCGTCGCCGTAGCGGATGGTGCAGGGCACCAGCGACAGCGGCGCGATCTTGCCTTCCAGCCCTTCGATCGTCACCTCTTCGTCGCCCTTGAGGCCAAGGCTCTTGCGGTTTTCGCCGCCAGTGAATTCGAATGGCACAACGCCCATGCCGATCAGGTTGGAACGGTGGATGCGCTCGAAGCTTTCCGCAATGACCGCCTTGACGCCGAGGAGGTTGGTGCCCTTGGCTGCCCAGTCGCGGCTGGAGCCCGCGCCGTATTCGATGCCACCAAAGATGACGAGCGGCCTGCCTGCCTCCCTGTAGGCCATCGCGGCGTCATAGATCGAGGCCTGTTGCCCATCCGGCCCCAGCGTGTAGCCGCCCTCGACGCCGCTCAGCATCTCGTTCTTGATGCGGATATTGGCGAAAGTGCCGCGCATCATCACCTCGTGGTTGCCGCGACGTGAGCCGTAGCTGTTGAAGTCGGCCACCGCCACCTGCCGCTCGGTCAGGTACTTGCCCGCCGGGGTGGAGGCCTTGAACGATCCGGCCGGGCTGATGTGGTCGGTGGTGATCATGTCGCCGAGAATCGCCAGCACCCGCGCGCCGCGAATGTTGGAAATGGTGCCTGCGTTCTTCGCCATGCCGCGGAAGTAGGGCGGGTTCTGAATGTAGGTCGAGGCGGCCGGCCAATCGTAGGTTTCCGAATCGGTCACCTCGACGCCTTGCCACTTGGCATCGCCCTTGAACACATCGGCGTATTTCTTGAGGAACGCCGCACGCGTCACGGTCTGCTCGACCAGGTCGGCGATTTCCTTGTTGGTCGGCCAGATGTCGCGCAGATAAACCGGCTTGCCGTCTTTCGAGGTGCCCAAGGGCTCGCTGGTCAGGTCGATGTTCATGTCGCCCGCCAGCGCATAGGCCACCACCAGCGGCGGGCTGGCGAGGTAGTTGGCGCGCACATCCGGGCTGATGCGGCCTTCAAAGTTGCGGTTGCCGGAAAGCACGGCGGCGGCCACCAGATCGCCCTCGGCAATTGCTGCCGAAATCTCGGGTTGCAGCGGGCCAGAGTTGCCGATGCAGGTGGTGCAGCCGTAGCCGACAAGGTTGAACCCGATCGCGTCGAGGTCTTCTTGCAGGCCAGCGGCATTGAGGTATTCGCTGACCACCTGACTTCCGGGTGCCAGCGAGGTTTTCACCCAGGGCTTGCGGGTCAGCCCCAGCGCGCGCGCCTTGCGCGCCACCAGCCCCGCGCCGATCAGCACATAGGGGTTCGAGGTGTTGGTGCAGGAAGTGATTGAAGCGATCACCACCGAACCATCGCGCAGCTTGTAGCTTTCGCCCGCAACCGACGCCGATTTGCGCGCGTCGAACGTGGTGGTGTGGTTCGGGCCTTCCGATGCCATGTCCTTGGCGGCTTCGCTGCCGTCAACGCCACGATATTCGCGCACCACCTTGTAAAAGCCCTGCGCGGCTTCGGTCAGCGGTGTGTAGTCTTGCGGGCGCTTGGGGCCCGAGATCGCGGGCACGATCTCGCCCATGTCGAGTTCCAGCGTCGAGGTGTAGATCGGCGAATAATCGGCACCGCGCCACATGCCGTTTTCCTTGGCATAGGCCTCGACCAGCGCAATGCGCGCCTCGTCGCGGCCGGTCTGGCGCAGGTAGCGCAGGGTTTCGCCGTCCACCGGGAAAAAGCCGCAGGTGGCACCATATTCGGGGGCCATGTTGGCGATCGTGGCACGGTCGGCCAGCGGCAGATGGTCGAGCCCCTCGCCATAGAATTCGACAAACTTGCCGACAACACCATGTTTGCGCAGCATCTGCACGACCTTGAGCACGAGGTCGGTGGCGGTGGTGCCTTCGACCATTGCGCCGGTCAGCTTGAAGCCCACGACCTCGGGGATCAACATCGAAACCGGCTGGCCAAGCATCGCCGCCTCGGCCTCGATGCCGCCCACGCCCCAGCCAAGTACCGCCAGACCGTTGACCATGGTGGTGTGGCTGTCGGTGCCCACCAGCGTATCGGGGTAGGCGACTTCAGCGCCCGACTGGTCCGTGTCGGTCCAGACCGTCTGTGCCAGATATTCGAGGTTCACCTGATGGCAGATGCCGGTGCCCGGCGGCACCACGCGGAAATTGTCAAACGCCTTCTGGCCCCATTTCAGGAACACATAGCGCTCCATGTTACGCTCGTATTCGCGGTCAACGTTCATCTGGAAGGCGCGCGGATTGCCGAATTCGTCGATCATCACCGAATGGTCGATCACCAGATCGCAGGGCACCAGCGGGTTGATCTTTTTGGCGTCGCCGCCAAGCGCCTTGATACCGTCGCGCATCGCTGCAAGGTCAACCACCGCCGGAACACCGGTGAAATCCTGCATCAGCACCCGTGCCGGGCGGTAGGCGATTTCGCGCGGGTTCTTGCCGCCCTTGGCACCCCATTCGGCAAATGCCTTGATGTCATCGACCGAAACCGTGAAGCCGCCATCCTCGAAGCGCAGCATGTTTTCCAGCACCACCTTGAGGCTGGCGGGCAGGCGCGAGAACGCGCCAAGGCCCGCAGCTTCGGCCGCCGGGATCGAGTAATAGGCGAAGGTCTTGCCGCCGACTTGCAAGGTCCGGCGGGTCTTGGCGGTGTCTTTTCCGGCGACGATGGTCATGAAGCGGCCTCCCGAGGCGCGAGGGTGGGGGTGTTGGCAGGCTTTTGCAGCATCCGGCCCGTGCAATCAAGGGGCCGTGCGTCTTTTGTATACCATTGTGCACCAAAATGGAAGCCCAGGCCACGCCTCCGCCCCGGTCGCAAAACCTTGATTGGCAAAGCCCCGTCCTGAGGCTTAGGAAAGACCCGAAGCCGGGAGCGGAATGAGCATGAAACAGGCAGTGATCGGGGCGGGCGTCGCCGTCTGGCTTGCGCTGGCAGGGCAGGCCCTCGCGCAGGCGCAAGCAGACGCGCCCCGCCAAGTGGTGGTCGAACTTTTCACTTCGCAGGGGTGTTCTTCCTGCCCGCCCGCCGATGCGCTCTTGCGCGAAATTGCTGCCGATCCGCGGGTTCTGGCGCTGTCGCTGCATGTCGATTACTGGGATTATCTCGGATGGGTCGATGATCTTGCCCAGCCTGCCTTTACCATGCGGCAAAAGGCCTATGCCTACGCCGCAGGGGCGCGCGCCATCTATACGCCGCAACTGATCGTGGCAGGAATGTCAGCGATGAACGGTGCCGACCGCGGCGAGGTTCTGGCGAGCCTCGCGGCGCATTCGGCCGCACCCGCGCAGGTGCATCTGTGGGTCAGCCATGGCCCCGGCGGTTGGCTGATCGAGGCGCTGGCCGAACCCCCGCTGAGCGAAGGCACGGTAGTGCAGATTGTGCGCTATCGCCCGGAAATCGTTGTCTCCATTGCGCGCGGGGAAAACGCCGGGCGGCAGGCGACTTATGCCAATGTGGTAACTGACTGGGTAACGGTGGCCGAATGGGACGGGCACGCGCCGCTCCAGCTCGAAGCGCTCGTTTCCGGGCCGGACCGGGCTGCGGTGATCGTGCAATCGCTGCGCAAGAGCGGCAAGTATTCCACCCTTCCGGGCCCGATTCTCGCCGCTGCCCGCCTCGACTGAGTGCCGCCCCTCAATCGCCTTTCGCGGGCCAGCGCCGGGTGATCCAGAACCATTGCCCGATATGCGCGCGCACCTGCGCCTCAAGACTGTCGTTGACCGCCTGGGTCATGGCTTCGGGCGTGCCGCGCGGAATCGGGGCCTCGATGACCAGCTCGAAACTCAGCCCGTCGGGCTGGCGCACGCCGTAGAATGGCAAGAGCAGCGCGTCGTATTTCAGCGCCATCTCGGCCGCCGAGGTTGCAGTATACGCCGTATGCCCCATGAATTTCAGCGCCGCAGCCCCCCATTTGTGCTGGTCGATCAGCATGCCGACCATGCCGCCCGCGCGCACATGCTGCAACATCTCCGCCAGCCCCCGGCGCCCGCGTGGAAAGATCGGCCCGCTGATCGCGGTGATCGCGGCGCGGTAATGCGTGTCGAAATGGGCATTGGGAAACGGCCGGTAAAGCGCGCCAACCGGCTGGCCGCGCGCGCCAAGCCAGGATCGCAGCACGTCGTAATTGCCAAAGTGGCCCGAGACAAACACCACCGGGCGGCCCGCGCGCTGCGCCGCCTCAAGCGCCGCGAAACCGGCACCGCTGGTGGGCGATTTTGCCGCACGCGCCTTGAACTCTGCCCCCGAATAGGTCTCGATCAGGGTGCGTCCGATATTGTCGCAGACGGCCCGCGTCAGGCGGCGCACCTCGGCCTCGGGCATCTCCGGGTGCACCAGTGCCAGATTGGCGCGCACCCGGGCGCCGTAGCCCGCAAGCGGCCCGACGAAATGCGCCACCACCCAGCCGAAAAACCGCACCCGCGCAGGGTAGGGCAGCGCCATCGCGACAGCCACCAGAATGCGGAAGAAAAGGTTGGTCAACTTGTCGCGCAAGGTTCCTCCGGGCGGGCATCGGGGCAGACTTAGGCCGCCCCGCCGCAGATCACAAGCGCCGCGGTGGCGCTTCGGCGGCGGCCTCGGTTCCAGCCGAAGTTTCGGCCGCGTCCAGCCGCCAGCGCTTGTGCGCCCAGAGCCATTGCCCCGGGTTTGCCCGCACCCGCGCCTCGAGGCTGTCGCTCAAGGCCTGCATCATCGCCTCGGGTGAGGCATGCGTAATCGGGGCCTCGGTCACAAGGTCAAAGTGTAGCCCGTCGGCGCGGCGCAGCGCGTAGATCGGCACTACCAGCGCATTGTACTTCAGCGCCAGTTCGGCCACCGACAGGGTGGTGAGGGTCGGGCGGCCAAAGAAGCGCAGCACCACGCCGCTTGGCGGGTGCTGATCGAAAAGCACGCCCAGCACCCCGCCGCCGCGCAAAAACCGGATCATCGCGCCAAGGCCCTCGCGCCCGCGCGCAAAAAGCGGCGTGGCAATGCCCGACATGGCGCGCACATAATGCACGTTGACCCAGGGGTTGTTGGCAGGCCGATAAAGCGCGCCAATGCGCAGGCCCGAATTGGCCAGCGCCCCGCGAAAGGCATCGTAATTGCCGATATGGCCTGAAACCAGCAGCGTCGGTCGCCCTGCCGCCAGCGCGTCGCGCAGCGCCTGCATCCCCGGCCCGCTTGGTACTTGCCCGCCCAGATGCGCGAGAAACTCGGCCCCGGAGTAGGATTCGATCACCGCCCGGCCCGCATTGTCGAGCGAGGCGCGCGCCAGCCGCCGCCGCTCCGGCTCAGGCAATTCGGGCAGCGCCAATGCAAGGCTTGCCCTCGCCCGGCGGCTGTAGCCCGCCAGCGGCCCGACAACCCGCGCCATCAGCCAGCCCGCCAGCGGCACCCGCCAGCGGTAGGGCAGGGCCAGCATGCTGCCGACAAAGCCGCGCGCGATCAGGTTGATCAGCCAGTTCGCAACTGTCCTGCCCCGCCTTCCGCCCGCCATTATCGCCCCGATCCCGCCCTGCCACGCGCCTGCTGCGCCTCACGGTGCCAGACATAAAGCCCCGCCGCAACGATCACAACTGCGCCAAGCACCGACCAGCGATCGGGCAACTGGCCGAAAAAGGCAAAGCCCCAGATGCCTGAAAACACCAGCCCCACATAGCCAAATGGCGCAAGCGCGCTCGCCTCGGCGGTGGTGAAAGCGCGGATCAGCAAGCCCTGCGCCACGGTGCCAAGAAGCCCCATTGCCGCGAAAAGCCATAAATCACCTGCCGCCACCGGCTGCCAGACAAAGGGCAGGGCGAGTGAGCTGAGCGCAGTGCCGATGAAGGCCGACCAGAGCATCGAGGTGGCAACACTGTCGGCGCGCACGACGCGGGTGAGCAGCGCCCCCGCCGCATAGGTGAAGGCTGCGGCAAGCGCCAGAAGCGCCGCCGGGTGCATCACACCGGCACCGGGGCGCAAAATGATCATCGCCCCGCAAAACGCCACCGCGATGCCTGCCAGCCGCCGCACCCCGAACCTTTCGCCCAGAAACAGCGCCGCCCCGAGGGTGATGAGCACCGGGTTGATATCGGTCAGCGCCGCCGCCTCGGCCAGACCGATATAGCGGATCGAGAGAAAGAACAGCGTCACGGTTGCGACCTGCGTCAGCCCGCGCAAAAGCTGCAACCCCGGCTGGCGGCTTTTCGCCAGCACCGGCAACCGCGCCCGGAACACCAGCGCCAGAAGCGCCGCATTGACCGCGAACCGCGCCCAAACCACCAGCCCGGTGTGGTAGCGCGTGCCAAGCGTCTTTGCCGCCGCATCCATCAGCGTGAACAGCAAGACCGCCAGCAACAAGAGCGCGATGCCTTTGGTCTGCGGCCCCATCCCGGCAAGGGGCAGGGCGGCGCGCGGCTTGCCCGATCCGGCCCCGGGCTGCGTTTTGCTCACAAAAGCGCCTGCACCTTTGCCGCGACCGCCTCGGCGGTAATGCCGAACTCGGCATAAAGCCGCTCGGCCGGTGCCGAAGCCCCAAAGCCCTCCATGCCGACGAAACCGGCCTTGCCATCGCGGCCGCGCTCGCCCAGAAGCCAGCGGTCCCAGGGCTGGCGCGCCGCCGCCTCGACCGCCACCCGCACCGCGCCCGCAGGCAGCACCTTGCGGCGGTAGCCCGCATCTTGCGCCGCAAAGAGCTCCATGCAGGGCATCGAAACCACACGGGTGCCGATGGCCTTCGCTTGCAGAATGTCGCGCGCCCTGAGCGCAATCTCGACCTCGGAGCCGGTCGCCATGATGATCGCCTGCCGCTTGCCCGCCGCTTCCGCCAGCACATAGGCACCGCGCGCGGTCAGGTTCTGCGCGCTGTGGCTGGTGCGCAAGGTCGGCAGGTTCTGCCGCGAAAGCGCCAGCACCGAGGGGGTTCTGGTGCTGGTCAGCGCCAGTTCCCAGGCTTCGGCGGTTTCCACCACATCGGCGGGGCGGAATGTGTGGGTATTGGGCGTGGCGCGGCAAATGGCCAGGTGCTCGACCGGCTGATGCGTGGGGCCGTCTTCGCCAAGGCCGATGCTGTCATGCGTCATCACATAGGTGACCGGCAGCCCCATCAGTGCCGAAAGCCGCATGGCACCGCGGGCGTAATCGACAAAGCACAGAAAGGTGCCACCGTAGGGGCGCACGCCGCCGTGCAGCCACATGCCGTTCAGCGCCGCCGCCATGCCGTGTTCGCGGATGCCGAAATAGACATAGCGGCCCTTGCGGTTTTCGGCGGTGAATACGCCCAGATCGGCGGTTCGGGTGAGGTTCGATCCGGTCAGATCGGCGGAGCCGCCGATGGTTTCGGGCATCACCGGGTTCACCACCGCCAGCACCATTTCGCTCGCCTTGCGGGTGGCAACCTTCGGTGCCTTGGCGCTGGCGTCTTTCTTGAAGGCGCGGATCGCGGCGGCGAGTTTCCTTGGCGGTTCGCCAGACATCTGGCGGACGAATTCGGCGCGTTTGCCGGGTGCGGCGGCGGCAAGGCGCGCTTCCCAGGCGGCGCGGTCTGCCGCGCCACGCGCCCCGATCGCCTCCCATTCGGCCTTGATCGCGGCGGGAATGACAAAGGGACCATGCGGCCAGCCGTAAATCGCCTTGGTCGCGGCAATTTCCTCGGCACCAAGGGGGGAGCCGTGCGCGCCGGAACTGTCGGCCTTTTTCGGCGAGCCAAAGCCGATGATCGTCTTGCAATCGACGAGGACCGGGCCATTGGCCTGCTTGGCCGCGCTCAGCGCGCGGTCGATGTCATCGGGGTCGTGGCCGTCGCAGTGCAGCACCGTCCAGCCCGAGGCGGCAAAGCGCGCGCGCTGGTCGGTCCGGTCCGAAAGCGAAACCCGCCCGTCAATGGTGATGTCGTTATTGTCCCAAAGCAGGATCAGCTTGCTCAGCCGCTGCATTCCGGCAAGGCCGATCGCCTCCTGGCTGATACCCTCCATCAGGCAGCCGTCGCCCGAGATGACCCAGGTGCGGTGGTCAACCAGCTTGGCCCCGAACCGCGCCTGCATCGACTGCTCTGCCATGGCAAAACCGACAGCGGTGGCAAGGCCTTGCCCAAGCGGCCCGGTGGTGGTTTCCACCCCCTCGGCATGGCCATATTCCGGGTGGCCTGCGGTGATCGCGCCCAACTGTCGGAAATTCTTCACCTGCTCCAGCGTCATCTGCCGGTACCCGGTCAGGTGCAGCAGCGCATAGAGGAGCGCCGACCCGTGCCCGGCGGAAAGAATGAAGCGGTCGCGGTCGGCCCAGTGCGGGGCCGCGGCATCAAACTTCAGGTGCCGCTGAAACAGCACGGTCGCCACATCGGCCATGCCCATCGGCATGCCGGGGTGTCCCGAATTGGCGGCCTGCACGGCATCCATCGCAAGTGCCCTGATGGCAGTGGCAAGCGACCAGTGATGCGCGTGGCTGGCGCGAAGCGAGGCGATATCCAAGACGGTGACCTTTCGGCTGGGGGTGGCAAGCGTGGCTCCCTGATAACAGGCCTCGGCGCAAGATCAAGCACGCCGCCCAAGCCCTTGATCGAAAAGGGGGGGTCACCGGGGCGCAGTTTGGGTTAAGATTGCCGTGCAGAGCCACCTTGGGCCGATTCGGCAAAAGGCGGCCAGCACCCGGCAACCGCACCACCGGAGGCGGCAGATGAGCGACATGACCGACCACGAACGCCGCATCAGCGCAGCCCTTGCCCGCATCGGTGCCGGGTTGGAGCGGCTGGGGCAGCGGGCGGCCCCAGCCGCCGCCTCCGAGGCAGATGACGCGCTGCGTGAGGCGCTGGAGACCGAGCGCGCCGCCAACGCGCAGCTTTCAGAGCGGGTGCGCGCAATCCGTGAAAAGCAGGAAACCACGCTTGGCGCGCTTGAGCGCAAGCTTGCGGCGGCAAAGACCGAAATCGAGCAGAACCTGCGCGATCTGGTGTGGATGAAGCGCGCCAACGCCGACCTTTCCGCCGCAAACCGCGCCCTTGCCGACGCCGCCGAGGCGGGGCTTGCCGACCCGCAGCTTGTCAATCGGGCGATGCAGGCGGAACTGGCCGCGCTGCGCGCCGAACGTGCTGCGGAAGTGGCGGAGCTTGACGATATTCTCGCCGGCCTCGCGCCGCTGGTGGAAGCCACAGAGCAGATGGAGGCCGGGCATGCCTGAGGTTCGCATCGAAATCGGCGGCCGCAGTTTCGAGGTTGCCTGCCAGGACGGCGAAGAACATTTCCTGCATTCGGCGGCGGCGCTTCTTGGGGCCGAGGCCGAAGTTCTGCAGGCCCAGATGGGCCGCCTGCCGGAGGCGCGGATGCTGCTGATGGCCGGGCTGATGCTCGCCGACAAGACCGCGGGTTATGACGACCAGCTGCGCGAGGCGCAGGAGCGCGCCGAGGCTGCCGAGGCGGCGCTGGCGGAAGCCTTGGCCAGCCCGCTGCGGGTGGAAGTGCCGGTCATCCCGGAAATTGTCACCGATACCTTTGCCGAGATCGCCGCGCAGACCGAAGCGCTGGCCGACCGGATTGACGAGATGACCGCCTGACCCTTAGCCGATCTCGGCCAGCCGCAGCGCGAGGATCTGGTGCACGAGCGCATCTGGCAGCGGCTGCTCCGGGGTGAACAGAACCCCGCTTTTCGAGGTCTTGAAGCCCGCGCGCTCTGGCGCGGGCAGGCGCGCAAGATAGCGCTCCGGTGTATCGGCCGCGTCGTTCACTTGGCCTCTGCCATCTTGAAACCGGCCTCGATCTGATCGGCGGGCAGCACCGGGTATTCGCCGGTAAAACAGGCATCGCAATATTGTGGCCGCGCGACATCGCGGCCGCCGGTTTCACCCACCGCGCGATATAGCCCGTCGAGCGAGACAAAGCGCAGGCTGTCAACGCCGATCCAGACCCGCATCTGCTCTTCGGTCATGTTGGCGGCCAGCAGCTTGCTGCGCTCGGGCGTATCGACACCGTAAAAGCAGGGCCAGCGGGTGGGCGGCGAGGCGATGCGAAAATGCACCTCGGCGGCACCCGCATCCAGGATCATGTCCTTGATCTTGCGGCTGGTGGTGCCGCGCACCACCGAATCATCAACCAGAACCACCCGCTTGCCCTTGACCAGCGCGCGGTTGACATTGAGCTTGAGCCGCACCCCCATGTTGCGGATGCTCTCGGTCGGCTCGATGAAGGTGCGCCCCATGTATTGATTGCGGATGATCCCCATGCCGTAGGGAATGCCGGATTCATGCGCGAAGCCGATCGCCGCGGGGGTGCCACTGTCGGGCACCGGGCAGACCAGATCGGCATCAACCGGTGCCTCGCGCGCCAGTTCCACCCCGATCTGGCGGCGGGTTTCATAGACCGAACGGCCGCCGATGATTGAATCGGGGCGGCTGAAATAGACGTGCTCGAAAATGCAGAAACGGCTTTGCGGCACCCCGAAGGGCCGCGTGCTTTCGATCTTGCCTTTCGAGATCACCACCATCTCGCCCGGTTCGATCTCGCGCAGGAACTCCGCGCCGATGATGTCCAGCCCGCAGGTTTCCGATGAAAGCACATAGCCATCTTCGCCCAAGCGCCCGAGCACCAGCGGGCGCACCCCAAGCGCATCACGCACGCCGATAAGCTTGGTGCGGGTCATCGCGACAATGGAAAATGCACCCTCGACGCGGCGCAAGGCATCCTTGATGCGCTCCGATAGCGTGCGCTGGATCGAGCGCGCCATCAGATGGATGATGCATTCGCTGTCGGACGAGGACTGGAAGATGGAACCGCGTTCGATCAGCTCGCGGCGCAGGGCGGTGGCGTTGGTCAGGTTGCCGTTATGCGCAATGGCGCAGCCGCCCATCGAGAATTCACCAAAAAACGGCTGCACGTCGCGGATCGCCGTGCTGCCTTTCGACCCGGCGGTGGAATAGCGCACATGGCCGATCGCCAGATCGCCCGGCAGCGTTTCCATCAGGCTCGCCTTGGTGAAACTGTCGCGCACATAGCCGAACCGGCGGGCAGAGTTGAAGCCGCTTACCGGGTCGTAAGAAACGATGCCCCCCGCCTCCTGGCCGCGATGCTGCAAGGCGTGCATCCCGAGGGCGACGAAGTTAGCCGCCTCCGCCACCCCGATCACCCCGAATACCCCGCATTCCTCGTGCAATCTGTCGGCGTCGAATGGGTGGCGGGGCTGGCGCTGCATGAAGGGTCCGAATCCGTTTTGGCTGTGCGGTTCGTTTAGAGCCAAACGGCGGGGCTGTCACGCCCTCGCGTCGCTACAATCCGGGCCGCGCGGCGATACCTCGGGCGCGATCTCAGTTGACCGGTGCCGGGCAGGCCGCAACCAGCGCCTCGAAACGCTGCACCACCCAGCCGGGGGCGTCTGTCGGCATCTCGGAATCAAGGCTCGCCTGCACCGAGGCGAATATCTGTGCCGAGCGCGAATCATCCACCACCGGGAAGGTACGGTCCACCACCACCCGGTCAAAAACCACGAAAGCCACCGCCACCAGCACCACGCCGCGCGCCACCCCGAACAGGAAGCCAAGGCCCTGATCGATGCCGCCAAGCGCCGAGCGCTGCACCACCGAGGCGAAAAGCGGCGTGATGATCGAGAACACGATCAGCGCCAGCGCGAAAACCGTGGCAAAGCCGCCAATTGTCGCGAGCTCGCAGCTGTCGCCAAGGAACTTGTCGATCACCGGCACCTGCGCAATCAGCGGTCGCGCCGCCGGGGCGAACATGTAGGCAAGCACCGCCGCCGCAATCCAGCCCGCAATGGCAAGGCCCTCGCGCACCAGACCGCGGCTATAGGCAAGGATCGCCGACAGAAGGATGATGACGGCCACAATGGCGTCGATGAAAGTGAAGCCGTCCATGTTATCCCTTCCAACGCGGGGCTTAGCCCGCCCCGAACATCTCGCCCACGAAAGTCACCAGATCGGGCAGTTTGCGCAAGCGCATTCCTTCGCCCGGTTCGGCCTTGGTCCGCTCCGGCGCAACAGCCTGTGAAAAACCAAGTTTTTGCGCTTCTTTCAACCTGTTTTCCGCTTGCCCGACCGGCCGCAGCGCCCCCGACAGGCTGATTTCGCCGAAAATCACCATATCCGCTGGCAAAGCCACATCTTCGCGCGCGCTCAAAAGCGCCGCGGCAAGTGCCAGATCAGCGGCAGGCTCGATCACCCGCATGCCACCGGCGACGTTGAGGAACACGTCAAGCCCGGTGAAGGGAATGGCGCAGCGGCTTTCAAGCACCGCCAGAATCGTCGAAACCCGCCCCGGATCAAGCCCGACTACGGTGCGCCGCGGGGTCGCAAGAGTCGAGGGGGCCACCAGCGCCTGGATCTCGGTCAGCACCGGGCGCGATCCCTCGATCCCGGCGAATACCGCCGACCCCGGTGCCGACTGGCCGCGCTCTGAAAGGAACAGCGCCGAGGGGTTGGGCACCTCGGCCAGCCCGGCACCGGTCATCTCGAACACGCCGATTTCGTCGGCCGGTCCGAAACGGTTCTTCACCGCCCGCAGAATGCGGAACTGGTGCCCGCGCTCGCCCTCGAAATAAAGCACGGTATCGACCATATGCTCGACCACCCGCGGCCCGGCAATCTGGCCTTCCTTGGTCACATGCCCGACCAGAATGACCGATGTGCCGCGCTTCTTGGCAAAGCTCACCAATTCGTGGCAGGCAGAGCGCACCTGGCTTACCGAGCCGGGGGCGGCATCGACCATGTCGGCCCAAAGCGTCTGGATCGAATCGATCACCGCGAGATCGGGGCGCTCGGCATCAAGCGTGGTCAGGATGTCGCGCAGGCTGGTCTCGGCACCAAGCCGCAACGGCGCATCGCTCAGCCCCAGCCGCGATGCACGCATGCGGACCTGCGCCGGGGCCTCTTCGCCAGAGATGTAAAGACAGCCAAGCCCGCGCCGCGCGAAACTCGCCGCCACCTGCAGCAGCAACGTCGATTTTCCGATCCCCGGATCCCCGGCCAGAAGGATCGCCGAGGCGGGCACCAACCCGCCGCCCAGCACCCGGTCGAACTCTTCCATCCCCGAGCCGGCCCGCGGCGGCGGTGCCTCTTCGGTTGCAAGCGAGCTCAGGGCTATCCGCCGCCCGCGCGCGCCGCCGAGCGTGCGCGACCCCGGCCCGGAGGCAAGCGGCGCGTCTTCGACCAGGGTGTTCCAGCCGCCGCAGGCATCGCACCGCCCGGCCCATTTGGGGTGTACCGCACCGCATTGCGAACAGCTGAAAGAGGCTGGGGACTTGGCCATGCGCCCTTCCTGCCCGAAACGCCCCGGCGCGACAAGAGCGGGGGGCCCGCCCCCCGCACCCCCGGGGATATTTCCGCTGAAGCATCCATAAAAACGCCCCGTCTCGGGCGGCCTTGACCGGGGAAACGGGGCGTCCTGCTTCAGGCGGTCATCGGCGTCCCCGCCTGTACCGCAGCAGCAGCATGCCCGGCCTTTGGTTAATGCCCGCTAAATCCGGCCTGCTTCAGTCGAAATATCTCCGCCGGAGGCAGACCGCGTCAGCGGTCTTTCGCGCCGAAATGCGAAAGCGCGAGACTGGCCAGAATGCAGCCGGTGAAGAAATAAAGCCCCCAGGCGGTTTCGACGCGGCCCAGACCGACCCCTTTCGCCAGCACGATGTAGAGCGCCATCAGGAAGATGTCGGCCATGGCAAGCCGCCCGAGCCCGCGCAGCACCGGCATCAGCCGCGGCGAGGCAAGATCGAATTGCACCAGCGCCAGACCCAGTGTTTTCACATAGGGCGCGAACAGCGCAAGGAAGGTCACCAGAAGAGCCAATGCCACGTCTTTTTGCCAGAGCGCCTGCAGCCCGGAGATTACCGAAATGGCGTCAAGGTCGAAGAACGGCAGCAGACCCGCGCGCAGGAGCGGTGCGAACCATGAAACCGGGAACAGCACCAGCAGTGCAAGGTTGAGCCAGCGCGAGCCCCGCATCAGCGCACCGCCGCGATCGGGCCCTGCCCGAGACCATGAATGAACTGATGCACGTAAGGGTCGGGCGTTGCGTCCATTTCCGCGACAGAGCCGGCCCAGCGTATGGTGCCTTCATGGAGCATGGCAACGGTGTCGGCGACCGCACGCACGGTGCGCATGTCATGCGTGATGGTCATTGCCGTTGCCCCCATTTCAACCACGATCTCGCGGATCAGCTCGTTGATGACCCCGGCCATGATCGGGTCGAGCCCGGTGGTGGGTTCGTCGAAAAAGATGATTTCCGGCTCGGCGGCGATGGCACGGGCAAGGCCGACGCGCTTTTGCATGCCGCCGGAAAGTTCGGCGGGGTAAAGCTCTGCCACCTCTGGCCCAAGCCCGACACGGCGGAGTTTTTCGATCGCCACGGCGCGCGCCGCGTCGCGCGGCCGCTTCATCGCCCCGCGCAGCAGGCGAAAGGCAACATTCTGCCAGACCGGCAGGCTGTCAAAAAGCGCGCCTCCCTGAAACAGCATTCCGAAGCGGGCCAGAAACGCCTCGCGCGCTGCTCTTCTTGCATCTTCCCCCGCGACGCGGATCAGGCCCGCCTCGGGGCGCTCGAGCCCGAGAATGCATTTCAGCAGCACCGATTTGCCGGTGCCAGAGCCACCGATGATCACCATCGAGGTGCCGCGCGTAACCCGCAGATCGACCCCGCGCAGCACCCGGTTGGTGCCGAAAGCCTTGTGCACGCCCAAAAGCTCGATCATGCCGAGAAGAATACCTCCGTCAGCAGGTAGTTGGCGGCGAGGATCAGCACCGAGGCACCGACCACCGCCGATTTGGTCGCGGCACCCACGCCCATCGCGCCGCGGCCCGAATGCATGCCGTGGTAGCAGCCCATCACCGCCACGATGAAGCCGAAGACCGCGCCCTTGATCAGGCCCGAGCCGACATCCCAGGCCTCGAGAAACTCGGCGGTGTTGCGCAGGTAGGTGGCCGAGTTGAAACCGAGCCGGTTCACCCCCACCAGCCAGCCGCCCATGATGCCGATGCTGTCGCCCACCGCGACCAGCACCGGCACCGTCAGCGTGGCCGCGGCGACGCGGGGAACCGCGAGGTATTTCAGCGGGTTGGTTGAAAGCGTCACCAGCGCGTCGATCTGCTCCGTCACTTTCATCGTGCCCAGTTCGGCGGCGATCGAGGAGGCGACGCGTGCCGCCACCATCAGCCCGCCGAGCACCGGCCCAAGCTCGCGGGTCATGCCGATGGCGACGATCGAGGGCACCACGCTTTCGGCATTGAACCGCGCGCCGCCGGCATAGATCTGCAGCGCCAGTGCCGCCCCGGTGAACAGCGCGGTCAGCCCGACCACCGGCAGGCTGAGCCAGCCGATCTGCAACACCGCAAGCAGGAACTCGCGCCCGTAAAACGGTGGGCGCAGCGCGTGGCTTACGGTATCTGCGGCAAAAAGCGCAACCCGCCCGGTGGCGGCAACCGCGCCAAGCACGCCGCGCCCGAGCCGCGCGAGCTGGCGGGTCAGGTTCACCCAGCGCCCCCGATGTAGTGGCGCGCGTAGCGGGGGCCGAGCGCGGTGAGAACCTCATAGCCGATGGTGCCCGCCGCGCTGGCCAGCGCCTCGATGCCCTGTTCGGCGCAAAGGATGTCGAGAGCCTCGGGCACCTCGCGCAGATGGGTCACATCGACGGTGATGAGGTCCATCGAGACCCGTCCGACAAGCGGGCAGGGGGTGCCATCGGCCCAAAGCGTGCCCTTGCCCGAAAGCGTGCGCATGAGACCGTCGGCATAGCCCGCGGCGACCGTGGCAATGCGGCTGTCCTCGTCGGCACGCCAGGTGCAGCCATAGCCCACGGTTTCGCCCGCCAGAACCTCGCGGACCTGCACCACCGGCAGCGAAAGCCGTACCACCGGGCGTGCAGCGGCAAAGGGCGCGCCGCCGTAAAGGCCAATACCGGGCCGGGTCAAATCGAAGCAATAGTCGCGCCCGAGCAGGACGCCACCGGTTGCCGCCAGCGAGCGCGGAACCGCCGTGCCATCCGTCAGCCGGTGAAATTCGGTCAGTTGCGCGGCATTGGCCGGGTGCTCCGGTTCGTCAGCACAGGCAAGGTGGCTTAGAAACAGCCGTGGCGCGGCACCAAGCACGATCGGCGCGACCGCGGCCCATTCGCCCGCCTCCATGCCAAGCCGGTTCATGCCGGTATCAAGCTGCACCCCGAAAGGCGCGCCCGGCAGTGCCTCGAAATGCCGTGTCACCTGATCGAGCGAATTGAGCATCGGGGTCAGGCCAAGCTCGCCGATCGTTTCGGTGTCGCCCGCCATATGGCCGGAGAGCACGAATATATCGACTGCCTCGCCAAGCGTCTGGCGCAGCGCTGCACCTTCTTCTGCCAGCGCCACGAAGAACCGCCGCACTCCCGCCCGCGCCAGCGCCGGCGCGACGCGGCCGGCACCAAGCCCGTAGGCATCGGCCTTGACCACTGCCGCGGTTTCGCAGGCCGGCCCGGAAGCCGCATCAAGCGCCCGCCAGTTGGCAAGCACCGCGTCAAGATCGATCTGGAGAATGGCACTGGACATGGTGGTTCGTTGTGACAGCCGGATCGTCAAGGTCAAGCGGAAAGGCGCGCCATGCGCGCCGCGCCTCAGAAGCTCTCGTCGCCGCGTGGGCTGTGGTGCTGCTCGAGGTTCGAAAACCGGGTGAGCTGACCTTCGAAGGCGAGCATCACCGAACCGATTGGCCCGTGCCGCTGCTTGCCGATGATCACCTCGGCGCGGCCATGCACCTGCTCCATCGCCTGCTGCCATTTCGCGGTGGCCTCAAGGTCGTGCTCGCCCGGCTTTTCGCGCTCCTTGTAGTATTCTTCGCGGAACACGAACATCACCACATCGGCATCCTGTTCGATCGAGCCGGATTCGCGCAGATCGCTCAGTTGCGGGCGCTTGTCCTCGCGGTTCTCGACCTGGCGGCTGAGCTGGCTGAGCGCGATCACCGGAATATCCAGATCCTTGGCGATCGCCTTCAGCCCCTGGGTGATTTCCGAAACCTCGTTTACCCGGCTGTCGCGCGCCGTGGCGGGGCGCACCAGTTGCAGGTAATCGACAATCAGCACATCCAGCCCATGCGTACGCTTGAGCCGCCGCGCGCGCGCCGCCAGCGCGCTGATCGGCAGCGCGGGCGTATCGTCGATATAGAGCGGGCAGGTTTCCAGCGCCTTCGCCGCCTCGACAAAGCGGCGAAATTCGTGCTCGCTCAATTCGCCACGGCGGATCTGCTCCGACGGCACTTCCGAGGCTTCGGAAAGGATCCGGGCGGCGAGTTGCTCGGCGCTCATCTCGAGGCTGAAAAACCCCACGACGCCGCCTTGAACCGACCCTTCCGTCCCGTCGGGCAAGCGGCCCCGGCGGTGCGCGCGCGCGACGTTGAAAGCGATGTTGGTAGCCAGCGCGGTCTTGCCCATCGACGGGCGCCCGGCAAGGATCAAGAGGTCGGAAGGGTGCAGACCACCGAGCTTGCGATCAAGATCGGCAAGTCCGGTGCCAATGCCCGAAAGCCCGCCACCGCGCTGATAGGCCGCATTGGCAATGCTGACGGCATCATGCGCGGCCTTCAGGAACGATACGAAACCGCGCTCGGCGTGGCCTTGCTCGCCAAGTTTGTAAAGTGCCTGCTCGGCGGCCACGATCTGTTCGCGCGGATCGTCATGCACCGCCACCTCGGAGGCGCGCGCCGAGACATCCTGCCCAAGCCGGATCAATTCGCGCCGCACCGACAGATCATAGATCATCTGCGCATAGTCGCGCGCCGCATAGGCCGCAATCGCGGTGCCCGCGAGATGCGCCAGATAGGCCGGGCCGCCAAGCGCCTTCAGCCCTTCGTCCTCTTCAAGATAGGCCTTGAGCGTGACCGGGCTGGCGAGGGCGTTTTTCTGAATCCGTGCCAGCGCCACTTCGAAAATGCGCTGATGCACCGGCTCGAAGAAATGCTCGGGCTTCACCAGCGCCGATATGCGGTCATAAATGTCGTTGTTGGTCAGAATCGCGCCAAGCAGCTGCTGCTCGGCCTCGACATTATGGGGCAAGGTATCAGGGGTTGCTCCGGCCACGACATCGCGCAGAACCCGCACATCGCTCATCGCTGCCCCCTTTGCTCAAGCCCCCGGTATCGCCGATGCAGGCCCGGGGATCAATTTGTATAGAACGGTGCACATCCGCCGGGAAAACCCTGTGGACAAACGCCGCCAGACCCAGATTTTGCCACCGCCCGCCGCGCGCCCACATTCCATGGTAACCGAAACCGCGCGAATCGTCACGTCTTGCGGTGGGTGTCCTGCCAGAGCCTGGGGTTGGTCAAGAACGCCTCGACCTCGTCGAGCGTTGCGGCATCAAAGGCGGCCTGTTCGCGCGCCTCGGCAAGCACATCCCACCAGGTGCAGAGGTGGTGCAGCGCCAGCCCGTGCGCGGCAAGGTTCGGCAGCGTTTCGGGGAAGATGCCGTAGTAAAAAATCACCGCTGTGTGGCCACAAGTTGCGCCAGTTTCGCGGATCGCATCGACGAAACTGAGCTTTGAGCCGCCATCGGTGGTCAGATCCTCGACCAAAAGCACTCTGTCGCCCTCGCCCATCACCCCTTCAATACGCGCATTGCGCCCGTAGCCCTTGGGTTTCTTGCGCACATAGGTCATCGGCAGCGCCAGCCTTTCGGCCACCAGTGCCGCAAAGGGAATGCCCGCCGTTTCGCCGCCTGCGATATTGCTGAACGCCTCGAACCCGGCTTCGCGCAGCACCGTGACTGCAAGGAAATCCATCAGCACCGAGCGGATGCGCGGAAACGAAATCAGCTTGCGGCAATCGATGTAGGTAGGCGATGGCAGCCCGGAGGCGAGCGTGAACGGCACCGCGGCATTGAAATGCACCGCCTCGATTTCCAGCAGCATGCGCGCCGTCAGGCGGGCGATTTCCTGTTTCGGCGGGAAGGCGGCGGCGATCATCGGCGATCCTTTCTTGGGGCTTCCCCGCTCAGGGCGCAACATGCCAGTAAAGCGGAAAACCGGGGTCAAACACCGTCACCGGACCGGCACCGGTCAAAATCTTCTCGGGCAGCTGCAACGGATTGGCGCGGCGCTCGAGCGTCATTGTGCCGGTGTTGGGCGGCAGGCGGTAGAAGGTCGCGCCATGGCGCGAGGTGAACCCTTCGAGCCGCGGGAGCGCGCCCATATCCTCGAACACCTGCGCCAGCACAGGCAGGCTGTTGGTGGCGGTAAAGCAGCCCGCGCAGCCGCAGGCGTGTTCTTTCAGCGCATCGATATGCGGTGCCGAGTCGGTGCCGAGGAAAAAGCCCGGCTCGCCCGACGTTGCCGCCGCGCGCAGCGCCAGCCGGTGGCTTTCGCGCTTGGCGACCGGCAGGCAGTAGTAATGCGGCCTGATCCCCCCGGCGAGCAGGTGATTGCGGTTCAAGATCAGATGATGCGTGGTGATGGTGGCGGCAAGGTCGGGCCCGCCCGCCCGCGCATAGGCCACACCCTCGGCGGTGGTGATATGCTCCATCACCACCCGCAGGCCCGGCGTGGCGCGGCGCAATGGGTCAAGCACGGTGTCGATGAACACCGCCTCGCGGTCGAAAATATCCACCCGCGGATCGGTCACTTCGCCATGCACCGAAAGTGGCAGGCCAATCTCGGCCATGCATTCCAGCACGGCGCGCACCGCGTCGAAATTGCGCACCCCCGAGGCCGAATTGGTGGTGGCACCGGCGGGGTAAAGCTTCACCGCCGCGATCAACCCCTCGGCCGCGCCGACGGCGACATCCTCGGGGTCGGTGGTTTCGGTCAGATAGAGCGTCATCAGCGGGGTGAAATCGGCAGCTTCGGGCAACAGGGCAAGAATGCGGTCTCGGTAGGCGCGGGCATCGGCGGTGGTCACCACCGGCGGCAGCAGATTTGGCATGACCAGAGCGCGGGCGAAATGCCTTGTGGTTTCCGGCAGCACCCCCTGCAACATCGCGCCATCGCGCAGATGCAGGTGAAAATCGTCGGGCCGGGCGATGGTGAGCATGTCTGTCATGCGCCCCCGCTAGCGCAAAGGCTGCGGCATTTCCAGCAAATTTTGGGCGGCGGGTTCGCCCTTGCTTGCCCGCCGCTGCCCCGGCAGATCAGAAGCGCCGGTTGATGCCGATCCGCAGCATGTGGTAGTCGGGCGTTTCTTCGGTTTCGCCGATGCCGTCGTTGAGGTTGGTCTTGCCGAAGTTGGCATATTTGTATTCGAGCCGGGCGCTCCAGTTGGCGCTCAGCGCGTGTTCGTAGCCCGCGCCGATCTCGTATCCGGCATGGAAGGAATCATCGGCAAGGTTCAGCCCACCGGGGCCGGTCACCGAATATTCGATCTTGGCCGCGGTGATGCCGCCGCTCAGATAGAGCAACCCCTTGCGGCCCGCGGGTATCCCTGCAAGCAGACGCAGACTGGCGGCCTGGCTGACGGTGGAGCTTGCATCGTAAGGTGCGGCGGAAAAGGCGTCGGCGACATGGCCAAGCTGCACGTCGCCCTCGATGCCCCAGACCAGATTGCCCTTGTGGCCCATCCAGCCGACTTGAACCGCCGCCAGTGCGCCCGAGATGATCAGCGTTCCGGGCTGATCGCCCGGCGGGCTTACCGCAACACGGTCGGCACCAAGCCCGGCAAGCGCGAGCGAGCCGCCAAAGTAGGCGCCGTCCCATTGGCCGACGGTGGATTGCGCAGCCGCCGGGGTGGCGGCCACGAACAGGATCAGCAATGGCGCAAGGGTTGCGCCCCGGTGGAGGGGAGAGGTTGCCTGCATTTTGAATTTTTCCAATTCTACTATATGTTGTCTTGGCCAGCCTGCTCGGGTCTGGCATCCACATCATATGGTATTTGGGGCGAAAGCCAAAGCGCAAAGTTGCCACGATGGTCTGGCGCGGCGTGGCACGCGGCGGCTTTGCCGAACCGATGCCGATCTATGGCTGCCGGGCGCGGCTTACCCGTCTGCGCACCGACGAGGTGCAAATGCTGATCGAGGTTAATTGAACACACCCCGGGGCTGCGGCCATTGGCAGGCTTGCGCCCGGCGCGCCGCCCGCGCAGCATGGCCCTGCCATCGACCCCGGAGGCCGCAACGATGAAACGTCTCGGAGCATCCCTTGTCGCGCTTTTTGCGCTTGCCGCGTGCAACGACCCCGGCCTGGTCGGGGTTCGGGGCATCAACGAGGCTACAGCCGCCGAGGTTGCGGGCTGCACGCTGATCACCAATATCCGCATGGCACCTGGCGTTTATGGCCCGCTTCTGGCCGATCAGGGGCTGCGGTATGCGCGCAACATGGTGAAGGACGAGGCCCGGGCAGCCGGTGCCACGCATGTGGTCTTTGATCTTCAGCGACCGGGCGAGCCGGTTTACGAGGTTCGTGCCGGGGCGTTCCGCTGCCCGGCCTGATCTGGCCTTCTGCGCTGCAGCAATTGCATGGCGGTCATGCGTCCTCGATGGTGGTTGTGGCAGCGCTGCTGACTTATATCTCCGTCAGGGGGAACCACAGACCTCACGGAGATCGCCAATGGCTTTCATCATCGCCCACGCGCCGCGCCTGCCCACAGTTCCCGCAGGGATCAACGCCTTCTTCAGCGGCCTTGCACAGGGCATCGCCACCTATATCGACCGCCACTCGCGGGTTGCCGAGGTCGAGCGGCTGGAAGCACTTTCGGACGCAGAACTGGCAAAAATCGGCGTCCGTCGCGACCGTATCGTCTATCACGTCTTTTCCGACCGCTTCTGGATCTGATTTTCCGGCACCAGCGCTTGCAGGCAGGCAGTGCAGGGCGGATACTTGCGGCGGCAAGGCAGCTGATGCCAGGCCCAGGAGGGTGCCATGAGCAAGTCGCACGATGCAAAGCGGGGTCCGCAGGGCGGGCATAGCGAAGAGGAATTGCTGGAGGTGCGCGGCGATCTGCCGCGTCTGGCCTGGGCAATCGGAGCGCGGCTTGCCTCCTGCCAGTTCGCCGAAGGGCGGCTGATCGTGCTGCGGGACCCCGCCATTGAAGCTGCCCTGGCGGGCCTCGGTGCCGCCTTGCACCCGTTTCGCGGCTGCTTTGCCCCCGATACCGCAACCTCAGCCGGTGACATCGGAACCCGGCACGCGCGGCGGCATGTGCAGTTTCATGTGGCGCGGATGCATGGCGATGATGGCACGGATGAGGATGCCGCCGATGCCGAGGCCGGTCCACCCGCTTCAAACGCCTGAAAAAGCCTAGCGCTGCCGTTCCGGCGGCAGCGTGATGCCCTTTACGGCCAGCACCTCTTCAAGCTGCGCAAGACGGCTGCGAAAGCGCGGCGACGAAAGCCTGTGCGCCGCGTTGCGGGCGACGAGCGCGGTCAGAAATGGTCGCCCCGCAGCATCAGTCCGCGCCGCCAAGAGCCGCAGATAGCGCACCGAATCGCGCCGCAGCCGGTAAAGCCGCCAGAACGCCGCCGCGCTGAAGCGCCCTTCGCAGGCGGCCACCAGCATCGGTTCGATCATCCCGAGCGTGTCGAGCATTCCCGCCAGATTTGGCCCGAGCGTCGGGCAGGGCAGGGCGGTGACATAAGGCCTGCGAAACAGCGCCGCATGCATCGCGTCCATCGCCTCCAGCGGATCGAACACCACAAAGGCCTCGCCCGCGCCTTCGAGCATGTCGGGGGCATATCCGTAACGGTCGCTGAACGAGGTCCGGCGCATATGGGCGAATCGATGGTCCCAGCCCGCGATGCGCGGCTCGAGCGTGGCTTGCGGTGCCAGCGCGATCACCGTGGCACCGGGTGCCGCCACCGCATAGGCCGCCGCCGCATAGCCCGCCATGCCCGCGCCAAAAAACACCACGCGGTCGAAATCTTCAAAAAAGGCGTCGTCCACCAGCCTGTCGAAATAGCCATAGACCGCGCGGTCGCGAAACCAGGTGTCGCCATCGGCAATCACTGTCAGGCTCGACCAGCCGCGCGAAGCAGCGATGGCATGGCCCATTGGCAACTGGTCCGGCTGGCGCGCGCGGATTTCGGCGACAGTCTCGAAGGTGACCAGTAGCACCGGCCCCTGGTCGGAAAAGAACACCCGGTGCCGCGCTCCGAGGTTTTCGCAATACCCCGCCTCGTCGCCGATTTCTTCCAACCTCTTCGCCCATTGCGCAGGGCTGAGGGCCGCAAGATCGGTGGTGGCGTCGGTTTCGGCCTGCATCAACTTTCCCGCATTGGAAGGACCGCGAAAAAGCGCCGTCTCGCCGCCCATAATACCACTGCACAAGGCCGGTTGAAGGCCAATCTGTGCAAAAATAAGGCGGATTGTCCTCTCAGCGCGGTCAGTCCCGGCGGCGGCGCGCCATTGTTGCGGCTTCGGCTTCAGTACCTCGCCGCCCCCAGCCGAGCATCCGCGCCGCCGCCTCGGCGCTGAGCGGCTGGCTTGGCGGGGCCAGTTGCAAACGCCCGAAAAGCGCGCGGAACTGCTCTTCCAGCATCAGAGCCGCGAATCGCCCGGCCCGCCAGTCCACCGCCTTCCGGTGCAATGCCGCCAGTTCATTATCCGCCGCAAGCTCGCCCCGCCAGCGCGCCGCCGCAGGGGCAAGCGCCAGAATCGAGGCATCGTCATCGGTGCAGAAATTGCGTTCAACCCAGTAGGACATATCAAACGCCGCCGCATCGCGATTGGCACGGCCACGGTCGCATTTCACCACATAGCCCTGCATCGAGCCGAGCGGGTAATGGTTGATCTGCGCCAGTCCCCAGTTGTTCTGGCCAAGCGGCGCAAAAAGCCGCCCGTTGCGGTAAAGATCGGGCAATTTGCGGCCGCTGCCATCGACCCAGCGTTGCGCCGCCAGCCGCGCCGGGTCGGGCGCGCGCGGGCGGTGCACCCCGGGCTTGGCCCAGGTTCCGTCATTTCGCCAGAGCGTCTTGATCATCTGCGCCCGCCACGGCCAGAGCATTTCTGCGGGTGCCGCGCGCAGAAACTGCGCGGGCAGCGGGTGATCGACATAATCGACCACCCCGCAATTGCCGAACATCCGCCAGGAAAGCGCCAGCGCATCGGCCTCGGGGCAGGCAGCAATCAGCGCCGCAAGGCTGCGGTCGCCGACATGGATGTTGAGAAACTCATCGATGTCGAGCGTCATCACCCAATCGGCGGCGCGCATCAGCGGATGCCGCTCGGCAAGTTTCAGAGCCGACCATTGCGGCCCTTGCGGATGCGGGCCGGGGTTGCGCAGATGCACGAGCCAGCCAAGCGCCGCCAGCCTGTCGAGCATCGCATCGGAGCCATCGCTGCAATCGTTGGAAACGGCCAGCACATCGGTGAAGCCCGCAGCGCGGTGATGTGCCAGCCAGTCGAGCAGAAAGCTGGCCTCGTTCTTGACCGTGAGCAGGGCGAGAAACCGGGGTGCTTGGGTGCTCATCCGAAATCACCTGCCCCGGCACCGCGCGGTGGCGCGGCGCACGCGCTGGCGGTTGGCCTGTCGCTTTGCTGATCGCTCACTGCGGCTCCTGTGGTTCGGGTTCGGGTTCGGGCGCAAAGAAGAAACCGCGCGGCAGATCGCGGCTGTGCAGATCGGGCGGAATGATGCCGGGTCCGGCGCTGAACACCGCCGAGCCGAACATGTGCAGCATCCGCGAAAGCCGCTTCAGCCGCTCGCCCGTCAACTCCGCGTAGAAAGCCGACGGAACCGGCTCGGCGCGCAGTTCGGCAATCTTCGCGCGGTGGCAGGCAACCGAATGGGCATGTGCCGCGGCAATCTCGGGGTCGGCCATCAGCCGCGCCCACTCCGCTTCAAGCGCCGGCAGCATCCGCCGGATCGAGCGGTCCTCGACCGCGTTGTGGTTCATCCGGAACCAGTAGTGCAGGCCCTGATCGCGGTCCACATGGTTCACCCGGCCACGGTCGCGCTTGACCAGAAAGCTCTCGGCCGAGCGCAAGGCATAGTGGTTAAGCTGCACCCAGTCGTAGCCGTAGGTTTCCAGCGTCGAGCGCCAGCCGTTGCGGAACATCTCGCGCGGCATCGGGCGGCCAGAACCATTCAGCCATGCCACCTGGTCCCAAAGGTCGGGGATCAACCCCTTTGGCCGGTGCACGCCAAGCTTCTTGTAGATGTCGATATTGCGAAACAGCGTCTTGAAGCCCCAGGCCTGATGCGGCTTGCGCACCACTTCGGGCGCGCAAAGGCTGAACTGGTCGAGCAGAAAACGGTCTTCGTAGCCGTCCACATCCGCATTGCCAAAAAGCCGCCAGGTCAGCGAGATCATGTTGGCAGAACCCATTTCCGCATAAAGCGCGGGCAGGGTGCCATCGCCGATCTTGATATTGATGAACTCGTCCACATCCATGCAGATCGCCCAGCCGCAATCGCGAATCACCGGCTCCGATTCCGCCGCCTGCAACGCCGCATGCTGGGGCGGCAGGTTCATGCTGCGAAACGGGTTGTCGCGCTGCTGCACCAGCCCCTTGGCTTGCAGCACCTGCAACATCGTGTCGGTGCCGTCGGTGCAGTCGTTGGTATAGACCAGAAAATCCTGCACCCCGATGGCGCGGTGGTAGGCAAGCCATTCAAGGATGAACGGGCCTTCGTTCTTCATCGTGGTCACGATCGCCGTGCGCCCGGCGGCAAGCGCCTGCGCGGGCGCTGGCTTGGCCGCTGAAACCGGCGGCCTGATCGGTTTGTGCCCGAAAACGCCGGTGGCGAGTGCCACAAGTGCGGGGTCTTCCACCAGCGAGGTCTTTGGCGCAAGCTCGGAGGCGGCGCGACCCGGCACTCGAAGCGCCATCGCGCGCCAGAATGGAACCACTTGCCCGGTCTCCGGCCGTGCATAGGCCACGCGGATCGCGCGCCAGGTGTTTTGCAGCCCCGCCCTCTCGGGCGCGACCCCCCATCGCGCGATGCCGCGGCGGGCGTCGAACTGCTGGCAGATATGGTCGGCAAAGCGCGCAGGCTCGCCCTGCCGCACCCGCCAGGGGTAGATGCGCCGCCCGGCAAGCAGCACCACGCCACCCTTTGCCGCTAGGCAAAGGTCAAAGGCAGTGGGCGCATCGGGCGCGCGCATTGCCAGCAAGTCGGTCACATCGAGCGCCAGCACCGCGCGCGCCCGCGCCAGATAGCGCCACTTGGCGATTTCATAGACCACGCCCTGCCCAAGCGGTGCCCGCCAGAGGTCATGCGCGGGCATCTTCATGCGGTCCTTGCCGGGGGCGTCGGGGGCCAGATAGAGGTGGTTTTCAGGCCCCCATCCGGGTTTGCCCAGGGGCACCACGCTGTCGATCACCGCCACCGGCAGGCCAAGGCCGCGCGCCTCAAGCCCGCGTTCCAGCGCCTCGGCAAACTCCGCCGGGCCGCCTGCCGGGCTGTCGGGCGGGGCGCGGTTGATGATGACCGCGCTTTCTGCGCCGTGCTGCCCGGCGTGGTAGGCAAGCCATTCCAGAACCACATCGGCGGATTCTTCCAGCCGAAGCGCCAAAAGCGCGTTGGTTCCGGCAAAGGGGCCAAGGTCCGGCAGGTCCGGCACGATCTCGATCTCGCCTTCTGCCATCGCCAGCCGCAGCGGCAGGGCAGGGCTCTGGCCCGCCACCATCATGCCGCCCGAAATTTCGCGCAATTCGCGCACCTCGGCGCAGCCGGGGCGGCGGGCGTCGGTAAAGCTTTCGCGCGCGGCGGGTGCGGCAAAGAAAATGCGGAAGGCATAGCCCTCGCCCTCGGGCCAGGCCAGCGCGTCAAGCACCGGGCCAAGCGCGCCCAACGTGCTTTGCACCACCACCGCCCTCGCCATTTCCTGCCCCGTTCACGCCGCGTTGGAACTTTCCTAGCACAGTCGGCGGCGCAGGCAAACGTGGCCCGCCCAAAGCCATTGGCAGCGCCGGGGCTTTGGCGCAATATGGTGTCAAAACAAGGGGCAGAGTGCAGGTA
This sequence comes from Phaeovulum sp., assembly GCF_030684035.1. Lineage (GTDB taxonomy): Bacteria > Pseudomonadota > Alphaproteobacteria > Rhodobacterales > Rhodobacteraceae > UBA6213. The sequence continues at coordinate 30,568 of NZ_JAUXPI010000020.1, read as the reverse complement.
TGGGGCGGGTGCGCGAGGTTGGAACGCTGTGGATCGGTGGCGCGCTTAGCTGGATGGAGCAGCTTTGCCTCAAATCCTTCGTTGATGCCGGGCAAAAGATCACCCTCTATTCCTACGAAGACATTCCCAATGTGCCCGCCGGGGTCATCCGCCGCGACGGGCGCGAGGTGCTCGATACCGACGATTTCATCAAATACGAGAAAAAAGACAGCTTCGCGCTGTTCGCCGATCTCTTCCGCATCCACATGATCGCGCAGAACCCGGGCCTGATCTGGGTTGATACCGACGTTTATTGCCACCGCCCGATCGACTGCGAAGGCGACTATGTGATGGGCTTCGAGCTGCCGGGCGAGACACGGGTGAACAACGCCGTGCTGGGCCTGCCCGCCGACAGCGCGATTCTGGCCGATATTCTCGATTTCATGTCGGACCGCTCCGCGATTCCCGAATTTGTCAAACCTGCGCTGCGCGCCGAATATCAGGCGGCAAAGGCGGCAGGCAGACCGGTGCATGTCAGCCAGCAGCCCTGGGGTGTCTGGGGTCCGATGATGATCAGCCATTTCGTGGCCAAGCACCGGCTGAAGGCAAAGGTGCAGCCGCTCGATGCGTTTTATCCGATCACCTTTCCCGACCGCACGAAGTTCCTCAAAGCCGAAAAAGTCGCGGCAAAGCTGATCACCCCCCGCACCACCGCGCTGCATATCTGGGCCTCGAACAAACGCGAACTGGGGCTGCGCCATGGCGGCCTGCCTCCACCGGGCAGCTACCTTGCCATGCTTGTCGCAAAGCACGACATCCGGCCCGAGACGGCACCGATCAAGGGGCGCGGCAGGCGGCTGTTCGATGCGGGGCTGATCGACGCGATCGACCTTCCCGAGGTTGCCTCTTTCGCCGATGTCGGTGGCACGGCGCAAAGCCTGGCGCTGGCCGCGCATGCCAAATGGGATTGCGACATTGCGCTGATCGACCTCACGCACAAGGGCGAATGGCCCGAGAAAGCCTCCGACTGGGTCGCGCCCTACCGCGCGTTTCTGGCCGAGAACGGTGTCGAGCCTGCCCGCGTGCGGGTGGTGCGTGACGCCGCATCGCTCCGCCCGACCGATCTGGTCGCCAACCTCTCGGGCTTTGGCGATGTCAACAAGATCAAGCACCTGGCCCCCGTTCTTGAAGCATGCATCCACGCCGATAGCCGGATGCTTCTCGACATTCGCAAAGGTTCCGGCAGCTACCCGTTCCTGAAGGAACGCGGCACGCTTGAGGCGCTTTCCAGCCGCGATGATGGCGGGGTCGAAATCACCCGCGCCCGCTTTACCCCATTGCCCCCCGCCGCAACCGAAACCGACCCCGCCTGGGCCGAGATTGCCCGCAGCCTCGCCGGGCCAGAGGGGTTCTACCGCGACAACGGCAGCCACTCCTTCCTCTACATCCCGCGCGGCCGCACCCTGGTGGTAACCTTCGACAACCTCGACATTGCCATGAACAAGCGCGAGGAACGCCGACCCTGGGGCTTTCATTTCATCGAAAAGCAGGGTTGGTCGATGCTCGGGGTCATGGCAGGCGGCTGGACCTGGTATCGCGACCCCTGGGTGGCATCTGAATTCGACCGCCTCGCGGCGACCGGGTTCTTTGCGCAGTTCGAGCGGGTGGTGTTTTACGGTGCCTCGATGGGCGGCTACGCGGCCTGCGCCTTCGCCGGTGCCTGTCCGGGGGCGGATGTGGTGGCAATCAGCCCGCAATCGACGCTCGACCGCGCGCTGGTGCCCTGGGAAACCCGCTACAAGGTGGCCTGGGATCGTGACTGGTCCGACAAATACGGCGACGCTGCGGTTGCAAGCCGCTCTGCCCGCCGCGTCTCGATCCTCTACGACCCCTACGAGCCGCTTGATGCCGGCCACGCCGCGCGATTCACCGCGCCAAATGCGGTAAAGCTGCGCGCGCCGCTTCTGGGCCACCGCCTCGGCTCCTCGCTGCACCAGATGGGAATTCTCAACCCGATCATCCTTGCCGCGCTCGACGGGTCGCTGACCGAGGCGGAATTTTACCGCCGCCTGCGCGCGCGCCGCGAATTTCCCCGCTACCAGCGCGAACTTTTCAAGCGCGCAATCGAGGGCGGCCACCCCGCGCTCGCCCGCCGCCTTGGGCATTGGGTGCTGGCGCGCGGCGACAACCGGCTGATCCGGCAGGAAATGGCCCGTCTCTGAGCTCCTGCTTCAGGCCAAATATCCCCGCCGGAGGCAGGCGCGGAGCGCCTATTTCGGCCCCAGCCAGCGGCCGATGACCGGTGCCGCAAGAATCACCAGAATGAGCCGCGTCAGATGATGGGTGACCACAAAGGCCACGTCAGACCCGGCGACAATCGCGATTACCACCATTTCCGCCTGCCCGCCGGGCAGAAACGACAATAACACGTCAAGCGCCGGAGCCGGTGACAGCAGATGCGCCACTTCGAAGAAAACCACCAATATCAACGCCAGCAGCGCCGAAAATCCAAGCCCCGGTCGCCGCCGCCAAAATCGTCAGCGCCCGTTCGCCCAAGTGCTTGCGCATGCTACCTCCATCACGCCCCGGCCTACCCTGAGCATGACATTGTGTCGCACCCCTTGCTGACACCAAGTTGACCCAAATCAAGGAAATTTGCCGCACCGCCGCGTAGAAAAGCCACAACAGGTTCCGATCTCCCTGATGCGGCCCTCCCGCCGCGCGGAATCTGCCCAGGGGTGGTGGCGTTCTCCCTCGCTTAGCCCCAAGAAACGCGCTGCGGGCCTCCCTCCCGCAGCGCTTTTATTTTCAGCCCCCCGCTTTGCCCAAAGAAAAACCCTCCCGGTTGCGGAAGGGTTCGGGGCAACGCCGGGATGCCTGGCACCTATTTCGGGCCGATCATCATCACCATCTGCCTGCCTTCAAGCCGCGGCATCGACTCGACCTTGCCCGCCTCGCCCACATCGGCGGCAACGCGGTTCAGCAATTCGAGGCCAAGCTGCTGGTGCGCCATCTCGCGGCCACGAAAGCGCAAGGTCACCTTCACCTTGTCGCCCTCGTCGAGGAACTTCATCACCGAGCGCATCTTGACCTCATAGTCATGGGTATCGGTGCCGGGCCGGAACTTGATTTCCTTGATCTCGATGATGTGCTGCTTGCGCCGCGCCTCGGCCTCGCGCTTTTGCTGCTCGAACTTGAACTTGCCGAAATCCATGATCTTGCAGACCGGAGGCACGGCAGTAGGCGAGATTTCGACCAGATCGAGGCCAGCCTCTTCGGCCATCGCCATTGCCCGGGCCGGGGTAACAACCCCCACATTCTCGCCCTCGGCATCAATCAGGCGGATTTCCGGGGCGCGTATGCGGTCGTTTATGCGGGGGCCGGTATCGCGCTGCGGCGGGGCATTGTGGGGTCTGCGGGCTATGGTTGTGTTCCTTTTGTGGTGGCCGGGCATAGGTTTGGTGGCGCGCAAAATAGCGGCGCGCGCCGGTATCTTCAACCACATTCGGCAGCGCGCCGCCAGCCCAGCCGCCGCGCCGCAGCAATGTTCTATTCAACTGGGCGCAATTTCGGCGTATAAACATTACGTCCCCCCAGTGGGTGGGGTAATGGAGACGCAAATGAACAAGTCGATTATTGCCGGAGCTGTGGTGATCGTAGCCGCCGGACTGGGCTATTACCAATTCAGCTATGTGCCTGCCCAGAAGGCAGCCGAAGTTGCGGCGCAAGCTGCCCAGGCGGCTGCGGCGCAAGCTGCCGCCGCCGCCAAGGCCGAAGCCGATGCCGCAGCCGCCGCCAAGGCCGAAGCTGACGCAGCCGCTGCCAAGGCCGAAGCCGATGCCGCTGCGGCGGCGCAGGCTGCCGTTGACGCCGCCGCGGCTGCCGCTGCGGCTGCAGCCACCGCCGCGGCGCTCAGCCCGGCAGCGCTTCTCGATGCGGCGAACTTCGATGCCGCCAAGGTCGCGCAACTGATCGACGCCTCGGCACTGGCCGATGCGAACAAGGCCGCGCTGAAAGCGGCGGTGGAGGCCGCGGCGGCAAATCCGGCGCAGCTGCAAATCGCGCTCGACCAGGTCAAGGCTGCGCTCGGGCTCTGATCCGGCTTGTATCTTGAATGAAGAACGCCGCGCAACATGTTGCGCGGCGTTTGTTTTTCGTAATACTTCCTGATCAGATGCCGTCGCCGACGAATGCCTTTTCCACCACATATTCGCGCGGCTCGGAATTGGCGCCTTCGCGCAGGCCAAAGCCTTCCAGCACCGCCTTGACATCGATGTTGAAGGCAAGGCTGCCGCAGACCATGGCCCGGTCATCGGCCGGGTTCATCGGCGCAACGCCAAGGTCGGCAAAGACCTTGCCACTGGCAAGGTTGTCGGTAATCCGCCCCATATGGTCTGAAGGCTCGCGGGTGGTGGTGGGGTAGTAGATCAGCTTGCCCGCCACCATCTCGCCAATCAGCGGGTCGTCGGTGAGGCTTTCGACCAGTTGCCGGCCATATTCAAGCTCGGCCTGGGTGCGGCAGGTGTGCATCATGATGACCTGCTCGTATTTCTCATAGGTCTCGGGCTCGCGCATCAGGCTGGCAAAAGGCGCAATGCCGGTGCCGGTGGCCAGAAACCAGATCCGCTTGCCCGGCAAAAGCGCATCATGCACCAGCGTTCCCACCGGCTTGGGCCGCAGAATGATCTGCTCGCCGGGCTGGATGTGCTGCAACCGCGAGGTCAGCGGCCCATCGGGCACCTTGATCGAATAGAACTCCAGCTCATCATCCCAGGCGGGAGAGGCAATCGAATAGGCCCGCAAAAGCGGCTTGCCGCGCTCATCGAGAAGCCCGATCATCACGAATTCGCCCGAACGGAAGCGCAGGCTTTGCGGCCGGGTGACGCGGAACGAAAACAGTGAGTCGGTCCAATGCGTCACCGAACGGACAGTTTGCGCATCGGGCAGGGCGGGTGCTGCGGCTTGGGGTTCGGTCACGGGCAAGGATACTCGGTCAAGGTTTCGGTCAAACATGGGATACCTTCTAGGCATTCTAACCTGTGGCGGAAAGACGTTTTTTAGCCGCGCAACCGGCGCTGATAGTCATTTTCACGCCAATTTGCGCGGGCAAGCCAGTGCTGCACCGGCAGGCGCGCCGCAATTTCGGGCGGAATCTCGACCTCGTCGAACCCCGAGCGCCGCGCCATCGCGTAGTGATCCGGCAAAAGCGGCCCTGCCGCGCGCAGCCGCCCGCCAAAACCAAGCGCCCGCAATCGCCGCGCCAGGGTGAACCCGCGCCCGTCGCTGAAGGCGGCAAAATGCACCCGCAGCAGCGCGTCGCTTGCCGCGAGCGACGTCAGTCGCGCCTCGGGCGCATCGGCGGCGACCTCCTCGACCGCGCCGTGCCAGTCATCCGGGTGAAACCCGTCATCGCGCACGATCACGCTCATGCCACCTTCTCCTCGGACACCGGATCGCGCACCACCTTGCCGCCGATGAAATGAATACCGCATTCCGCCTTCGCATCGCCCCGCCAGCGCCCGGCCCGCGGGTCTTCGCCGGGGCGCACCGCACTGGTGCAGGGGGCGCAACCGATCGAGGGAAAGCCGCGTGCCACCAGCGGGTGCCGGGGCAGGCGGTTTTCGATCATGTAGTCTTCCACGTCCTCGCGCCCCCAATGCGCCAGCGGGTTGATCTTCATCCGCGTCTGGGTTTCCGCCTCGAAAAACTCCAGCATCGCCCGCGTCGCACCCTGATAGCGCTTGCGCCCGGTGATCCAGGCGGCAAAGCCCGCAAGCGCGCCTTCCAGCGGCACCACCTTGCGCAGGTTGCAGCAGGCATCGGTGCTGAAACGGTGCAAGGTGGCGTCGGGGTCGTCCATCGCCAGCGCGCTTTCGGCGGCGCGGATGGTGCGCAGGTCGGTCAGCCGCAGCCGCTCGGCCAGTTCGTGCTGGTAGGCGAGCGTTTCGGCAAAGAGCATCCTTGTATCGACGAACAGCACCGGTGTGCCCGGCGCGATCACCGAAACCATGTGCAACAGCACCACCGATTCGGCCCCGAATGACGAGACCAGCGCCACATTGCCCACTGCCGGGTCCTTGAGCGCGCGCTCGACCACCGCCGTTGCGCCGTGGTGGCGATAGGCAAGGTTCAGCGCCGCAACCCGCGCCCCGATTTCCCCCTCAGGCGGCACGGCGCGCGCCCTCGCGGTAAAGCGCTGCCTTGAAGGGCGCAGGCCCAAGGCGGCGGAATGTTTCGATGAAACTTTCCTCGCGCCGCAACCGCAGCGCCAGATAGGCGCGCAGAATCCGCTCGATGGCGGGCACGATTTCATCATAGGCAAAGCCCGGCCCGGTCTTGTCGCCAATCGCCGCGCGCTCGCTGGCGTCGCCCCCCAGCGTGATCTGGTAGTTTTCCACCCCGGCCCGGTCGAGCCCCAATATGCCGATATGCCCGACATGGTGATGGCCGCAGGCGTTGATGCAGCCCGAGATCTTGAGCTTGATCGCACCGATTTCCTCCTCCAGCCCCAGCGCCTTGAAATGCGTGGCAATTTCCTGCGCGACCGGAATCGAGCGGGCGGTGGCCAGCGCGCAGTAATCCATGCCGGGGCAAGCGATGATGTCGGAGATCAGCCCGGCGTTGGCACTGGCAAGCCCGACCGCTTGCAGCCGGCGGTGCAGCGCGGGCAGATCGGCCAGCGCCACATGCGGCAAAATCACGTTCTGTTCGTGGCTGATGCGCAATTCGCCCGCGCTGTAAGCATCGGCAAGATCGGCCAGCGCGCGCATCTGTGCCGCCGTCGCATCGCCCGGCGTTTCGCCATGCGCCTTGAGACTGACCGTGACAATGCCGTAACCCGGCAGCCGGTGCGGTGCCACGTTTTGCGCGGCAAAGGCCCGCAGCGCGGCGTCGGCGGTGCGTGCGGAATGATAGGGCGAAGCGTCGCGCAGGGGCAGGGCAGGGGGTGCAAATGCCGCCTCGATCTCGGCGAGCAGCACCTGGTCAACACCGCTGAACGCCGCACGGGTGCGCGCGAATTCGGCCTCCACCGCGTCGCGGAAGGCCTCCAGCCCGCCCTCGAATACGGTAATCTTCAGCCGCGCCTTGTATTTGTTGTCGCGCCGCCCGGCGAGGTTATAGGCCGCGACGATTGCTTCCAGATAGGGCAGCAGGTCGGCTTTCGGCAAGAACGGGCGAATAACCTGCCCCAGCATCGGCGTGCGCCCAAGCCCGCCGCCAACGATCACCTCGAACCCCGGTAAGCCGCCCACCCGCAGCATCCGCAAGCCGATGTCATGCGCCCGCGTCACCGCGCGGTCATTGGGGCTGCCGGTAATGGCAATCTTGAACTTGCGCGGCAGAAACTGAAACTCCGGATGGTCGGAGGACCATTGCCGGATCAGCTCTGCCACCGGGCGCGGGTCTTCAATCTCGTCCGCTGCCGCCCCGGCGAATTGGTCGGCGGTGACATTGCGAATGCAGTTGCCGCTGGTCTGGATCGCATGCATGCCCACATCGGCCAGCGCCGAAAGAATCTCGGGCACATCCGCGAGCTTGGGCCAGTTGAACTGGATGTTCTGCCGCGTGGTGAAATGGCCGTAGCCCTTGTCCCAACGCTCGGCAATATCGGCAAGCGCGCGCATCTGGTGGCCCGAAAGCGTGCCGTAGGGTATCGCCACCCGCAGCATGTAGGCGTGCAATTGCAGATAGAGCCCGTTCATCAGGCGGAACGGGCGAAACTCCTCTTCGCTCAACCCTCCATCCAGCCGCCGCGCCACCTGCCCGCGAAACTGCTCGACCCGGGCGCGCACGAAGGCCTCGTCAAAATCGGTGTAGTCATACATGCCGTGTCTCCTGCTTGCCGTGCCGGTAGTTGGAAGGGCCGCGCGCCCGGAAAGCCTCGCGAAAATGCACCGGCTCCGGCCCTGCCGGGCCGCGCCGCGCATCGGCAAGGTAAACCCCCACGACATCGCCCTGCTGCGCCATCGCCTCCAGCAGCTTCAGGTCCGCAATCGCCACATCCTCGATCAGCTCCGCCGCGCTCAGGGCGCGCACCCATGCGCCGTTGGCGGCACGGTAGACCACATCGCCAAGCCGCAGATCGTTGCCGGTCACCACTTTCGCCACCACCTCGCGGGTCATCGCAGCGCCTCCCGCAGATCGGGCACGGCGGCTTCGGCGGCGCGCGGCGCAAGCCCCAGCATCAGCACGGCGGGGCCATCGACGCCCGCCAGCTCGGCGACAAGGCTGCCCAGCCGCGCCGCAATCACCCGCTGATCGGCGCGCGAGGCGTTTTCGACAATGGCAACCGGCGTCGCGGGGTCGGCACCATGCATCAAGAGCCGCCCCTGCACGAACCGCGCCGCCCGCCGCCCCATGTAGATTGCCGCCACCGCGCCCGGCCGCGCCAGCGCGCGCCAATCCTGCTCGGCATAACCCGCCATATCGTGCCCGGTCACGATCCGCAGCTCGCCGTTGCGCCCGCGCCGGGTGAGGCTTGCCCCAAGTGCCGCCGCCGCCGCCGAGGCCGCGGTAATTCCCGGCAAGATGCGCCAGCCAATCCCCGCCGCCTCCAGCGCCTCGATCTCCTCATCGAGCCGCCCGAACACCGCCGGGTCGCCCGACTTGAGCCGCAGCACCGCATGACCGGCGCGCGCGAAGGCCAGCATCAGCGCCGAAATGTCGCCCTGCGCCATGGCGGGGCCGAAGCCCTGCTTGCCGGTCTCGATGATGCGCGCCTGCGGCCCGGCCAGCGCCAGCACCCCGGGCGACACCAGCCGGTCGTGCAACACCACATCCGCCGCCGCAAGCGCCCGCGCCACCGCCAGCGTCAGCATGTCCGCAGCCCCCGGCCCGGCCCCCGCGAAGGTGACAAGTGCTGCGGCAGAAACGGCTGGAAGATCACGCATCGGGCACCTCATTCTTTCCCCCAATATAGAAAACTGTTCCCCATATCCGCCATGCCCTCTTGCAGATAAGGAACATTGTTCTGTATATCTCAACCAAAGGAACGTGCATTTCGCTTCAGAAGGAAAATCCGAATGGCTGCCCGGCTTGACGAGATGGATCGGAAAATTCTTGCGCAGCTTCAGGAAGACGCCGGTCAGTCGCTCGATGAAATCGCCCGCAAGGTCGGCTCTTCCAAGACCCCGGTCTGGAATCGCATCCGCAAGATGAAGGATCTCGGCGTGATCGGTCGCCAGACCGTGCTGCTCGATGCCGAGGCGCTGGGGCTGGAGGCCTGCTTTTTCGTGCTGATCCGCACCAGCGAACACGAGGTCGAGTGGCAGCGCAAGTTCCTCAATGCGCTGCGCGCCCGCCCCGAAGTGCTCGAGGCGCACCGCCTCGCGGGCGACATCGATTACATCCTGAAGATCCGCGTGCGCAACGCCCGCGCCTATGACCAGTTCTATCAGGCGCTGATTTCCGAAGTGAAAATCCACAACGTCACGGCACTCCTGTCGATGGAAGAGATCAAATCGACCACGCTCCTGCCGCTTTAGGCCTGCTTCAGGCGAAATATCCCCCCGCCGGAGGCGCCTTCAGGTCTCCCAGCTGCGATAATCGCGCCGGATACCGGCCGTTTCACGCGCCCAGAGGCTTGCCGCCGTGTGCGCCCGATGCGCGGCAAAGGCCGCCGGGTCGGTAAATGCCTCGTCGATCTGCCAGATCAGCGGGTCAGGGGTCGGCTCCACCGCAAAGCTGAGGCAACCCGGCTCTGCCCGCGTCAGGCGGATGTGCTTGGGCAAATGCGCCCGCACCCGCGCCGCCTCGGCCTCGCTGGCGCAGATCAGGCGGCCCGAGAGGTGAAAGCTCATGTCATTCCCACTCGATGGTTCCCGGCGGTTTCGAGGTGATGTCGTAGGTCACGCGATTGATGCCGGGCACCTCGTTGATGATCCGCGTCGCGGTTCCGCCAAGGAATTCGTGGCTGAACGGGTAATAATCGGCGGTCATGCCATCGACCGAGGTCACCGCGCGCAGGGCGCAGGCGAAATCATAGGTGCGCCCGTCGCCCATCACCCCCACGGTGCGCACCGGCAGGATTGCAACGAAGGCCTGCCAGATTTCATCATAAAGCCCGTGGCGGCGGATCTGGTCGATGAACACCGCATCGGCACGCCGCAGGATCGCCAGCTTTTCGCGGGTGATCTCGCCGGGGCAGCGAATGGCGAGGCCGGGGCCGGGGAACGGGTGGCGGCCGATGAAACTGGCGGGCAGGCCCAGTTCGCGGCCAAGCGCGCGGACCTCGTCCTTGAACAACTCGCGCAAGGGTTCGACCAGCTTCAGCCCCATCTTCTCGGGCAGGCCGCCGACGTTGTGGTGGCTCTTGATCGTCACCGAGGGCCCGCCGGAAAACGAAACCGATTCGATCACATCCGGGTAAAGCGTGCCTTGCGCCAGAAACCTGGCACCACCCACCGCATGCGCGTGCTTCTGGAACACGTCGATGAACAGCCGCCCGATGGTCTTGCGCTTCACCTCGGGGTCGCTGACCCCGTCAAGCGCGCCAAGGAAAAGCTCGGTCTCGTCGGCATGGATCAGCGGCATGTTGTAATGGTCGCGAAACATTGCCACCACCTGCTCGGCCTCGCCCTGCCGCAGCAGGCCGTGGTCGACGAAGACGCAAGTCAACTGGTCGCCGATCGCCTCGTGGATCAGCACCGCCGCAACCGAGCTGTCCACCCCGCCGGAAAGCCCGCAGATCACCTTGGCATCGCCCACCTGCGCGCGGATCTTCGCAATCGCATCGGCGCGGTAGGCACCCATTGTCCAGTCGCCGGTAAATCCGGCAAGCCGCACGAAGTTTTCGTAAAGCTTCGCGCCCTGCGGGGTGTGGTGCACTTCCGGGTGGAACTGCACCGCATAAAACCGCCGCGCCTCGTCTGCGGTAATAGCGAAAGGCGCATTCGGCGAGGTGCCGAAAACCTCGAAGCCGGGGGCAAGGCGGCTCACATGGTCGCCGTGGCTCATCCAGACCTGCTCGCGCCCCTCGGAAAACCACCCCTCCAGCAGCCCGAGCGCGCGGTTTGCCGGGGTGACGAAGGCGCGGCCGAACTCGGCGGTGCCGTGGCCGCGCTCGACCTTGCCGCCCAAGAGATGCATCATCACCTGCTGGCCGTAGCAGATGCCGAGGATCGGCACCCCAAGCGTGAAAACGCCCGCCGGGGGCATCGGCGCGCCCTCGGCAAAGACGCTGGCCGGGCCGCCCGAAAAGATCACCGCCCTTGGCGCAAAGGCCGCCAGAAAGGCGTCGTCCACCTTGTTGAACGGGTGGATTTCGCAATACACGTTCAACTCGCGCAGCCGCCGCGCGATAAGCTGCGTCACCTGAGAGCCGAAGTCGATGATGAGAAGGCGCTGATGCTGGGTCATGGCCAGCCTTTAGGGCGCAAAACGCCGCCGTGCAAGGGCCGAGCGCTTCAGCCTTCGGGGTCGGCGTAGGGGTGCAGCCGCCCCTGATGATCGCGCAGCATGTAGCGGCCCGGAATGCCGGTTTCCTCCACATAGCCGGGCAGAACCGGCACCTTGCCAAAGCCGCCGGGAATGTCGATCACATAGCCCGGCAGGCAGAGACCCGAAAGCCTGCCGCGCAATTCCGCCATGATCCGCTGCCCCTCGGCAATGGTGGTGCGAAAATGGCCGGTGCCGCGCGCAAGGTCGCAGTGGTGCAGGTAATAGGGCTTCACCCGATGCCGCAGAAGCGCGCGAAACAGCGCCGCCAGCGCCTCGGCACTGTCGTTCACCCGCCGCAGCAGCACGGTTTGCGACAAAAGCGGTATGCCCGCATCCGCCAGCCGCGCCAGCGCCGCAACCGCTGCGGGGGTCAACTCGTCCGCATGGTTGGTGTGGATCACCAGATAGAGCACCGGCACCGATTTCAGCACTGCAATCAGCGCCGGGCTGGTCCGTTCCGGTGCCACCACCGGGGTGCGGCTGTGGATGCGCAGCACCTCGATATGGCCAATCCCGGCGATCCGGGCGCAAAGCGCCGCAAGGCGGCGCGGCGAAAGCGTCAACGGGTCGCCGCCGGTCAGGATCACTTCGCGAATCGCGGGCGTCGCGCGGATATAGGCCAGCGCCGCGGCAAGCTCGGGTTCCGGCAAGGGTCCGCTTTCGCCGACCACCTCGCGGCGAAAGCAGAACCGGCAATAGACATCGCAGGTGCGGGTCACATGCAGGATCACCCGGTCCGGGTAGCGATGCGTCAGCCCCGGTGCGGGCTGGTGCGCCGCGTCGCCGATCGGGTCGTGCAGGCTGCCCGCCGCAACCACAAGCTCGGCAGCAGTTGGCACGAACTGCCGCGCGACCGGGCCATCAACAGCGCCCGCGGCAGCCGCGGCCATCTGGGGTGGAATCCGGATCTGGAAATCTGTGGCGACCCGTTGCAGGGCAGGCGCATCCGCCGAAGCGGCCAAGCCGCTTGCTATCAGGTCCGCAACGTTGGTCAGGGCGCGGCGCGCGCCGGGGCGGGGCATCGCAGGCTCAGCGCGCGTCAGGCAGGGCCGCGCCAGCGGCCACGCTGCACCCGCGCCCGTCGGCCTGGCCCCGCAGCCGCCTCAGAACGGAATCTCGTCGTCAAAATCGGCGCGCCCGCCGCCTGCGCCGCCGCCCGAGGCAGCGCCGCCACGCGGCGCGCTGTCGTCGCCGCCAAAGCCGCCCTGATCGTAACCGCCGCCACTGCTGCTGCTGCCGCCGCCCTCGCCACGCCCGTCAAGCATGGTCAGTTCGCTGCGGAACGGGCGCAGTGCAACCTCGGTCGTGTAGCGGTCAGCGCCCGATTGGTCTTGCCATTTGCGGGTTTCAAGCTGGCCCTCGATATAGACCTTGGACCCCTTCTTGAGGTATTGCTCGGCCACCCGCACCAGTGGCTCGGAATAGATCGCCACCGAATGCCACTCGGTCCTTTCCTTGCGCTCGCCCGATTGCTTGTCGCGCCAGCTCTCCGAGGTGGCAATGCGCAGGTTCGCGACCTTGCCACCCGAAGGAAAGGTGCGCACTTCGGGGTCGCGCCCGAGGTTGCCGATCAGAATTACCTTGTTGACTGAACCCGCCATGAAGCCCTCCGCCCGAATCCGCCGCGTTTCCCGCGTTAGACCACCCGATGATGGTTAAGGAAAGCTGAATTCTGCCGCGCGCGATGCGCGATTTTGTGCCGGGGCACGCGCGCGCGCTGGTCAGGCGCGCGCGGCGCGGCTATACTGCGGCGCGGTCTTTGGCGGGGTTCAATGCAGGCGCTGCGGGGTTTCGTTCTGGCGGTACTGGCGGTTTTGCTGCCGCTTGCGGCGGCGGCCGAAGGGTTGCGGCTTGGCACCCCTGCGCCCGCAAGCCGCCGCGCCGCCTTTGCCTTGCAGGGCCAGTTCATCGACAGCCACCTTTCCGGGCAATACGAAAACTCGGCCCGGCTGCGGCCGAAATCGGATAATGATGACGGCGATATTCCGCGCTGGCGCGGCACCTACCGGGGGGTGCATCTTGAGGTCGCGCGCAGCGCCGCGCGCCTGCACGGCGTGCCGGAAGAGCTGTTCCTGCGTCTGGTGCAGCAGGAAAGCGGCTGGAACGAGGCCGCGGTTTCGGCCAAGGGCGCGATCGGCCTGGCGCAGATCATGCCCGGCACGGCAGCGGCGCTTGGCATTGACCCCACCGACCCGGTGCAGAACCTCGATGGCGGCGCGCGCTACCTGCGCACGCAATACGACCGCTTCGGCAACTGGCGTCTGGCGCTTGCCGCCTATAACGCCGGGCCCGATGCGGTGGCCGAACATCGCGGCATTCCGCCCTACGCGGAAACCCAGTCCTATGTGAAGGCGATACTGGGAAGCTGAGCGCGCGCCTCAGGGCAGGATGCGCGTGTATTTGATCCCCGCCAGCGACGCCCCGACAATCAACCCGCTTTGCCCGTAAACCATGGCGATCACAGGGGCCAGCGTGGTGGTGGTGTCGGCACCGATGGAGCCGCCGCCGTCGGGGGTGGCATAGCGCACGTCGGCCCCAAGCGCCCAGCCATCGGCGTGGCGGAAATCGGCCAGCGCCTTTTCGGTCATGAACAAGAGGGCGTGCGAATACTGCTGAACGCCGATCTGCGGCCCGATGCTGGCTTCGGCGGCGACGTAGTAATCGACGGTGACATTGTTTACCCGCAGCGCGCCGCGCCCGAAGGCACCACCGAACCAGAACCCGGCTTCGGTCATCAGCGGCATGTAGAGCACGCCCACCGCCTTGCTCAACAGCGCCTGAGCGCCGGGGTAGCGGGTCAACAGGAAATTATGCGCCTCATCGACACGCGCATCGATAGCGGCGGCACCGGATCCGCCAATGCCGTTGCCGCAAGCGGCAAGGCCGAGGCTCGCGCCTCCGACAAGAATGAGACTGCGCCGGTTCATCTGGGTCATCTGGGGCTCCGCTCGCTCGGGGTGTCGGGCCTTTTCGCGACCCGTTGCCACCAGTTATAGACGCAATCGCGCGGCCTGTCACCGTTGCTTGTGCTGCCCCGGCAAGGCTTTGCCGGTTCAGCGCGCCGCCAGCGCGCGCGCCACGCGCGGCGCGAAATAGCTCAGCACACCATCGCAACCGGCGCGGCGAAAAGCCATCAGGCTTTCGAGCATCACCGCATCGCCATTGACCCAGCCGGCGCGCGCCGCGCCCTCGATCATCGCGTATTCGCCCGAGACCTGATAGGCATAGGTCGGCGCGCCGAAGGCATCCTTCACCCGCCGCACGATGTCGAGATAGGGCATCCCCGGCTTGACCATCACCATGTCGGCCCCCTCGGCCAGATCGCGCGCCACCAGCCGCAAGGCCTCGTCGGAGTTGGCCGGGTTCATCTGATAGGTCTTCTTGTCACCCTTGAGCGCGCCCGTGGCCCCCACGGCATCGCGGAACGGGCCGTAAAACGCGCTGGCATATTTCGCCGCATAGGACAGAATCGCCACGTTCTTGTGCCCGACCGCCTCCAGCGCCGCGCGCATGGTGCCAATGCGGCCATCCATCATGTCGGAGGGGCCAAGAATATCGGCCCCCGCATCGGCCTGCGCCAGCGCCATCTTCACCAGCGCCACATTGGTTTCATCGTTCAGAATGATGCCATCGCGCACCAGCCCGTCATGGCCGTTGGCATTGTAGGGATCAAGCGCCACATCGGTCATGATCGCCACCTCGGGCACCCGCGCCTTGATCGCGCGAATGGTGCGGTTGACCAGATTGTTTTCGTCCCAGGCGACCTCGCAGGCCTCGGTCTTGAGCGCGGGGTCGGTGTAGGGAAAGAGGCAAATGGCCGGAATACCCAGCCGCGCCGCCTCTTCCGCCGCCGCCACCGTTCCCGCCAGCGTGCGCCGCGCCACGCCGGGCATCGAGGCAATTTCGACATCGGCACCGGGCACGTCGGTCACGAACACCGGCCAGATCAGGTCTTTCACCGAAAGGTGGTTTTCCTGCGCAAGGTCGCGCAGCGCGGCGCTGGCGCGCAAGCGGCGCAGCCGCGTGGCGGGGAAGGGGGCCTGAATCGGGGTCATCGGCTTGGCCTTTCGCAAGTTCCGGTTGCTTGCGTGGCACGGAAAGCGCGTCGCCTCAAGGGGCTCTTGCGGGGTGTTCCGCTCGGCCAGAACTTGCACTAGTGTCGCGCCACGTCAGCCAGAGGCCTTGTTGGACATGTTGCAGACCCTCACCGACCTGATCGATATGCGCTCGTTTTCCAACCTCTGGTATTGGATCGCGCTTGCGGTCACCTGGTCTTCGGCCTCGCGTTGGGTGATCGGGGTGCCTTGGGATATGGTGATCCGGGCGCGCAGGCGCGGTGGCGTGGCGGCGGAACAGCTCCACACGCTGATGCGGCTCAATGTCGCGCGCTACCTGCTTGTCGCGCGTGAGGGCGGGCTGGCAGCAACCGCACTGGGGTCTTTCCTGATGACCGTTGTGCTGTTGCTCGGCTTTGCCTACCAAGTGGAATTCTGCCAGGCGCTTTCCTTCATTGCCGTGCCGATGACCCTTGTCGCCTGGCTCAGCCTGCGGGTGGCGCAGCATTACGAAGCCGCGCTGACCGAGGGCGTTCCTTCCACCGAAGTGCTGATCCATGTGCTCTCGCGCCACCGGCTGCATGTGCAACTGGTCGGCATCGTTGCGCTGACCATTACCGCGTTCTGGGGCATGGTGCAGAACCTCAACATCTCGATTCTGAACTAGCCTTGGAAAAACCGGCACATATCACCCTTTCCGGGGCACCCGAAGGGTTTGACGCGCGGCTTCTGGCGCGCGAACTGGCGCGTGGTGCGCCGGTGGTGCATGTGGCGCGCGATGATCGCCGGATGGAGGCGATGCGCGCGGCACTCGGGTTTTTCGCACCCACCGCCACCGTGCTCGGCTTTCCGGCATGGGATTGCCTGCCCTATGACAGGGTTTCGCCCAACCCCGCCATTTCCGCCACCCGCATGGCCACGCTGGCGGCGCTGGCACGCGATGCGGTGCCGGGGCCGTTCGTGCTTCTGACCACGCTTGCGGCGGCAATGCAGCGCCTGCCCGCGCGCGCGCTCTTGCGCGATGCCAGCTTTACCGCGCGCGTCGGTGGGCGCGTTGACGAGGCCGCGCTGCGCGCCTTCCTTGCCCGCATGGGGTTTTCGCCCGCGTCTTCGGTGTCGGAGCCGGGCGATTATGCGGTGCGCGGCGGCATCATCGACATTTTCCCGCCGGGCGAAGGTGGCCCGGTGCGGCTCGATCTTTTTGGCGATGTGCTCGACGGCGCGCGCCGATTTGACCCGATCACCCAGCGCACCACGCAAAAGCTCGACGCGGTGGAACTGGCACCGGTAAGCGAGGTGATCCTAGACGACGCCGCAATTGCGCGGTTCCGGCAGAACTACCGGGTGGAATTTGGTGCCGGCGGCACCGATGATCCGCTTTACGAAGCCGTGAGCGCGGGCCGCAAGCACGCCGGTATGGAACACTGGCTCGGGTTCTTCCACGAAAGGCTCGAAACGCTTTTCGACTATCTGCCTGGTGCCTCGGTGATGCTCGACGATCAGCTTGAGGCGCAGCGGATCAGCCGCTGGGAAGGCATCGCCGACCAGTATGATACCCGCCGCGAGGCGATGACCCGCCGCGATCGGCTCGATACAGTCTATAAACCCGCGCCTCCCGCGCTGCTTTACCTCGACGATGCCGCCTGGGAGGCGGCGCTTGCCGGGCTGCGCGCGGTGCGCCTTTCGGTGCTGCCGCAGCCGACCGGGCCAGGGGTGCTGGATGCGGGGGGCCGGATCGGGCGCAATTTCTCGGCCGAGCGCCAATTGGAAAACGTCAGCCTTTTCGGTGCGTTGAAGGATCATATTCGCGCGCGTAACGCGCGTGATATGGTGGTGCTCGCCTCGTTTTCCGAAGGCGCGCGCGAGCGCCTCAAGGGCCTGCTGGAAGACGAGGGCCTGCAAGGTGCCACGCTTTTGCGCGACGCCCGCGATCTTGCAACCACCGGCCTCGGCCTTGCCGTCTGGCCGCTTGAACTGGGTTTCGAGGCCGAGGGGCTGACGGTGATATCCGAGCAGGACGTGCTCGGCGACCGGCTGATCCGCGCCCCCAAGCGCCGCCGCCGCGCCGACAACTTCCTGACCGAGGCGCAAAGCCTGTCACCCGGCGATCTTGTCGTGCATGTCGATCACGGGGTCGGGCGCTACAAGGGGCTGGAAACCATCACCGCACTTGGTGCCCCGCATGATTGCGTGGCGCTTGAATACGCGGGCGGCGACCGGCTTTACCTGCCGGTCGAGAACATCGAACTGCTCAGCCGCTTCGGCCACGAGGAAGGGCTGCTCGACAAGCTTGGCGGCGGGGCCTGGCAGGCGAAGAAGGCCAAGCTCAAGGAACGGATCCGCCAGATTGCCGAAAAGCTGATGCGGGTCGCCGCCGAGCGCCACCTGCGCGCCGCCCCGATCCTGCAAGCCCCGCACCACGAATGGGAGGCCTTTGCCGCCCGCTTCCAGTGGACCGAGACCGACGACCAGCTTGCCGCCATCGAGGATGTCGTCACCGACCTTGCCGCAGGCAGTCCGATGGACCGGCTGATCGTCGGCGATGTCGGTTTCGGCAAGACCGAGGTGGCAATGCGGGCCGCCTTCGTCGCGGCGATGAGCGGCATGCAGGTGGCGGTCATCGCTCCGACCACGCTGCTTGCCCGCCAGCATTTCAAGACCTTCACCGAACGCCTGCGCGGCACCGCGCTCAGCGTCCGCCCGCTGTCGCGCTTCGTCTCGGCGAAAGACGCCAGCCGCACCCGCGCGGGGCTCGCGGAAGGCACCGTCGATATCGTCATCGGCACCCATGCGGTGCTGGCCAAGGGGGTGAAATTCGCCAACCTCGGCCTCTTGGTGATCGACGAGGAACAGCATTTCGGCGTCGGCCACAAGGAACGGCTGAAGGAAATGCGCTCCGAGGTGCATGTGCTGACGCTGACCGCGACGCCGATCCCACGCACGCTGCAACTCAGCCTCACCGGGGTGCGCGACCTTTCGATCATCGGCACCCCGCCAGTGGACCGGCTGGCGATCCGCACCTATGTGAGCGAGTTCGACACGGTGACCCTGCGCGAGGCGCTTTTACGCGAACACTTTCGTGGCGGGCAAAGCTTTTACGTCGTGCCCCGCATCGCCGATCTGCCCGAAATCGAAGCCTTCCTGCGCGATCATGTGCCCGAGGTCAGCTTCATCGTCGCCCATGGTCAAATGGCGGCGGGCGAGCTTGATGACCGGATGAACGCCTTTTACGATGGCAAATACGATGTGCTGCTGGCCACCTCGATCGTGGAAAGCGGGCTCGACATTCCGACCGCCAACACCATGATCGTGCACCGCGCCGACATGTTCGGCCTGGCGCAGCTTTACCAGATCCGCGGCCGGGTGGGGCGCGCCAAGACGCGGGCCTATTGCTACCTGACCACGCGGCCACGGATGCGGCTGACCCCCGCCGCCGAAAAGCGCCTGCGGCTGCTCGGCAGCCTCGACAGCCTCGGCGCGGGCTTCAGCCTTGCGGCGCAAGACCTTGATCTGCGCGGCGCGGGCAACCTTTTGGGCGAAGAACAATCGGGCCATATCAAGGAAGTGGGCTACGAACTTTATCAGGCGATGCTTGAGGAAACCATCGCCAAGCTGCGCTCGGGCCAGATCGAAAGCCCCATCGATGATGACGGCCAATGGGCCCCGCAGATCAACCTCGGGGTGCCGGTGATGATCCCCGAGGCCTATGTGCCCGACCTCGATACCCGCCTCGGTCTCTACCGCCGCCTCTCACGCCTGACCACCAAGGCCGAGCTGGAAGGTTTTGCCGCTGAACTCATCGACCGCTTCGGGGCACTGCCGCGCGAGGTGAACACGCTGATGCTGGTGGTCCGCATCAAGGCGATGTGCAAACGCGCCTGCATCGCGCGCATGGATGCCGGGCCAAAAGGTGCCACGGTACAGTTTCACCAGGACAAGTTTCCCAACCCGGCGGGCTTGGTCGAGTTTCTTGGCGCCGAACGCGGCATGGCAAAGATCGTCGGCAACAAGGTGGTGGTGCGGCGCGACTGGAAGGCGGAGGCCGACAAGATCAAGGGCGCTTTCGGCATTGCCCGCGATCTGGCCGAGAAGGTCCGCGAAGAGGCGGCGCGGCAAAAATAACGAGCCGCCTGCCTTGGCCCTGATAGCCCCCGCGCGGCGCGCCAGCCGCGATCAGATCTCTCGCGCCCGCCCCATCAGCCCCCAGGCGGCAGCCGAGGCCACCAGCGCGCCCAACACCACCGGCAGCGGGGTGCCGTCGAAGGCAAGCCCGATCGGGGCGGCGATTGCCACCGCCAGCACCGTCGAAACCGCCATCACCACCGAAGCCGTCATTCCCGCCAGATGCCCCAAATGCTGCATCGCCAGCGCGTTGAGGTTGCCAAACGTCACCCCCGCCATGAAGAAAAGGCTCACCGCCCAGACGAAGAACGCGGCGAATGCCACGCCCGCGGGAAGCGCGCCCAATGCCAGCACGCCCAGCATCAGCGCCGCCGCGATCACCTGCATCGCATAGGCCGCGCGCACGATCCGCCGCATTCCCAGCCGCATCACGAAGCGCGCATTCAGCACCGTACCGGCACCCGAGAGCAGCGCCATCAGCGCGAACCAGCGCGGAAAGGCTTCGGTTATGGCGTAGACATCGGCGAATATCTGCTGCGCCGAGGAAAGCAGCGCGAACATCTGCCCAAAGCCAAGCGCCATGACCACCGTGTAAAGCCGCACCTCGCGGTTGCCGAGCACCTCGATCGCCCCCGCGCGCAGGCTTTGAAACCGGAACGGCCGCCGCCGCAATGGGTCCAGCGTCTCTGGCTGGCGCAGCATGAGCCAGCCAAGCGAGGTGGCGGAAAACAGCACGAAGGCCACGAACACCCCGCGCCACCCGGCAAAGCCGATGATCATCTGCCCCAGCGCCGGGGCTGCGGCAGGCACCAGGATGAAGATCATCGCGATGAAGCTTGAAACCCGCGCCATCTCGCGCCCGGCGTACAGATCTCGCACCATCGCCAGGCTGGCTATCCGTGGCCCGGCAGCGCCGATACCCTGCAAAAACCGCGCCGCAAGCAAAAGCTCCAGATTCTGCGCAATCGCGCCAAGCCCGGCACCGAGGATGTAAAGCCCCACCCCCCAGCCGATGGTGGCCCTGCGCCCGATCGCATCCGACAGCGGGCCCGAGAAGAACGTGCCAAGCCCGAGCCCCAGCATGAATGCCGTCAACACCAGTTGCGCGCGGTTCGCATTGCCCGGCGAAAGCTCGGCGGCAATCTCGCCCAGCGCGGGCAGCATCGCATCGATGGCAAAGGCCACGTTGGCCGCGAGAAAGGCCAGAAGCGCGGTAAATTCGAAAAGCCGCAGCCGTGGCGCGCCGGGTGCGCTCAACGCGCTGCCTCGCCTGCCAACTCGTCAATCACCCGCAGCCAGAATTCCGCCGGTTGCGCGCCTTCGACGGCGTGGGCATTGCCGATCACGAAGGTCGGCACCGCGCGCAAGCCACGGGCGCGGGCATGCGCTTCGCGCGCGGCAACCTCATCGGCATCGGCATTGCTTGCCAAAAGCCGCGTCACGGCGGCACGGTCCATGCCCGCTTTCTCGGCTATGTCGGCCAGCACCTCGGCTGCGCCGATATCGCGCCCCTCGGCCCAATAGGCGTGCACGAGGCCCGCGACCACGGCATCTTGCCGTGCCTCAAGCCCGGCCCAATGGATCAGCCGATGCGCGTTGAAGGTGTTGGGGCGGCGCGTAATCGCCGCAATGTCCACCGCGACCCCGGCCTCTGCCGCCGCCGCCTCGACCTGCGCATTTGCCCGCGCCACAGCAGCGGCCCCGCCGAACTTCGCTTCCATATGCGGCTGCCGCGCCACGCCTTCGGCGGGAATATCCGGGTCAAGCTGGAACGGGTGCCAGGCAATGGTCAACCCATGCCCGGGCCGCGCCGCAAGCGCTGCCATCAGATGAGCGCGGCCGATCAGGCACCAGGGGCAGACGGGGTCGGAAAAAATGTCGATTGTGGTCATCTCGCGGCTCCGTTTCTGCTCAGCGCGACCATGCCGCCGATCATGATGAAGGCACCGCCGGTCAGGCGGTTGAAGGCCCGTGCATGGCGGATCAGCCAGGGTGCCAGCCGCCCCGCCGCCGCGCCAAGCGCCCATTCCACGCCAATCTCGGCCATTCCCAGCGTTGCCCCTGCCACCACGAATTGCGGCAAAAGCGGGCGCGCGGGGTCCATGAACTGTGGCAGGAAGGTGGTGAAGAAGAGAATCGTCTTCGGGTTCGACAGCATCACCAGCGCCCCTTGACCGAATGCGGCGCGCCGGGTGATGCGCGCGGCCCCGCCCGCCGCAGGCGCACGGGCCGCAAGGCCCGGTGCCCGCCAGAGCCGCAGCCCGAGCCAGACAAGATAGGCCGCCCCCGCCCATTTGAGCACCAGGAACGCCTCGCCGGAGGCGAGCATCAAGTCCCCAAGCCCCGTCATCGACGCCGCCACCATCGCCAGCATGGCGCTGACCGAGCCGATCGCGGTGAAGGCGGCGCGGCCAAAGCCGTGCCGCGCCCCGTGATCGAGCACCAGCAGCGAATTCGGCCCCGGCGTCAGCGCCAACGCCAGCGAGGCCGCAGCAAACACCAGCCAAAGCTCAAAGCCCACGCCGCGCCTCCTCGGCGCGCCGCATCGCGCCTCGATTGAGCTTGCCATTGGCGTTTTTTGTCAGTGCCGCAAGATGGATGTAGATCCGTGGCTGCTTGTAGCGGGCAAGGCAGGCTGCGGCATGGGTTTCCAGCGCTTCGGCCCCGGCGCTGCCGGTGTAAAAGACCGCGATCACGCACACCTCGGGCTTCACCCGCAACTCCACCGCCGCGACTTCGCCCGCCGCAGGATGCGCCATCAGCGCCGCCTCCACCTCGAGCGGTGATACCCGATAGCCGCCCGCATTCATCATGTCGTCGGACCGGGCGACATAGGCAATGGCACCATCCCCGGCCATCGTTACCGTGTCGCCGGTCACGAACCAGTCGCCCTGATACCGCGCCGCGGTTTCTTCGGGCGCATCAAGATAGCCGAGGAACAGCCCGGGGTCGGACCGATGCACCGCCAGAATGCCGGGCTCGCCGCGCCCGACCGGGGTGCCATCGGGCCCCAGCACCGCCAGATGACGCCCGGGCTGCGGGTAGCCAATGGTGCCTGCGGGTGCCGGGTGCCCCGGACAGGAAGAGACGAAGGTCGAGCATTCCGACATGCCAAGCGCCTCGTGCAGGGAAGTGCCCGTCGCGTCTTTCCAGGCGCTGCGCAAACCGGGTGAAAGCGATTCGCCGGCGCTCAGCCCATGCCGCAAACGGGGCAGCACCAGCCGTTCGTCGTGCTTCAATATCTGCCGGTAAACACCGGGAACCGCGGCGAAAATACTCGCATCATAGCGGCGCAGCAGATGCCCGAACTGGTCGGAGGTAACGCCCTCGCCGGGAATGAGTGCGGTCGCGCCGACCGACCAGGGGTCCATCAGCCCGGTGCCGAGTGTATAGGTCCAGTTGAAGGCACCCGCATGCAACAAGCGGTCGGTTTCGCCAAGCCCGTACCAGCCCGCATGCATCATCCGCCGCGCCCAGATGGCGCGATGCGCATGCATCACCGCGCGCGGCCGTCCCGAGGTGCCCGAGGTGTAGATGATATAGCCAAGTCGGTCTGGGCCGCCCATCGCATAGGCGGCGGGTTCCAGCGCCTCAAAGCCGCGCAGCGCGCTTTCGCGCAAGACCGGGGCAGGGTGATCGGGCAGGGCAATGGCTTCGCCCGCAATCACCAGCGCCGGCGAAAGCTCCCGCGCAAGCCTGGTGATCTCGGGAGCGGTCAATTGCGACGAGGTCGGCACCGGAACCAGCCCAGCCGCGATGGCACCCAGAAACGCCACGGCGAATTCGGGAGTGTTGCCCAGCCGCAGGAGCAGCCGCGCGCCGGGTTCCAGCCCCAGCGCCAGCAGCCCGGTGGCGCATCCCCGCACCGCCTCCTCGAGCCGCGCATAACTCCAGCGCTCGGCCTCGGTCGCGGTGACGATCATCAGCGCCGATTTCGTGCCAAGCGCGGGCGCGCGCGCCAGCACATGCGCGGCCATGTTGAAGGCGGCGGGGCAGGGGTCGGGGAGGGCATGATTGCAGACAGCGCGCATGGCTTCCTGCTACCCGCGCGGCGCATCCGATGCAACCCGTGCCCCCTTGCCGGTCGCGGCGCTGGCCCGGCCCGCTTCTTCAATGCAAAAATACCCCGGGGGGTCCGGGGGGCTGGCCCCCCGGCGTCAACCGTCGGCGCTGTCATCGCCAAAGCGGGCGTCGTCATCCGATTCGTCTTCGCCCTCGCCGACATATTTGCCCGAAAGCGCGATCGAATGGTTGTCGTGGCGCGGGTCCATGACCACGTCAGACGGCAATTCACCCATCAGCCATTCGCGAATCTCCTCGCGCGCGTCTGCCGGTTCGCCGCCGGTCAGCTCGGCGATATAGGCGATGAAGGCGCGCTGATCGCCGTCGATCTCTTCCAGATCGGCCTCATCGGCATCGGGCCAACGGTCAAGGATAGCCTCGTAGAACGCCGGCCAGTTTTCCTGCACATGGTGCCATTTCATCGCCTGTTCCTCCGCATTGCCGGATCAGCTTCAGTCTGGCGCTGAAGCGGCCGCAGGAAAAGCAAAATCGGTCACAGACAGCTTCACTTCGCGGCGTCATGCCACCAGACATCGGGTTGATAGCCAAGCCAGTCGCCGTAAAGCGGCACATGCGCGGGAAAGTGCAGGCTGCGGTCATGCGCAAGCCGCGAAACCTGGCTGTACCAGATCGGAATCACATAGCGCCCGGCGGTCAATATCCGGTCAAGCGCCTGCGTTGCCGCCACGAACTCGGCCTGGTCGCGCGATTCGAGCATTGCCTGGATCATCGCCTCGGCGGCGGGCGACGCCATGCCCATCCAGTTGCGGCTGCCCGGTTCGTTCACGCCTTTCGAGCCCCAGTAGAGCAACTGCTCGTTGCCGGGGCTGAGCGAGAGGCCGCGGACATACCAGGCCATGTCGAAATCATAGGCGTTGGTGCGTTCGGTATATTGCGCGGAATCGACCAGCGTGACCTTCGGGGTGATGCCCAGCCGCGCCAGCGCCTGGGTGTAGATCTCGACGATCGAGATCACCTCGCGCGCGCCCTGCGCCAGCACGATTTCAAAGCTGAACACCTCGCCCGCGGCATTTTTCAGCGCGCCATCCTGCACCGCCCAGCCCGCCTCCTCAAGCAGCGCCAGCGCGGTGCGGGTGTTGGCGCGGTTAAGCTCGGTGCCATCGCCGACCGGCAGACTGTAGCCCTCGATCGTGCCTGGCACGAGGTCGGCGGCAAAGGGGGCAAGCAGCTCTGCCACGCGGCCGCTGGCGGGGCCGGGAACCATGCCAAGCGGCGAGTTGGAGAAATACGAGGCGATCCGCGGCTCGGTGCCACCGTTCAGCGTGGCGTTGATGAATTCGAAGTTGAACACTTCGGTCAGCGCCTCGCGCACGCGCCAGTCGGCGAACTGCGCGCGCCGGGTGTTGAACACCAGCCCGGTGATGCCCGAGGGCCGCTGGTGCGGGATTTCGGATTTCACCACCTGGCCGCTGGTGACCGCCGGAAAATCATAGGCCGAGGTCCATTTTGCCGAATTGCCCTCGCGCCAGCTTGAAATCTCGCCGGCCTTGAACGCCTCGAACACGATGCCGCCATCGCCGAAATAGTCGTAGCGGATTTCGTCGAAGTTGTGCAGGCCGCGGTTGAACGGCAGATCGGCCCCCCACCAGTCGGGGTTGCGTTTCAGCACGATGTAGCGCCCCGCCTCGAAGCGATCGACCACATAGGGGCCGGAGCCAAGCGGAACCTCAAGCGTGGTCGCGGCAAAGTCCTTGCCCAGCCACTGTGCGCGGCTCAGCACCGGGCGCATTCCCATCAGCAGCGCCAGTTCGCGGTCGGGTTCGGTGAAGGTGAAGCGCAGCGAGCGCGGCCCGGTCTGTTCCATCTTCGCCACCTTCGCCCAGGCGGTGTGGTAGCGCGGATGCCCGAGCGTGCCGAGCATCTCATAGCTCCACATCACGTCGTCGATGGTCACCGGCGTGCCGTCGGAAAACCGCGCGCCGTCGCGCAAGGTAAACTCGACCCAGCTGCGCGCATCGTCGGTATCCACGCTTTCGGCAAGCAGGCCGTAAAGCGTGAAGGGTTCGTCATAACTGCGGCCCATCAGGGTTTCGACGGTGTAGGAGCCGATCGCCGCGGGGGCACGACCTTTCAGGATCCAGGGGTTGAGCGAATCAAACCCGCCCGATTCGCCAAACCGGATCTCGCCGCCCTTCGGCGCATCGGCGTTGGCCTGCGGCAGATGGGCGAAATCGGGCGGAAGCGCCGGGGTGCCGTACATGGCGATTGCGTGTTGCGGCTCTGCCCCGACGGCCGCGCCCATGAAAACAAGACCGATTGCCGCCAAAGCGGGGCGCAGTTTGCGGAAAAACACCGATCCCGACATGGCAACAATCTCCCTTTGCCCTGCAATTGCAGGAACAACGCTAGCCAAGCCTTGCCGCTGACGCAAACATTTCTCTTGGAGTGCGGCGGAGTTAGGCCTATAAAGATCTCACTGCTCGATAGGTTTCTTGCCTGTATGAAACCTGCCTCATGACTTGACGCCCGCCTTGTGCGGGCGTTTTTTTTGCTCCATGCCTTGGGCGAAAGCGCATCGGGAGCAGCACATGACACTCAAAGGCAAATCGGCGGTCATCACCGGGTCGAACTCGGGCATCGGGCTTGGCGTGGCGCGCGAACTGGCGCGGGCGGGGGCGGATGTGGTGCTGAATTCCTTCACCGACCTCCCCGAGGACCACGCCCTTGCCGCCGCCATCGCCGCCGAATTCGGCGTGCGCGCGCGCTACATCAAGGCCGACATGTCGAATGGCAACGCGTGCCGGGCGCTGGTGGATGCGGCGGGCGGTTGCGACATTCTGGTGAACAATGCGGGCATTCAGCATGTGTCGCCCGTCGAGAGCTTTCCGGCGGAAAAGTGGGATGCCGTGATCGCGATCAACCTCAGTTCCGCATTCCACACCATCGCCGCGGCCCTGCCGCAGATGCGCAAGCGCGGCTGGGGCAGGGTGGTCAACATCGCCTCGGCGCATGGCCTGACCGCCAGCCCCTACAAATCCGCCTATGTCGCCGCCAAGCACGGTATCGTCGGGCTGACCAAGACCGTGGCGCTGGAAACCGCGCAGGAGCCGATCACCTGCAACGCGATTTGCCCCGGCTATGTGCTGACCCCGCTGGTGGAAGCGCAGATCCCCGACCAGATGAAAACCCACTCCATGAGCCGCGAGGATGTGATCAAGAAAGTGATGCTCGAGCGCCAGCCCTCGCGCGAATTCGCCACTGTCGAGCAATTGGGTGGCACCGTGGTGTTTCTCTGCTCGCCTGCGGCAGAGCAGATCACCGGCACCACAATCTCGGTCGATGGTGGCTGGACCGCGCTTTAGGTCACCGACTCATATGTCCGCAACCATATCCGCAGGGATGCGAGTTGGACGGAGGCGAGGAAGTTGTCATCACGTTTGTCGTATCGGGTAGCTATGGCGCGGAAGTGTTTGAGTTTACTGAAGAACCTCTCAACGTGGTTTCGCTGTTTGTAGAGTTCGGCGTCGAAAGCCGGGAAGCGCCTGCGGGTCGGCATCAGCCTGATGTTGGCCACCGCCCCTCGTTCCGCCAGCATGTCGCGCAAGCCATCGCTGTCGTAGGCGCGGTCGGCAAGCAGGGTGTGACCGGCCCGGACACTGCCGTACATATCGGCCGCCGAGCGCCCGTCATGGGCCTGACCTTCGGTGAGTTTCAGCAGGATCGGGCGTCCCAAGGCATCCACCAAGGCATGGATCTTCGTGGTCAACCCGCCGCGCGAGCGACCCATGCAATCGGATCGCCCCCCTTTTTCGGGCCATTCGCCCCGTGCTGGTGGACCCGGATGGAGGAGCTGTCTATCATCTGGACATCACCGTCGTAAGCCTCTGATACCGCTTGTAGAATACGAGCCCAGTGACCGGCCTTCCGCCATCGGTTGAACCGGTTCACGCAGGTCGTGTGGGGGCCGTAGCGCGCCGGAATATCCGCCCAGGGCGCCCCGGTCCGCAGGCGCCAGAATATCCCGTTCAGCACCTTGCGGTCATCCGCCCGCTTCACCCCGCGCACCTTGGTCGGCAGCAAAGGCTGGATCACATCCCACTCGAAATCCGTCAGATCAAAGCGCGCCATCGACACCTCCCGTGCTGCGGGAAAGTGAATCAGATCTCCGTAACCTTGTGAATCCCCTTTATGAGTATGTGACCTAAGGCATCTGCTCGAAAAAAAGACGCGCCGCCGGCGCGCCTTTTTCGGTTTCCTGCAAGGTCTCAGTGCGCCACGGCGCTTTGCACATCGGGCTCGGTTCCGCGCGCCGCCTGCGCTGCTTCTTCTGCCAGTTCGTCCCAGACGATAGGTTCCGGCATCCGGACCAGCGCGCGGCGAAGAACCTCGCGCACATTGCTGACCGGCACCAGTTCCAGCCCGGCCTTCACATTATCCGGAATCTCGGCCAGATCCTTGGCGTTTTCCTGCGGGATCAGCACGGTCTTGATGCCGCCACGCAATGCGGCAAGCAGTTTTTCCTTGAGACCGCCAATCGGCAGCACATTGCCGCGCAGCGTGACCTCGCCAGTCATCGCCACATCGCGGTGCACCGCGATGCCGGTCAGCACCGATACGATCGAGGTGACCATGGCGATGCCCGCGCTTGGCCCATCCTTGGGGGTAGCGCCTTCGGGAACGTGAACGTGGATATCGACTTTTTCGAAGACGGTAGGCTTCACCCCGATTTCCGGCGAGATCGAGCGCACAAAGCTTGACGCCGCCTCGATCGACTCCTTCATCACGTCACCAAGTTTGCCGGTGGTCTTCATCCGGCCCTTGCCGGGCAGTTTCAGCGCCTCGATCTGCAACAGATCGCCGCCGACAGAGGTCCAGGCGAGGCCGGTAACAACGCCGACCTGATCCTTTTCCTCGGCCAGCCCAAAGCGGAATCGCGGCACGCCAAGATAGACCTCGACCTTCTCTGGCGTCACGTTGACTGCCTTGGTCTTGCCCTTGAGGATCTCGGTCACCGCCTTGCGCGCCAGTTTTGCGATCTCGCGTTCAAGGTTGCGCACCCCCGCCTCGCGCGTGTAGTGGCGCAGGATTTCGGTCAGCGCGGCATCGGAAACCGAAAACTCGGTTTTTTTCAGCCCATGCCCCTTGATCTGCTTGGGCAGCAGGTGCTGGCGCGCAATCTCGCGCTTTTCGTCTTCGGTGTAACCCTCGATCGGGATGATCTCCATCCGGTCCAGAAGCGGGCCGGGCATGTTGTAGCTGTTCGCCGTGGTCAGAAAGAGCACGTTCGAAAGATCGTATTCGACCTCAAGATAGTGGTCGGTGAAGGTCGAATTCTGCTCGGGGTCGAGCACCTCAAGCATGGCGGAGGCCGGATCGCCGCGAAAATCCTGCCCCATCTTGTCAATCTCGTCGAGCAGGATCAGCGGATTGGTGGTCTTCGCCTTTTTCAGCGCCTGAATGATCTTGCCGGGCATCGAACCGATGTAGGTGCGGCGGTGGCCGCGGATCTCGCTTTCGTCATGCACCCCGCCAAGCGAAATGCGGATGAACTCGCGCCCGGTGGCGCGCGCCACGCTGCGCCCCAGCGAGGTCTTGCCAACGCCGGGCGGGCCGACAAGGCACAGGATCGGCCCGCGCAGCTTGCTTGAACGCGCCTGCACCGCCAGATATTCGACGATCCGCTCCTTGACCTTGTCCAGCCCGTAGTGGTCGGCATCCAGCACCGCTTCGGCAGCGGTCAGGTTTTTCTTGACGCGGCTTTTCACCCCCCACGGCAGCGCCAGCAGCCAGTCGAGGTAGTTGCGCACTACCGTTGCCTCGGCGCTCATCGGGCTCATCGCCTTCAGCTTTTTCAACTCGGCCTGCGCCTTGTCGCGCGCCTCCTTGGAAAACTTGGTCTTGTGGATGCGCTCTTCCAGTTCGGCGATTTCGTTCTGGCCCTCTTCGCCATCACCCAGCTCGCGCTGGATCGCCTTCATCTGTTCATTGAGGTAATATTCGCGCTGGGTGCGCTCCATCTGCGTCTTGACGCGGCTCTTGATCTTTTTCTCGACCTGAAGCACAGACATCTCGCCCTGCATCAGCCCGTAAACCTTTTCCAGCCGCTCTGCGACGTTCAGGGTTTCCAGAAGGTCCTGCTTTTGCGCCACTTCAATGCCGAGGTGGCCGGAAACGAGGTCGGCCAGCTTGGCGGCATCCTGAGCTTCGGCAATTGCGCTCAGCGCTTCTTCGGGGGTGTTCTTCTTGATCTTGGCGTAGCGCTCAAACTCTTCTGCAACCGAGCGCACCAGCGCCTTCACGGTCGCGCCGTCGCCAGCGACCTCGGCCAGCGCCTCGGCCCGGGCTTCGAAAAACCGCGGGTTGGGCAGGAATTCGGCAATCCGCACCCGGGCTTTGCCTTCGACAAGAACCTTCACGGTGCCGTCGGGAAGCTTGAGCAGTTGCAGCACGTTGGCCAGCACACCCGCGCGATAGATGCCTTCGGCCTCGGGGTCATCAACCCCGGGGTCCATCTGGCTCGCAAGCAGAATCTGGCGGTCATCGGCCATCACGGCTTCCAGTGCGCGCACCGATTTTTCGCGCCCGACAAAAAGCGGCACGATCATGTGCGGAAACACCACGATATCGCGCAGCGGCAGGACCGGATAAGACGAGGCGAGGACGTCGTTCATGTTTTTTCCTCTCTGGCAGAAAGGCGCGGCCCCGACCTCGGCAACCTAGCCTTCCCCGATGATGCCCCCATATCTAGGGGTGGCAGCGACGTGTATCAACCCATACTGGAGCCACTTGCCGAAAATGCCGATCCGGCCGCCTAGTGTTCCGAGTCTGACATTTGCTACCGATTTCCCCTGATTTCATCGAGAGCATCGAGCGCGCGGCGCTCGCGGGTGATGATATCATCGGCGGTCTTGCTCCAGACGAAGGGCTTCGGTTTGGCGTTGTGCTGCAGC
>NZ_JAUXPI010000013.1 GCF_030684035.1 Phaeovulum sp. | reverse complement strand
CGCGTCAATCTGGTCATACGCCTTGAAATCACCGAAATACTTCGTGATCGCCGCCGTCAGCGTCGTCTTGCCGTGGTCAACGTGGCCAATCGTGCCAATGTTGATATGCGGCTTGTTGCGTTCAAACTTTGCCTTTGCCATGATGGCCTCCTGTTAGTGGGAAAGGGGGGCGGGTGCCGCCCTGCCCTTACGCGAATTTCTTCTGGATCTCGTCCGAGATGTTCTGCGGCACTGCGTCGTAATGGTCGAACTGCATGGTGAACACCGCGCGGCCCGATGACATTGAACGCAAGGTGTTGATGTAGCCGAACATGTTGGCAAGCGGCACCATGCAGTTGATCACGTTGGCGTTGCCGCGGCTGTCCTGGCCCTGCACCATGCCCCGGCGCGAGGTCAGATCGCCAATGATGGAACCGGTGTATTCCTCCGGCGTCACCACTTCGACCTTCATGATCGGCTCCAGCAGCTTCGCGCCGGCCTTCTTGAGGCCTTCGCGCATCGCTGCCCGGGCGGCGATTTCAAACGCCAGCACCGAGCTGTCGACATCATGGTAGGCACCGTCGATCAGCGCCACCTTGAAGTCGATCACCGGAAAGCCCGCGAGCGGACCCGAATCCATCACCGACTTGATGCCTTTTTCGACACCGGGGATGTATTCCTTGGGAACAGAGCCGCCGACAACCTTGCTTTCGAACGAATAGCCCACGCCGGGTTCGGTCGGAGTGATCACGAGTTTCACGCGCGCGAACTGGCCGGTGCCACCGGTCTGTTTCTTGTGCGTGTAGTCGATCTCGTGTTCGCGCGAGATGGTTTCGCGGTAGGCCACCTGCGGTGCGCCGATATTGGCCTCGACCTTGAATTCGCGGCGCATCCGGTCAACGAGAATGTCGAGATGCAGCTCGCCCATGCCCTTCATGATGGTCTGACCGCTTTCGATGTCGGTCTCCACCCGGAATGACGGGTCTTCGGCAGCCAGACGGGCAAGCGCGACGCCCATCTTTTCCTGATCGGCCTTGGTCTTCGGCTCAACCGCGATCTCGATCACCGGCTGCGGGAAGGTCATGGTTTCCAGAACCACCGGCTTGGCTGCATCGCAAAGCGTGTCGCCTGTGGTGGTTTCCTTCAGACCGGCAAGCGCCATGATATCGCCGGCAAATGCCTCGGCGATTTCTTCCTGCTTGTTGGCATGCATCATCACCATGCGGCCGACGCGTTCCTTGCGGCCCTTGGTCGAATTCAGGATCTGGTCACCCTTCTTCACCTGGCCCGAATAGACCCGGGTAAAGGTAAGCGTGCCCATGAACGGGTCGTTCATGATCTTGAATGCCAAGCCCGAAAACGGCTGCGCATCATCGGCAGAGCGCGCGATACTGCGGGTTTCGGTCTCGTCACCGGGGGTGAAGCCCATGTAGGCGGGCACATCCAGCGGATCTGGCAGAAAGTCGATGACCGCGTTGAGCATCGGCTGCACGCCCTTGTTCTTGAACGCCGAGCCCGCAAGGATCGGCACGAAGTCGATGGCCAGCGTGCCCTTGCGGATCAGCTTGCGCAGCGCGGCTTCGTCGGGCTCGGTGCCCTCAAGATAGGCTTCCATCGCGGCGTCGTCTTGCTCGACCGCGATTTCCAGCATGTTGTAGCGCCACTTGTCCGCTTCGGCCTTCAGGCTTTCACGGATCGGGCGGCGCGACCAGGATGCGCCCAGGTCTTCGCCCTCATAGACCCATTCCTGCATGGTGATCAGGTCGATGATGCCTTCGAGCTTGTCTTCGGCGCCGATCGGAATCTGGATCGGCAGCGGCACGCCGCCGGTGCGTTCGCGGATCATGCGCACGCATTTGAAGAAATCGGCGCCGGTCTTGTCCATCTTGTTGACGAACACGATCCGCGGAACCTTGTAGCGATCGGCCTGGCGCCAGACGGTTTCGGTCTGCGGCTCGACGCCCGCGTTCCCGTCCAGGAGCACGACCGCACCATCCAGCACCGCCAGCGAGCGCTCGACTTCGATGGTGAAGTCGACGTGGCCGGGGGTGTCGATGATGTTGAAACGGTACTTGTCGTTCTTGGCCAGATCGTCCGAATCGATGATGCGCTGCCAGAACGTCGTGGTCGCGGCAGAGGTGATCGTGATGCCGCGCTCTTGTTCCTGCTCCATCCAGTCCATCGTCGCAGCGCCATCATGCACTTCGCCGATCTTGTGGGATTTGCCCGTGTAATACAGGATGCGTTCGGTCGTGGTCGTCTTGCCCGCATCGATATGGGCAATGATCCCAAAGTTGCGATAACGGTTCAGCGAGTATTCGCGCGCCATGATGCCACCTTACCAGCGGTAATGGCTGAACGCTTTGTTCGCGTCGGCCATCTTGTGGGTGTCTTCGCGCTTTTTCACCGCCGACCCGCGCGAGTTCGCCGCGTCCAGAAGCTCGCCCGCAAGGCGTTCTTCCATGGTGTTCTCGTTGCGGTTCTTGGCGGCAGTGATAAGCCAGCGGATCGCCAGCGCCTCGCGGCGCGACGGGCGCACTTCGACCGGCACCTGATAGGTGGCACCGCCGACCCGGCGCGAGCGCACTTCGATCGTCGGTTTCACATTGTCGAGGGCTTCGTGGAACACATCCACAGGGGCGCGCTTGAGCTTGCCTTCGACGCGCTCGAGCGCCGAATAGACGATCCGTTCGGCAACCGATTTCTTGCCGTCGATCATCAGGTTGTTCATGAATTTCGTGACCACCCGGTCGCCATATTTGGCATCGGGCAGAACTTCGCGCTTTTCAGCGGCGTGACGACGCGACATCTGATGATCTCCTTACTTCGGACGCTTCGCGCCGTATTTCGAACGACGCTGACGGCGTTCCTTGACGCCTTGCGTATCGAGCACACCACGCAGGATGTGGTAGCGAACGCCCGGAAGGTCTTTGATCCGGCCACCACGGATCAGGACCACCGAGTGTTCCTGAAGGTTGTGCTTTTCGCCCGGAATGTAGCAGATTACCTCGAAGCTGTTGGTCAAACGGACCTTGGCAACTTTCCGCATCGCGGAGTTCGGTTTTTTCGGCGTCGTTGTGTAGACGCGCGTGCAGACGCCGCGTTTTTGCGGGCAGGCCTGGAGGTGCTGCGATTTCGATCGCTGCACGATGGGCTGCCGCGGTTTGCGGATCAGCTGTTGGATAGTCGGCATTCACGTTCCCCGTGTTGCTCTTGTCAATACTCGCACCCACCTCGGGTGCGCCACTTCTCGACGGCATGTTGCGGCTTCGCAAAACGCCAAAACCGCAGGCGTCCCCTGCGCGGGGACGACACGGTGGAATTTCAGAGGATCGGGGCTCGCGCCCGGATCGTGACCACGTCCATACTGATACAAGCAAGGCAGCATGCCGCCGTGCAGGTAGCGCGGGCTATAGGGGGAGTCGCGGGGGTTGTCAACACACTGCGCCCGCGGCGGCGAAAGCTGCGGCTCAACCGCGCGCGCGCCCTTCGCGCAGCGAGAAAAGCCAGTGCAGCACCAGCGCAACCGCCGCCACGATCACCGCCGAAAAGACCGTGTCCGACAAGAAATGCCGCCCCGTCACCACCCGCTGCATCGCCCCCGCCATCGGCAGGAGCAGCGCCAGCGCCAGCCAAAGCCGCGCCGCCCAGCGCGGCACCCGCGGCGCGAAATAGTAAAGCAGGAGCACCGCAGAAACTGCCAGCGCCGCCGCCGAAGAGCCTTCGCCTGACGTGAACGAGCAGTTTGCAGCGCATTGATCGGAAATGACCCCGGCGGGCGTAAACTCTGCGGCACCACCGAATTCGGTGATATCCGAGGGCCGCGCGCGCCCCCAACGCGCCTTCAGGATCAGGTTCACGATGATCCCCGGCCCAAGCACATAAAGCACAACGATAAACCCCCAGACGCGCACCGGAACGCCGACAGTCGGATGCCGCAGCAACAACCCACCCGCAAGCCCCGCGACGGAGGTCAGCAGCATGGCAATGGTCAAATCCATGAGAACGCGGCGTAAAAGTGTTGCCGCCGGAACCTGTTGCAGCCAGAAACCCCCGCGCTCAGCATCATAAAAGAGTGCCGAAAACCAGAGGTCGATCTGCGGCACACCGACAAACGTCGCGACAGCCAGCGCAAAGACGGCGAACAGCACCAGCGCGCAACGAGCCCTGTCAATTCGCGGCAGCGCATCCTTGCCGCCCGCATTGTCGTTGCCTGAAAGGGTCGCCATGCTCTCCTCGGTTCAGCGCGCGCCGCGCGCCAGAACGCGCTCGCGGTAAAAGGCATAGACACCGGACCCGATCACCAAAGCGGCACCCATGAGCGTCCAGCTGTCGGGCAGGTCTTTGAAAACCACGAAACCAAGCACCACCGCCCACAAGAGCGACGTATAGCGGAAAGGTGCGACCACCGCGACCTCGCCCACGCGCATCGACATCACCACGGTCAGATAGGCCGCGATCAGCACCAGAGAGGCAAGCACGATGCCGCCCAGTTCGGGAAGGGTTGGCGTTTGCCAGCCGTCGAAAGGTATCATCACCGCACCCAGAACCAGCACCGCGACGCCCGCGTAAAACGAGACCGCCACCGATGAAGCCTCGCGCGAAAAGCGCCGCGTGGCCAGGTCGCGCAGCACCACGCTGAGCACCGAAAGCACACCCAGCACCGACCAAATGCCAAAGCTTGCGCCACCCGGACGGATGATCAGCATGACCCCGGCAAAACCGATCCCGATCGCCAGCATCCGCCGCCAGCCAATGCGCTCGCGAAACAGCACCGCGGCAGCAAGTGTCACCGCGAGCGGCAGCGACTGCATGATTGCCGAAAGATCGGCTAGCTGCATGTGTTGAAGCGCGGTGAGGAAAAATACCGTCGCCAGTATCTCGCCAAGCGTCCGCCATCCCAGAATTCTGGTATCGGCACCCGACAGCCGCAGCCGCAGGCCGCCCTGCGCCACCCCGATCAGCCAAAGTGCCGCCACGGTCAGGACGCCGCGCAGAAAGATCGTTTGGTAAAGCGGCAGGGTCTCGGTGACATATTTCATCGCGGTATCGTTCAGCGTGAAGCCCGCCATCGCGGTCATCATCAGCATCGAGCCTTTGAAATTGTCGGAATGCGGTGCCATGCGCGCCGCGTAGCAGCGCGCGCGACCCTGCGCCAGCGCGATTTTCGCGCTGGACAGCCGCCCGACGCGATGCGAGCGTCGATTGCATGGCGGAGGTTTGCAATGCGGTATCTGGTCATTTCGTCGATGCGCAACGAAGGCGCGTTCATCGTCGAATGGGTGGCCTGGTATCGCGCCTTGGGCTTCAGCGATATTCTCATTGTCACAAACGGTTGCACCGACCATTCGCCCGAACTGCTCGACCTGCTCGCCGCCAAAGGCTGGGTCACGCATCTGCGCAAAGAGGCCGCTCCGGGCGTGCCGCCGCTGCGCGCCAAGCTGCGCGCGGCGCGGCGACACCCGCTGGTGGCTGCTGCCGACTGGATCCTCGTGTGTGATGTGGACGAGTTTCTGGTGGTGCACAAAGGGGCCGGACAAATCGCCGATCTGTTGCCAGAGGTCGATCCCGGATATCTTGGCATGGCAATCAACTGGCGGGTTTTCGGAAGCAGCGGCCAGCAACACTGGCAACCCGGCCTGACGCATCGACAATTCACCCGCGCCGCGATGCGCTCGGATATGTCATCGCGCTGGATAAAGTCGATCTTTCGCCGTCCGGAGCTTTTTGCGCGCTTTGGCGCGCATGGGCCCGATGGTGCCGATCTGGCCGCTATTCCCGGTGGCGGCGCGGAAATGTGGGTCGACAGTTCAGGCGCGCCGCTGCCGCGGTGGCAGCCCGATGGCCCCTATATGCGCACGGTGCCGCGTCAGCACGTCACTTGGCGCGCCGCCCAGATCAACCACTACATGGTCCGGTCGCTCGAAAGCTTCGAATTGAAGCGCGGCATGCCCAGCGCCGCCGCAGCCAAGGACCGCTACACCGACGCCTATCTGGAGGCCTACGACCGGAACGAGGTCGAGGACCTGTGCGCATTGCGGCGCCGCTGGCGCTTTGACAGGGAATATGCCGCCGCCATGGCTTTGCCGGGTCTGGCGCGGCTTCATCATCTCTGTTGCGCAGATCACGTCGCGGCACTGGCCGACAAGATCGGGTTTTCTGCCGAGGCCGATGCGCGTTACCGCGCTGCTCTGGCGGCCGCCGCACCTGCGTCTGGCTGAGCCGGGAAAAGCCGCGGCCCCGCCGCTTGGGCGGGGCCGCGGTCGTGTTCTTGCCGACCTTGGATCAGCGCTTCGGCTCAGTCGCGGCTTTCGGGCGTTTCCACCAGACCAAGATCGACCTCCTCGCCAACCGCATCGTCAAAGGGCGCAACAAGTGCTGCGGCAGCTTCGGCCTCGGCGCGGCGCGCCTCGATCACCAGTTGGTCGCGATCGGCGGCGATCTTGCGCACGCGCGTTGTTGCCCCGCCGGTGCCCGCCGGGATCAGACGGCCCACGATGACGTTTTCCTTCAGGCCCACCAGTTTGTCGCGCTTGCCCTGCACCGAAGCCTCGGTCAGCACCCGCGTGGTTTCCTGGAACGATGCCGCCGAGATGAACGACCGCGTTTGCAGGCTGGCTTTGGTGATGCCCAGAAGCACCGGCTCGCCGGTTGCCGGGCGGCCGCCACGGGCAATGACCTTGGCGTTTTCTTCCTCGAACTCCGCCTTGTCCACGTTTTCGCCCTTGAGCAGGGTCGACTCGCCCGAATCGAGGATTTCGATCTTTTGCAGCATCTGCCGCACGATCACCTCGATGTGCTTGTCGTTGATCTTCACGCCTTGCAGGCGGTAAACATCCTGCACCTCGTCGATCAGGTAGTCGGCCAGGGCCTCGATACCCATGATGCGCAGAATGTCGTGCGGTGCCGGGTTGCCGTCCATGATGTAGTCGCCCTTTTGCACGAAGTCGCCTTCCTGCACCGGGATGTGCTTGCCTTTCGGCACCATGTATTCAACCGGCTCGGCACCCTCGACGGTGGGCGCAATGGTGATGCGTCGCTTGTT
Organism: Phaeovulum sp.; assembly: GCF_030684035.1. GTDB lineage: Bacteria > Pseudomonadota > Alphaproteobacteria > Rhodobacterales > Rhodobacteraceae > UBA6213. The sequence continues at coordinate 14,142 of NZ_JAUXPI010000013.1, read as the reverse complement.
CTTGTAGTCCTTGCCAAAGCGCACATAGCCATCGATCTCGGCGATGATCGCGTGGTCTTTCGGACGCCGCGCCTCAAAGAGTTCCGCCACCCGCGGCAAGCCGCCGGTGATGTCCTTGATCTTGGCACCTTCACGCGGAATCCGCGCCACCACGTCACCTGCCTGCAGCACTTGCCCGTCTTCAATCGACAGGATCGCGTCAACCGACATCGGATAGCTTACCGGGTTGCCCGCGTCGTTGCGCACCGGGTTGCCGGTAGCGGGGTCAACCACGATGATTTCCGGTTTCAGGTCATTGCCGCGTGGCACGTTGCGCCAGTCGGTCACGATCTTCTGCGTCATGCCGGTGGCTTCATCGGTCTCGTCGCGCACCGCGATGCCCGAAACGAGATCGACGAACTTCGCTACCCCCGCCTTTTCGGCGATGATCGGCAGGGTGTAGGGGTCCCATTCGAACAGCTTCGCGCCACGCTTGACCTTGTCGCCTTCCTTGACGAAGACCTTGGAGCCATAGATGACCTTGTGGCTCGCGCGCTCCTCGCCCTGATCGTTCAGAATCGCAATCTGCATGTTGCGGCCCATCACGATCTGCTCGCCGCTGGCATTGAGCAGGAACACCGCGTTGCGGAACTCTACCTTGCCTTCCTGGTTGGTTTCCTGGAACGATTGCTGCCCGCCCTGCGCAACGCCGCCGATGTGGAAGGTCCGCATCGTCAGCTGCGTGCCCGGCTCGCCGATCGACTGCGCGGCGATGATGCCCACCGCCTCGCCGATGTTGACCAGTGTGCCGCGCGCGAGGTCGCGCCCGTAGCAAAGCGCGCAAACGCCCTCATCGGCTTCGCAGGTCAGCGCCGAGCGGATGCGCACATGCTGCACGCCGAGCGTTTCGACCAGATCAGCCTTGCGCTCGTCGATCAGTTCGTTCTTGCGCACCAGCACTTCGTCGGTGCCCGGCACGAACACGTCATCGGCCGCAACCCGGCCCAGCACACGTTCGCCGAGAGGGGTGACCACTTCGCCGTCGTTCACTGCGGCGCTTGCGGTGATGGCCTGGTCGGTGCCGCAATCATGGCTGCGCACGATGCAATCTTGCGCCACATCCACCAGTCGCCGGGTCAGATAGCCTGAGTTTGCGGTCTTCAACGCGGTGTCCGACAGGCCTTTGCGGGCACCGTGGGTCGAGTTGAAGTATTCGAGAACCGTGAGGCCTTCCTTGAAGTTCGAGATGATCGGCGTTTCGATGATCTCGCCATTCGGCTTGGCCATAAGCCCGCGCATGCCGCCCAGCTGCTTCATCTGGGTGACCGAACCACGCGCGCCCGAGTGCGCCATCATGTAAACCGAATTCGGCTCCACTTCCGCGCCATTCGCATCCAGCCGCGAGGCCGAGATGGTGGCCATCATCGCCTCGGTCACCTTGTCGTTGCACTTGGTCCAGGCATCGACAACCTTGTTGTATTTTTCGCCCTGGGTGATGAAGCCATCCATGTATTGCTGTTCGTAACCCGCAACCTGATCGCGGGTTTCATTGACGATGTCCCACTTGGTATCGGGCACAACCATATCGTCCTTGCCGAACGAGATGCCGGCCTTGAACGCCTCACGGAAGCCCATGGTCATGATCTGGTCGCAGAAAATCACCGACTCTTTCTGACCGCAGTAGCGATAGACGCTGTCGATGACCGCCTGCACGTCCTTCTTGCGCAACAGGCGGTTGACCAGATCAAACGGTGCCTTGGCGTTGAGCGGCAAAAGCGCGCCCAGCCGGACCCGACCCGGAGTGGTGTCGAAACGCTTCACCACCTCGTTGCCTTCGGCATCAATCTGCTTCACCCGGCACTTGATCTTGGCGTGCAGGTGCACGACGCCAGCGGTCATCGCATGCTCGACCTCGTCGACCGAGCCAAAGACCATGCCTTCGCCCTTCATGCCCTTGCGTTCCATCGTGGTGTAGTAAAGCCCCAGGATCATGTCCTGCGACGGCACGATGATCGGCGAGCCGTTGGCGGGCGAAAGCACGTTGTTGGTCGACATCATCAGCACGCGCGCTTCAAGCTGGGCTTCCAGCGAAAGCGGAACGTGCACGGCCATCTGGTCGCCGTCAAAGTCGGCGTTGAAGGCCGAGCAGACCAGCGGGTGAAGCTGGATAGCCTTGCCCTCGATCAGGATCGGCTCAAACGCCTGGATACCCAGCCGGTGCAGCGTCGGCGCGCGGTTCAGCAGCACCGGATGCTCGCGGATCACCTCGTCGAGAATGTCCCAAACCTCCGGGCGCTCCTTCTCGACCAGCTTCTTCGCCTGCTTGACGGTGGTCGACAGGCCCTTTGCCTCAAGCCGCGAATAGATGAACGGCTTGAAGAGTTCGAGCGCCATCTTCTTCGGCAGCCCGCATTGGTGCAGCTTCAGCTCCGGCCCGGTCACGATCACCGAACGGCCAGAGAAATCGACCCGCTTGCCCAGAAGGTTCTGCCGGAACCGGCCCTGCTTGCCCTTGAGCATGTCGGAAAGCGATTTCAGCGGGCGCTTGTTGGTGCCGGTGATGACCCGGCCACGGCGGCCGTTGTCAAAGAGCGCATCGACCGATTCCTGCAGCATCCGCTTTTCGTTGCGCACGATGATGTCGGGCGCGCGCAGCTCGATCAGCCGCTTCAGGCGGTTGTTGCGGTTGATGACGCGGCGATAGAGGTCGTTCAGGTCCGAGGTGGCGAAGCGGCCACCATCGAGCGGCACCAGCGGGCGCAGTTCCGGCGGAATCACCGGAATGACCGTCAGCACCATCCACTCGGGCCGGTTGCCCGATTCAAGGAAGCTTTCGACAATCTTCAGCCGCTTGATGATCTTTTTCGGCTTCAACTCACCCGTCGCCTCCTTCAACTCCTCACGGAGTTGCTCGGCGGTGGTTTCAAGATCGATCGCCGCCAGCATTTCGCGGATCGCTTCCGCGCCGATATTGGCGGTAAAGGCGTCGGCACCGTACTGGTCTTGCGCGTCGAGGAACTCTTCCTCGGACAGCAGCTGGCCGTAGCTGAGATCGGTCAGACCCGGCTCGATCACCACATAGTTTTCAAAGTAGAGAATCCGCTCCAGATCGCGCAGCGTCATGTCGAGCATCAGGCCGATGCGCGAGGGCAGCGATTTCAGAAACCAGATGTGGGCAACGGGCGAGGCCAGTTCGATATGACCCATCCGCTCGCGGCGGACCTTTTGCAAGGTCACTTCCACGCCGCATTTCTCGCAGACGACGCCCCGATATTTCATCCGCTTGTATTTGCCGCAGAGGCATTCGTAATCCTTGATCGGGCCAAAGATACGGGCGCAGAACAGGCCGTCACGCTCCGGCTTGAAGGTCCGGTAGTTGATCGTCTCGGGCTTCTTGATCTCGCCATACGACCACGACAGGATCCGCTCGGGGCTGGCGAGCGAGATCTTGATTTCGTCGAAGCTTTTCGCGGGGGCAACGGTGCCGAACGGGCCGTGGCTGTGGGTCAGTTCCTGGTTCATTTCATTTTCCTCGAATGCAGGCAGGGGAAGGGGCGGTAGGCGGGCTGGTGGCCCGCCGTCACTCGCTTTCCTCCGCGTCCAGGAGTTCCATGTTGAGGCCGAGGCCGCGCACTTCCTTGACCAGAACGTTGAACGATTCCGGCACGCCGGCCTCGAAATTGTCCTCGCCCTTCACGATCGACTCGTAAACCTTGGTGCGGCCTGCCACGTCGTCCGATTTCACCGTCAGCATTTCCTGCAAGGTGTAGGCGGCACCGTAAGCTTCCAGCGCCCAGACCTCCATCTCGCCCAGACGCTGGCCACCGAATTGCGCCTTGCCGCCCAGCGGTTGCTGGGTCACGAGGCTGTAGGGGCCGGTCGAGCGTGCGTGCATCTTGTCATCGACAAGGTGGTGCAGTTTCAGGAAGTACTTGATACCGACGGTGACCGGGCGCGCAAACTGCTCGCCCGAACGTCCATCGAACACCACCGACTGGCCCGAGGTATCGAACCCGGCGCGCACCAGCGCGTCGTTGATGTCTGCCTCCTTGGCACCATCAAAGACCGGAGTGGCAATCGGCACGCCGGTCCGCACGGTTTCGGCGGATTCGATGAAGCGCTCGGCATCAAGGCCTGCAAACGCCTCCTCGTAGGTCTCGTCGCCGTAGCCATGCCGCATCGCCTCGCGCACCGGGGTCATGTCGCCCGAGCGGCGGAATTCCTTCAGCGCCTCGTCGATGCGGATACCCAAGCCACGCGACGCCCAGCCCATGTGCGTTTCCAGAATCTGGCCAACGTTCATCCGGCTCGGCACGCCAAGCGGGTTCAGCACCAGATCAACCGGGGTGCCATCGGCAAGGAAAGGCATGTCTTCCATCGGCACGACCTTGGAGACGACACCCTTGTTGCCGTGGCGACCGGCCATCTTGTCACCGGCCTGAAGCTTGCGCTTCACCGCCACGAACACCTTGACCATCTTCATCACGCCGGGGGGCAGATCATCGCCTTGGCGGACCTTTTCGACCTTGTCCTCAAAACGCAGTTCCAGCGCGCGTTTCTGGGCGTCGAACTGGTCGTTGAGCGCCTCGACCTCTTTGGCGTCGTTCTCGGCCTCAAGCGCCAACTGCCACCACTGGCCGCGCGACAGCGTTGCCAGCAATTCATCGTTGATCTCGGACCCGGCCTTGACGCCTTTCGGCCCCTTTACCGCAACCTTGCCGAAAATGAGCGACTTCAGGCGCGCGTAGATGTTGCGCTCGAGAATCGTCTGCTCGTCGTCGCGGTCACGCGCCAGACGCTCGACTTCCTCGCGCTCGATCTGCATGGCGCGTTCGTCCTTGTCAACGCCATGGCGGTTGAACACCCGGACCTCGACAATGGTGCCATAGGCACCCGGCGGCAGGCGCAGCGACGTGTCGCGCACATCGGAGGCCTTTTCGCCGAAGATCGCGCGCAGAAGCTTTTCCTCGGGCGTCATCGGGCTTTCGCCCTTGGGGGTGATCTTGCCCACCAGAATGTCGCCCGGCCCCACTTCGGCTCCGATATAGACGATGCCCGCCTCATCGAGGTTGCGCAGCGCCTCTTCACCGACGTTCGGAATGTCGCGGGTAATCTCTTCCGGCCCCAGCTTCGTGTCGCGCGCTGCCACTTCGTATTCGTCGATATGGATCGAGGTGAACACGTCGTCGCGCAGGATGCGCTCGGAAATCAGGATACTGTCTTCGTAGTTGTAGCCGTTCCACGGCATGAACGCGACGACCACGTTGCGGCCAATGGCCAATTCGCCCTGGTCGGTCGAAGGTCCATCGGCAATGACCTCGCCCTTCTTCACCAGATCGCCCACCTTCACCAGCGGGCGCTGGTTAATGCAGCTTGACTGGTTCGAGCGTTTGAACTTGCGCAGGCGGTAGATGTCCACCCCCGCGTCGCCCATGCCGAGGTCTTCGGAAGCGCGCACCACGATGCGCGTCGCATCCACCTGGTCGATGATGCCGGTCCGGCGCGCCATGATCGAGGCACCGCTATCGCGTGCCACCACGGCTTCCATGCCGGTGCCAACGAATGGTGCCTCGTTTTGCAGCAAAGGCACCGCCTGACGCTGCATGTTCGAACCCATGAGCGCGCGGTTCGCGTCGTCGTTTTCAAGGAACGGGATCAGCGCGGCGGCGATCGAGACAAGCTGCTTCGGCGAAACGTCGATCAGGTCAACGGCCTCTTTCGGGTTCAGCATGAACTCGCCCGATTGCCGGGTGGATACCAGATCATTGATGAACCGGCCTTCGGCATCAAGGTGGGCGTTGGCCTGCGCGACGGTGTGGCGCATTTCCTCGGTGGCCGACATGTAGATGACCTCGTCGGTCACCTTGCCATCAATCACCTTGCGGTAGGGGGTCTCGATGAAGCCGTATTTGTTCACCCGCGCAAAGGTGGCGAGCGAGTTGATCAGGCCGATGTTCTGGCCTTCGGGGGTCTCGATCGGGCACATCCGGCCATAATGGGTCGGGTGCACGTCGCGCACTTCGAAACCGGCGCGCTCGCGGGTCAGACCGCCCGGCCCGAGGGCCGAGAGGCGGCGCTTGTGGGTCACCTCCGAAAGCGGGTTGGTCTGGTCCATGAACTGCGAAAGCTGCGACGAGCCGAAGAACTCGCGCACCGCCGCCGCCGCAGGCTTGGCATTGATCAGGTCTTGCGGCATCACCGTGTCGATCTCGACCGAAGACATCCGCTCCTTGATCGCGCGCTCCATGCGCAAAAGGCCGATGCGATACTGGTTTTCCATCAGCTCGCCGACCGAGCGCACCCGGCGGTTGCCAAGGTGATCGATGTCGTCGATCTCGCCCTTGCCGTCGCGCAATTCCACCAGCCCCTTGATACAGGCGATGATGTCTTCGCGGCGCAGCGTGCGCTGCGTATCGGGCGCGTCGAGGTCGAGGCGCATGTTCATCTTCACCCGGCCAACAGCCGAAAGATCGTAGCGCTCGCTATCGAAGAACATGGTGTCGAAAAGCTGGCTTGCCGCTTCCACGGTCGGCGGCTCGCCCGGGCGCATGACGCGGTAGATATCCATGAGCGCCTGATCGCGGTTCATGTTCTTGTCGGCGGCCATGGTGTTGCGGATGTAGGGGCCGACGTTGATGTTGTCGATGTCGAGCACCGGAATCTCGGTGATGCCATTATCCATCAGCACCTTGAGCGAGCCGCCCGATACTTCGCCGTCGCGGCTGTGCTCAAGCGTCAGCTCGTCGCCTGCTTCGACATAGATGAAGCCGGTGTCTTCGTTGATGATGTCCTTGGCCACAAAACGGCCCAGGATGTGCTCGTAGGGCACCAGAAGCTCGGTGATCTTGCCTTCCTTGGCCCAGAGGTTGGCCATTTTCGGCGTAACCTTTTCGTTCGCCTTCAGAATGACTTCGCCGCTCGCCGCATCGATCAGGTCAAAGGTGGGGCGGGTGCCCGACAGGCGCTTGGGAAAGAACGGCGTGACCCAGCCCTTTTTCTTCGCCTTCTTGTAGGGGATGGTCTGGTAGTAGGCATCCATGATGCTTTCCTGATTCAGCCCGATCGCATAAAGCAGCGTCGTCACCGGCAGTTTGCGGCGGCGGTCGATGCGCGCGAAGACAAGGTCCTTGGCGTCGAATTCAAAGTCGAGCCAGCTGCCGCGGTAGGGAATGATCCGGCAGGCGAACAGCAATTTGCCCGAAGAATGGGTCTTGCCGCGGTCGTGATCGAAGAACACGCCGGGCGAACGGTGCATCTGGCTTACGATGACCCGCTCGGTACCGTTCACGATGAAGGTGCCGTTCACGGTCATCAGCGGCATGTCGCCCATGAACACGTCCTGCTCCTTGATGTCCTTGACCGACCGTGCCCCGGTGGTCTCATCGACATCAAACACGATCAGGCGCAGCGTCACCTTGAGCGGTGCGCTGTAGGTCATGTCGCGGCTCTGACATTCGTCAACATCGTATTTCGGCTTTTCAAGCTCGTATTTCACGAACTCCAGAATTGCGTTTTCGTTGAAGTCCTTGATCGGAAAAACCGACTGGAACACGCCCTGAATCCCCTCGCCGTCAAGCGGCTTGGGGCTGTCGCCCGAGCGCAGGAACAGGTCGTAGGACGATTTTTGAACCTCAATAAGGTTCGGCATTTCAAGGACTTCGCGGATTTTGCCATAGGAACGGCGAATACGCTTCTGACCAACGTACGCTTGAGCCATGCTCTTGGTGACCTTTCGTCTCTTCGCAGGCGCGCATACCGTCGGGGCCCGGTATGCGGCGCGTGGCGATTAGGGGCCGGTTCCATTCATGCCCCCCATCCCACTGGAAGGCTCCCGAACCGTGAACGCCGCCTTGGGCAAGCCCGGTTGACCCGGGCCTCTCCAAGACAGGTTCGGCCGGGCCCGGAAATGTCCCGGGCCCAGCCAATTCACGCGCTGCCGCAGATGCGGCGGCGGATTACTTCAACTCGACCTTGGCACCAGCCTCTTCGAGTTTTTTCTTCAGGCCTTCGGCGTCGGCCTTCGACACGGCTTCTTTCACCTTGCCACCAGCTTCCACGAGGTCTTTCGCTTCCTTCAGACCCAGACCGGTGATCGCGCGAACTTCCTTGATCACGTTGATCTTGTTCGGGCCGGCATCGGTCAGCACGACATCGAACTCGGTCTTTTCTTCCACGGCTTCGACGGCGGCGGCAGGGCCGGCCATCATCACGGCACCGCCAGCGGCGGGCTCGATGCCGTATTTGTCCTTCAGGATCGTTTTCAGTTCCTGCGCCTGAAGCAGGGTCAGACCCACGATCTCTTCGGCGAGTTTGTTCAGATCAGCCATTTTCTCATCCATTCTCAGGTTGTTTTCCAACGAAGGGCATCAGCCGCAACGAAGGCAAGGGTTGCATCAGGCGGCAAGCCGCTCCTCAATTGTCTTGAGGATGCCCGCGATGTTGGAAGCAGGCGCGCCAATGGCACTGGCGATGTTCGAGGCCGGGGCACCAATGCACGAAACGATCTGAGCGATAAGCTCTTCACGCGACGGCATCTGTGCCACGGCTTTCACACCAGCCGGGTCCAGCGCCGCGCTGCCCATTGCCCCGCCAAGGATCTGGAACTTGTCGTTCCCCTTGGCATAGGCATCCGTGACCTTCGCCGCAGCGACGGGGTCTTCGGAATAGGCCAGCACGGTCATGCCCGTGAGATATGTGCCGATGCTTGCGCAGGGCAGACCCTCCAGGGCGATCTTGGCGAGCTTGTTCTTGGCAACGCGAACCGACCCGCCGACAGCGCGCATTTGCGCCCGCAGGGTCTGCATCTGTGCAACCGTCATGCCTTCGTAGCGGGCAACCACCACGACGCCAGAGCTTGCGAAGATCTGGCCGAGTTCCTCGACCACTTTCTCTTTTTGGGCTCTATCCACGGTTCACTCCAAGGTTGGGGGTTTCCCCCCTGCTCTCATTTGCCCCCGGCAGGGTGCCGGAAGCGTTCGGGTCCGTATTACGGGTCCCGAGGCCAGATCGCCCGGGCCAGGCCCGGAAATGGTCTCGTTTCCCATCTCGGGAAGGAAATTAAGGCCCGCGGGCCACCCTCCGTCTCGGACAGGACGGGGCACTTGCGCCCCGCCAGTAACCGGGCTCGCGCCCGGATTTCGTTTCGCGTCAGTGCGCCGCAGCTGATGCCACGTCAAGGCTGACGCCCGGACCCATTGTCGAAGACAGCGAGACCTTCTTGACATAGGTGCCCTTGGCACCCGCGGGGCGAGCCTTGGTCACCGCTTCTACGAAGGCGCGCACGTTTTGCGCCAGCGCTTCTTCGGTGAACGAAACCTTGCCAATGCCGCCGTGGATCACCCCGGCTTTTTCGACCTTGAACTGCACTTCGCCGCCCTTCGCCGCCGCGATGGCCGTTTTCACGTCCATCGTCACGGTGCCCACCTTCGGGTTCGGCATCAGGTTGCGCGGCCCCAGAATCTTGCCGAGGCGACCGACCAGCGGCATCATGTCGGGCGTCGCAATGCAACGGTCGAATTCGATCTTGCCGGACTGGATGGTGGCGGCCAATTCTTCGGCACCAACAATATCGGCCCCGGCGGCGGTCGCTTCATCGGCTTTTGCACCGCGCGCGAACACTGCCACGCGCACCACCTTGCCGGTGCCATTGGGCAGTTGCACGACGCCTCGGACCATCTGGTCGGCGTGGCGCGGGTCAACCCCGAGGTTCATCGCAATTTCCAGCGTCTCGTCGAACTTCGCCGAGGCGGCGGTCTTGATCAGCTTGACGGCATCTTCGACCGTGAGGTTCGTCTTGCCGGTGAATTGGGCACGCGCAGCGGCGGTGCGTTTTGCTACCTTGGCCATGATTACCCCTTCACCTCGATGCCGATCGACTTCGCCGACCCGAGGATGATCTGCATGGCAGCCTCGATGTCATTGGCCGAGAGGTCTTTCATCTTGGCTTCGGCGATCTGGCGGATCTGCGCCACGGTGACCGAACCGGCAACCTCATGACCCGGCTTGACCGAGCCCTTCGGGCGGTTGCGCTTGCCTACCGGCTTGATCCCCGCGGCCTTCTTGAGCAGGAACGACGCCGGCGGCGTCTTCATCTCGAAGGTGAAGGATTTGTCGGCGTAATAGGTGATGATCGTGGGCACCGGCGAACCGGGTTCCATCTCTTGGGTCTTGGCGTTGAATTCCTTGCAGAACGCCATGATGTTGATGCCGCGCTGACCGAGCGCTGGCCCGATCGGCGGCGACGGGTTGGCTTGCCCCGCCTTGACTTGCAGCTTCAGGCTGCCAATGATCTTCTTGGCCATCCGGCCTCTCCTTTGTCACCTGCGCCCGGGGTGGGCGCATTGGTTTAGTGGTCCGGTCCGGGGCATTGCCCCTCGCCTCCCACGCATGCACGTCAGGCGGTTTTCGACACCTGCGTGAATTCCAGTTCGACCGGCGTCGGACGGCCGAAGATAGACACCGTCACCTTCAGGCGGCCCGAGGGTTCATCAACCTCTTCGACCATGCCCGAAAAGCCCTCGAAAGGCCCGTCGGTAACAGAAACGTTTTCGCCGATCTCGAAGCGGATCAGATTGCGCGGCGTCGCCTCGGGGCCGTCGCCGGTGCGGTTCAGAATGCCGTTCACCTCGGCATCGCGCATCGGCATCGGTTTGCCCTGCGGGCCAAGAAAGCCCGTCACCCGGTTGATCGAGTTGACAAGGTGATAGCCGCGGTCGCTCATTTCCATATGCACCAGCACATAGCCGGGCATGAAGCGACGTTCCGAAGTGACCTTTTTCCCGCGCCGGATCTCGATAACTTCTTCGGTCGGAACCAGAACTTCATCGATCTGGTCTTCCAGGCCCTTTTCGGCAACGGCCGTCTTGATCTGCTCGGCCACTTTCTTCTCGAAATTCGAGAGAACGCTCACCGAATACCACCGCTTCGCCATGCCCGACCCGACCCTTGCCTGAGCGGCTTGCGCCGCCTATTACCCTTTTTTGTCAGCAGGTTGCCCTGCCAAACCCAGAACAAAAAACAGCGCGCATGCCGAATCGATGCGCGCCGGTTCCGGGAATCTTTGACCGCCTTACAGCGCAGTTCGCGTGAATTCAAGGCCATACCGCCCCGCAGGGTCGGCAAATTGCACAGCCAGCCTCAGCCAGCCACGCCCAGAACCGCCGCAAGCCCGAGGCGTATCACCAGATCGACGAGCGAAAAGAACACCGCCGTCAGTGCCGCCATGATGAACACCATGACCGTGGTCAACAGCACTTCGCGCCGCGTCGGCCACGAAACCTTGCCCACCTCCGAGCGCACCTGTTGCATGAACTGAAGAGGGTTTGCCATGATCCGTCCTTGTCTTCGCGTCCCGAGACGGCCTCGCGCCGCTTCGGCGCTCACATACGCGCTGGCGCGGCAGGTTTCAAGCGCGCTGCTTGACCGGCGCTGCGTGGCATCCGGGGGGCTGCGCCCGTGTTTGCGCGGCAAGGCGCGCAAAGGGGTCCTTGTCGGCGCGGTTGCCGCCGACCAATGCGCGCAGACCCATGCCGATCTTAAAGCGCAGATGCAGGCTTGCGGCGAGCATTGCCAGGCCAACGGCCAACTTCGCCCAGGTAGCGACCGATGTGCCGGTGATCCGCTCACCAACAGCACCGTTTTGCAGCAAGACAGCCCCGGCGACGATCAGGATGAGCACCGCAAGAACCCAGCGCGCGGCGCTGCCAGCGATCAGACAAAACCCGCGTATCCTTTCGCCCAGCTCGGAAGTCGCGGGCTCGATTTGCGGAAGCGTGTCTTTGCGCGGGTGCTCGGCGCGCTTGGGTTGCGACTGCGGGCGCGCAAACTGCGGCGGCAGAGGCTGCGGATGCTCTGGCGCGGGGCTTTTCCGGTCGTTGTGCCTGTCCGCTGCCCTGCCCGTTTGCCACATCATCGCTCTCCGCCTGAGTGGATCCATATGGCGACCCAATTCGGGCTCAAATCGGGCAGGCGCGCGGCGCTGGCGCGGATTAACGGCGGCGGAAGTGGGTCGAAAGGGAATGGCAGGGGCAGCAGGGATCGAACCCGCGACCTACGGTTTTGGAGACCGTCGCTCTACCAGCTGAGCTATACCCCTATGCCTGCCGAGCGAGTTACGGCAGAGCCAGCACGAGGTCAAGAGACTTCGGCAGCGGCCTCGATCAGCCGTTCGAGCAGCGCAAACCAGGGGCACCCGTGCTGATCCAAACCGTCGAACAGCGCGGCGATCTGCTGATTGTGCCCCGCGATCCCGGTTTCGATCAGCACCAGATCGGCCCGCCGTTCCGCCGCCATCTGCGCACCGATTGCAGCGTCAGCGGGCGGCACGATCCGATCCCGGCTCGCCACCAGCAGCCGCGCCGGGGGGCCGCCCGCGCGCAGCGCCCAAGGATGCACAAGCGCCGCAGCCAAAGCCAGCACCGCCTGCGGGCGCGCAATCCGTGCGGCCCATTGCTGCGGTGGATAGGCGAGCGACAGCGCAAGAATTCCGCCTGCCGAGTGGCCTGCCACAATCACCGGCCGCCCTGCCGTGGCGGCATGTGCCGCGCCACCCGCCAGTGCCGCCACCAACGCCGAGGCATCCAGAAGCGCCGCGGCAAAGGCGGGTCCGTGCAGCCTGCGCGCCATTCGCAACCCTGCCTGCTGCGCCTGCCGCGAAAATTCCCGTTGTTCGGCGCGCATGCCCGCAGGCAGGCTTGCCGCAGAGCCGGAAAGCACATAATCGCCCGATGCCACTGCAACGCCCTGCGGCAGCAGCCTTTCGGCAAGCGCCGCCGCCACCGGCTCCTTTCTCGAGCCCTTCAGGAACCCACCGCCATGCAGCCACAGCAGCGTGGCGCGCGGCGCGGCCTCGGGCAGCCACAGATCAAGTGTGGCGGTCGTCGTTACCGCGATATCTGCAAAAACTGGCACCTCAAGGCCAAGCAAAAGGGCGCGCGGTGACCGCGCGCCCTTCTTTCCGGCCCTGCGTGCGCTTTGGCACGCTGCACATTACTTGATGATCTTCGAGACCACGCCGGCGCCGACGGTGCGGCCGCCTTCGCGGATGGCGAAGCGGAGTTTTTCTTCCATCGCGATCGGCTGGATCAGCTCGACCTCGAACTTCAGGTTGTCGCCCGGCATCACCATTTCGGTGCCTTCAGGCAGGATCACCGTGCCGGTCACGTCGGTGGTGCGGAAGTAGAACTGCGGCCGGTAGTTGGCGAAGAACGGCGTGTGCCGGCCGCCCTCTTCCTTGGTCAGGATATAGGCCTCGGCCTCGAAATGCGTGTGCGGGTTCACCGACTTCGGCTTGCACAGCACCTGGCCGCGCTCGACCCCGTCACGCTCGATGCCGCGCAAGAGCACGCCGACGTTGTCGCCAGCCTCGCCACGGTCCAGAAGCTTGCGGAACATCTCGACGCCGGTGCAGACCGACTTCTTGGTGTCGCGGATGCCGACAATCTCGACCTCGTCGCCAACGTTGATCACGCCGCGCTCGATCCGCCCCGTCACCACCGTGCCACGGCCCGAAATCGAGAACACGTCCTCGATCGGCATCAGGAACGGCTGGTCAACCGCGCGGGTCGGCGTCGGAATGTACTCATCGACCGCCTTCATCAGCGCACGCACCGAATCTTCGCCAATGTCCTTGCGCTCGCCGATCATCGCCTGATGCGCCGAACCCTTGATGATCGGAATGTCGTCGCCGGGGTATTCGTACGAGCTCAAGAGCTCGCGGATCTCCATCTCGACAAGCTCGATCAGCTCCTCGTCATCAACAAGGTCGATCTTGTTCATGTAGACGACCATGTAGGGAATGCCCACCTGACGGCCGAGCAGAATGTGCTCGCGGGTCTGCGGCATCGGCCCGTCGGAAGCCGCAACCACCAGAATCGCGCCGTCCATCTGCGCCGCACCGGTGATCATGTTCTTCACATAGTCGGCGTGGCCGGGGCAATCGACGTGCGCGTAGTGCCGCGCTTCCGTCTGGTATTCCACATGCGCCGTCGAAATCGTGATCCCGCGCGCCTTCTCTTCGGGTGCCGCGTCAATCTGGTCATACGCCTTGAAATCACCGAAATACTTCGTGATCGCCGCCGTCAGCGTCGTCTTGCCGTGGTCAACGTGGCCAATCGTGCCAATGTTGATATGCGGCTTGTTGCGTTCAAACTTTGCCTTTGCCAT
>NZ_JAUXPI010000012.1 GCF_030684035.1 Phaeovulum sp. | reverse complement strand
GCTGCAGCACAACGCCAAACCGAAGCCCTTCGTCTGGAGCAAGACCGCCGATGATATCATCACCCGCGAGCGCCGCGCGCTCGATGCTCTCGATGAAATCAGGGGAAATCGGTAGCAAATGTCAGACTCGGAACACTAGCTTCTTGGTTTGTCGCCTGTCTTGCGACAAAATCGGTGCCCACTTTTGTCGGACAGGCTCTAGCCTGCATTTTCCTTGGCACCGTCAAACTCGAACAGCACCGCCGATACATCGTCGCCAAGATCGCCATCGGCAAAGGCTGAAAGATCCCACATCAGGCTTTCCAGAAAGACCTCGCCGCGCAGCAGGGCGTTGCGCAGCATGATCTTGCGCAGGCCGATTTCGCCAAGCAGCGCGCCCCCTGCATCTGCCGCCTCGGTGATGCCATCCGACATCAGAAACAACCTGTCGCCGGGGTGCAACGTCGTTGTGACCAGCTCATACTCCGCCCCTTCAATGAGCCCGACCGGAAGCCCGCCGCTGCCGAGGTATTCGACCGAACCATCGGCGCGCTGCACGGCGGGGTGCGGGTGGCCCGCCTGCACGATCTGCGCCTTGCCGGTTATCAGATCCACGTCGGCATAAATGAGCGTGAAATAGCTTTCCGTCTGCATCTCTTCGAGCACAAGCGCGTTGAGGTGTGCCGCAAGCTCATGCGGGGGGCGGGCGTCGTAAATGCCATATTCCGTCTGGATAAGCGCTATGTTCTGCTCGGGCGACGACCCCGAAAGGTAGCCCGCCAGCCGCGCCGTCATCAGCGCCGAAGTGATGCCGTGGCCGGAAACGTCGATGCCAAAAAGCCCGACCCGCCGCGCGTTGATCGGAAAATACCCCACCAGATCGCCGCCGACATGGCCCGAAGGCCGAAGCAGCAGCGACACCTCGGCGCTGCCGAAACTGCGGTGGCGGTCCTTGAGCAGGCTTTGTTGCAGCTTTTGCGCCTCGCGCAGGTCGCGGTCGACCGAATCGTAGAGCCGCTGCAATTCATCAAGTGTGGTGCTGACCAACCGGTTCTTGGCCTTCAGCTCGGCCTGCATGCGCAAAATCCGCTCACCCGCCGCCAGACGGGCCCGCAGCTCATCGCCATTCACCGGCTTGGCGAGAAAATCGTCGGCCCCGCTTTGCAACCCCTGCGCCACTTCGCCCTTTTCGGTCTTGGAGGTGAGCAAGATGAAGTAGCCATAGCCATCGCGCGGCATGGCGCGAAAAGCCCGACAGAAATCAAGCCCGGACATGCCGGGCATCACCCAGTCGGAAAGGATCAGGTCAACCTGCTGCGTGGCACACATCTGCAAGGCCTCGTCGCCGGTTGCGGCCTCAAGCACCTCGTACCCGGCCCGCGCGAGTTGTGCCGCCAGAATGCGCCGCTGCATCCGGCTGTCATCAACAACCAGAATACGGCGGCTAAATGCTTCCGGCAGGGCATCCGGCAGACCCGGCGCGCTGATCGGCGTTTGCGACACGACATAACCCTTCACACCTCGCGACGGCGCAACCTAACCCGGCGGCGCTTAACGTGCGGTGAACCTGCGGCAGATGCCACTTTTAAGCTTTCGACAAACTCTTGCGGCTAGCGTGGCAGGCGGTGAAGGAAAATGGTCGGTGGAGATGGAAATGATTGACTGGGAACGCGTGGCCGAGCTGCGCGACGAAATCGGCGAGGAAGGTTTCGCCGAAGTGCTCGAACTGTTTCTCGACGAGGTCGAGGCGGTGGTTGCCCGGCTGGGGGCCAAGCCCGAAAGACTCGAGGACGAGCTGCATTTTCTCAAGGGCAGCGCCTGGAACCTGGGCTTTGCCGCCTTCGGTGCCGCCTGTCAGGATGGTGAGCGCATGGCGGCCGCAGGCAGCGGCGCTGCCGTCAATGTGCAGTCGGTCGTGGCAAACTACGCTTCGTCGAAAGCGGCGTTCATGGCGCGCGCGGGCGAGTTTTGTACGGTCGGCGGCAGCCGGGTCGCCTAGACCAGAAACTCCGCCAGCGCCTCGTCATCGGTGATGTCGCGGTAGCTGAAACCGGCGGCATCAAGCTCTGCCGCAAGTCTGGCGAAATTGGCGGCGGATTTGGTTTCGATGCCGATCAGCACCGAGCCGAAGTTGCGCGCCGATTTCTTCAGATACTCGAAGCGCGCGATATCGTCATCGGGGCCGAGCATGGCCAGAAACTCGCGCAGCGCGCCGGGGCGTTGCGGCATGCGCAGAATGAAGTATTTTTTCAGCCCGGCATAGCGCTGCGCGCGCTCCTTCACCTCGGGCAGGCGCTCAAAATCGAAGTTGCCGCCCGAAGTCACGCAGACAACGGTCTTGCCCGCAATCTCGCCAGCCAGTTCGGGCAGCACATCAACCGAAAGCGCGCCAGCCGGTTCCAGCACGATACCTTCGACATTGAGCATTTCGAGCATGGTGATGCAGATGCGGTCTTCGGGCGCAAGCAACACCTGTTCCGGGCGCACCCACGCAAGGCGGGAAAACGGCAGCGCCCCCACCCGCGCCACGGCGGCACCATCAACGAAACTGTTGACCTTTTTCAGCGTCACCGGTGCGCCCGCCACCAACGCCGCCGCAAAACTGGCACCGCCCAGCGGCTCGACAAAACGGAAATCGACCCCCGGCGCAGCCTCGCGCAGATATCCCGTCACCCCGGCGGCCAGACCGCCGCCGCCAACCGGCAGGATCACCAGATCTGGCGCGCGCCCAAGCTGGTCCAGTATCTCCACCGCAACCGAAGCCTGCCCCTCGATCACATCGGCATCATCGAAAGGCGACAGGAAATGCGCCCCGACCTCGGAACAAAAGCGCTGGCTTGCAGCCAGCGTCTGGTCGAAATAGTCGCCGGTCAGCACAATCTCGATCGCGTCACCCCCAAAGGTGCGGGTCTTGTCGATCTTTTGTTGCGGCGTGGTGACCGGCATGAAGATCGTGCCTTGCACCCCGAAATGGCGACAGGCATAGGCCACGCCCTGCGCATGGTTGCCCGCGCTGGCACAGACGAAATGCGACTGCGCCGGGTTCGCTGCGCGCATCTTGCGCATGGCATTGAAGGCACCGCGCAGCTTGTAACTGCGCACCGGAGCCAGATCTTCGCGCTTCAGCCAGATTTCGGCACCATAGCGCGCCGACAGGTGATCGTTGCGCTGCAAGGGGGTGGCTTCGAACAGCGCGCGCAGCGCAGCGGTGGCATCAAGGGCGGATTTTGAGAACCGGGGCATGGTGCCTTCCTGACTTGGTCAAGCCCTTGCGCCAGTTTCGAACGCCGCTGTCAAGCGGGCTGCGCGCGGCGGAACTTCGCTGATCCGATCCTGCTTGCGTGTCAATCGCCACAGTTTTGCCCTACATCTGCTGCATCCGATACGTTCAGGCGGCCGCGCCGCTCACCGACAGACATGAGGAGGCTTCCCGATGAAACCTGTCTTTGCAAAGCTCTCGATTTTCGCCGCTGTTTCGGCTCTGATGATGGTACCAGCACTTCCCGGCGGGATATTCGGGGCCGGCCCGGCGTTCGCCAAAAACGAAAAGAGCGAGGCCAAGGGCAACAATGGCGCAGATCAGGGCGGCAAACCCGAGCGTGAGTCCGGTGTCGAAGCCAACACAAATAGAAACGGAAATGCTGGCAGCAACGGTGGTGGCAAGCCCGAAGGCGCTGCCCCCGCCTCCGAACTCAAGGGTCTGAACGCCTACCACGCGAGCGCACAGGCGGCGGCCAATGCCGCCCCCAACAGCCAGGTCGGCCGGATCGAAACCTACCGGACCAGCGCCGGTGCGGTACTCGCGTCAGCAGAAACGGCGGCTACCGCGACCGCCGCGGCGGACGCCGCAGCCGAAGCGCTGGCCTTGCTTGAAGCCGAGCTTGCTGCGTTGAACGCGGGCTACTCTGGTCGCACCTCTGATGAAATAGATGCCGACATTGCAGCGCTTGACCCGGCATCACCCACTTATGCCGCCGACCTCGCGGCGCTTTCGGGCGAACTGGCCGAGGCGGCAACGCAGGAAGCGACTGTTGCGGCGCTGGCAGCCGAGGTCTTGGCCGCTGAGGCGGAAGCGATCGCATTGGCCGAAGCGGCAGCCGCCGCCGCAGCAGCAAAGGCCGCCGCCGAGGCCGCCGAGGCCGAGGCTCTGATCGCCGCCGCCAATGGCCGCACGCTTTCGCCCGAGGCGCTCGCATTCCTGCGCGCGCAACTGGGGCTTGAGCCTGCCTTGCCCGAGCCTACCACCTACTGATTTTCGGCCGGGGCAGCGCTGGACGCCGCCCCGGCACGCACCCTTGCCGCCCTGTGCAAAACCCAATAAACCGACGCGGTATCGAACACTCCTGCACAGAGGCCCCAATGTCCGCACCCAAGAAAGTCGTGCTTGCCTATTCCGGCGGCCTCGATACCTCGATCATCCTGAAATGGCTGCAAACCGAATACGGCTGCGAGGTGGTGACCTTCACCGCCGACCTCGGGCAGGGCGAGGAACTTGAACCCGCGCGCAAGAAGGCGCTGCTCCTGGGGATCAAGCCGGACAACATCCATATCGTCGATGTACGCGAAGAATTCGTGCGCGATTTCGTGTTTCCGATGTTCCGCGCCAACGCGCTTTATGAGGGGCTCTATCTTCTGGGCACCTCGATCGCGCGGCCGCTCATTTCCAAACACCTCGTGCGGATCGCTGCGGAATGCGGTGCCGATGCCGTGGCCCACGGGGCCACCGGCAAAGGCAACGACCAGGTGCGATTCGAGCTTTCGGCCTACGCGCTCAATCCGCATATCCAGGTGATCGCGCCCTGGCGGCTCTGGGATCTGACCTCGCGCACCAAGCTCATCGAATTCGCCGAGGCGAACCAGATTCCAATTGCCAAGGACAAGCGCGGAGAGGCACCATTTTCGGTTGACGCGAACCTGCTGCACACCTCGTCGGAAGGCAAGGCGCTGGAAAACCCTGCCAACGAGGCGCCTCCCTACGTTTACCAGCGCACCCAGAACCCGGAAGACGCGCCCAATGTGGCGGAAATGGTGGAAATCACCTTCGAGCGCGGCGACGCGGTCGCGATCGACGGTGAGGCGATGTCGCCCGCCACGATCCTCACGCGGCTGAACGAGCTTGGCGGCAAGCATGGCGTTGGCCGCCTCGATCTCGTCGAAAACCGTTTTGTCGGAATGAAGTCGCGCGGCATCTACGAAACCCCCGGCGGCACGATCCTGCTCGAGGCGCACCGCGGCATTGAGCAGATAACGCTCGATGCGGGTGCGGGGCACCTCAAGGATTCGATCATGCCGCGCTATGCGGAACTGATCTACAACGGTTTCTGGTATTCGCCCGAGCGCGAGATGATGCAGGCGCTGATCGACAAGAGCCAGGAGCATGTTTCGGGAACCGTCCGGGTGAAGCTTTACAAGGGCTCCGCCCGCACCGTGGCGCGCTGGTCGGAACACTCGCTGTATTCCGAAGCCCATGTGACCTTCGAGGAAGACGCGGGCGCATACGACCAGAAGGACGCGGCGGGTTTCATTCGGCTGAATGCGCTCCGGCTCAAGCTGATCGCCACCCGCAACGCCCGGGTCGCGCGCAAATGACGGCGCGCGCCGCGATTGTCACGGTGTCCGACCGCGCCAGC
This sequence comes from Phaeovulum sp., assembly GCF_030684035.1. Taxonomy (GTDB): domain Bacteria; phylum Pseudomonadota; class Alphaproteobacteria; order Rhodobacterales; family Rhodobacteraceae; genus UBA6213. The sequence continues at coordinate 181,733 of NZ_JAUXPI010000012.1, read as the reverse complement.
CGCGGCGAATACGAAGACAAGGGCGGCCCGGCCTGTGAGGCCTGGTTGCGCGGTGTCGTGACATCGCCCCTTGCCGTATCCCGCGAGATCATTCCCGACGGGCGCGACAGCGTGGCGACCTGCCTGCGCAGACTTGTGGCAGAAGGTGCCGACCTGATTCTGGTAACCGGTGGAACCGGGCCTGCACCGCGCGACGAAACGCCTGAAGGTGCAGCGCTGGTCATTGAAAAAGAGCTTGCCGGTTTTGGCGAAGAAATGCGCCGCGCGAGCCTGCGCGAGGTGCCAACCGCAATTCTGTCACGGCAGACGGCGGGCATCGCGGGCCATAGCCTGATCATCACGCTTCCGGGAAAGCCTGCGGCCATCGCCACCTGCCTTGGTGCGGTTTTTGCCGCCGTGCCCTATTGTCTTGACCTGATCGGCGCGGCGCGCATCGAAACCGACCCGACGCAGATCACCGCATTCCGCCCAAAAGCTTGAAACTGCTTCAGGGCAAGTATCCTCGGGGGTGAACGGGCCGCAAGGCCCGGAGGGGGCTGAGGCCCCCTATGCCTTGCGGATCGTGTCGCCGGGTTGCAGCACCGGCGACAACTCCACCACCTCGCCACCAATCAACCCGGAATGGCTGCGCCCGGCGACGATCTGCGCGGCGCGAATTCCGATTTCATGGCGGCAGGCGTCCATTGTAGCCAGTTTGCGCGGCAGACCATCGAGCAGATCGACCCCGTTGAACCCGGCCAGCCCCAGCTTGTTCGGCACGTCATAACCATTTTCGATGCACCAGAGCAGCCCGCCAGCACCGATCATGTCGTTAGAATAGTAGAGAAAATCGATCTCGGGGTGCCGCGCCAGAATCGCCTTGGTCATTTCGCGCCCCTTCAGAAGCGCCGAGCCGCCGGAGTAATAGACCGAATCCACCAGCTCCAGCCCAGCCTCGGCCAGTGCCTCGTTGAAACCTTCGAGCCGCTTGCGGGCACGGTGGTCGTCGGGCATCTTGGTGCCGAGAAAACCGATCCGTTTGTAGCCTGCGGCAATTACCGCCTTGCCCATCTCGCGCCCGGCGCGCCGGTGCGAAATACCGACAACCGCATCAACCCCCTTGCCATCCACATCCATGATCTCGACAATCGGAATTCCCGAGTTTTCCAGCATCGAGCGCGCCGCTGGCGTATGTTCCAGCCCGGCAATGATGACACCGGCAGGCCGCCACGAAAGCATCTCGTAAAGTATCGATTCCTCACGCTGCGGCGAATATTTCGTCACCCCCACGACGGGTTGCAGCCCGGTATCCTCAAGTTCCTCGGATATGCCGCCAAGCACGTCTGGAAACACCAGATTCGAAAGCGACGGGATGATCACCGCCACCAGATTGACGCGCTGGCTGGCAAGGGCACCGGCGATCTTGTTGGGCACATAGCCAAGCCGCCGCGCCGCCTCGAGCACTTTTTCACGCGTCGCGGGCGACACGTCACCGCGATTGCGCAACACCCGACTGACCGTCATCTCGGACACGCCCGAGGCTTCGGAAACATCGCGTAACGTCAAAGGTCGGCGGGGATCGAGCGGTGTTCGGTTCACGCGGCAAACCTTTCGTGGAGGGGCTTTCCCATCCTTAGCGCCAAAGCTTTTGACTGCGCAAGTATATGCCCCCGATGATGTTATGGCTAACGGATATGGAACGGCAATATTTCCGCTGTCTGGCGCAACTTTCTTGACCGGCGAAATCCGCGCGCTGGCGTTCTGCCCGCTTGCGCCGCGCCCGGAATGCCAGCATTAAGGCACCAATGGCCCCGTAGCTCAGGGGATAGAGCGGCCGCCTCCTAAGCGGCAGGTCGATGGTTCGAATCCATCCGGGGTCACCACACCGCCTTCAGGTTATGCGCAAGGTGGCCTTGTCAACGTCGAGCATATAGCCCTTGCGGGCGATGTTGCGCACCAGAAGTTCGGCCACAAGCTGATTGCCGAGCGCATCGCGCAACCGCTTGATCCGGGTCGCCCCGGCTGCCTCGTCACAATCGGCGGCGTTCCGCCCCGAAATGACCGCCTCGATTTCAGCACCCGAGAGCACGTCATCATCCATCCTCGCCTCGGCAAGCACCGCCAGCGTCTCGATAGCGGCGGGCGTGAGGCTGAAAGCCATGTCGTTCAGGATCACCGCGTTCTCGGCCCGCGCGATGGTAAGGCTGCGCACCTCGATGCCAGCACGCGCAATTTCGCCCATGCGGCGGTTGAGCGAGACGATCATCATCATGAAAACCAGTGCGGCAATCAGCAGCGCTGCGGCGAACAGCAGCAGAATGAAGATGATGACCCGGTAGCTCGACAGCACCTCGGAGAATGAGGTTCCCGACTGCGCCAGCACCTCAAGCAGCCGCACCTCGCCCGCCCCGGTCAAGGCATCGTTTTCCATGAAGATGCGCTCGACGCGGGCATTGAAGGCATTGGCATCGGGCAGCGCCACAAAAAGCCCCACGGCGGCTGCGGCCAGTGTCGCCACGATCGCGCCGACGCCCCAGAGCACCACGCGATTGCCGCTGCGCAGGCTGTCAGTAACGAAGGAAATTCGTGCCGGCACTCGCTTTCCTCTGCTCCAATCCTTCGGCACCGAAGATGGAGAGAATATTGAGCAGCGTCCAGCCGTTTTGCGCCAGTCGCGGCGCAAGCGCCTGGGCAGCGGCTTGTGCCGAACCACAGGCGGCATCGGGAAGCTGGGCGACACCGTAGTGCAGCCGAAGCGGGCTATCCTGCTTGGCCTTGTAATCGGCATAGCAGAGGGCGCTGGCGGGGCTGGCGGCAAGCACCAGCAAAGCGAGGGGGATGAGCGTTTTCATGCGACAGATTTGCGCCGAGATCGGGTTGCTATTCAATAGCGAGGGCGCGAAACCGGGCTGCTATGCGATAGCAGGCGGCTGATATTGCTTGGCAGGCCGCTGCGGGGTGAGGGTCGGCCTATCGCAACCGGCGCTGCCTGCCAGCCGCCCCCACGAGGAACCGCTGATATGAAACGCATGATCGCCCTGTCCGCCGCCGCCGCCATCGCATTGACCGGCATCACCGCCACGCCCGCCGCAGCGCTTGACAAGAACGCGCGCGAATTTCTGGGGGTGCTGCTTGGCATGGCCGTGCTCGGTGCCGTCATCAATGAAGCGAACAAGGGCAACGCGCGGCCGCAACCGCAGCCCCGCCGCGCGCCACCGCCGAACACCAACTGGGGTAACAACGGCTGGAATGACAATCACAACAATGGCTGGGAAAACCGCGCAACCTGGCTGCCGGGCAAGTGCCTGCGCACCGTGCGGCTGAACTCGGGCAACCGCGAAGTTGTCTCGGCCCAGTGCCTGCGCGACGAAGGCGTGACCGCACGGTTGCCCTCGAACTGCGCCTTCGATATCCGCACCGACTGGGGCACCCAGCGCGTCTATGGCACCTCGTGCCTGAGCGATGCCGGGTTCCGAATCTCGCGCCGCTAAGGTTTTCGCGCCGCGTGTTGTTGCATGGTACGCCTGCGGCGGGCGGGGGCGGGGGCTTCAACCCCCGCCTTTTTGCGTTGCGCCAGCGTCTGGAATGCGGCTTGATGCCGACATGAGATCCACCCCCGACTTCGCCCATGAAATTGCTGCGCGGGTGCGCGGGCTGGTTCGCATTGCCGGGGTGGACGAGGTCGGGCGCGGGCCGCTTTGCGGCCCTGTCACCGCCGCCGCGGTGGTGCTTGACCCGGCGCGCATCCCCTCCGGTCTGAACGACAGCAAGGCGTTGACCGCCCATCAGCGCACGGCAATCGCTGGCGAGATCTGGGCCAGTGCCGATTGCGCGGTGGCCCATGCCTCGGTTGCGGAAATCGATGCGCTGAACATCTTGCAGGCATCGCATCTGGCAATGCGGCGCGCACTCGCGGCGCTGCGTTTGCGTGCGGATCACGCCCTGATTGACGGTAACCGGATGCCCCGCGGGCTTCCGCTCAGCGCCGAGTGCATTGTGAAAGGCGACGCCCGCAGCCTTTCCATCGCCGCCGCTTCGATCATCGCCAAGGTGGCGCGCGATGCGCTGATGGTGGATTTGGCGCAACAGCACCCCGGCTACGGCTGGGAGAAAAACGCAGGCTATCCCACGCCCGAACATCTCGCGGCGCTGAAAAATCTTGGTGTGACCCCTCACCATAGGCGTTCGTTCAGGCCGGTGCACAACATCTTGTATCAAGATATTTCTCTAACCCATTGATTCAAAAAGAGTTTGACGGCGAATCGCCTTTGACTCATCCTAGGCCAAAGAAAACGGCACGAATGCCGGGGACAGAGGCAGCAGATGACCAAGACCCTTAGTCGGCTGGCGCAAAGCGCGCTGCCGCTCAATCAGATACTTGCGGGCGACTGCATCGAGGTGATGAATTCGCTGCCTGCGGGCAGCATCGACCTGATTTTTGCCGATCCGCCCTACAATCTGCAACTGAAGGGAGACCTGCACCGGCCCGACAATTCCAAGGTCGATGCGGTGGATGACGCCTGGGACCAGTTCGCCTCTTTTGCCAGCTATGACCGCTTCACCAAGGCCTGGCTTGCCGCCGCGCGCCGCCTTTTGAAGCCAAATGGTGCTATCTGGGTGATCGGCTCGTATCACAACGTGTTTCGCATGGGTGCCGAGCTGCAGAATCAGGGATTCTGGATCCTCAATGATGTGGTCTGGCGCAAGTCGAACCCGATGCCGAATTTTCGCGGCAAGCGGCTGACCAATGCACATGAAACGCTGATCTGGGCTTCGAAAGAGGAAGCCAGCAAATACACCTTCAATTACGAGGCGCTGAAGGCGCTCAATGAAGGCGTGCAGATGCGGTCCGATTGGGTGCTGCCGATCTGCACCGGGCACGAGCGCGAAAAAGACGCCGCGGGCGACAAGGCGCACCCGACGCAAAAGCCCGAAAGCCTGCTGCACCGCGTGCTGGTTGGCACGACCCACCCCGGCGATGTGGTGCTTGACCCGTTCTTTGGCACTGGCACCACCGGGGCAGTCGCCAAGATGCTCGGGCGCGATTTCATCGGCATCGAACGCGAAGCGGCGTACCGCGAGGTGGCCGAGCGCCGCCTTGCCCGCATCCGCAGGTTCGACCGCGATGCGCTGGAAACCACCGGCTCGAAACGCGCCGAGCCCCGCGTGCCATTCGGCCAGTTGGTCGAACGCGGCATGCTGCGCCCCGGCGAAGAGCTCTTCTCGCTCGGCAACCGTTTCAAGGCCAAGGTGCGCGCCGATGGCACGCTGATCGGTAATGACGTGAAAGGCTCGATCCATCAGGTCGGCGCGCATCTGGAAGGCGCGCCCTCGTGCAACGGCTGGACCTATTGGCACTTCAAGCGCGAGGGCAAGATGGTGCCGATCGACATTCTGCGCCAGCAGATCCGCGCCGAAATGGACGCACCGGATACCTGACGCCCCATCCCTACCGCCAGTGCACAGCGGGCCCGCCCGCATCGCACAAACCTGCCCCGCCGCGTAAACACGGCGGGGCTTTTTCGTCACTGCTTCAGGCCAAATATCCCCGCCGGAGGCACCTTCAAACCGACCCTGACGGCATCGGGTTGGTGCCTTGGTTATACGCAGCCCAGTCGATGATCTCGGGGTAATATTTCTTGCGCCAAGCGCGCACACGCGGGTTCATCCGTCGGCGCCAGAGTGGCGGCACCATCGCCAGTGTCGTCATCACCGGGTAGCCGTAGGGAAGCTGCGGAGCTTCCTCGTCGGTGTAGGTCTGCAACAGTGGAAAGCGCCGGTCGGGTTTGTAGTGATGATCGGAATGGCGCTGAAGGTTTATCAGCAGCCAGTTCGAGGCCATGTGGCTGGCGTTCCAGCTATGGCGCGGCAGCACATGTTCATACTTGCCCTCGCCCTTGTGCTCGCGCGTCAGGCCGTAGTGTTCGACATAGTTCGTCAGTTCCAGTTGCCAGATGGCGATGAAGCCCTGAAAGACGAAAAGCGCCAGACCCACCCAGCCGCCAAGGTAAATTGCCAGTGCAATCATTGCCAGTTGCAGTGCTCCATAGCGCCAGAACGGGTTTGAACGGTGCCAGACGCTGCGCCCGGCGCGCGCCAGCATCAGCTTTTCGGCGGCCCACGCCGAACGCGGGCAATCGCGCAGCACGCGCCAGAAAAAGCGATGGAAGCCCTCATTGTAGCGCGCGGTGGCAGCATCGCGCGGGGTGCCGACATACCAATGGTGCACCAGCAGGTGCTCGGTATGGAAATGCCCGTAGAACACGGTTGACAGCAGAAGATCGCCCAGCGCGATCTCAAGCTTGTTCTTCTGGTGGAACAATTCGTGGCTATAGACGATGCCGACCGTTCCCGAAATCACGCCGACGCCGAAGAACAGAACGATGGTTTCAAGCGCGCCCAGATGATCGGTGTGCGTCACCCACCAGGTCAGCCCGAAGATGGTGACAAACTGCACCGGAAACCAGATCATGGTGATGAGGCGATACCAGAACAGGTCGGCCTCGGGGGTCTCCACGTCCGGGTTATCCTCGTTGCGCCCCAGAATCGCGTCAAGCACGGTCACCGCGACCCAGCCGTAGATCGGCAGCAATACCACGGTCCAGCCGCCAACCGTGGCACCCAGAACAGCCAGCGGCACCATGCCAAGTGATAGCCAGAACGGCAGCGCACGGGCGGGGCGACGGATTTCTTCTCGGGTGGACATGGGTGATCTCCGGGGTTGCGCAAGCGGGCGGATGATAGCGCGCCGACGACAAGGCGCAATCGTCAAGGCCTGCGGCAGAAACGCCCTTCAGCGTTTCGAAAGGCCGGTTTGCGCGATTTGCAGGATTTTTCGCATCAACGTGGGAAGTGCGGCGGGGTTGAAGCTAGCGGCGCTCGCGAAGGCAGAACCCTCTGGCGGCTCGGTGGTTTCGGGCGGCTCGGCGACCAGAACCCGCAGCGAAAGCAGAAAATGGGTGAAGGTATGGCGCACTTCGCCCGGAACCTCGCGCCATTTTGCCGAAATGGGCGGGGCTGCAACTGGGTCTTCGCCCCAAGCCGACCCCGGCCAGCCGAGCATGCCACCCAAAAGCCCGCGCGGCGGGCGAACCTCCAGCAGCCACGCGCCATCCCGACGCCGCGCCACATAGGCAAACCCGCGGCGCTGCGGCTTTGCCGCTTTGGCGGCCCGGCGCGGCAGCACCTCCTGCAACCCCGCCGCCCGCGCCGCGCAGTGGCTGGAAACCGGGCAATCAGCGCAAGCGGGCGCGCGCGGGGTGCAACAGGTAGCTCCGAGGTCCATCATTGCCTGCGCGTGGTCGCCGGGGCGGTTGGCCGGGGTGAGACCTTCGGCGAGTTGCACGAGCTGCCGTTTTGCAGCCGGCATTGGCGTTTGCACCGCGAAAATCCGCGCCACTACACGCTCGACATTGGCATCGACCACGGTTGCAGGCTCATCGAACGCGATTGCCGCAATGGCGGCGGCTGTGTAAGTGCCAACGCCGGGGAGCGCGCGCAGCGCAGCGGCGGTTGCGGGAAAGCTGCCCCGGTGCTGGGTGGTGACCTCACGGGCGCAGACCAACAGGTTGCGGGCGCGGGCGTAATAGCCAAGCCCCGCCCATGCCGCCATGACCTCGGCCTCGGGCGCGACAGCGAGCGCCTCGACACTGGGCCAGGCCGCAATGAAGCGCGCGAAATGGCCCTGCACTGCGGCGACGGTCGTTTGTTGCAACATCACCTCGGAAAGCCAGACCCGGTAGGGGTCGGGCCGCACCCCGGCTTTGCGCGCCGCAGGCCCAACCCGCCAGGGCAATACCCGTGCCTGCCGGTCATACCAGCCAAGAAGCGCCGCTCCGAAATCTGCGCCCGCGCCGTCACGCAATCTTTATGGCCCCTTTCGGCATTTGGCTGGCAAATCTGTCCGCCCTGCCTAGAATGACCGGGCAAAAAGGGAAAGCCCGCGATGACATCATCAGCCGACAAACGCCGGATGCGGGGCTTCGAGCCTGCTTCGGGCCTTGTGCGCGAGCCGGTGCGAAAAGCTGGCGAATCGCGCGGGTTCACCCTTGTCCGGCTGTTGACGCACTGGCCGGAGGTTGTCGGTGCCGAAATTGCCGCGATGACCCGGCCGGTCAAGATCGGCTATGGCAAGAGCGGGCTTGGCGCAACGCTGACATTGCTGACGACTGGCCCCGCAGCACCTCTGGTGCAGATGCAGCTGGAGCGCATTCGCGAGCGGGTAAACGCTTGCTATGGTTACAATGCAATCTCGCGGCTGCTCATCACCCAGACCGCGCCCACCGGATTTGCCGAAGGGCAGGCGAGCTTTGGCCCCGCACCATCGACCCCCTCGCCCGCGCCGGACCCGGCAATCGTTAAGTGCGCCGAGGCCGCCGTTTCGGCGATTTCCGACCCAGACTTGCGCGCAGCACTTGCGATGCTTGGCCAGAACGTACTATCCCGTCCTGCACGCGCGCCGGAAAGCACCCCGAGCGCGACCGACATTCAGAAAGGCTGACCCATGGCGAAAAACGCCCCCAAGTTGCTTCTCGGCCTCGTCGCCGCCGCCGCCATTGCTGCGGGCGGCTGGTGGCTGGCGCAGCCCGCGCCCACAACATCCGAGTTTTCGCTTGCCGCTTTGGCGCAAGGGGCGGGAACCAGCACGGCCGCGCTTTTGCCAGACATCATCCTTGGCAATGAAGAGGCCAAGGTCACGCTTATCGAATATGCCTCCTACACTTGCCCGCATTGCGGCAACTTTCATTCTGCCGTGCTGCGCCCTCTCAGGGCTGATTATATCGACACCGGACTTGTGAAGTTCATCCACCGCGAAGTGTATTTCGACAAGTTCGGCCTGATGGCCGCGATGATTGCCAACTGCGGGGGAACCGAAAAGTACTATCCCGTCAGTGGCGTCATCTACGAAACGCAGCAAGAATGGCTCGGCGACGGGACTGAAGGCACCATTATCAACAACCTGATGAAGATCGGCCTGAAGTCAGGGCTGACGCAGGAATCGGTCACCGCGTGCCTCACCGACAATGCGCGCGCCGAGGCGATGGTTGCGACCTATCAGGCCCGCGCCGGGGCCGATGAGGTGAACTCCACACCCACACTTTTCGTCAATGGCGTGAAGTACTCGAACATGAACTACGCCGATCTGAAGAAAATCCTCGACGCGGAACTGGCAAAATAGGCATGACGCCGCTTGCCGGGCTGAAAGTTGTTGAGCTGGCGCGCATTCTGGCCGGTCCATGGGCCGGGCAGATGCTGGCCGACCTTGGTGCAGATGTCATCAAGGTCGAGGCCCCGGAGGGGGATGATACGCGCCGCTGGGGACCACCGTTCCTGACCCGCGAGGGCGAGGAGGCGGCCGCGTATTTTCACGCGACAAACCGCGGTAAACGCTCGGTCACCTGTGATTTTCGAACCCCCGAGGGGCAGCAGTTTGTGCGCGATCTGGTGGCCGGGGCCGATGTCGTGATTGAAAACTTCAAGGTCGGGGGGCTGGTGAAATACGGACTCGACCATGCCAGCCTGAAGCAGGTAAACCCGCGACTGATCTATTGCTCGATTACCGGCTTCGGGCAGGACGGGCCTTACGCCGAGCGCGCCGGATATGACTACATCATTCAGGGCATGTCGGGGCTGATGAGCGTGACCGGTGAAGCCGATGGCCAGCCGCAAAAGGTCGGCGTTGCGGTGGTGGACGTGTTTGCCGGCGTCTATGCCAGCAGCGCAATTCTCGCGGCGCTCCACCAGCGCAACGCGACCGGTTTGGGCCAGATGATCGATGTGGCGCTGTTTGACGTGGCCGTTTCGGTGATGGCCAATCAGGCGATGAATTTCCTTGCCACCGGGGTTTCGCCAAAGCGCCTTGGCAACGCGCACCCCAATCTCGTGCCCTATGCGGTGTTTCCCTGCGCCGACGGCCACCTGATTCTGGCGACGGGGAATGATGCGCAGTATCGTAGGCTTTGCAGAATTCTGAAACTTCCTGAAATTGCAGAAGCAGTAGCCTATGCCACCAACGCCAGCCGTATTCGGAACCGCGAGGCATTGACCGCCCTGATGAGCGCGGCGACGTGCGGCTGGACCAAGGCCGATCTGCTGGCCGCCTGCGAGGCCGAGGGTGTGCCCGCCGGACCGATCAACGACATGGCCGAGGTTTTTTCCGACCCGCAGATCGTGGCACGCGGAATGCAGATTGCGCCGGGCGGAGTGCCGGGGGTGCGGCTGCCGATCCGCTTTTCGGGCGCAGAACTCGCGCTTGATCGCCCCTCGCCGATGCTGGGCGAACACAACAGCGACGTGCACCGCGAGATAAATCGCTAAAGCCCAAGTCGTGCCAGAGCGGCATCAAGTGGTGCCGCATCATCGAGCCGCAACCGAACCGGCAGGGCAAGTACCTTTGGCCGAAATGCGGCGGGCAGGCGCACCGCATCCTTCTCGGTTGTCACCAGTTGCGCATGCAGCAGCCGGGCTTCGGTCTCAAGCCGCGCCAGCAGGGCCGGGCCGAACGGCTGATGGTCTTCCAGCGCCTCGGCACGCAGCACCTCGGCACCCAGACCACGCAAGGTTGCAAAGAATTTCTCCGGATGACCGATACCGGCGAAGGCGAGCACCCGCAGCCCGGCCCAGTCCATGCCCGTTTCCAGCGGCTCGAGCGCGCCGGTCAGGTGCGGCACGGGAATGTGTCGGCCCCATAGGGATGCAAAACCGGCCTGCGCGGCGGCCGGGCCGATGGAAAGAACGATGTCGGCGCGGCCAAGGCCGGTCGCCACCGGCTCGCGCAGGGGCCCTGCGGGCAGACATCGGCCATTGCCAAAGCCCTTCGCGGCATCAACCACAACCAATGACAGATCCTTGTGCAGCGACGGGTTCTGGTGGCCATCATCCAGCACGATTGCCCGCGCCCCCGCCGCCACCGCAGCCGCGGCACCCGCCGCGCGGTCGCGCGAGACCCAGGTGGGGGCGAAGGCCGAAAGCAACAGGGGTTCGTCACCCACCTCCGCGGCGGAATGCGCGCGTTCGGATACCTGCACCGGCCCGGCGAGCCTGCCGCCATGGCCGCGGCTGACAACATGCGCCGTCACGCCGCGCGCGGCGAGGTGTTGCACCAGCGCTATCACCGTGGGTGTCTTGCCGGTGCCGCCTGCGTTGAGGTTGCCGACACAAATCACCGGCACCCCCGGCGCGAAACCCGCGCCACCCCGCGCCAGCCGACGCGCCGTCGCCGCAGCATAGACCGCCCCGAGCGGTGCCAGCAGGCGCGCGGCGAATGCCGGGCTGTCGGGTCGGGTGAACCAGAACACCGGCGCGCGCATCAGGTTTGCCCCGCGCCGCGCACCAGCGCGGCGTCAAGCTCGGCCAGCGCCCGGCGCGCGATCTTCTCTGCCACCCCGGCATCGCCCGATATCGCTTCCCAGGCGTTCCGCGCAAGCGCCGCAACCCGATCGGGGGCGATCAGTTCGGCAACCGCATCGGCGAGGGCCGCGGGCGTGCTTGCCACCCGGCAGGCAGCCGCCTCGGCAAGCCGGGCATATTCGTCAGCATGCGCGGCTACGGCGGGACCATGCACGATCGCAGAGCCAAGCGCTGCGGGCTCCAACGGCGAGCGCGGGGCACCGCCGCGAAGCAGCGTGCCGCCCATCCAGGTGACCGGCGCAAGCCGGTACCAGAGCCCAAGCTCGCTGTCGTCTTCGACAATCAGCACCTGCACATCGTCCTCGGGTTCTTCCTCAAGCGCGCGCCGGGCGGCATGGTGGCCGCGCGCCTCTACCGCTTCGGCAAGCAAGGCTGCGCGCTCCACGCGTTGAGGCATCAGGACAAGCAGCATCCGGTGCGCCCGCAGCAGCGCCTTTTCGTGGGCTTCAAGCACCGCGAGTTCCTCGGCCTCGGGCACGGCAACCGCGAACCACACCGGGCGCGAATGCAACTGCTGCGCCAAGGCGGCGCGCTCGGCCTCGGTGCAGGATAGCGGCTCGACAGGTTCGCGAATGCTGCCGGAAAGTTCAACCCTGTCGGCCGGGACGCCAAGATGCGCCAGCCACGCGGCGTTGGCCTGATCGGGCACCAGAATGCAGTCCATGCGCGTCAGCAACGCGCGCAGCAATGCGCGTGGCCAGAACCATGGCAAGCGCGCGGGGCTCGCGGCTAAAACGAAGCGCGCCTCGACCAGCATCAATGCCGTGCCCGCAGCGGCTGCCTCGGCAATCAGCGCTGCAGGCAAGGCTATGTCCCTTGCAGCACCAACGAGAAGAACCAGACCTGGGTGCCAGAGCGCCAGAAACGCCCGCGCCGCGACAACCGTCATCGCGGGTGCAGGCACGATGCATGCAGCACCAGGCTGCGCCGCCCCCGCCTCAGCTCCGGCCAAAATGACCGTCACCCCCGGCCGCGCCCGCGCCAGTTCGCTTGCGAGTTGCATCGCCGCAGCGGAAGCTTCGGGTGCGGTGACATAGAGGCAGATCAAGTCGCCCTGCGGGCGCGCGGGCATCGGCGGCGGCAACGCGGCGACTTTCCGCACCGCGCCGCGACGGGTTATCAGATGCAGCCAAAGGGCGAGCGCGTGCGGCATGATTTCGCGGCACTAGCCGCCCAGCTCCTCGGTGGCGCTGGCAGCTTCCCCCTCGTCGCGCAGGCGGTGCAGATGCGCGAGGAAATACCGCGTGTGCGCATCATCCACAGTGCGCTGTGCATGTGCCTTCCAGGCGGCATAGGCGCTCGCATAGTCAGGGAAGAGTCCGACAAGATGCACCTTGTTCACGTCTTTGAACTCAGTATGCGCAGGGTCGACCAGCTCGCCTCCAAAAACGAGGTGAAGTCGCTGAGACATCGGGGCTCCTAGGAATATTGCACGGGTGAGGCGAACCTATGCGATGCGCGCGGGGTTCTCAAGCAGCGCGGGCCGCGCTATCGGAGGCGCATGAGACAAACCCTTACCGAAATCTACGATGCGCGCGTGACGGCGGGAGAATTGCACGCCGACCCGGCGCAGCGCGCTACCCTGCCGCTGCTGGAAGCGGTGCGGGCGGCGCTTGAGGTGCCTCTGCCGCGTCGCGCCAAGGGGTTGCGCGGACTGCTTGCGCGCGCACCTGCGCCGGCCCCGCCAAAGGGCGTTTACCTGTGGGGCGGCGTCGGGCGCGGCAAGTCGATGTTGATGGACCTTTTCTTTGCCCATGTCGCCACGCCTGCAAAGCGCCGGGTGCATTTCCACGGCTTCATGCAGGAGGTGCAGGGGCAGTTGCACGCCCTGCGCAAGACCGATGTGCAGGACGCGGTGCACCCGGTGGCCGAGGCCATTGCTTCCAGGGTGCGGCTGCTCTGCTTTGACGAAATGCAGATAGGCGACATCGCTGATGCAATGATCGTCGGGCGGCTCTTTCAGTATCTTCTCGATCTTGGCGTGGTGGTGGTGACCACCTCGAATCGGGTGCCAGAGGGCCTTTATCTCAACGGCCTCAACCGCGCTCTATTTCTGCCCTTCATCACGCTTATGCGGGAGCGGCTGACAGTGTGGGAGCTGGAAAGCGAGACCGACTATCGCCAGCATCGGCTTGCGGGTGCAAAGGTCTATTTCACCCCGGTCAACGCCGAATCCACGCGCGCCATGCAGGCGATGTGGGATGATCTGACCGGTGCCGACCCCGGCGTGCCACTGCGCCTGCCGCTTCTGGGGCGAGAGCTCGTGCTGCAACGGCATCATGCGGGTGTGGCGCGCGCGAGCTTTTGGGAGTTGTGCGCCCGCCCGCTCGGCCCTGCCGATTATCTTGCGCTTGCAGCTGCGGTGCGGGTTTTGATGATCGACGAGATCCCGCTTCTTTCTGCTTCAAATTTCAACGAGGCGAAGCGCTTCGTGACCCTGATCGACGCGGCATATGAGGCGCGGCTGCGGCTGATCTGTTCTGCCGCCGACCTGCCCGAGCGGCTCTATGTCGAGGGTGAAGGCACCTTTGAATTTGCCCGCACCGCCAGCCGCTTGCGCGAAATGCAGGCGGCGGATTGGGAAGTGCGGGGCTAACCGTTCTCGCGCAGCACTCCGCCCGCGAGGTAGAGCGAACCACATATGAGGATGCGGGCGCGGGGTTCGGCGGCGGCACGCGCGGCGACGGCTGCAAGAACGCTTTCGGCAGTGCTGGCGGCAATTCCGGCAGCGCGCGCCGCGGCCATGGTCGCATCGGCGCTGAGCGTGTTTGGCTCGCCCGGTATCGAGACCGCCGTCAGCGTGGCCGCCTGCCCGGCCAATGGGCGCATGTAGCCCGCGACATCCTTGGTGTTGAGCATGCCGACGATCAGATGCGTCGGTCGGCGGGGCAGCCGCGCAAGGGTTGCGGCAATCGCCTGCCCGCCCGCAGGGTTGTGGCCGCCATCGAGCCAAAGCTCGGCCTTCGGGGCCGCCTCGACCAGCGGGCCGCGCGTCAGCCGCTGCATCCGGGCGGGCCATTCGGCGCGCGTTACCGCAGCCTCGCAGGCAGATCCATCAAAGCCCAGATGGCGCAGTGCCGCGAGCGCGGCACCCGCGTTTTCGATCTGGTGCGGGCCGGGAAGGTTCGGCAGCGGCAAGTCGAGCAGGCCGGTCTCGTCCTGAAAGACCAGCCGCCCGCGCTCTTCAAAGGCGTGCCAGTGCTGCCCGTGCGCGCAGAGGGGGGCACCAAGCCGCGCCGCACGCGACTCGATCACCGCAAGCGCTTCGGGTTGCTGCGGTCCGACGATGCAGGGCACCCCGCGTTTGAGGATACCGGCCTTTTCGCCCGCAATCTCGGGCAGGGTTTCGCCCAGGTATTGCTGATGGTCGATCGAGACCGGCGTGATGATGGTGAGAGCTGGGCGTGGCAGAACATTGGTGGCATCGAGCCTGCCGCCTAGGCCGACTTCAAGCAATGTGTAATCAGCCGCCGTTCGGGCGAACCCCATAAATGCGGCGCAGGTGGTGATTTCAAAGAAGGTGATCGGCTGGCCAAGATTGGCCGCCTCGCATTCGTCCAGCAGCGCCGCCAACATCGGCTCCGGGATGATGGCACCCGCCAGACGGATGCGTTCGTGAAAGCGCGCAAGATGCGGCGAGGTGTAGGCATGGACGCGCTTGCCGGACGCCTCCATGCCCGCGCGCAGCATGGCCTGGGTCGAACCCTTGCCGTTGGTGCCGGCAATATGGATGACCGGAGGCAGCGCCCGTTCGGGGTGCCCAAGCGCCACCAGAAGCCGCTCGACGCGATCAAGCGTAAGGTCGATGACTTTTGGATGAAGCGTCATCAGCCGGGTCAGAATCGTGTCGGATGGCTGGGGCATAGCGGATTCCGGCTGAGAGAGGCAGGGGGGCCTTCAGCCCCCCTCTGGGCCAGGCGGCCCATTCACCCCCCGAGGATATTTGGACCAAAGCAGTTTCAGCGGCTGGGGGCGGGCAGGTCCGCT
Organism: Phaeovulum sp.; assembly: GCF_030684035.1. GTDB lineage: Bacteria > Pseudomonadota > Alphaproteobacteria > Rhodobacterales > Rhodobacteraceae > UBA6213. Next base: position 166,358 of record NZ_JAUXPI010000012.1, on the reverse strand, counting down.
ACTATTGCCTGTGGTTGACGCATCAGCATGCGCAGGATGCTGATGATCTCGTCGCGCAGTTTCTTGCGATGCGTCACACGGTCAAGCATGCCGTGGTCGAGAAGGTATTCGGCGCGCTGAAATCCTTCAGGCAGTTTTTCGCGGATCGTCTGTTCGATCACGCGCGGACCGGCAAAGCAGATCAGCGCGTTCGGTTCGGCAATCTGCACATCGCCGAGCATCGCATAGGAAGCGGTGACACCTCCGGTGGTCGGGTGGGTGAGCACCACGATATAGGGCAGACCGGCCTCGTTCAGCATTTGCACGGCAACCGTCGTGCGCGGCATCTGCATCAGGCTCAGAATGCCTTCCTGCATGCGCGCACCACCCGCCGCGGCGAAAAGCACGAGCGGGCGCCGGAGCATTACGGCACGCTCGGCGGCGGCGACGATGGCGTTTCCCACATACATGCCCATCGATCCGGCCATGAAAGAGAAATCCTGAGCGGCGGCAATGATGGGTGTGCGACCGACTTCGCCATCTGCCACCAGCATTGCCTCTTTCTCGCCCGCTGCCTTTTGGGCGGCCTTAAGCCGGTCCGGGTATTTCTTCTGGTCGCGAAAAGCGAGCGGGTCGATCACCGGATCGGGCACCGGAACCTCGACGAAAACGCCGCCGTCAAACAGCGCCGCGAAGCGTTCGCGCGGGGTGATCGCCATGTGGTGCTCGCAGGAGGTGCAAACGTTGAGATTTTCGCTCAGTTCGCGGTGAAACAGCATGGTGCCGCACTCGGGGCACTTGGTCCAAAGGTTCTCGGGCACCTCGCGGCGGGAAAACAGCGAGTTGATCTTGGGCCGGACATAGTTCGAGATCCAGTTCATCGCCTGTGCCCCCCCCGTGATGCAGCATCGGGCTGAAATAGTCCCGCGGCAAACAAAATGCAATTGCGCCGCGCCGCGATTGGCTGGTGATCTGCGCGGTGTCGCGCAGCTGGCGCGGCCTACTTGCGGATTGCGGGTCGTATCACCGCATATCTTGTGGATATTCTCTCAAGCGCCTCCATATCATGGGCCCGGCGGTTGACAGCCGTCGCCAACGCGCGAAAGATTTCACGCCGGAGACTCACTCCGGGAAAAAGGGTATCTGTTTGCGCTTCACTCGGCTTCGACTCAACGGTTTCAAGAGCTTTGTCGACCCGACTGATCTCGTCATCCATGACGGGCTCACCGGGGTTGTCGGCCCGAACGGTTGCGGGAAGTCGAATCTGCTGGAGGCGCTTCGGTGGGTAATGGGCGAAACCCGGCCCACAGTGATGCGCGGCGAGGGCATGGAGGACGTGATCTTTGCCGGGGCCGCCTCGCGCGGGGCGCGCGCCTTTGCCGAGGTCTCGCTTGCCATCGACAATGCCGAGCGGCTGGCACCTTCGGGCTTCAACGACGCCGACACCATTGAAATCGTGCGGCGGATCACCCGCGATTCGGGTTCGGCCTACCGTGTCAACGCCCGCGAGGTGCGGGCGCGCGATGTGCAAATGCTGTTTGCTGATGCTTCGACCGGCGCACATTCGCCCGCTTTGGTGCGGCAGGGGCAGATTGCCGAGTTGATCAACGCCAAGCCAAAATCCAGACGCAGGATTCTGGAGGAGGCGGCGGGAATCTCCGGCCTCTACCAGCGCCGCCACGAGGCCGAGCTGAAGCTGAGCGCCGCCGAGGCGAACCTGCTGCGTGTCGATGACGTGGTTGAGCAGCTTGCACAGCAGCTTGCCGCGCTGATGCGGCAGAGCCGCGCGGCGGCGCGCTACCGCGAAATCGGGGCCGAGATGCGGCGCGCCGAGGGCATCTTGCTGTATCTGCGCTGGCGCGATGCCGAAGGTTTGCGCGGCGAGGCTGACGCGGTGCTGACCGCCGCAACGATCGCCGCAGCAAAAGCTGGAGCGGCGGCGCGTTCCGCCGAGGCGGCGCGGCAGGCGCGGGAGCAGGCCTTGCCAGCGCTGCGAGAGAGCGAGGCGGTTGCAGGGGCAATCCTGCAGCGGGTCGTGCTGCAGCGCGATGCGCTTGGGGCGCAGGAGGCGGAAGCGCGCGCCCGCATTTCCGAACTGCAGGCGCAGAATGCGCGACTCGCGCAAGACGCCGAGCGCGAGGAGGGTCTGAACCGCGACGCGCTCGAAACTATCGCGCGGCTGGAATGGGAGCAGGGCCAGATCACCAAGGCAGGCGAGGGCCACGACGCCCGGCTGGCGGATGCAGCGGTAGCCGCCAGCGCCGCCGCGCAAGCGTTGCAGGCGAGCGAGGCGGAACTCGCCGAATTGACCGAAGATGCGGCACGGCTGGCAGCGCGGCACCAGTCCGGCGAACGGTTGCTGACCGAAAACCGCGCTGCGGCGGCGCGCGGTGAAGCCGAAGCGGCGCGCGCCGCAGAGGCGGCCGCAGAGGCGGAGGCGGCGCTTGCGCGCGCCGGGCGCGACTATGCCGAGGCCGAGGCGGCGCGCACCGGGGCCGAGGCGTTGGCGCAGGCCGCCGAGGCGGCATTGCTTGCCGCCGAACAGGCGCGCGCCTCGGTGCAGGAGCGCGAGTCCCGCGCCCGCGCCACCCGCGCCGAAGCTGAGGGCGAAGCGGGTGCGCTGCGCGCGCAGGTCGCTGCGCTGGCGCGGCTGGTGGAGCGCGAGGCGGGCGGCGGCAATCAGGTTCTTGACCAGGTTCAGGTCGGCAAAGGCTACGAGCTGGCGCTCGGTGCCGCACTTTCCGATGATCTGCGCGCGCCGGTAGCCAGCGGGGAAGCTGGCTCTGGCTGGGCGGTGCTGCCCGATTATCCGCAAGCGCAACCTCTGCCCGAGGGCGCAGAACCGCTGGCCGAACGGATCAGGGCACCCGCGGTGCTGGCGCGGCGGATTTCGCAGATCGGGGTGGTGCCTGACCGCGCGACAGGCAAGCGGTTGCAGGCGGCGCTTGCGCCGGGGCAGCGGCTGGTTTCGATTCTGGGCGACCTTTGGCGGTGGGACGGATTGCGGTCGGCAGCCGAGGATGCGCCCTCAGCTACGGCGCTGCGGTTGCAGCAACTCAACCGGCTGGTGGAATTGAAGCGCGATCTCGAAGATGTCTCGGCGCGCGCCACGGGGGCCGGGCAGGCGCACGAGGCTTTGACCCTGGCCTTGGCCGAGGCGAGCCGTGCCGATGCCGCCGCGCGCGAGCGGCGGCGCGATGCCGACCGGGCGCTTGCCGAGGCGGGGCGGGCGCTCAGCCGCGCCGAAGCGGATCGCTCGATCGCGGGCAGCAGGCTCGAATCGGCCGAACAGGCACGCCAGCGCCACGCGCAGGAGGCTGAAGCAGCGCAGGAACGCGCCGCCGAGGTCGAGGCGGCATTGGCCGCCCTGCCCGACCTTGCCACCTCGCGCAGCGCCGTCGAGCGCAGCAAGCTTTCGGTCGAGGCGGCGCGGATCGGCATGTTGTCGCGGCGTTCCGCGCATGAGGACTTGCGGCGCGAGGGAGAGGCCCGGCTTCGGCGCAGGCAGGAGATCGTCAAGGAGATGTCGGGGTGGCGGCTGCGGCTCGACACGGCCGAAAAGCGAGGCAGCGAGCTTGCGGCGCGGCGCGCGGAAGCAGAGGCGGGGTTGCAGGTGGCCGCGGCGCTTCCCGCCGAACTTGCGGCCCGCCGCGGAGAGCTTGCTGATGCGACCAAAGCCGCCGAAAGCCGCCGCGCGTCGGCGGCAGACGCGCTTGCCGCCGCCGAAGCAGCGCTGCGGACCGCCGCCGAGGCCGAGCGCGAGGCCGAGCGCTGTGCCGGTGAGGCGCGCGAGGCGCGTGCAGCATCCGAAGCGCGGCGTGATGCAGCGGTCGAGGCAGTCAGTGCAGCGGCCGGGCGGATTCAGGACGAAGCTGATCTGTCACCCGAAGCGCTGCTGCAAAGCCTCGGCACCGACCCCGCCCGGCTTGCCGCTGCCGAGTCGCTTGAAATCGATGTCGCGCGCCTGCGCCGCCAGCGAGAGGCGCTTGGCGCTGTCAACCTGCTTGCCGAAGAGGACGCGCGCGCGGTGCAGGCCGAACACGAAACGCTGGTGCGAGAAAAGGCGGATTTGGAGCAGGCAATCCGCAAGCTCCGCGCCGGCATCGGCAGCCTCAACCGCGAAGGACGCGAGCGGCTGCTGACCGCATTCGAACAGGTCAACGAGAGCTTCCGGCTGCTTTTCACCCATCTTTTCGGCGGCGGCGAGGCCAACCTGATGCTGGTCGAATCCGATGACCCGCTGGAAGCCGGGCTGGAGATCATGTGTCAGCCGCCGGGCAAGAAGCTTGCGACGCTCAGCCTGCTCTCGGGGGGCGAGCAGACGCTGACCGCGATGGCGCTGATCTTCGCGGTGTTTCTTGCCAACCCGGCACCGATTTGCGTGCTCGACGAGGTCGATGCGCCGCTTGATGATGCGAACGTGACACGTTTTTGCGACCTGCTGGATGAAATGGCGCGCCGCACCGACACGCGCTTTCTGATCATCACCCACCACGCGGTTACGATGGCGCGCATGGACCGTTTGTTTGGCGTCACCATGGTCGAGCAAGGTGTGAGCCAGTTGGTAAGTGTCGATCTGAAGCGCGCGGAGGCGCTGGTTTCCTGAAGAATGCTGCGATGCGGCATCATTGGCGCAGGCAAAATGCTGCGCAGCGAAAACCGAGGAGAAGAGTAATGAGCGGAAAAATTGAAGCGCGCTTGACGGAGTTGGGCATCATGCTTCCGCCTGCCCCTGCGCCTGCGGCAAACTATGTGCCATATGTTTGGAGCGGCAATCTGCTCTTCGTTTCTGGCCAGATCAGCCAAGGCAGCGATGGCCTGATCAAGGGGCAGCTCGGCGGCGGCATGAGTGTGGCGGAAGGGGCCGCCGCCGCGCGCGCCTGCGGCCTTGCCTTGCTCGCGCAAGCGCGCGCCGCCTGCGGAGGCGATCTGGACCGGGTGCGGCGGGTGGTGAAGCTTGTCGGTTTCGTGAATTCCACCGCCGATTTCACCGACCAACCCGAGGTGATCAACGGGTGCTCCGACTTGATGGTCAATGTGTTTGGCGAGGCCGGGCGTCATGCCCGCGCCGCGGTTTCCGCACCATCGCTGCCGCGCGGTGTTGCGGTGGAAATCGATGCGGTGTTCGAGGTCGCATGATGCCCGCCTTGCACCCCGATTTTCTGCGCATTCCACTTGCGCACCGCGCCTTTCATGACGCCACCGCGGGCCGCCCCGAGAATTCGATCGAGGCGGTGCGTGCAGCGCTGGAAGAGGGCTACGGAATTGAAATGGATATACAACCATCTGCCGATGGCGTGCCGATGGTGTTTCATGACTATGACCTTGAGCGGCTGACCGGGATGCCCGGAAACATCACCGGCCTGAGCGCTGATGCGCTTGGGCGACTACCCCTGCTGGGCGGGCGAGAGGCGGTGCCGACGCTGGCGCGCGTCTTGGCCGAAGTCGCAGGCCGGGTGCCGCTGCTGATCGAGATCAAAGACCAGAGCGGGGCCAGCGGGCCCGAGGTCGGGGCGCTTGAGCGCGCGGTTGCCGATGCGTTGCGGGGCTACGCGGGCCCCGTTGCGGTGATGTCGTTCAACCCCCATTCCGTTGCGGCCTTTCATGCTGCGGCACCCGATGTGGCGGTCGGGCTGACCACCGCCGCCTATTTGCCCGAGGATTATCCGGAACTGCTGGGGGCGGTCTGCGACCACCTGCGCGATATCCGGGATTATGAGCGCGTCGGCGCAAGTTTCATTTCGCACGAGGCCGCCGACCTCGCGCGCCCGCGCGTTGCGGAACTGAAAGCAAGGGGTGCCGCGGTACTCTGCTGGACCATTCGTTCCCCCGAAGCCGAGGCTGCGGCGCGCAAGATCGCCCACAACATCACCTTCGAGGGCTACGCCGCGTCGCGGCATGCGTAGCGACCTGGGTTGGAGCAATGCCTGAGGCGGAACTTTTCCCTTCGGTTTCAGAAATACCTGAAGCCGATTGGGATATTTGCGCCTGCCCCGAAACCGTCGATGGGGCAAGGCCTTACGACCCCTTCACCACGCATCGCTTTCTGGCGTTGCTCGAGGCATCCGGATCGGTCGGGCCGGGCACCGGCTGGCAGCCCCGCCCGCTCGTGCTGCGCGACGCCGGGCAGGTCATTGCCGTCGCGCCGACTTATGTGAAAAGCCATTCGCAGGGCGAATACATTTTCGATCATGGCTGGGCCGAAGCGCTGGAGCGCGCAGGCGGGCGCTATTACCCGAAGCTGCAAGTCGCGGTTCCGTTCACGCCGGTGACAGGGCGGCGGCTGCTCGCGCGATCCGGGCACGAGGCAGCGGGGCGCATTGGGCTTCTCGAAGCCCTTCGGGCGCTGGCCGCGAATTCGGGGCTGTCATCGGCGCATCTGACCTTCTGCACTGCCGAAGAATCCGATCTGGGGGTGGCCGCAGGCTATCTGCCGCGGGTCACGACCCAGTATCACTGGCACAATCGCGGCTACACGCGATACAGCGATTTTCTCGACGACCTGTCTTCGCGCAAGCGCAAGGCGCTGCGACGCGAGCGTGCTGAGGCGCAGGCATTCGGGGGCGAAATGGTCGCGCTGACGGGTGCAGAGATAATGCCCGAACACTGGGCGGCAATGTGGGATTTCTATCAACATACGGGTGAACGCAAGTGGGGGCGACCGTACCTGTCGCGCGCTTTCTTTGAAGCTGCCATGGCGCTTAATCGCGATGTGCTTCTGGTGCTCGCGCGGCGTGAGGGGCGTTGGGTCGCAGGCGCGCTCAACTTCATCGGGCGGGAGGCGCTTTTCGGCCGATACTGGGGCGCGATCGAGGTGCACCCAAGCTTGCATTTCGAGCTATGTTATCATCAGGCAATTGACTGGGCGATCGCGCACGGCCTTGCCCGTGTCGAAGCCGGGGCGCAGGGCGAACACAAACTCGCGCGGGGCTATCTGCCTGCGGCGGTGCATTCGCTGCACTGGATCGCGGACCCAGCCTTTCGCCGTGCCGTTGCGAACTACCTCGCGCAGGAGCGTGAGGACGCAGCACATGAGATAGCAGAGCTTTCGGCGCAGGGGCCGTTTCGGCGCGATGACGGCAGCAATTGATACCGCGCCCGCGGGTCGCAACTCTTCACCCAGAAGGGGGAATGCCTACGGGCGCATAAACGGCGTGGCCTAAATTTCCGCCAGCAGCGCTTCGCCGCCCGAAATCTCGCAAGTGCCGCCTTTCATTTCGCGGCGAAGCACCTTGACCACGCCATCCTCAACCAGCATCGAATAGCGCGAAGAGCGGTTGTAAAGCCCGGTTGCCGGGTTTGAAAAGCTCAGGCCGAGCGCTTGCGCAAAGCTGCCATCCGCATCGGAAAGCATGCTGATGCCTGCGGCGGTGGCGCCGGTGCTTTCGCCCCAGGCGTTCATCACAAACGGGTCGTTTGCCGCGATACAGATGATTTCTGAAATGCCCTTCGCCAGAAATGCAGCCTTGGTGCGGATGAAGCTTGGCACATGCGCGTTTGTGCAGGTGCCGGAATATGCGGCGGGAATTGCGAAAATGACCACCTTCCTGCCGGCGAGGCGGGGGGCCAGTTCAACCGGTGCCGGCCCGTTTTCGCCAATTTGCAGGAAGGTGGCGGCGGGCAGCCTGTCGCCTACGGAAATGGTCATGGTTCGCTCCTCTCGCGTTGCGTTCTGGTTGGCCTCAGATATAGGGTCCGACCCGGAATTGACCAGTAGGAGATGGGTATGGCAGGTGTGGTTATTGTCGGCGCGGGTCAGGCGGCGGCTTCTGCCGCGGCCAAACTGCGCGCACTGGGCTACGCGGAACCGATTACCATCATCGGTGAAGAGCCACTGGCACCCTATCAGCGCCCGCCGCTTTCGAAAGCGTATCTTCTCGGCCAGATGCCGATCGACCGGTTGTTGTTGCGCTCGCCGGAGTTCTGGGCCGAACAGCAGGTGGAATTGCGGCTTGGCACTGCTGTGACAGCAATCGACCGCGCCGCAAAAGAGGTGCGGCTTGCGGGCGCTAAGGTGCCTTATTCCCAGCTCATTCTTGCGACCGGTGCAGTGCCGCACCGCTTGCCGGCGGCGATTGGCGGCACGCTTGCGGGCGTGCATGTGGTGCGAAACCTCGCCGATGTCGATGGCATGGCACCGGCGCTGCGCGCAGGTGCCCGGCTGGTGGTGGTCGGCGGTGGCTACATCGGGCTTGAGGCCGCCGCAGTGGCCCGCAAGCTGGGGCTGGAGGTGGTGCTGGTCGAGGCCGCTCCGCGCATTCTGGGCCGCGTCGCCAGCGCCGAAACCGCCGACGCCATCCGCTCCATGCATCTGGCGCACGGGGTCGAGATTATCGAAGGCATTGGCATTTCGCGGCTTTGGGGCGACGCCTCGGTGCGCGGGGTGGAGCTTTCGGACGGGCGCAACCTGCCCGCCGATCTGGTGATCGTCGGCATCGGCGTGGCACCAGCAACAGCGCTGGCGCAGGCGGCGGGATTGGCCATCGACAACGGCATTGCGGTCGATGCCGAGGGCCGCACCGTTGATCCCGCGATCTGGGCGGCGGGTGATTGCGCGTCGTTCCCGATGGGCGGCGGCAGGTTGCGGCTTGAAAGTGTCGGCAACGCGATCGATATGGCCGAATGCGTCGCCGGAAACATTCTTGGTGCCGCAACGGCTTATGTGCCCAGGCCCTGGTTCTGGTCTGACCAGTATGATGCGAAACTGCAGATTGCCGGGCTGAATACCGGCTATGACCAAGTCATCACCCGCCGGGCCGAGGGCTATTCGGTCTGGTACTACCGTGGCAAAACCCTGCTTGCCGTCGATGCGCTGAACGATGCACGCGCCTATATGGTCGGCAAGCGGCTGATCGAGGCGGGGCGCAGCCCCGACGCCGCCAGAGTGGCGGACCCCCTGACTGACCTCAAGGCATTGCTGTGAGGATCATCGGCGGCACCGCGCGCGGCCTGAAACTCGCCGAGGTGGGGACGGGCGACGCCGAGGCGCATCTGCGCCCGACCTCTGACCGGGTTCGCGAGTCGATTTTCAACCTGCTCGTCAACGGAACCCACGGCAACCCGCTGCCCGGCGCGCGGGTGCTTGACCTTTTCGCGGGTACCGGGGCGCTTGGGCTCGAGGCGCTGTCGCGCGGCGCGGCGCGGGTGGTTTTTGTTGATGACGGAATTGCGGCGCGCGGGTTGCTGAGGCGCAACATCGAATTGATGCGGGCGGCACCCGCAACTGATGTCTTGCGCGGCGACGCACGCGACATGGGGCGAAACCGTGATGCCCCCTACAACCTCGTGTTTCTCGACCCGCCCTATGGCAAGGGTTTGGGTGAACTTGCGCTTGCCTCCTGCCTCGTCGGCGGTTGGCTTGCTCCGGGCGCGAGGGTGGTCTGGGAAGAGGCGGCGCGCCCGATCTTGCCCGAGGGATTTGTGTTGCTCGACCAGCGCCGCTATGGCGGCACCACGGTCACCATGGCGCGTGCGCCGGGCTGATGCCTTGGGTTCGGCACTCAAAAATAGCTGCGCACCAATGCCCCGGAAACCAAGGTCCAGCCATCGGCCACCACGAAGAAGGCAAGCTTGAAGGGCAGCGCAACAACCGCTGGCGGAACCATCATCATCCCCATCGACATCAGCACCGCAGACACGACGAGATCGATGATCAGGAACGGCAAGTAGAGCAGAAACCCGATCTCGAAGGCACGCGAAACCTCTGACAGCATGAACGACGGCACCAGCACCGAAAGCGGTGCCTGCTCGATGCTGCCGTCGTATACCGGTTCCGGGCGCAGACCGAGCAGGGCGGTAAACGTGTCGGGGTCGATCCGCCGTGCCATGAAGCCGCGAAAGGGTTCGGACCCGAGGTCGAACGCGGTGGGAATGTCGATTATGCCATCAATCAGCGGCGCGGCGGCAACGGTCCACGCCTCGGTGAAAACCGGCTCCATGATGAACCAGGTCAGAAACATGGCGAGACTGACGATGAGCATGTTCGGCGGCGATTGCTGCAAGCCTATTGCCTGCCGCAGGATCGAGAGCACGGTGACGATAAACGGAAAACAGGTGACCATGATCGCCAGGCCGGGCGCGAGGCTCAGCACGGTCAGAAGCGCAATCGTCAGCATGGTGCGCCCGGCAAGGCTGTCGCCCCCGCCGAGCGAAAGGGTAATGTCCTGTGCCCCGGCAGGCGCGGCCGCAAGCAGCAGCAGCAGTATCAAGGCCGCGCGCATTCACAACCCGTTCTGGAGATCGGCCACCTCGGTCAACCGCACCGCAAGCTGGCCCGCCTGATCGCCGGTCAGTTCGGTCAGCTCACCCCGCGCTATAAGCTTGTCGCCAACGTAAAGCTCTACCGGGTCATCCACCCTTCGGTCGAGCGGCAGAACTGCATCGCGCTTGAGCCGCAGCAGCTCGCGCACCAGCGGCCGCGCCTTGCCGACCGAAATGGTGATTTCGATTGGCACCTGGGTGAACGGGTTCGCAGACTGCGCGTCGGACCGGCTCGGGCTATCCATTCTGGCTCACCTCGTTCTCAAGTTGGAAAAACGCTGACAAGGCGCTGGCAATTGCGGCGATCACCCCGTCGAGATCGACCCGCGTCTCGGTTTCTCCAAGCCGAAGGTACACCTGGCCATCGCTCAGCGAAGGCTCCTCGCAAAACCGGAGCGGGAAACCGGCACGCAGGCCAAGCGCCGTTTCGACCGTTTCGCGGCTTTCGGGGCTGACCATCACGGTTACCGGCGCTTCGGTCAGCTTTTCGGCCATCGGCAAAAGCTGCTCCAGCACGATCGCGGCCAGAGTTTCGCGGGCGACGGCGGGCAACACCTTTGCCACCATATCGCGCAGCAGCGGCTCGAGCGCATGCAGCAAATGGCCACGCGCCTCGTGGTAGTTGAAGGATAGCGCCTGAAGGTTGCGCCCAAGATCGGCGCGCAGCTTGCCGGCCTCGGCCTCCTGCGCGGCCACCGCGTCTTCCCAACCCGCGCTGAAGCCCTTTTCAAAAGCCGTAAGCTTCGCCTCCTCAAGATCGGCAAGGTTCATCTGCACCGCTTCCAGATCCGGGTCGCCGGTGTCGAAAGCCTCAAGGCGAAATGGAGTAGCCATCAGACGCGCTCCCCTTGGTCTTCCATCCAACTGCGCAAGATCTCGACGGATTCATCCTGTCGCTCCGAGATCAGTTTCTTGAGCCGGGCCACCGGATCGACCGAATCGGGGTCGGAGCCGAAATCCCCCTTGCGCATTGGCATGGCCATATCGAAGCCGGAGATCACCGGCAGATCGTCCGGCACATAGCCGCTTTCGTCGATCATCCCGGTAAGTGCCCGCGAGGGCGCTGCCTCGGCTTGGAGCATGGGCGCGGGCAATTCGGCAAACCTCCGCAATGGTGGCCGCAGCAGGATTGGGCGCAGCACGAAAAGACCCAACACCAGCGCTACGGTGCCAAGCACTGCGAGCTGCGCAAGCGACATCAGGTCGATCACAAGATTCGAGAACACCCCGGATGGTGCCGACTCACCCAAGGGTACGACTGGCTGGAACGGCATGGATTTCAGCGTGATGACATCGCCCCGCGCGGCGTCGAAGCCAACCGCTGAGGCGACCAGATCACGCAGCGCCGCGAGCTCCTCTTCGGCGCGCGGCTCATAGCTCGCGGCACCATCGGCACCCGTGGCTTGCACCGCGTCGACCAGAACTGCCACGCTGAGCCGTTTGATCGCGCCGGGGCTGCGCAGCACCTCGCGGGTGGTCTCGGAAACTTCGAAATTGACCCGCTCGCTGGTTTCGCTTTGTCGGCTTTGCGAACTTCCTGCTTCGGCTCCCGCGCCCGAAGGCAGGTTCGAAGCTACCGATACCGCCCCTCGGCCCGCGTCGGTCGTGGAATTGCTGCGCTCCTGCGTTTCGGTGGAGATCGCCACGCGGGTTGCGGGGTCGAAGATGCGCTCGGTGATCGCCTCACGTTCGGTGACCGTTTCCACCGAAACCTCGACCACGGCGTTGCCATAGCCCACCCGCGCTTCAAGCAACCTCTCGACGCGCAATTTGATCTCTTGTGCGCGCGCGTCACCCCCTGGCGCGGCCGCAAGTTCCTCGCCCGACGAGACCAGCCCACCTACCCCGTCGATCACGGCTACATCCTCCGGGCTCATTCCAGTAACCGCGGAGGCCACAAGGTATTTCAATGCCTTAGCCTGAGATGGTGAAAGCCCGCCTGCGAGTGTTGCGACAATGACCGAGGCACTGGGGTGCAGATCTTTTCGAAACGGCTGCGCGGTCGGGTTGGCAATGTGAACCCGGGCAGACCGAATCAGCGGGCTTGCGGAAATCGTCCGTGCAAGTTCGCCTTCCTTGGCGCGCCAATAGGCTGCGTCGAACATCTGCGACGTCGTGCCAAAACCCGAGAGCGAATCAAGCAATTCGTAGCCAGCGCCCCCGGTGGCGGGCAGCCCTTCGCCTGCGAGAATCATCCGCAATTCATCGCGCCGCGAGGTTTCGACATAGATTGCGTCGCCTCGCACCTCGTAGTTTGCACCGCGCTGTTCGAGCGCGGCGACAACATCGCCCGCCCCTGTGCCTTCGATCCGCGCATAAAGAAGTGCCATCGACGGCTTCGTGACCATACCGGAGAGGCCGAGAACCGCGGCGAAAACCACGAATGTCGCCGCCGCAACAAGAACACGGCGACGCGGTTCAAGCGCCATCCAGAGGTCAATCAACGGCTGCAATGCACACCTCCAGTTGAGCGGGCTTCTGCCCACCGCCTGGCTGATCAATCGCCGATTGCGCTTAACAATCGGTTAGTGGGCTTGGGTCTATATCTGGGGCAACGGAAATGCGGGGATGTCATGGCCGAAAGCGACCCTGTGGCGCAAGCCGCGCCTGCGAAGAAGTCTAAAATCCCGCTTTTTGCGGGGCTTGGTGCCATGTTGCTGCTAGGGGCTGGTGGCTTTTATGCGGTCTTCTCGGGGCTGATTCTCGGTTCTCCTTCGGAACCGCCGGTGAACCCTGAAAGCGTTGTCGTTGCCGACCTTCCCGACATCGCCTTTGTGCCGATGGAGCCTTTGGTGATTCAGCTCGGAACCGGTGTGGCGGCGCGGCATTTGCTGTTTCGCGCGCAGCTTGAGGTTGCAAAGCCATACGAGGCGCAAGTGATCCTGCTGCTACCTCGGGTCATGGATGTGCTGAACGGGTACCTGCGTGCCGTCGAAGTTGCCGAGATTGAGGATCGAAGCGCGCTGATCCGCTTGCGCGCGCAGATGTTGCGGCGGGTGCAGATTGTCACCGGTGAGGGGCGCGTGCGCGACCTGCTGGTGACGGAATTCGTGGTGAACTGAGGAGGCTCAGGCGTGGAACTCATTGCAGACATCCTTCTGGGCGCGGGGGCAATTGGCGCGGCAGCCTATTGTCTGGTGCTGGCGCGGCGGCTTACGCGGTTCAATCAGCTTGAGACCGGCATGGGGGGTGCCATCGCCGTGCTTTCAGCGCAAGTCGATGACATGACAAAGGCACTGCAAAAGGCACAGAGCACCGCAGGGGCCTCGGCCACCACGCTGACCGCGCTCACCGAACGTTCCGAGAAGGCAGCGGCACGGCTGGAGCTGCTGTTGGCCTCGATGCACGACCTTCCCGAACCGGGTCAGGCCACACGCAGGTTTCGCCTGGTGCGGCGGCGCACGCCCCACGAGGATCTGGAGGCGGCGCAATGAGCCACAGGGGAAAACCCGACGCGGCACCACTCCGCCCCGCCGCCCGTACGCGGCGACGCGGCGGTCCCGGTGCCCTGTGGGTGGTCATTGTGCTCTTTGCATCCTCGGGGTTGATCCGCATCGGCGAAACGGCGGGGCAGGCACTGGCGGTTTCGGGCGCGCCGCCTGCCGTGGCACCGCTGGCCTGCACGCCCCCCACCGATGCAGGTGCCTTCTTGGCGGCGCTGCGCATCCGCGAGGCCGCAGTGACCGAGCGTGCGGCAAGACTTGAAAGCCGCGCGCAGGCCATCGCGCTGGCGCAAGCCCAGCTTGACCTAAAGCTCGCCGAACTGATCGCCGCCGAAGACCGCCTGGCCGCGACTCTCGCAATTGCCGATGGTGCGACCGAGGCTGATCTGGCGCGGTTGGTGACGCTTTACGAGAACATGAAGCCGAAAGATGCGGCGGCGTTATTTGCAGAAATGGCCCCCGAATTCGCGGCGGGTTTCCTGTCGCGCATGCGTCCCGATGCGGCTGCGCTGGTGCTGGCCGGTCTGGAGCCAAAGGCCGCCTACACGGTCTCGGTGCTTATCGCAGGGCGAAACGCGAGCGCGCCGGTGGAGTAGTGCGCAGGATGAAAATTAACCCCGACCTGCGAAAGTTCGGGGCATGACGGGGGCAGGCGCTTGATTGGCATCATCGGCATAATCGTAATCTTCGTGATGGTCTTCGGTGGCTTCATGCTCGCCGGTGGGCACCTCGGGATCGTCCTCCATGCGATGCCGCACGAAATGATCACCATCGGCGGCGCGGCCGTGGGGGCTTTCGTGATTTCCAACGACATGTCCACGATCAAACATACGATGAAAGACATCGGCAAGGTGTTCAAGGGAACGAAATGGAAGCCCACAGACTTCCGTGATCTGCTTTGCCTCCTGTTCGAACTGATCCGTCTGGCGCGACAGAACCCGGTCGCCATCGAAGAGCATATTGAAGCGCCGAATGACTCGAGTATTTTTGGTAAATATCCAAGAATTCTGAAGGACCATGAGGCGGTCGAGCTGATCTGCGACACGCTGCGCTCAGCCTCAATGAATTATGACGACCCGCATCAGGTTGAAGAGGTGTTGGAAAAACAGCTCGATGCCAACCTCGCACATGCGCTGCACGGCAGCCACGCATTGCAGTCGGTCGCTGATGCCCTTCCCGCACTCGGTATTGTCGCGGCGGTGCTTGGTGTCATCAAGACCATGGGGTCGATCGACCAGCCGCCCGAGATTCTGGGCGAAATGATCGGCAGCGCGCTGGTCGGCACCTTTCTTGGTGTGTTCTTGGCCTACGGATTCGCCGGGCCTTTCGCGCAAAAGGTAAAATCGGTGGTCGAGGAAGACAGCCATTTCTACAAGCTGATCCGCGAGGTGCTTGTGGCCAATCTGCACAACCACGCCACCAACATCTGCATCGAGGTCGGTCGCCAGAATACCCCGCACCACATCCGCCCGAGCTTCGCCGAGCTGGAAGGCGCGCTCAAGGCAATCAAGCAGGATGCCGCATGACCTCTCCGTTACCCCTTTTTGCCGCGCTGGCGCTGCTGGCAATGCCCGCCCAGGCGGAAAGGGTGCGGGTGCAGTCGGGAGAGCATCCGACGTTCTCGCGGCTGGTGCTGCAACTCGCTGCTCCAACCGGCTGGCAGCTGGGAAGAACCGAAAGCGGCTACGAATTGCGGTTGGCACGCGACGATGTCGAGCTTGATCTTCGCCGGGTGTTCGAGCTGATTCCGCGCCGCCGGATTCTCGATGTCGCCGCACCAGAGGCAACGGGAACTCTCGCACTAAGCGTCGCGCCGGAAACCTACGCCTCGGCGTTCGAGCTCAAGCCGGGAACGATTGTGCTCGACATCTTCAATGGCACAGCGCCCGCCGCATCTCGCTTCGAGGCAATGCTCGATGCCCCAGCTACGCTTGAACCGGTGGCAGCACCACCACCAGCCCCCACGCTGGCGTTGCCGCTTCGCCCGGCTGCCGGCACCTCAACGCCCGATCCGCTGCTCAATCACTATTGGGCAAATGTCGCCGTTGTCGGGCGCGAAGCCCCTGTTGCAGAACCGCTGCCCGATATTGGCGGAGCCACCGCAACCGACCCTCGCATAATGGCGGCCGAGGAACAACTCTTGCTGCAACTTAGCCGCGCAGCAAGCCAGGGCCTTGTTATCCTGACCCTGCCAGAACTCGCGCCGAGCGCGCCGCCCGCCGCAGAGCCAGCGCCCCGGGAAACTTTGTCCTCGGCGGAACCTCTGGCAACCCTGCCGGAAACCCATCTCGCGCTGCGGTCCGAAACCGTGTTTGACCGCGATGCTAATACCGGTGCCGCTACCCGGCTGTTGAACCCCGACGGTCTGGCCTGCCTTCCCGACACCGCAATAAACGTTGCCGCATGGGCAGGTGATACGCCGGTTGCCGTGCAGCTTGGCTCCGCGCAAGCTGGCCTGCTGGGCGAGTTCGACCGGCCTTCGCCCAGTGCCGTGCTCGGCCTCGTGCGGCTGTACATTGCTCTGGGCATGGGAGCCGAGGTTTCGGCGCTGATTGATGGGCTTCGCCTCGAGCTTCCCGACGAAGACGTGCTGCGCGACATGGCCGCGGTGGTTGACGACCTGTCGGCGCATCCCGCAGGCCGGATCGCGCAAATGGCTGACTGCGATGCGCAGGTGGCACTCTGGGCGGTGCTTGCCAATTCCATGCTCAGGCGCGGCGACAGAATAAACGTCAACGCCGTCTTGCGTGGCTTTTCGATGCTGCCGCTGAACCTGCGCCTGCTGCTCGGGCCGCGCCTCACTGATCGGCTGATCGCGCTTGGCGCAGAGAGCGCGGCGCGAACCCTGCGTGATGCGATCAGCCGCGCACCGGGTGACCATGGCGCAACTATCGGGCTGATTGACGCAGGCATCGAGATGGCGCGTGGCGAACCCGCCGCTGCTGCAACCGCACTTGCGCCGATGATAGCGGAAAACGGGCCCGATGCGCCGCGCGCGATGGTCCTCTCCATCGAGTCCCGGCTTGCCTCTGGCGAAAACATTGACCCTGCCAGCCTCGAAGCTGTCGCGGCGCTTGCCTATGAGCACCGTGAAGCACCCGACGGCCCGGCGCTTGCCCGCGCACATGTTCTGGCGGCAGGCTCTGCCGGTCAGTTCGAGCGCGCTTTCGACGCCTTGGCACGAATGCCCGCAACCGCAACCTCCGACGACATTGCAACAACCACTACCGCGTTGATGCACCAGCTCGCCGCGACCCCGGACGATGTGAACTTTGCCACACAGTACTTCCGGAGCCGAGATCTCGTTCTTCGGCAAAACGACTGGCCGCTGAAGATACAAACCGCCGAACGTTTGCTGGACCTTGGCTTTGCAGCCGAGGCCCGGCGGGTGCTTGGCCCAGAGGCGGTTCGCCTTGACGCGGGCCGACTGCTGCGCGCGCGCGCCGCCGTGCAGGAGGGAGAGGGTGCCGCCGCGCTCGCCGAAATTGCCGGCGTGACCGGTGACGATGCATCGTGGGTTCGTGCCGATGCACTGCGCCTGGTCGGCGAACACGCCGCCGCGCAGCGCGCCTACCTCTTGGTGGACGCAGTCGATCAGGCGGGTGCCGAAGCCTGGCAAGCGGGCATCTGGCCGGAGGTGGCGCGTTTCGGCTCGCCTGCGCAGCGCACGCTCGTGGCGGCCCTCGGGCTTTCGCCCAACGGCGAGGCGGCTGCGGTGGAACCCCCCGGCCCCCTCGCGGCATCGCGGTCGCTTCTGGTGGCAAGTCGCGGCGCGCGGGCGGCGCTCGACCTCGCGCTGGCGGAAACCGATGACGATTGACCGATCTTTCAGGTGGTTACCGAATCTAAACCCCTGCGCGGTTAATTTCACCCAGGGCGCATCACGCGCCTGATATCCAGGGAAGAATCCCGATGCCGCGCATTCTTGCGATGCTTGTCTGCGCCATTTTGTTCGCCGCGCAACCATCCTCTGCAGAGCTGTCGAACAACCAGATTTGCGAGCAGGTTACACAAATTGCAGCCCGGCAGAGCGGTGTTCCGCTCGACGTGATGCGCGCCATATCCCTTACCGAGACGGGCCGCACCATCGCGGGTGCGTTTCGCGCCTGGCCCTGGGCGGTGAACATGGAAGGTGACGACGCCTGGTTTGACACGCGCGACGAGGCCACTGCGTTTGCACTTGCGGCCTATGATCGTGGCGCGCGCAGCTTTGACGTTGGTTGCTTCCAGATCAACTATCGCTGGCACGGGCAGCATTTCAGCTCGATCGAGCAGATGTTCGACCCACTCATCAACGCCCAATATGCCGCGCGCCTGCTAACCGAGCTTTATGCCGAAACCGGAAGCTGGAGCAAGGCAGCGGGTGCCTACCATTCGCGCACGCCAGAATATGCCAATCGCTACACCGAACGCTTCGAGCGCATTCTCGCCGGGCTGACCGGCGCAACGCCACTGCCCCCGCCCCGAGTTGCCGCCGATATCCCCGAAATCCCCGACATCGTGCTCGCGGCCTACGGCCCCGCCGCCCCGCTGGCACCCCGCGTCAACCGCTTTCCGCTGCTTCGGTCGGGCAGCGCGGGCGGTCTCGGCTCATTGGTTCCACTCGGCCAGGCCAACAGCGGCACCGGGCTATTGTCCGCCGCCGCCGCGGCGATGGTGGAATGATGCCGTTGCTGACCTTGCGAAGCGTCTTTCGCCCGACCATCCTGCTCGCGCTGGCGCTGATGGCGGTCATCGTGATGATGATCCTGCCAATGCCGGCCTGGGTGCTCGATGTCGGTTTGGCGGCATCCTTCGCCATCGCCATTCTGATCTTCACCGTGACGCTGTTCATCGAGCGTCCGCTCGATTTTTCGGCCTTCCCGACGATTCTGCTCGCCTCGCTCATGCTGCGGCTCTCGCTCAACGTCTCATCGACCAAGCTCATCATCGGACAAGGGCATACAGGCACCAATGCTGCTGGCGAGGTGATCGAGGGCTTCGCGAATTTCATCATGGGCGGTTCGGTCTTGATCGGGCTGGTGGTGTTCGGGGTCATCCTGATTGTCAACTTCATCGTCATCACCAAGGGTGCCGGGCGCATGGCCGAGGTGGGCGCGCGCTTTGCGCTCGACGCGATGCCCGGCAAACAGCTTGCCATCGACAGCGACATGAACGCGGGTGCCATCGACCATGCCGAGGCCAAGTCGCGACGCGAGCGCGAGCAGGCCGAAACGACCTTTTTCGGCTCGCTTGACGGTGCGTCGAAATTCGTCAAGGGCGATGCGGTGGCGGGTCTGCTCATCACCATGCTCAACCTGGTGATGGGCCTGATCATAGGGGTCAGTGTGCACGGCATGCCGCTTGGCCGCGCGCTTGAAACCTATTCGATCCTGACCGTGGGCGATGGGCTGGTCAGTCAGATCCCGGCGGTCATCATCTCGATCGCATCGGCACTGCTGCTCTCGCGCGGCGGGGCGCGCGGTGCCGCAGATATCGAACTTTTCCGCCAGCTTGGCAGGTTTCCGGCGGCGCTGACCACGGTGGCGGTGCTGATGGCGCTGTTCGCGCTGGTGCCGGGGTTGCCGTTCCTGCCGTTCATTGCGGGGGCCGCCGCGCTGGGGGTCACTGCGGTGTTGGTTGACCGGACCGCCCGCAGGATCGCCGCGCGAGAAGCCATGAAGATGCCTGCGCCCGAATCCGCGCCGCGTCGCCGCTCGCTTGGCGATGTGCTCGATATCGATGAAATTCACGTCGAATTCGCATCAAATCTGGTGGCGATGGCGCTGGACCCTGCCACCGGGCTCGACGCCCGCATCACCAATATGCGCAACCATGTGGCGGCAAGCTACGGGCTGATTCTGCCGGAAATCCGGCTGACGGACGACAGCACGCTGGAGCCGGGGCAATACCGCATTCGTATTCAGGGCGTGGAACAGGCGCGCGACAGGCTTTTTCCCGACCGGGTGCTGGCCCTGATCGCTGACAACCGCAACCTGCTTCCCCCCGGCGAGGATGTGCGCGAGCCGGTTTATGGTGCCGCCGCGCGTTGGCTGGCTCTGGCGATGCAGGAAGAAGCAGCAATGGCAGGCTCGACCGTGGTCGGCGCGACCGAAGTGCTGGCAACGCATCTGCTTGAGGTCATCAAGCGCGATTTCAGCCGCCTGCTCAGCCTGCGCGCGCTGCGCCGCCTGCTTGACGAGATGACGAACATCTCTGACCCGTTTCGCGCCGAGACCACGCGCAAGCTGCTTGATGAGCTGATCCCCGACAAGGTGCCGGTCGATCTGCTGCTTTCGGTGTTGCGATTGCTGCTTGAGGAGCGGGTTTCGATCCGCAATCTGCCGTTGATCCTCGAAGCCATTTCCGAATCGCGCGGGATGCAGAACCCCGAGGCGATCTGCGAGCATGTGCGCCAGCGGCTCGGCTTTCAGCTGGTGGCCGAGCTTCGGCGCGCCGATGGCACGATTCCGCTGCTGCAACTCGCGCCCGAATGGGAAGAAGCCTTCGCCACCTACCAGTTGTCCGCCGAAAAGGGGCCGGGCGACATCGCTCTGCCGCCCGACAAGTTCAACCGGTTGGCGGCGAATGTTTCAGACCGGCTGGCCCGGGTGGCCGAAACCGGGGTTTTTCCGGGCGTTGTCACCTCGGCGCGGCGCAGGCGTTTCGTCAAGACCGTGCTCGCCGCCAAGGGGGTCGCCGCGCCGGTGCTGAGCTTCGAGGAAATCGGCATCGACGCGCGCCCGGCTCTGGTGGGCGTGGTGTTGGCATGAATGCGGCACTCGCCGAGCTGCTTGCCTTCAGCACGCAGTCCTTGCTGGCGGGCTTCATCGTTTTCTTGCGTGTTGGTGCCGCAATGGCGCTGCTACCTGCTTTCGGCGAAACCGCCATACCTGCGCGGGTGCGCCTTGTCGTGGCGCTTGCCTTCACGCTTGTGGTGTTACCTGCTGTGCGCGCCAGTATCGCGCCGCTTCATGCGGCAGGCTCATTGCCGGGGCAGGTTCTTGCCACCGAAGTTCTCGCTGGTCTGGCGCTTGGGGCGATCTTGCGGATTTCGGTTCTGGCGCTTCAGATCGCCGGCACCATAGCGGCACAGGCAACCTCGCTCGCGCAGCTGTTCGGCGGTGGCGCGGGCGAGCCGCAACCGGCGATCGGGCATCTGATGACCTGGGGCGGGCTTGCGCTTGCGGTGTCGCTGGGGCTTCACGTCACCCTCGCCGGGGCCTTGATCGGGTCTTACGATGCCATGCCTGCGGGGCAATTTCCGGGTGCCGAGAGCATCCGGCAATGGGGCGTTGGCGGGGTGGCGCACGGGTTCGCGCTCGCCTTCACTCTGGCCGCGCCCTTCGTGCTGGCCGGGCTGGTGTACAACGTGGCACTTGGCGCGATCAACCGCGCCATGCCGCAGCTGATGGTGGCCTTCGTCGGGGCCCCGGCGCTGACCGCTGGCGGCCTGCTGTTGCTCGTGCTGTGCATACCGGCGGGGCTTGCGCTCTGGCACAACGACCTTTCCGCGCTGGTTGCCAACCCGTTCGAGGCCTGGCGATGAGCCAGGACAGCGGGGCGGAACGCGAACACGAACCTACCGAGCGCAAGCTTGCCGAGGCCCGCAAGCGCGGCGAGCTGGTACGCTCAGCCGAGGTAAATGTTGCGGCGGCCTATGGCGGATTGCTGATTGCAGCCTCCGGCTTTGGCCTCGCCAGCCTGCAAGGTTTCGGCACCAAGGCGATGGTTTTGCTCGATCAGGCCGACAGCCTCGCGCCCTTGCTGCTCGGCGGCGAATCCGGCCCTCTCGGCGGGCTGTTGGGCGCGCTTTTGTGGCATGTCGCACCGTGGTTCCTGCTGCCGATGGCAATGGTCTTTGCCGCGCTCATGGCACAGCAGGCAATTGTCTTTGCGCCAGAAAAACTCATGCCAAAGCTCAGCCGAATCAACCCCATGGCAAATGCGAAGCACAAGTTCGGCCGCAGCGGCCTGTTCGAGTTCGCCAAGAGCTTTGTCAAGCTCACGGTGATTTCGCTTATCCTTGGTGCTTTTCTCTATGACAGGTTGCCCCGGATCGTCATGGCGCAGGCGGTGTCGCCAGGCATGGCGGTTTCCGAGCTTGGCAGTCTGATCGTCGAGTTCCTGTTTCTGATGCTGCTGATCGCCACCACCATCGGCGCGGTAGATTACCTGTGGCAGCGCGCCGAACATCTGCGTCGCCACCGGATGACCAGACAGGAGTTGATCGATGAGCTGAAGCAATCCGATGGTGACCCGCACATGAAAGGGCAGCGGCGGCAACGCGCTGTCGAAATTGCCACCAACCGTATGCTCTCGGATGTCGCCAAGGCCGATGTGGTGATCGTCAACCCCACCCATTATGCGGTAGCGCTGAAATGGAAGCGCGGCAGTCTGCACGCGCCGATCTGCCTGGCCAAGGGCATTGACGAAATCGCGACGCGGATCCGCGAGCGCGCGGCCGAGGCGGCAATTCCGATTCACTCCGATCCGCCCACGGCACGGGCGATTCACGCCACGGTCGCGGTCGGGGCCGAGATCAGGCCGGAGCATTTCGGCGCGGTCGCCGCCGCGATCCGCTTTGCCGAACGCATCCGCCAGCGTGCCCGGGAAAGGCGCGGCGCATGAGCGCGCCCAGGAAACTGGCGGTGCTTGACGCTATTGCCGCGCTCCGGCGCGACACCGCGTTGCAGGACCTTGCCGTGGCGCGAGGCGCGGAATTCGCTGTATTTCAAAGCATTGCCGCGTTGACCGCGCGCCGCAGAGAGGCAGCGGCCGCCGCTGATCCGACCGATATGGCCGCATCAGTGCAGCTAGACCGATACTGCCGCTGGGCAGAGGCGCAGCTCCAATCCGCAAAGACCAGGCTGGTCGAAGCGGCAAAAACCTCGGAAAACTGTCGGCGTGGCGCGGCGCTGGCGCTCGGTCGCACCGAGGCGCTCGACAGACTCGCGCAGAGGCTCGCGGCTGAGCGTAGGGCAAAGCGCGCGCGAAGCGTCTGATCAGGCGTTGTCCTGGCGCAGGATATCCACGATCAACACGTTCTTTACAGCACCCCCAAGGTTGCTGGTCGCCGCTTCGAGCAACGCGCGCCGCAGTACCTCCATGTTGCCAGCCTCGGTAAACGCACCGCGAAAACCTCCGGTATTGGCGTGGTTGAACAGCACCCGCAGGAACGCATCGCGCAGCCTCGGCTCAACGGCATAGACCTTTTCGCTTCCGCCAGCCACGACCTCGAGGCTGAGCGACAAGATCACCAGCGCCGAAACCCTGCCTGCCTCGACAACGGGAATGACGAACTGGTTGGGGAGCTTGACAAAAACATGGGTGCTGTTCACCTGCGGATCGAGGCCCGAGGCGGCACTTTGCGCATCGGCGGGCGCAGCCGACCCGCAAGGGTTCAATACGACCGTATCGCTGGCCTTCGGCCGCAGCACAAAGCCACCGCCGATGCCGGCACCAAGCCCTATCAGAGCGAGCAGAAGCGGCAGGATCTTGCCCATGCTGCGGCTCAAAATGGCAGGATGATGTCGGTGATCTGCTGGCCGTAGCGCGGCTGCTGCACATCACTGATCTGGCCACGGCCCCCATAGGAAATCCGCGCGCCCGCGATCTTGTCGTAGGTGATTTCGTTCTGGCGGCTGATGTCTTCCGGGCGCACGAAACCGGTCACGATCAGCTCGCGCAGCTCGAAGTTGACGCGCACCTCCTGGCTGCCCCGGATGCGCAGCACGCCATTCGGTAGCCGCTCGATGACCGTGACCGCAACCCGAAGGGTCAGCTTTTCGTTGCGCGAAACCGAACCGTTGCCGCTGAAAGACGAAGTCGAGCTGGTCGAAACGGCGGGGTCAAGGTCAATCCCGTTCGGCAACACTTCGTTCAGCCGCTGCGGAAGCCCCAGCAGCGCAGAAATTCCCATCGACTGCGCGCCTTGGCGCGCGCGCCCGCTGGTGTTGGAAATTTCTGCCTTGTCATCGATCTCGATCACCACGGTCATGATGTCGCCGCCCTGGCTGGCCCGGCGGTCACCGAGCAGCGAACTGCGCGCGCCCGACCAGAGCGACGCCTCGCTGTTGGGGGTGCTGCGCTCGGAATAGGCGGGCAACGGTGCGGTGGTCATGGCGCGGAATTCATCGCTCGATTCGATCGGGCTGAGTGCGGGGGCGCGACCGACCTCCTCAAGATTGCCGCAGGCCGCAATGGGCAAGATCGTCAGGAACAAGAAGGCGCGGCGCATGAAAACCTCACTCATTTGAGAAAACCACCAGGGTGCCATCGGGCGCGACCAAGCCAGTGACCGTGGTGCGTGATGTAATGTTGATGGCACGCAGGCTGTCGCCGACACCGCCGCGCCCAAGCGCGCGGCCCTCGGCCTGAATCGAAAGCGCGCCGCGGCGATAGAGAAGCGGCACAATCTGGTTACGCTCGATCACTGCGGGGGGACCGACATCATCGATGCGGATCACGCGCCCCGCGTAGATTGCGTTGCGCGCCTCCTGGCCGATTGCCTCGCTTAGCGAGATCAGCGCCCCGGGTATTGTGCCTTCGGCCAGACCCACATCTTCGGGGCCAATTACCGCCTGGGCGCGCAGCGTACGTGCGGCCACGACCACATCGGCCCTGCCCGAGGCCGCGAGCGCGAGAAAAACCGCTGTCAGCACCCAGAATTCCCGCCCCAGCATCATCGCACCTGCGTGGTTGCCGCGAGCATCTGGTCGGCGGCGGTAATGACCTTGGCGTTGAGCTCATAGCCGCGCTGCGCCTTGATGAGCTCGGTAATCTCGCGCACCGGATCGACCGAGCTTTCCTCAAGGTAGCCCTGCCGCAGCGTTCCCACCCCATCCTCGCCCGGGGCCGATATTTGCGGCGGGCCGGAGCCGGAGGTTTCCAGAAACAGGTTCGAGCCGATCGCCTCCAAACCCTTTTCGTTGCTGAAATTGGCGAGCGTGAACTGGCCGAGCAGCTCTGGCTGGATCCGGTCGCTGAAATAGGCGTAAACCTCGCCTGCGGCGTTGATTGCAAGCGTGCTTGCGTCGGAGGGAATGGTGATGCCGGGTGCCACCGGATAGCCGCCCGAGGTGACAATTTCGCCATCCGGCGAGCGCTTCAGCCCGCCATCGCGGGTATAGCCAGAGGCCCCCGAGGGCATCGTGACCTCGAGGTAGCCCAGGCCATCTATGGCGATGTCGAGATCGCCCCCGGTTGCCGAAAGCGTGCCTTGCGAAAGGTTTACCGTGACCGCCGCGGGCCGTACGCCCAGCCCCATCTGCACGCCGGTTGGCACCAGGGTGCCATCGTTGGCGGAAATCGTGCCGGGGCGGGTCAGCTGCTGATAATGCAGGTCTGCAAACTCGGCGCGGCGGGGGTTGTAGCCTGTGGTCGACATGTTCGCGAGGTTGTTGGAAATGACCTCGACCCGCATCTGCTGTGCGCTCATTCCGGTTGCGGCTATTTGCAGGGCACGCATGCGGGGCTCCTATCGGCCAAGGGTGGAAATGACACCGCGAATGCGTTCGTCTTCGCGGTCAAGAAAGGTCTGGCCCATTTCGTAGGCGCGCTGCACCTCGATCATGCGGGCAATTTCAGAAATCGGATCGACGTTGGATTCCTCCAGAAACCCTTGCAGCATCACGCCGCCCTCGATCGGTTCAACCCCCGCCTCGGCGGAGAAGCGGGTGCCGCCGACATGTACAAGGCCATTCGGATCGGCGGGCAGAAAAAGCCCGATCTCGGCTAACGGCCGCCCCTCGGCGGAAAGCGTGCCATCTTGCGAAAGCGTGATGCCGCGCGCGCCTGCGGGCACGAAAACCGGTGCCGCCCCCGCATCGAGCAGGCGAAAACCGTCAAGTGTCAGCAGTTCGCCCTCGGGCGATGGGGTAAAGCTTCCGGCGCGGGTCAGTTGCTGGCCCTCGGGTGTGTCGATCAGGAAATAGCCTTCGCCCTCAATGGCAAAGTCGAAGGTTCCGCCGGTCTCTGCCAGCGGCCCCTGGGTCCGGTTCACTGTCCGCACCAGCGCCTCGGCCATCGAAAGCGAAGGTTCCGCGCCATCGAGTGCGGCGATGTGCTCGGAAAAGATCACGCCTTCCTTGCGAAAGCCATTGGTCGAGACGTTGGCAATATTGTTCGCCACGGTCTGCATCTCGCGCATCAGGCCGGATTGGCGGGTGAGGGTTGCGTAAATCGCGTTGTCCATGCCTCAGCCCCCCGCGATCAGCGGAATGATCTGGAGCCGGAAAAACGCCACCAGCGATTCCGACATGAACGACATGGAAACCCAGAACACCGCCAGCATCGCGCCCACCTTGGGCACAAAGGTCAGGGTCATTTCCTGCACCGAAGTCAGCGCCTGAAAGAGGCCGATGGAGACCCCGGCAATGAGCGCGACAGCGAGCATTGGTGCCGCGATCATCACCGCGATCCAAAGCCCCTGGCGCATCGTGTCGAAGAACACTGCCTGTTCCATCGCTCAGACCGGCATCCGCAAGATTTCCTGATAGGCTTCAACAACCCGGTCGCGCAACGTGACCGCGGTTTCCACCGCAAGTTCGGTTGCCGCGAGCGCCTGCACCAGCGCGTGCGGGTCGGCACCTCCGGTCATCGCGGCACGGGCAGTGGTTTCGCCCTCGCGCAGCACTGCGGCAAAGTCGTTGGCAAGGCTGCCGAGCGTGCTCTGACCAGACCCGCCCGCAACGGGACGCGGTGCCGTTGCGGGGCGGGCCTGGGCATAGCTTTGCGCGGCAAGAGAGGTTCGCACGTCCATTCTGGACCTCCTCTGATCAGCGGCGCAGGAGATCGAGCAAGGCCGACGACATTTGCCGCGCCTGATCGAACATCCTGAGATTCGCCTCGTAGCTGCGCTGCGCTTCGCGCGCGTCAGCGATTTCGACCACCAGATCGACATTCGAGCCGTCGTAGTAGCCGCCTTCATCGGCCAGCGGGTGCCCCGGATCGTAGATCCGCGTCAGCTCCTTCCGGTCGAGATTCACCGGGCCGAGTCCGACCATCCCGGTATGCTGGCCGGCTTCGATCACCTCCTCGAAGGTTGCGGTCTTGCGGTGGTAGCCGGGTGTATCGGCGTTGGCGATGTTTTCGGAAACGTGGCGCAGTCGCTGCGCCTGCACCCTCATGCCGGCGGCGGAAAGCGCGAGAGTGCTGGTGAAATCGGCCATTTTCGCCCCCTACCTGCGCCCAAGGCTGCTGCGCAGCACGCCAAGCGACGTCTTGTAGATAGCGAGCGCAAGGTCATGCTGGCGCTTGACCTCAGCTGCCTTCACCATCTCATCCTCCAGCGAAACCGAGTTGCCGTTGGGCGACATCGTGCCCGGCTCGCGGCGCGGCGAAATCATCGCCGCTGCTGCCGACCCGCCTGGCAGATGCGCGCTGCGGGTTGCACGCATGGTGCCGCCCGAGGCGGCGGCATAAACTTCGGCAAAGGGGGCCACATCGCGCGCGGCATAGCCCGGCGTGTCGGCATTCGCGATGTTCTGGGAAACGGCGTTCTGGCGCAGGGCGGCGTGTGACGCCATCGCCCGCGCGATCTCCAGGATCACAAGTTTTTCAAACATCGGGGTTTCTCCTCCGAGCCATCAACCAAGGCTTAAGAGCGAATCATTTAGAAAACGTTTCATGAACACGAGGTGGCCAGAATGGCATTCGCCGAATTTGATCTGTTGCGCGCCGAAATCTCCGGGCTTGGGTCATCGCATTCTGTCGGGCGGGTCTGCGAGGTGGGCGGTGGCACGATCATGGCCAGCGGGCTTTCCTCGCGCGCTGCATTGGGCGACCGGGTGAACCTGCACAGACAAAGCGGCAGCCAGCTTGGTGGCGAGGTGCTGGCATTGCATACGGGGCGTGTGGCAGTGCTGGCCGATGGTGCCGCCGAGGGAATTGCCATCGGCGACCGGGTCGAGCTTATCGGGCAGGCGGGCATCGCCCCAGACCCAAGCTGGATCGGCCGCATCATCGATCCCTTTGGCCAACCGCTTGATGGTCGCCCCATCTTGCGCGGCACCGTTGAGCGCCCGCTCCGTGCCAGCCCGCCGCCTGCGGCGCAGCGCCGCCGCCTTGGCGAGCGGCTCGAAACCGGGATCCGCGCGTTCAACACGCTGCTTCCGCTGGTGCGCGGGCAGCGCATCGGGCTTTTCGCGGGCTCTGGCGTTGGCAAGTCAATGCTGCTGGCGCAGTTTGCACGCGGGGTTTCCGCCGATGTGGTGGTGATCGCCCTGGTGGGCGAACGCGGGCGCGAGTTGCGCGAATTCGTTGAAGCTGTGCTTGGGCCCGCGGGCATGGCGCGCGCGGTGGTGGTGGCGGCCACCTCCGACCTTTCGCCGCTGGTGCGCCGCCGCTGTGCCTGGGCAGCGATGGCGGTTGCAGAATTCTTCCGCGATCAGGGCATGCATGTGCTCTATCTGGCCGACAGTGTCACCCGTTTTGCCGAGGCGCACCGGGAGGTGGCGCTGGCCGGGGGTGAACCGCCTTCCCTGCGCGGCTATCCGCCTTCGACCGCGCATCAGATCATGGCTTTGGGCGAGCGTGCCGGGCCGGGGCCGGAGGGCGCGGGCGATATCACGGCGGTGTTTTCGGTGCTGGTCGCCGGTTCCGACATGGAAGAGCCGATCGCCGATATTCTGCGCGGTGTTCTCGATGGCCATGTGGTGCTTGACCGCGGCATTGCCGAACGCGGGCGCTTTCCCGCCATTGATCTTCTGCGTTCGGTTTCGCGCTCGCTTCCACGGGCCGCAACCGCTCCGGAAAACGCCCTGATCGCGCAGGCGCGGCGGCTGCTCGGCACCTATGACCGGGCCGAGATGATGGTTCAGGCGGGGCTCTACGCGCCGGGTTCCGATCCGCAGGTCGATGCCGCGCTGCGGGTCTGGCCCGCGCTCGATGCGTTTCTTGCCGAGAATGAACCGGCGACGGTCGCAGCCAGTTTCACGCGGCTGGCCGAGTGTCTTGCACCAGCAGGTTAAAGGCGCATCGACAGCGCGCGCTGCGCATTCGCGCCCGACTGCAGCAGTTGCAGCGCAGCAGATTTTGTGGTGCCAAGGCCTGCCGCCGTCTGCGCCCGCAGCAGATACATTTTCACCAGCTTGTCCATGTTTGCAGGGTCGGCGAACAGCTTCGGATCGGAGCTTCCGAACATCGCGCTGGCCTTGCGCCGCAGGCTGGAGACCTGGGCATCGACATTCGTGGCGCTGAAGCTTGCAGGAAAGCCGAGCGCGGTGCGCACCACCTCGGCAAGCGGCTTTGATCCGATCACGGTGAGCCACTTGGTTGTTTCGCTGCTGGCTTTCGCCGCAAGCTTGGGCAACTCGCGCTCGGCATTCAGCACCAGGCGCATGTTGTTATCGGTCTCACCCACCGCGGCCTCGAACTGGCGCTGGCCGTAGGCCGCAAGGATTTCGTCAGGAAAATCCGAAAGCACGGTGCGCGGCGTGGAATAGTCGCCAAAGCCGAAAGCGCGGGAAAATTCGGCATAGCTCTTGTTGGAAAGCCTGTTGGCAAGATCCGAGGTGTCGAGCGTGCCTTCCTCGAGCACTTTGCGGATGAAAAATCGGTTGTCGATATCGGAATCGAGCCCGAAAGCGCCCAGCGCCACTTTCAGCAGGCGGCGGTCGGAAACGAGGTCTTCAGCGGTTCTGATTCCGCCGATCTTCTCGCGGAAATGGGCTTCGTCGCGCTTCAACGTCGCAGAGGCGGCAAAGGCCGCCTTCTGCATCTGCATGGTCCGGCCCAGAAACTTCCATCCGGCGTAACCGGAAAAAGGAATGACCGGCGCGAAGCTCATGCGCGACCGGCGGCGGCCATCAGCCGCTCTTCACGGGGCAACAGGCTGCGCAACGCCTTCAATGCCTGGTAGTGCTGATTGTCGAGCACCGCCGCGGTGGCAAGCGTCAGCTGCGCGCGGCTGTCATGGTCGGTCAGCACCTGACTGAGTTGCTCGATGCCGCGCAGAAGCTGCATCTGCGCTTCGCCCGCGTCGGCGTCGCCTGACAACACCAGCTGCGCTATGTAGCAGACGCGCCGCACCGGGGTGTTGACCTCTTCGGGGTGGATCGCATCGCGCAGCCGCAGGATATGCGCATTCGGAGTCATGATCGCGAGCCGCGAGCGGCGCTCACCATTCTCGATCACCGCGCCGTTGATCAGCACGCGCTCTTTTGGCGCGAGCTTGAGCACGAGCCCGGTCATGATGCGCCACCCTCCTGCCGGAGGCCGCGCATGATCGCGGTGTTGATGTCAACCAGCACCTCAGCCCCGCAATCGCCCGCCAGCACCTTGCGGGTGTGCTGGTTGGTGAATTCCGCAAGGTAAAAGATGCGGGCCCGAAGTGGCGCGGGAAGCAGGTTCCCGGGCCCCGCCACATCTGCGGCAAGCGTACTCCAGAGCCTGCGGTTGTCATGCAGCGCGCGGGCAAGCGTGCTGAAGCCCGCATCTCCCAGCGCTGCAGCGGTCTTGAGCCGGTGCGTGATGCGGGCGAAGACTTCGTATTCGGTGCCGCGCGCCGTGCGGGTTGCCTGATCGGGCGCGGAATAGGCCGTTTTGGCCAAGGTTGTAGCGTTCACGGGAAATCCTTCCAGTGCAATGGTGCTTCAGATCACGGCTTTGCCGGGCGTGTGGGCGGGGGTGCCGCTTTGGGCACCCCCGGCTGTCCTAGCGGAACAGAGCCAGGATGTTCTGCGGCTGCTGGTTGGCAATCGACAGCGCCTGAATGCCGAGCTGCTGTTGCGTTTGCAGCGCCTGCAGACGTGCCGATGCTTCTTCCATGTCGGCATCGACCAGCGCCCCGATCCCGGCCTTCAGCGAGTCCGACAGGTTGGTGATGAACTCTGCCTGCGTGCTGATACGGCCTTCGACCGAACCGAATGCAGCCGCCGCATCGACCGAGGTGTTGATCAGCGTTTCAATATTTGCCAGCGCGGTCGTCGCGTTGCCGCTTGTGGAAACGTCGATCGTGGCAAGCAGGCCGAGCCCGCCGGAATTGGCATTGGTGAACTGGCCGCTGATCGACAGAGAATCCGCACCAGTGTTGGTGATTGCAAGTACGCCGGGGGAACCGCTGTCATAGGCCACGGAAACCGCCGCCCCCGAAGCCTCGATTGCCGCCTTCAGGTTGATCGCAATGACATCTTGAGGCGAGTTGCCAGCCGCAATATCTTCGGCGGTCACGGTGTAGGAAACCTGCTTGTTGCCAACCGTCATCGAAATCTTGTCGCCTGCGGCGAACGTTGGATCAACGATGGTGACAGTGCCCGCTGCCACCGTGCCGCCGGCCGCGTCGAGCGAGAAGCCGAACGAGTCTGCGCCGTCCGCCGCGACCCCGTCCGAGCCAGTAAACACCGCTTTTGCGGTGTAGCCGCCGGTCGACAGGTTCTGCGCGTTCACGGTGATCGACGAGGCGGTCACGTTGCCCGAGGAGTCCCGGTCGAGCGAAGCGAGAATGTCGGCGCTGCTCACCGCGCCGTTGACCAGGTTCAGGCCGTTGAACTGGGCCGCGCCGACCACCGAGGTGACCTGATCGACAAGTGCTGCGACGTCAGTCTGAAGCTTCGCGCGGTCGACGTTGTCTTCTTGCGCCGCGACGATCTTCCCCTTCATCTTGGTCAGAAGGTCGGTGATGGTTTCCGAGGCCTGACGGGCCACGGCAACGGTCGATTCGCCCAGCGCGAGGCTGTCGGAGATGGCTTTGAAGCCCTGCACGTCAGACTCCATGACCTTCGAGATTGCCCAAACCGCAGCATTGTCCTTGGCGCTCGCCACCGACTTGCCGGTGGAAATCTCGGCCTGTGTCTTGGCAAGGCCGGAATTGATGCCGCGCAGAGTTTGCAGCGCAACCATGGCGCTGGTGTTCGTCAGAATGCTTGACATGACATGTCCTATACTGTCGGCGCTTTGCGCCGGGTTTCACAAACCCCGGATCGGGGCACTGCTGGCGTTCTGACCGGGGCGGGTCGGGGCTTTGCCCGGGTGCCGCACCATCCTTCGGGATGTGCGCCAAATCTGCGCCGCAAGTTCTAAGAACTCGCTAAGTGCCGCCTGTCAAACAGCTGATATTCACAGCAATTTTCATAAAACCGCTCATGCGCGGCGCTCCACGTTCGGGCCGCCAGAGGCCACGGTGCACGCCTTCCCGCGCGCGTCGTAGCTGTTCAGGCTGCGGCTTGCGCGGGTAATCATGGCAAGCCGGGCTTGCGCCGCGCGAACCCCCTTCTGGGCGGCGGCAAGCAGGCGCTGGTTGGTCTGGGCGCGTGCGCGCAGCCGGTTCAGCGCTTCGGCTGGGGCGTCGGCCAGTGCGGTTATCAACTGTTCCTTGGTTTCGGCAAGTTGGCCCAGCGCGGTAAATGTACCGGAGCAAATGGCATGGCGCTCGGCGTCGAACAGGCGTTCCAGCGACTCGATTGTATTTGTTGTGTCGGTCATGGCGCGCTCCGGGTCATTGCCGCAAACATCGCTTCTGCAAGGCCGATGCCGCCTGCGCGCGCCATCTGGGCCGCCTGTTCCTGCCGCAGGAACGAGGTGAACTGCTCTTCGCCAGCGCCGCCGCCAAAGCTTTGTCGGGCCTCCCCTAGTCCCGCCCCTTTCAGCATCTCGGAAAGAAAGCTCGCCTCGAGCGCGACCAGGGCCTCGCGCAGCGCCGGGTTCTGTTTGGCTGGTGCGCGTGGAGCAGGCTCAGGCAGCACAGGCAATTTCAGTTCGGACATCGGATAGCTCCAAATGCAGCAATTTCGGGGATTATGGGCAAGAACGGGTAAAGAAGCGGTAACCTCCTGCTGTCATGTTCGCGGCATCAACGGCAGAAGGTCGTTTGGAACATGAATTCTCTCGCAGCACGCGAATTTCTGGGTGCTACGCCGCAACTGCCCGGCACCTCACATGGTATTGGCCCCGCCACCGATGGTGCCTTTCTGGCGTTTCTTGCGGCTGAGGCAGGCACAGATCTCGCGCCGAGTCAGCCCGGCTCCATTGCAACCGGCGATGCACCGCTGCCCGCCACATTACCGGATGCGGCAGGACCACCGCGCATTGGCACCGCCACGGACGGGGCGGTGCCAAAGGCCGCAACCCAAACCGGTGAGGTGCTCGCGCAAGGATTTTCGGCTCCCAAATCCTCCGTGCACACCGAGACTGCGCAACCCGCTCAGCGCCCGCGCCCGGTGCCCGAGGCTTTTCCGGCTAAAGGTGGTGCTGAGTCGCTTGACCAGATGGCCATGCCTGCTGCCTGGCCCTCGTGGGCGATGCCGCTTGCACAACCGCATGCGGGCACCGCAGCAACGTCCGCCGCATCCGGTGAAACTTCAACAGCCGGGGTTTCGAGCAGCGGCAAGCAAGTTCCTCAACCGCCGTTGCCTGCCTCTGCTCACCCCGTGTTTGCCGCCAGAAGCAGCGCCGCGTCGCTTCAGCCGCACCAGCCAGCCCCACCCGCGGCAGATACGGATATCGCGCCCTCGCCCTTGCCTGCCGCGACTTCCGCTACACCTCCCCCAGACCCGAAAAGGGTTACGAGCGCCGACGGCGAGGCGATGGTAACGCCGAAGACGACTTACATCATGCAACCCGCCCCCGATTTTTCCGGGCGGTCGGCAAAGCTGCAAACTTCACCACCAACTTTCTCGCCCGAAGCCAGCTTGCCGCTCGTTGGTTATCACCCAAGTCGAAGGCACGGCCCACAGGTGCCACCCCCCGCAGCGCAGCAAGCTGCGCCAAGTCCCACTCCGGCGGCCGCCCCTTCGGCCCTTGTCTTTGCCGCCCCGCCGCCCGGTCAGCTGCTTCACCCCGGCGCGCAGTTGCCCGAAACGCCGCCATTTCGGGCCGCAACAACACCCGAACATGCTGCAGCGCCCGCGCACCCCCCCCCGCGCCTCTGGGCAAACCCGCAGCCCGCAGGGTCAACGGCCGCTTACGATATACAGGGCCGTGCATCTTCGCCCGCAGCAGCGGGTGCCGACGCAACTGCTGCCTCCGGCATGGAAGAAGCCAGGGGGCACGGATCAGGTTTCCAGGTTCTTGCCGCCAGCGCCAGCACAGCGGATCGGCTGGCACCGCAACATGCCAACCCCGCGCTTTCGGATGCGGCGCAAGGCGTCGGCCGCATGCCACCGCAAACCGCAGGGCGCGTCGCGCAGCTTGGTGCCTTCGCTGTGCCCCCCGCCCTGCAAACAGGTGCCGAAGCAGGCGAACGCGCCGCCCGGACCGCATTCACACCGATGCCAGACGGCCACGGCGGCGCATCGGGCACCGTGGCAGGCGAACCGCCCGGGCAAGCACCCCGGAGTGGACCGGCACAAGCACCGCTCCTTGCCACTGCGCACGCCGCTGCTTGGCAGGCCTCTGCCGAAGCGGCAACTGCGCCGGAACCGGCAGCCCGCGCGGCGCAGCCCGAGGCAGAAGCTGGGCATGCGCCTTCGCCGGTCGCGGGCCCCCAGGGGCAGCAGCAGCCGCGCGGTCCCCGCCGAGCGGAAGCCTTGGTCGGCGCTGCGCCCCTCGGGTCCAGCGCGCCAGATCCGGCGGCCACCGCTCTGCATTCCGATCCGCCAATGCTCTCGACCGCGTCAGCGCAGGGTGACCGCCTCATGGCAGCTGCACCCGCCGCACAGGGGCAGGGTACCGATCTCAGCGTATCGGCGCTTCGGCAGATGGCCGAGTTGGTCGCCCAACGCGCCGACCGCCCGGTCGAGCTGACCCTGGCACCCGAAGAACTGGGGCGGGTGCGGCTGACACTCGCAACCTCCGAACAAGGTGTTACGGTGTCGGTTCAGGCCGAGCGGCCGGAAACGCTTGAACTCTTTCGCCGCAACATCGACCATCTGGCGCGCGATTTCCGCGAATTGGGCTATTCCAATATTGCCTTCAGCTTCGGCGACCGCCCGCAGGAGCAAGGCCAGCCCGACAAGCCGCAGGCTCAAGCAGGGGCCGAGGTCGAAAACCCGCGGCACGCCCAGCCGGTCGCACCGGCCGCCGCGCTCACGCAGCAATTGCCCTCGGTGCCCGGCACCGGCGGCCTTGACCTTAGGCTCTGAAGGGAGAAACCCATGGTAGACGTCGTGAATGGCCTGACTTCCGGCACCACCACCACACCGCAGAAAACCGACAGCGCCGCAATGATCAGCAGCGACTTTCAGACGTTTTTGCTGATGCTCACCACCCAGATGCAAAACCAGGATCCGCTGAATCCGATCGAAAGCTCGGATTATGCGGTGCAGCTTGCTACCTTCTCCGGCGTCGAACAACAGGTGAAAAGCAACCAGCTGCTGGCGGGGCTCTCTGCGCAAATCGGCCTGCTCGGCATGGCGCAATTCGCCAGCTGGGTCGGAATGGAGGCACGCGCAGCCGCGCCGGTGCTATTTGACGGTGTCACCCCGGTCACGCTCTCGCCCAACCCGCATGTGGGTGCCAGCCGCGCGGTACTGGTTACCGTGAGCGCGCTGGGGCAAGAGGCTGATCGCCGCGATGTCGCGGTTTCCGCCGAGCCGGTCAACTGGACCGGCACCTCCAGCACCGGCACCGCCTTCATGCCAGGAAAGTACAGTTTTTATCTGGAAAGCTACGATGCAAGCGGTGCCCAGCTCTCAAACGAGATGGTGGAAGCCTACGCGACCATCACCGAGGCGCGTGGCGGCGCGGGCGGCACCACGCTTGTGCTTTCAGGCGGCGCGACCGTCGCTGCCGATGCGATAACGGCAATTCGCGCGCCAACTGGCGCAAACCAGATGTGAGGGCGGCGCGAAAATACCAAAGCGGTCATGCGCCAAACGCCAAAATTCGGTCAGCCTCTCAAGCGGGCAAAGGTGTCTTGCGCGTCGCTTCGCCTAGAACAGCGCGGCAAGGGCCACACCCGCGCCGACCATCGCCCCGCCCGCCAGAAACAGCACGAGATCGCGGCTTCGGCGCGGTGCCGGTGGCGGAGGCGGAGGCGCGGCCACCTGCCCTTGCAGCGCGCGTTCAACCATGTCGGGAAGCCGTGGGCCGAACCTTCCCAGCACCCGCGCCGTGCGCAACAGGTCGCGCGCCATCGAGCGCGGCCCGAGATTCTGGCGAATGTAGGTGCCCACGACCGGCTTTGCCACTTCCCACATGTTCAGCGCCGGGTTGAGCGAGCGCGCGACGCCTTCGACCACCACCATCGTGCGTTGCAGCAAGATCAGCTCGGTTCGGGTTTGCATGCCAAAACGCTCGGTCACTTCAAAAAGATAGGCCAGCAGTCGCGCCATTGAGATATGGCTGGCATCCATGCCGAAGATCGGCTCGCCCACCGCCCGCAGCGCCCGCGCGAAATCGTCCACG
Source organism: Phaeovulum sp. (assembly GCF_030684035.1). GTDB lineage: Bacteria > Pseudomonadota > Alphaproteobacteria > Rhodobacterales > Rhodobacteraceae > UBA6213. The sequence goes on along the minus strand of NZ_JAUXPI010000012.1, from coordinate 130,413 downwards.
TTGCGGTCACGCGGCACATAGCCCGCTTCGAAATGCACCTCGGCAACGCGGCGATAATCCTTGCGGATGAACCCCATCAGGATCTCGGCATAGACGCGGCGGGTGTATTCGTCGATCTGCCCCATGATGCCGAAGTCATAGGCGATGATGTCGCCATTCTCCGCCACCTTGAGGTTGCCCTGGTGCATGTCAGCGTGAAAATAGCCGTCGCGCAGCGCGTGGCTGAGAAACAGCTGCAACACCCGCTCGCTCAATGCCACAAGGTCGTGCCCCGCGCTTTGCAACGCCTCGATGTCGCCGAGCGCGATGCCATCGACCCAATCGAGCGTCATGACGCGGCGCGCCGAAAGGTCCCAATGCGGGCGCGGCGCCGAAAACCCTTCGTCGCGCGCGGTATTGGCACAAAACGCCAGAGCGGCCGAAGCCTCCATGCGCAGATCAAGCTCGCCCAGCACCACGCTTTCGAAATGCGCCACCACATCCGAAGGCCGCAGGCGGCGCGACGCAGGCGACAGGAACTCGATCATCGCCGCGGCGAAGTGGAAGGCATCAAGGTCTTTCTGAAAAGCGCGCTCAATGCCCGGCCGCAGCACCTTGACCGCGACCTTCTGGCCGGTATCGACACGTCGCGCAGCATGCACCTGCGCGATCGACGCAGCGGCCACGGCTTCGGAAAACTCGGCAAAGATCGCATCGACCGGCTGGCCCAATTCGGCTGCGACCGAGGCCTTCGCCTCGGCCACCGAAAACGGCGGCAGGCGATCTTGCAAAACCGTCAACTGCTCAGCCAGTTCCGCGCCGACAACATCGGGGCGGGTCGAAAGCACTTGCCCGAACTTGATATAGGCGGGCCCGAGTGCGGTCAGCGCGCGCGTCACCGGCGGCAGCGCCGGGTCGCCCTTCAACCCCAGCCAGGCAAACGGCCAGCCCATCACCCGCGCCGCCAGCCGCAGCCGCGGCGGCACATCCATGGCCTCCAGCGCCAGTTTCATCGCGCCCGACCTCTCGAAGGTCGCGCCGGTAATGATCAGCCGCCAGAGGTTGTGCGGGCCCCGCATCTAGATTTTCCAGCCCGAATGCAGCGCTGCAATGCCCATGCTCAGGTTGCGGTATTTCACCTGCCCAAACCCCGCCGCGCGGATCATCCGCGCGAAAGCCTCTTGATCGGGGAACTTGCGGATTGATTCGACCAGGTACTGGTAACTATCCCGGTCCTTCGCAACCAGCGCGCCGAGCGGCGGGATCACGTTGAAGGAATAGCGGTCATAAAGCCATTGCAGCGCCGGGTTCGGCAACTGGCTGAACTCCAGCACCATCAGCCTTCCGCCGGGGCGCAGCACGCGAAAGGCCTCGGCCAGCACATCGGATATGCGCGTCACGTTGCGGATGCCGAAGCTCATGGTGAACACATCATAGGAATTGTCCGCAAACGGCAGCGCCATGGCATCGGCCTCCACCCATTCCAGCCGGCTTGCAAGGTTTTCCGCCTCGGCGCGCTTCTGCCCCTCGGTCAGCATGCTTTCGGTCATGTCGCAGACGGTGGCGGTGGCACCCGGCGCACGCCCGAGAAAACGGAAAGCCACGTCGCCGGTGCCGCCTGCCATGTCCAGCAGGTGCTGACCGGGGCGCGGTGCCAGCCAATTCATCATCGCGTCTTTCCAGAGCCGATGGATGCCGAGGCTCATCAGATCGTTCATGATGTCGTATTTCGAGGCGACGCGGGTAAAGACCCCGTGCACCATTCCAGCCTTTTCGCCCTCGTTCACGGTCTGAAAGCCGAAATGCGTGGTGTTCTGGGTGCTGTCCGTCATGGCCCTTGCCGATCTTGAATGGTGCCCCCCTTATAGGCGGCGCAGCGGCCAAGACAATGCGGCAAGAGCAAGGAGAAGTGCGTGCCCGAACTGCCCGAAGTGGAAACCGTGCGCCGTGGCCTTGCTCCCGCGATGGAAGGGCATGCAATCGTGCTGGCCAAGATCAACCGCCCTGATCTGCGCTGGCCATTGCCTGAACGCATGGCCGAACGGCTACAGGGCGCGCGGGTTCTGGCGCTCCGGCGGCGGTCGAAATACCTTCTGGCCGATCTTTCCACGGGTGAAACGCTGCTGGTACACCTTGGCATGTCGGGGCGGATGCTGCTTTCGGGCAGCCCCTTGGCCGCGCTCCACCACCCCCACCCAGCGCCGCAAAAGCATGACCATGTGGTGCTGCACATGAACGCAGGCGCGCGCATCACCTTCAACGATGCCCGCCGCTTCGGCGCAATGGATCTGATGCCCACCGAGACTGCCGGGCAGCATTGGCTGCTCTGTGACCTCGGCCCCGAGCCTTTCAGCAACGATTTTCATGAAGACTACCTGCTTGCCCGGCTCAAGGGTCGCGCCAGCCCGATCAAATCGGCGCTGCTCGATCAGCGCCTTCTGGCGGGGCTTGGCAATATCTACGTCAGCGAAGTGCTGCACCGCGCCGGAATCGACCCGCGCCGCGCCGCCGGGCGTATCTCCGCCACGCGCATCGCCAGCCTCGTGCCGATCATCCGGCAGGTTCTGGCCGAGGCGATCGAAGCTGGCGGATCAAGCCTGCGCGACCACCGCCAGCCCGATGGCGAGCTTGGCTATTTCCAGCATACCTTTCGGGTTTATGACCGCGCGGGTGCGCCCTGCCCCACGCCCGGCTGCACCGGCACCATCACCCGCATCACCCAGTCCGGACGGTCGAGCTTCTACTGCCCGACCTGCCAGAGATGACTTGATAATCGCCCCACGAGTGTTAGGACTCGCCCCCGGACTTCTGGAAAGGGTCGCATCATGGCCTACGAAACCCTGATCGTCGAAATCGAAGATTCTGTCGCGCTGATCCGGCTTAACCGCCCCGAAGCGCTCAACGCCCTCAATTCGCAGCTCCTGGGCGAGCTGGCCGAGGCGCTGAAAGCCGCTGATGAAAACGACAAGGTGCGCTGCATCGTCATCACCGGCTCGGAAAAGGCCTTTGCCGCCGGTGCCGACATCAAGGAAATGTCCGACAAGGGCTTTGTCGAGATGTTCACCAGCAATTACTTCGGGGCCGAATCCGATGCCATCTCGCGCGTGCGCAAACCGGTCATCGCGGCGGTCTCGGGCTATGCGCTTGGCGGCGGCTGCGAACTGGCGATGATGTGCGATTTCATCATCGCCTCGGAAACCGCCAGATTCGGCCAGCCGGAAATCAACCTCGGCGTGGTGGCCGGTATCGGCGGCACCCAGCGCCTTACCCGATTCGTCGGCAAGTCGAAGTCGATGGACATGCACCTGACCGGGCGCTTCATGGATGCCGCCGAGGCCGAGCGTTCCGGCCTTGTCAGCCGCGTTGTGCCAGTAGGCAAGCTGATCCCCGAAGCCATGGAGGCGGCGCGCAAGATCGCCGCGAAGTCGGCGCTCAGCACGATGGTGGTGAAGGAAGCGGTCAACCGCGCCTATGAGACAACCCTGCGCGAAGGCATCCTGTTCGAGCGCCGGGTCTTTCATGCGCTTTTTGCCACCGAGGACCAGAAAGAGGGCATGAGCGCCTTCCTCGAAAAACGGCAGCCGCAGTTCCGCGACCGCTAGGGTTTTTCTTCGCCCCGCCCCGTTGACTTCAATCCGAGTCGCGCATAGAAGCGCGGCTTCAGGATTACCCTACCGAAATCGGAAAACAACACTATGGCCAATACGCCCCAATCCAAGAAGCGCGCACGCCAGAACGAGCGCCGCAATGACGTCAACAAGGCGCGCCGTTCGCGGATTCGCACCTTCCTGCGCAAGGTCGAGGAAGCTCTTGCCTCGGGTAGCGCCGACACCGCCGCGACCGCACTGCGCGCCGCCCAGCCGGAGCTGGCGCGGGGCGTGACCAAAGGCGTTTTGCACAAGAATACCGTGGCGCGCAAAATGTCGCGCCTTGCCTCGCGCGTGAAAGCGCTGGCTGTCTGATCTGACTGGATTTTTTCCTGAAAGGGCGCACCCACGGGTGGTGCCCTTTTTTGCTTTATCAATCATATCAATGCGTTGTGCTATTGTTGCCGTGCCGACAGATTCGCTGCGACAAAACGAAGTCAAGTACGAAGTTTGGTTGCGAAGGCCACAGACGGCTTGTTAGCGTGACGAAGCGATTCACGTCGCCTGGGGGACATGACGCATTGCTGCACCACCCGGCGCTCCTGCGCCGGGCGTTCAAGGAAGCTGCCGAGCTCGAAGGCAGCGCAATGCGACAGGAGGGCCGGGCCAAAAGGTCGGCCCGCCGCAACTGCTTGGCTGCCGGCTATTTCCGGGGCCGGGGGTGCATGTCTTTCGTCACACCGCCGCCGGGGCGGGAAAGGTTCGGGGTGCTGGCCCCCGTTGCGACCTTTCCTTGCTGGCGCGATGGGGCGATTCCCTCCGGTTTCGAAATCGCGGGCATGGGCGCGGCGGGGATGGCGGATATGACAAGTGATTGCTGGGACAAGGCGCGTGGCGAGCTTTTTCGGGTATTGGGGGCGAACAACTTTTCCTGCTGGATCGAACCGCTGACGCTGCAATCCTTGCGCGAAGAAACCGCGACAATCGAGGCCCCCACCCGTTTCATGCGTGACTGGGTTTCGCGGAATTACTCCGACCAGATTCTGCGCCAGTTGAACGCCGCAGGTGCCCATGCCGCCCGAATCGATCTCCGCGTCGCCGAGCAGCGGCCAGTGGCGGCACCTGCCCCGGTCGCCGCGACGGAACCAAAACCGCGCCGCAACGGACGCAATGGCGAGAACGGCGAGCTTCTCGGGGCACCGCTTGATGGCCGCTTCACCTTTGACAGTTTCGTGGTCGGCAAACCCAACGAACTTGCCCATGCCGCCGCGCGTCGGGTTGCCGAGGGTGGGCCGGTAACTTTCAACCCGCTTTTTCTTTATGGCGGTGTCGGGCTTGGCAAGACCCACCTGATGCACGCCATCGCGCACGAATTGAACGCCCGCCAGCCGGGGCTGCGGGTGCTTTATCTTTCTGCCGAGCAGTTCATGTATCGCTTCGTGTTGGCGCTGCGCGAGCGGCAAATCATGGATTTCAAGGAACTGTTCCGCTCGGTCGATGTGCTGATGGTCGATGACGTGCAGTTCATCGCCGGCAAGGACAGCACGCAGGAAGAGTTTTTCCACACCTTCAACGCACTGGTGGATCAGAACAAGCAGATCGTGATTTCCGCAGACCGCGCGCCGGGCGAAATCAAGGATCTGGAAGAGCGGATCAGAAGCCGCCTTCAGTGCGGTCTGGTGGTCGATCTGCACCCGACAGATTACGAGCTTCGGCTGGGCATCCTGCAATCCAAGGCGGAAACCTACCGCAGCCAATATCCGGGGCTGACTCTGGCGCATGGCGTGCTGGAGTTTCTGGCGCATCGCATCACCACCAACGTGCGCGTACTTGAAGGCGCGCTGACGCGGCTTTTCGCCTTCGCCAGCCTCGTCGGGCGCGAAATCACGCTCGACCTCGCGCAGGAATGCCTTGCCGATATCCTGCGCGCCTCTGACCGCAAGGTTTCGATCGAAGAGATCCAGCGCAAGGTGGCCGAACACTACAATGTGCGGCTGTCGGACCTGATCGGCCCGAAGCGGGTGCGCACCATCGCGCGTCCTCGGCAGATCGCAATGTATCTTGCCAAGAAGATGACCACCCGCAGCCTGCCCGAAATCGGCCGTCGCTTTGGCGGGCGCGACCACACGACGATCATGCACGGTATTCGCAAGGTCGAGGAACTGAAAGCCTCCGACCACCAGATGGCCGAAGACATCGATCTTTTGCGCCGCCTGCTTGATGCGTGACACCGCAAGGCCTTGACGGGCCAGCGGTTGCGTGGACAAGTCCTGATAAATCTTGAGCCTGCGCGGAAAACTGCTAGTTTTCCGCTCCCGGTGGCCTTTGGGGGTGAACATGAAGATCAGTATTGAACGCGCCGCGCTATTGAAGGCAGTCGCGCAGGCGCAATCGGTCGTCGAACGGCGCAATACCATTCCGATCCTGGCCAACGTGTTGATCGAGGCCGAGGGCGCTACCGCTTCGTTCCGCGCCACCGACCTTGACATCGAGGTGGTGGACCGCGCGCCCGCGATGGTCGAGCGGGCCGGGGCGACCACGGTCTCGGCGGTGATGCTGCACGAGATCGTGCGCAAGCTGCCTGACGGAGCCTTGATAAGCCTTGCCGATGACCCCGCCACCGGGCGGCTTTCGGTGCAGGCCGGACGATCGCATTTCAGCCTCGCAACGCTGCCGCGCGAGGATTTTCCGGTGATGGCGAATTCGGAATACACCGCCAATTTCAGCGCCCCCGCGCCGGTGCTGCGGCGGCTGTTCGACAAGTCGAAATTTGCGATATCGACCGAAGAGACGCGGTATTACCTGAACGGCGTCTATATGCATGTGGCAACCAGCGAAACCGGGCCGGTGCTGCGCTGCGTGGCAACTGACGGTCACCGCCTCGCCCGGATCGACGCGCCGCTGCCGGAGGGCGCAGAGGGAATGCCGGGCGTGATCGTGCCGCGCAAGACCGTGGGTGAAATGCGCAAGCTGCTGGATGATGACGAAGCGACGATCGCGGTTTCCGTCTCCGAAACCAAAGTGCGCTTCGCAACGCCGACGATTACACTCACCTCGAAGGTGATCGACGGCACCTTTCCAGATTACACCCGGGTCATTCCCATCGGCAACACCCGCCGGCTGGAGGTGGACGCTGCCGAATTTGCCCGCGCGGTGGACCGGGTTGCGACGGTTTCATCTGAGCGTTCGCGGGCGGTCAAGCTGAGCCTTGACGAAGACCGTCTGGTGCTTTCGGTCAACGCCCCCGATGCAGGCGCGGCCGAGGAAGAGCTGGCGGTGGCCTACGCCGACGAGCGGCTTGAGATCGGTTTCAACGCCAAGTATCTGCTGGAAATCGCCAGCCAGGTGGACCGCGAGAATGCGGTGTTCCTGTTCAACTCGTCGGGCGACCCCACCTTGATGCGCGAGGGCAACGATACCTCGGCGGTCTATGTGGTCATGCCGATGCGGGTCTGACCGGGCTGCGCCCGGTGCCTGCGGCGCGGATATTTGACCTGAAGCAGGGGGAAGTGGCGTGCTGAGCCGGCTGGTGCTGTTGCAGTTCCGCTCGCACCCGCATCTCGAGCTTCGGCTCGACGGGCGGCCGGTGGTGCTTTTCGGTCCGAACGGTGCCGGCAAGACCAACATTCTGGAGGCAGTGTCGATGCTGTCGCCGGGGCGCGGCTTGCGGCGGGCGGCGGCCGAGGAACTGGCGCGCCAGCCGGGGGATCTTGGCTGGAAGATCCGTGCTGCGGTGACGGTTGACGGGATCGGGCATGAGATCGAGAGCTTCGCCGCACCGGGGGCGGCGCGCGCGGTGATGATCGACGGCAAGCCCGCGCAACAGGTGGCGCTGGGGCGGCTTATGCGGGTGCTGTGGCTGGTGCCGGTGATGGACCGGCTCTGGATCGAGGCACCGGAGGGGCGGCGACGGTTTCTGGACCGGCTCACGATGGCGTTTCAGCCGGGGCATGCCGAGGAAGTGCTGGCCTATGAAAAGGCAATGCGCGAGCGGAACCGGCTGTTGAAAGACATGGTGCGCGACGCGGGCTGGTATGGGGCGCTTGAGGCGCAGATGGCGGCGGCGGGGGCGGCGATATCGGGAAACCGGCGGGCGGCGCTCGCGCGGATATCGGCAGCGCAGCGGGGGGCGACGGCTTTTCCGGTGCCGGAGATGCGGATCGAAGGCGAGGGGCCTGCCGATCTGGCCACCGCGCTGGCCGAGGGGCGGGCGCGGGACATGGCGGCGGGGCGGGCGCTGGAGGGGCCGCACCGGGCCGATCTGGTGGCGCATCACGCGGCCAAGGGGATGCCGGCGGCGCAGGCCTCGACCGGCGAACAGAAGGCGCTGCTGATTTCGGTGATCCTGGCGAATGCGCGGGCTCTGGCCGAGGATACCGGCGCGCCGCCGGTGCTTTTGCTTGACGAGGTGGCGGCGCATCTGGATGCGGAGCGGCGGGCGGCGCTTTATGACGAGATCTGCGCGCTTGGCTGCCAGGCTTTCATGACCGGAACCGGGGCGGAGCTTTTTGAAGGGCTTGGCGGGCGGGCGCAGGTATTCGAGGTGAACGAGCGGGGCGGGGTTTCGGCGGCTCCGGGTTAGGCTAACACGCGTGTTATCATTGATAACACAATGATATTGCTGGATAACACATGTTTGTGTTAACTTTTTGGAAAGGTTTGCCGAGGCAGGCGGCAGTGGCGGGGAGGCAGCCATGACACCACAAAGGGTAACGCTGATCACGCTCGGGGTGGACGATCTGGCGCGGTCGCGGCGGTTTTATGAGGCCTGGGGCTGGCGGGTCGCGCGGGCGCTTGAAGGGGTTGTGTTCTTTCAGCTGCTCGGGTCGGCACTCGGGCTGTTCGGCCGCGAGGCGTTGGCGGTCGATCAGGGCAGGCCGGGCGCAGCGCTTGGCACCGGGGCAATGACCCTGGCGCAGAACTTTGCCACGCGGGCCGAGGTGGACGCGGCTTTTGCCGCCGCGCTGGCAGCGGGGGCAAAAGCGCTGAAACCCCCGCAAGAGGTGTTCTGGGGCGGCTATTCGGGCTATTTCGCCGACCCCGACGGGCATGTGTGGGAACTGGCAATGAACCCGTTCTGGCCGCTTGCCGAAGATGGCAGCCTTACCCTGCCCGATGCCGGATAATTGCCCCGCGCGCGTGACATTGCGCGCCCGCTCCCCTATAAGCGGGAGGCAAAACCCAAGGTAGGCAGGCATGACCAACATCGCTGCGAAGCCGAATGAATACGGCGCGGAATCCATCAAGGTTCTCAAAGGCTTGGAGGCTGTCCGCAAGCGCCCCGGCATGTATATCGGCGATACCGACGATGGCTCGGGTCTGCACCATATGGTTTACGAGGTGGTGGACAACGGCATTGACGAGGTGCTGGCGGGACATGCCGACTTTGTGAGCGTGCGGATCCATTCCGACGGGTCGGTTTCGGTGCGCGACAATGGCCGCGGCATTCCCACCGGCATTCATGAGGGCGAGGGGGTTTCGGCCGCCGAGGTCATCATGACGCAGCTGCATGCGGGCGGCAAATTCGACCAGAACAGCTACAAGGTTTCGGGCGGCTTGCACGGGGTTGGCGTTTCGGTGGTGAACGCGCTGAGCGAGTGGCTGGAACTGCGCATCTGGCGCGATGGCAACGAACATTTCGCCCGCTTTGTGCATGGCGACACAGCCGAGCATCTGCGGGTGGTCGGCCCGGCGGAGGTCGGCGCGAAAGGCACCGAGGTGCGGTTCCTGGCCAGTCTGCAAACCTTTTCAAACCTTGATTACAGCTTCAAGACGCTGGAAAACCGGCTGCGGGAGCTGGCATTCCTCAATTCCGGCGTGCGCATCGTGCTTGACGACGAGCGCCCGGTGGAACCGCTGCATGTTGAGCTGCATTACGATGGCGGGGTGCGCGAATATGTGCGCTACCTCGACCGGTCAAAGGTACCCGCGATGCCGGAGCCGATCTACATCATCGGCGAGCGCAACGGCATTTCGGTGGAGGTGGCGATGTGGTGGAACGACAGCTACCACGAAACCGTACTGCCCTTTACCAACAACATACCGCAACGCGACGGCGGCACCCACCTTGCCGGGTTCCGTGGCGCGCTGACGCGCACGATCAACGCCTATGCGCAAAGCTCGGGCATCGCCAAGCGCGAGAAGGTCGATTTTACCGGCGATGATGCGCGCGAGGGGCTGACCTGCGTGCTGTCGGTCAAGGTGCCCGACCCGAAGTTTTCCAGCCAGACCAAGGACAAGCTGGTTTCTTCGGAAGTGCGGCCCGCGGTGGAAAACCTTGTCAACGAAAAGCTGGGCGAGTGGTTCGAGGAAAACCCCGGGCAAGCCAAGGTGATTGTCGGCAAGATCGTGGAAGCGGCGCTGGCGCGCGAGGCGGCGCGCAAGGCGCGCGACCTCACCCGCCGCAAGACCGCGATGGATGTGGCAAGCCTGCCCGGCAAGCTGGCCGATTGTCAGGAAAAAGACCCGGCGCTGAGCGAAATCTTCATTGTCGAAGGCGATAGCGCGGGCGGCTCGGCCAAGCAGGGGCGGGCGCGCAAGAACCAGGCGGTGCTGCCTTTGCGCGGCAAGATCCTGAACGTGGAGCGTGCGCGGTTCGACCGGATGCTGGCAAGCGAAACGGTGGGTACGCTGATTACCGCGCTTGGCACCGGGATCGGGCGCGACGAGTTCAACATTGCCAAGCTGCGCTACCACAAGATCATCATCATGACCGATGCCGATGTGGACGGCGCGCATATCCGCACGCTCTTGCTGACCTTCTTCTTCCGGCAGATGCCGCAGGTGATTGATGGCGGTTTTCTCTATATCGCGCAGCCGCCGCTTTACAAAGTGGCGCGCGGAAAATCCGAGGTTTACCTCAAGGATCAGCCGGCGCTGGAGGAGTTTCTGATAGCGCAGGGCATCGAGGGGGCGGCGCTGCGGCTTGGCTCGGGCGAGGAAATTGTCGGGGCCGATCTGGCGCGGGTGCTGGAAGAGGCGCGGGTGGTGCGGCGGATTCTGGCCGCTTTCCCGACGATTTATCCGCAGCGGATACTGGAGCAATCGGCGATTGCCGGGGCGCTGCTGCCGGGCAGGCTTGATGCCGATGCGCAGGGCGTGGCCGATGCGGTGGCAGCGCGGCTTGACCTCGTGGCGGTGGAATATGAGCGCGGCTGGCAGGGTCGGCCGACACAGGACCACGGGCTGCGCTTTGCCCGCATTCTGCGCGGCGTCGAAGAGGTGCGCACACTCGACGGGCCGGTGCTGCGCTCGGGCGAGGCGCGGCGGCTGGCGGCGCATACCGAGGCGCTGAACGAGGTTTACGGGCAGCCCGCACGGCTGATCCGCAAGGACCGCGAACAGCCGATCAACGGGCCGCTGGAACTGCTGGCGGCGATATTGGCCGAGGGCGAAAAGGGGCTGAACCTGCAACGCTACAAGGGCCTCGGCGAAATGAACCCCGAGCAGCTTTGGGAAACCACGCTAGACCCCGCGGCGCGCACCCTGTTGCAGGTGAAAATCGACGACGTGGCCGAGGCCGACGACATTTTCACCAAGCTGATGGGCGACGTGGTGGAACCGCGGCGCGAGTTCATTCAGGCGAACGCGCTGAATGTGGAAAACCTGGATATCTGAGGGGGGTGACGGGGCTTATTCCTCGCAATGGGGCTCACTTTCCCACTCTGAGCGGCATCCTTCCGCCCGGCGGCACGCCGGGCAGCGCCCGACCCGCCCCCCAGGGCGGGCGCTTCTCGCCCACCCTCGGGCCGGGCGCTGCTCTTTGTGCACCGCGGCGCGGGTGCAGTGGCGTTGTTCTGGCACTGACCCTGCCGCTCGCCCGTGCGTGGTTCATTCCTCGCTGAAATAATCCTCGTCAACGCCCCGCAGCACATAGGCCGCGCGCGCCCGCACCCCCACCTCGTAGCGGATCATCTGCCGCGCGAGTTCGGCACCGTTGATCAGCACCACCCGGTGCTGCACGCGGTTGAGGTAATCGCGCGCCTCGCGGGAAAAATCGGAGGTGGTGACGAAAACGCCTTTGGTAGCGCCCTCGCCAGTAAGGCTGCTGACGAATTGCTGCATCGCCGGGCGGCCAACCTTGGCATCGGCACCGTAGCGTTTGGCCTGAATATAGACGGCATCGAGGCCGAGGGCGTCTTCGTGGATGATGCCGTCGATGCCTGAAACTACTCGTTGTCTGACCGGAAAGCCGTAACAAGCGAACGGGCCACGCTCAAGACTGGAACGCCAACGAGCGCAACAGCGACCTGCCAAGGCGCACCAATATAGACAGCAACTACAGCCAGCACGAGTGCGAGGACCGAAATCCCCGCACCAAGCCATTGGCCGCGTTGCCCAGCCTTGTTGTTAGCCGGGACGATCAGAGACTCCAACGCAATGCGGTGTTCCTGCTCCTTCTCCGCCATTCGTAGGATGCGCTCTGGGGCGTCCGGGACAATTTCGCCAAACTTGGCAAAATCCTCTGGCCGAGGCAGCGCCCCTGACCAGAAACGCTCTGACCGAAGCTCGATTTCTTCTCGACTTCCATCGGCGTTCATGCGCTGAGCGCGTTGCTCAGAGCGCTCGGCCTGATTAGGATGCGTATGCGCCTGCCGCGGCTGAGCGGGCAAATTCTGACCTGGCTTTCTCGACATCTTTGCGAAGTGCTTCCTTGTCCAGAGCGAACCCGTTTCGAGCAACTGCCGTCAAACGGTACGAACTCTTCGGAACATCAAAGGCATAGTCAGAAGACGCCAGTCCCACCGAGACACCACCCCAGAACCCCTTGAGAACAGGGGTCATTGAAAGTTTGCGAACTGATTTCATGTACATTTCCTGTTCCTTGCTGACTCAGGCTAATAGATAATGAGGGAAGTGACAATTATTACCTTTGCAGATGTAAACACTGCGTTACACCCGCACCGCGCCCCTCACGCCCTCCGCGCCACCTTGACCCCCAGCACCTCAAGCACCTTCGCCTCGATCTGCGGGGCGTTCATCGCGGCGGTGGAGTACATATCTTCGGGGCTGGACTGGTCGATGAAAATGTCGGGCAACACCATCGAGCGGAAGCAATAGCCGCGGTCGAATACCCCCGCTTCGGCAAGCAGCTGCGCGACATGGCTGCCGAAACCGCCGATGGCACCTTCCTCGACGCAGATCAGGGCTTCGTGTTCGGCCACCAGCCGCAGGATCAGGTCGCGGTCGAGCGGCTTGGCAAAGCGGGCGTCGGCGACCGTTGGTGCCAGCCCGCGGGCGGCAAGCGCCTCGCGGGCCTTCAAGACCTCGGCGAGGCGGGTGCCGAACGACAATATCGCCACCCGGCCGCCTTCGGCCACCACGCGACCCCGGCCGATTTCCAGCGGAACGCCACGCGCAGGCATTTCCGCCCCCGTGCCTTCGCCGCGCGGATAGCGAAAGGCGATCGGGCCGGTATCATGGGCGGCGGCGGTGGCGACCATGTGCACCAGCTCCGCCTCGTCCGCCGCGGCCATCACCACAAAGCCGGGCAGGTTGGCCAGAAACGCCACATCGTAAGCGCCCGCATGGGTGGCACCATCGGCCCCCACCAGCCCGGCGCGGTCGATGGCAAAGCGCACCGGCAGCCGCTGGATTGCCACATCATGCACGAGCTGATCGTAACCGCGCTGCAAGAAGGTGGAATAGATCGTGCAGAAGGGCTTCATTCCCCCCGCCGCAAGCCCCGCCGAAAAGGTCACGGCATGCTGTTCAGCTATGCCCACATCAAAGCAACGGCGCGGGAAACGCCCGGCAAAAAGGCTGAGCCCGGTGCCTTCGGGCATCGCCGCGGTTACCGCGACGATCCTTTCATCGCGCTCGGCCTCGGCCACCAGGCTTTGGGCGAAAACCGAAGTGTAGCTGGGGGCGTTTGACGCAGCCTTGGTCTGCACCCCGGTCTGCACGTTGAACTTGGCGGTGGCATGGCCACGGTCAGCGGCGGTTTCAGCGGGGGCGTAGCCCTTGCCCTTTTTGGTCACCACATGAATAAGCATCGGCCCGGTCGCCCGCGCCTTCATCGTGCGCAGGAGCGGCAGAAGCTGGTCAAGGTCGTGGCCATCGACGGGGCCGACATAGGTGAAACCCATTTCCTCGAAAAGCGTGCCGCCCACGGCCATGCCCTTGAGCATTTCCTTGGCCCGCCGCGCGCCTTCCTGCAGGGGTTCGGGCAACAGGCTGACCGCGCCCTTGGCCGCCGCCTTGAGGTCTTGATAGGGCCCGCCGGAATAAAGCCGGGTGAGGTAGGATGAAAGCGCACCCACGGGCGGCGAGATCGACATTTCGTTGTCATTCAGCACCACGAAAAGGCGTTTGCCAAGGTGGCCCGCGTTGTTCATTGCCTCGAACGCCATGCCCGCGCTCATCGCGCCATCGCCGATAACGGCGATGGCGTCGCCCGCCTCGCCGCCAAGCTCGCGCGCCATGGCAAAGCCGAGCGCGGCGGAAATGGAGGTGGAGCTATGGCCCGCGCCGAACGGGTCATAGGGGCTTTCCGCGCGCTTGGTGAAGCCGGAAAGCCCGCCCTTCTGGCGCAGGCTGCGGATACGATCACGCCGCCCGGTAAGGATTTTATGCGGGTAGCACTGGTGGCCGACATCCCAGATGATCTTGTCGCGCGGCGCATCGAACACCGCATGCAGCGCCGCGGTCAGTTCGACCACGCCCAGCCCTGCGCCAAGATGGCCTCCGGTCACCGATACCGCCGATATGGTTTCGGCGCGAAGCTCATTCGCCAGCTGGTGCAATTCGCGGTCGCTGAAACCCTTGAGGTCCGCAGGCAGGCGAACGCGGTCAAGCAGCGGGGTCAGGGGTCGTTCGGTCATCGGGCCCTCCCGGGGGCGGTCACATCTGGCGGGCAATAGCGAACCGCGCCGCGGCCCGCAAGTTTTGCGCCTTTGCGCCATAGGGCGCAAGCGCCGCCTCGGCCTCGGCCACCAATGCGGCAGCGCGGGCCCGCGCCCCGGCAAGCCCAAGCAGGGTGACGAAGGTGGCCTTGCCAGCCTGCGCATCCTTGCCAAGCCGTTTGCCCGCCTGCGCCTCGGTGCCGGTCACATCGAGAATGTCATCGGCGATCTGGAAGGCGAGGCCGAGGGCGGCGGCAAAGGCGGCAAGCGGGGCGCGGTTTGCCCCGGCAAGGATCGCCCCCGACTCGGCCGCAAAGGCAATGAGCGCGCCGGTCTTGCCCGCCTGCAGGGTGGTGATTTCGGCAAGCGTCAGCGGTGCGGCAGCGGTTTCGGCGGCGATATCGAGCGCCTGACCATAGACCATGCCCGCCGCCCCCGCAGCCCGGGCGAGTGCGGCCACCAGATCGAGCCGCCGGTCAGGCGGGCCAAGCACCGGGTCGCAGCAAAGCTCGAAGGCCAGCGCTTGCAGCGCGTCGCCCGCCAGCACTGCGGTGGCCTCATTCCAATTCACATGCACCGTGGGCAGGCCGCGGCGCAGATCGTCATTGTCCATCGCAGGAAGATCGTCGTGAACAAGGCTGTAGGCGTGCAGCGCCTCGACCGCCGCAGCAGCAGGCAGCGCCTGCAATTGCGCGATGCCGTGCAGTGCTGCGCCTTCAAGCACCAGAAACGCCCGCAGCCGCTTGCCCCCCGCCGCCGCATAGCACATCGCATCCCGAAGCTGCCCGGCGGGATGGCGGGCAATGGCAGCGTCAAGCACTGGCTGCACGCCGCGCTGCACCTCGGCGAGCCGCGCCTGAAACACCTAGAGCCCCGTCACCGGCGTTGACCCGGTGGGAACCCCGCCTTCGCCCAGCGTGATCTTTTCAACCCGCTCTTCGGCGGCTTTCAGCAGCGCCTCGCAATGCGCCTTCAGGGCCGCGCCGCGTTCGTAAAGCGAGATCGACTGATCGAGCGAGACATTGCCCTGTTCCAGATCGCGCACGACCTTTTCCAGCGCCGCCATCGCATCTTCAAAGCTCATCGCCGCCAATTCGGTCATCGCCCCGCTCCATCAGAACCGCCACATGCGCCGCGACCGAGGCCGCAAGTGCGGTCAGATCATATCCGCCTTCAAGTGTCGAGACCACCCGCCCGCCGCAACACGCATCGGCCAGATCGCAAATCGCATGCGTCAGCCAGCGATAATCGGCCTCGTTCCAGGTCAGCCCCGCCAGCGGGTCGGCGCGGTGCGCATCAAACCCGGCGGATACCAGCACCAGTTCCGGCGCAAAGCGGCGCAGCTGCGCAAGCGCTGCCTCCCAGGCGGGCCGCATTGCCGCGCTGCCGGAACCGGGCGGCAGGGCAAGGTTCAGGATCTGGCCATGCGCGCCGGTCTCGGTGGGGGAACCCGAACCCGGATAGAGCGGCATCTGGTGGGAGGAGACGAACATCGCACGCGGCTCGTCCCAGAGCAGGTCCTGGGTGCCGTTGCCGTGGTGCACGTCGAAATCGAGCACCGCCACCCGGGCGAGGCGGTGATGGTCAAGCGCCCGCCTTGCGGCAATCGCCACGGTGCCGAACAGGCAAAAGCCCATGGCGCGGTCAGCCTCGGCATGGTGGCCCGGCGGGCGCATGGCGACAAAGGCATTGGCCACCTGCCCCGCCAGCACCAGATCGACCCCGAGGTTGACCCCGCCGATCGCGTGCAAGGCCGCGTCGAGCGAGCGCGGCGAGACAAAGGTGTCCGGGTCGAGCATCGCCCAACCCGCCTCGGGAATGGCGGCACCGACCGCATCGAGGTGCCGCGCCGGGTGACAGCGCAGAACCTCGGCCGCATCGGCGCGGGGCGCGGGGTGGCGGGCAAGCGCGGCGAATGCAGGCGCGCCTAGCGCCGACCAGATCGCTTCAATCCGCGCTTCGCGCTCGGCGTGCCCGGGCGGGGCGAGGTGCTCCATGGCCGAAGCTTGGGTGATAAAGGCGGTTGTCATGGGCGAAACGCTAGAGTCTGTCCGGCGCAGATAGAAGCGCCAGACAGACTCTAGCTTCTTGATTTGCGCCTGTCTTGCGACAAAACCGGTGCCCACTTTTGCCAGACAGGCTCTGATGTGCGGTGCCGAAGCCGGCAAGGCTTGGCATCAATCCGCCTGCAACATGCGCGCGGCGATCTCTGCGGCACCGGCTCCAAGCCCCGCGGCCTGCATCGCCCGGCCTGCGGCAATGCGCGCGGCGTCGGGCTTGTTCTGGCCAAGCTTCAGCGTTCCCTGCACTTCGGTAACGCGCAGAAGGCAGGGCTGAATTGCCCGCATCATCCGCGCCAGCGCCGCTTCCGGCATCTTTTCCAACCGCCAGGGAGCCTTGTCGAGCCGTTCTTCGAAACTCGCGGAAAGCCGCTCCAGATGCCCGCGCAAGGTGGTTTCCGGCAAGGTCTCCACCACCCCGCGCAGGTGCACGACATGGTAGTTCCATGTCGGCACCTGATGATCGAGCCCGTACCAGTCGGGCGAAACATAGGCATCGGCACCGCTGACCACCATCAGCGCTGGCTGCGGTGTGGCAAGCGCGCGTGCCATCGGGGCGTTTCGAACGATGTGGAACTCGATACCCGCCGGGACCGCGCAAAAGGGCAGATGCGAGACGATCGGCCCCGCCGCGCCATTCACCGAAAGCGCGCCGAAACCGCGCGCGAGAGCAAAGGCAAGACAAGCTTCAGCGGATTCGCCGCGAAAGGCCGGGTTCGGGTGCATCCTCATCTCCTTCGCCGAAATACCCCACGGGGGTCCGGGGGTGTGAAACCCCCGGCGCTACCGCGGGCAAGGCCGGGGGCGCTGCCCCCGGACCCCCGGGGTATTTGCACGAAAGAGACGCTCAGGCCAGAAGCTGCGTGCTGCCATGGCCCAGAATGCGGCGCTCCAGCAGCGTGCCTTCGGGCTGGTCCTCGGCAAAGGCGACTTCGGTGAAATATTCGGTGCGGCCAATGCGGGGGCCTTCGGTCAGGATCCGGCGGGTCTGGCCGACCTCGGCTGCAAGATGGGCGAGCAGGCGGGCATCGCCCAGGGCGCGCAGGCGGGCGGCGCGTTCCCTGATTGCCGGTCCCTTGAGTTGCGGCATGCGGGCGGCGGGGGTGCCGTGGCGCGGGCTGAACGGAAAGACGTGCAGGAAGGTCAGGCCGCAGTCTTCCACAAGTCGCAGCGAGTTGGCGAACATCGCTTCGGTCTCGGTCGGAAAGCCCGCGATGATATCGGCCCCAAAGACGATGCCGGGGCGCAGGGTGCGCGCCGTTTCGCAAAAGCGGATCGCGTCATCCCGGCTGTGGCGGCGCTTCATCCGCTTCAATATCAGATCATCGCCATGTTGCAGGCTCAGGTGCAGATGCGGCATCAGCCGGGGTTCGGTGGCGATGGCTTGCAGCAGGTTCTCATCGGCCTCGATACTGTCGATCGAGGAAATGCGCAGCCGCGCGAGATCCGGCACGAGCCGCAGAATGCGTGCCACCAGATCGCCAAGCCGGGGCGCGCCGGGCAGATCGGCCCCCCAGGAGGTGAGATCGACGCCGGTCAGCACCACTTCGGCAAAGCCCTTGCCCACCAGCCGCTTGATCTGCTCCACCACGACGCCCGCAGGAACCGAGCGCGAATTGCCGCGCCCGTAGGGGATGATGCAGAAGGTGCAGCGGTGATCGCAGCCGTTCTGCACCTGCACATAGGCGCGGTGGCGGCCAAAGCCGTCGATCAGGTGGCCCGCGGTTTCGCGCACGGAAAGGATGTCATCGACCATGATCTTTTCGGTGGTGCCGATCAGGTCTGCGGCGGTCAGGCCCGCCCAGGTGGCGGGTTGCATTTTCTCGTGGTTGCCGATCACGCGGGCAACTTCGGGCATGGCGGCAAAGGTTTTGGGTTCGGTCTGCGCGGCGCAGCCGGTGACGATGATCGGCGCGCCGGGGTTTTCGCGCGCCAGGCGGCGGATTTCCTGACGGGCCTTGCGCACCGCCTCGGCGGTCACCGCGCAGGTGTTGACGATCACCGCGTTGGTCATGCCCGCGGCGGTGGCAAGTTCCTGCATCGCCGCGCTTTCATAGGCGTTGAGGCGGCAGCCGAGGGTGGCAAGGATCGGCGCGCTCATTCCGCTGCGGCCAGAAACTCGGGGCTTATGGTGCCGCGAAAGACCCGTGCGGTGGGGCCGGTCATCCAGACGCCATCGTCGCGCCAGTCAACCGCCAGCCTGCCGCCATCGACATCGACCGTTACTTGCCGCCCGGTCAGGCCGCGCAGGTGGGCGGCTACGGCGGTGGCGCAGGTGCCCGAGCCGCAGGCGAGCGTGATGCCGGTGCCGCGTTCCCAGACCCGCATCCGCAACCTGTCAGGGGCGGTAAGCGAGGCAAACTCGACATTGGTGGCTTTCGGGAAAAGCGGGTCGTGTTCGATCCGGGGGCCGAGGCGCGCGACATCGACCGCTTCCGCATCGGCAACAAAATGCACGCAATGCGGGTTGCCCATGCCGACGCCGACCGGATCGCCCGGCAGCGGCAGGTGCAGCGTATCGATCGGCCGGGAAAGCGGCAGTTCCGCCCAGTCAAGCTGCGGCTGCCCCATGTTGACGCGGGTCAGCCCGCCGCCCGCATCCTCGGCATCAAGCAGGCCGCGCTCGGTGCGCAGCGTCAGCCGGGGAGCGCCGGTTTCATCGAGGATCAACCGCGCAACGCAGCGGGTGGCATTGCCGCAGGCCCCGGCGGTGCTGCCATCGGCGTTGAAAAAGGTCAGCCGCGCGGCGGCTTGCGGGTCAGGCTCGATCAGCACCAACTGGTCAAAGCCGATGCCGCGGTGCCTGTCGCCCAGCGCGCGTGCCAGCGCAGGCGTAATCGCAACGCCACCCGCGCGGGCGTCGATCACCACGAAGTCGTTGCCAGCCCCGTGCATTTTCAGAAAGGGCAGGCCGGAAGCGCGCTGGTTTTGCATCATGGAGTGCTTTCTACGCAATGCGGGCAGATTCGGCCAGTGGCTGGATTTCCGGCAAATAAGGCCTTGACCCGCCCCGGAGGGATTACTACAGAAGCGCCCTGTGATGGGCCTGTAGCTCAGCTGGTAGAGCAACTGACTTTTAATCAGTAGGTCACGGGTTCGAACCCCGTCGGGCTCACCATCACCTGAACGGCCCGGGCGCAACCCCGGGCTTTTTCATTGCATTTTCGGCATTTGGCGGTGGCAGCCTCAACCGCTGCTTAGCATCGGTGCGGCAGGATCGGCCCCCTGATCGGGGTTTCTGCCATGCAATGCGCCGCTGCCATGTGTCGCGCGCCGCCGCGCGACCTGCCCTCCGGGGGTGCCGAAGCGCCGCTTGTGGTGTTTGCATCCGAACGGTTGCGCGCGGTCTGCCATGCGCCGCACCGGAGCCGGTTGGTGGTGAGCTTCGATTACCTGCGCCCCGGTCGCGCGGGGTTTCCCGGGCGCGCGCCGCCGCCGCAGATGATGCAGGCGGGGGTGGCGCATCTGATGGTGGAAACCGCGCAGAACGACTGGTTCCTCAACCCCGATCTGGCGGCGCTGCGGGCGGCGCTTGGCAGTTTTACCGCAGGGTTCGATGATGTGGCGGCCATCGGGTTCTCGTTTGGCGGCTATGGCGCGCTGCTCATGGCGCAGGCGCTGCATCTGCGCCGGGCGCTGCTGGTCTCGCCGCAATTCTCGATCTTTCCCGAGCGGGTGCCCTTTGAAAGCCGCTATGCGCTTTTCGCGGCGCGGCTTGACCCCGGGCTTGACGATCTTGGTGCCGAGGGCGCGGCGGGGCTGCGGGGCTGCATCGTCTTCGACCCGCGGTTGGAACCTGCCGACGCGCGCCATGCGGCGCTGATTCAGGCCCGTTTTCAGGGGTTGCGCAGCGTGGCGATGCCGTTTGGCGGGCACCCTGCGCTGCGACTTGTGGGCGAGGCGCATCTGTTCGCGCGGGTGCAAGCGCTGCTGATGGGCGATGCGGTAACACCCGCCGCGCTGCACCGCCTGCACCGCGCGGCTCGGGCGCGGGCACCAAGCTATGCGCTACAACTGGCGCGCTACCACGCGGCGCGGCCGGCGGCGTGAGGCGCGCGGGTCAGCTACCGGCCAGTGTCAGCCCTTCGACCAGAAGGCTGGGCACGACATGGCTGAGATGGCTGCGGGCGTCGTTGGCGGGGGTGATGCGGGTCAGCATTTCGCGCAGGTTGCCCGCCACGGTGCATTCGTTGACCGGCCAGACAATCTCGCCACCCTGCACCCAGAAGCCGGAAGCGCCGCGCGAATAATCGCCGGTGGTCGGGTTGATCGAGGCCCCGATCAGCGAGGTGATGAGCAGGCCGGTGCCCATTTCGGCGAGAAGTTCGGCAGGGCTTTGCTTGCCTTCGGTCAGCGCGATGTTGGAATTGCCCGGCGAGGGCGGCGACGAGGTGCCGCGCGAGGCCGAGGCGGTGGAGGCCATGCCAAGCTTGCGCGCGGTGCCCAGATCGAGGGTCCAGCCGGTCAGCACCCCGGCATCGACGATGGCGCGGCGGCGGGTGGCCAGACCTTCGGCATCAAAGGGGCGCGACGAGGAGATGCGCGGTCGGTGCGGGTCTTCGATGATCGACAGGCCGGTGGGTAGAACCTGGGTGCCAAGCGCATCAAGCAGCCACGACGCGCCGCGCGCAATCGAGGTGCCGTTGATCGCGCCGAGAAGATGGCCGATCAGACTGCCCGCAATACGTTCGTCGTAAAGCACGGGATAGGCCCCGGTGGGCGGGCGGCGGCTGCCCTGACGCGCCACGGCGCGCTGCCCGGCGAGGCTGCCGACGGTTTCGGGCGAAGGCAGATCAGATTGAAAGGTGCGGGCTTCGGCGGCCCAGTCACGCTCCATATGCGCGCCCTCGCCGCTGATCGCCACCGCCGAGACCGAGCGCGAGGTGCGCCCGTAGCCCCCGGCAAAGCCGTTTGAAGCGGCGAAAAAGAGGTTGCGGCGGGCGTAGCTTGCCGAGGCCGATTGCACCTGTGCCACCCCTGCCACCGCCAGCGCAGCGGCTTCGGCGCGGCGCGCATCTTCCTGAAGCGTTTCGGCGGCGGGTTCGGCGGCAGGGTCTTGCATTTGCAGCGCATCGACATTCCAGCCGCGCGCCAGTTCGGCGGCGTCGGCAAGGCCCGCGAAGGGGTCGGGCGGGGCCTCGCGTGCCATTGCCACGGCGCGAGCCGCCATTTCCTGCATCGTTGTTGCAGAGATATCGGAGGCGGAAACGCAGGCCTGCCGCCCGCCGATCAGCACCCGAAGCCCGATCTCGACACCTTCGGAACGTTCGGCCTGTTCCAGCCTTCCCTCGCGCACATCAATGGAAACGGCGCGGCCATCAACCGCGATTGCATCGGCGGCACCGGCACCGGCGCGCGCGGCGGCGGCCAGAAGTGCGGTGGTCAAGTCTTGCAGCCGGTCATTCATGCGCCGTCTCCTGCCCGTTGTCTTTCTGGCCCAAGCCAAGGGCCGCCCGGTTGGCTCCGGGCGGCCCCCCTCAGCTTGCCTCGGCCTGCCTTATTGCAGACGCTGGCCGTTGGCGTAAATGCCGCCGTCTTCGCGCATCTCGATTTTCGAGGTCAGCTCATCAGCCCCGACCGGTACAGCAAAGAGTCCGAGCATGGCCCTGAAGCCTGCCGATTGTTCGGAGGGCAGAAGGCCCATGGCAGTCAGCTTGTCCATCAGCGCATAGGCACCGACGAGCCGCAGATCGACCGCGCCCTTGGGCATCGGGAAACCCATGTCGTTGTTGAAGGTAAAGGCCCCGGTGCCGCTCAGATCGGCCCCCGCCGCCGCAAGGCGCAGCGCGTTGAGCGCCATATCTTGCAATTCGCCGGGAATCGGGTTGGCTTCGACCTCGGCAGGATCAAAGAGGTTCACCAGCAGTTTCGCCGAGCCGGAAATATCGATCAGAAACTCGGCCGGGGTGCGCGGCAGTTGCGCCATCGGGTCAACCATGCCCCAAAGCTCTTCGGAAACGGCGAGCCCGGCAATACCGACCTTGACCGCAAAGTTCTGCAACCGCTCGGCTTTGGCGATCGGGATCGACATCAGCAAAGTGGAGCTTTGCTTGGAAAACGAGACCGGGAAGGGCAGATCGGGCGCGGTCATCATGACCGTGGCCGCACCGCCATCGGCACCGTATTCAAGCCCGTCGCCGGAAAGCGAGAAGTGGAAAAGGCCGCCCTCGCCGGTGGATTCGACCGAACCGGGGCCGGATTCGTCGGCAAAGTTCATCGCAAAGCGGCCTGCGCCATAGGTCATTTCACCTTCGCCATAGAACCCCGCCGCGATCGCCGCGGCCATGTCGTTCATGTCGGTATCGGCGGGCAGGAAGGCGGAAAAGCTTGATGCGACATCGGCGATGCTGCCGGTCATGTCGAACAGGCCGCTGGTTTCGGGGTCAACGCCCGAGGCGGTGAAATCGAGCGAGGCGGCGGCAAATTCGGAGGTGATGGTGTTGCCGTCCATGGTATCGAGCGTATAGGCACCCTCGATTTCACGCAGCGTCATGGCAACCCTGGCCTCGGTTTCCGGGGCGCTTGCGTCGGCTCCGCTGCCCTCGACCATCATTTCGGTGGCGGAAACATCATAGGCCATGTTCTCGGGCACACCCGAAACGATCATCGTGAGATCCTGCTGGCGCAGCATCATCGTGGTGTTGACCGGCGGCACGCCTTCGGCGGTGGTGGTCGCCCAGATCGGGATGTCGTTCGACATCGTCACGGTTACCTTGCCATCGCCGGTTTCCTGAAGGCGGATTTCGGCCACGTTCATGTCGAACGTGCCCTCGGGCCGGGTCATCGACATGACCACGTCTTTGACCACAAGCGTATCGCCCGCCACCGTCTCGCTGGTGGTGAAGAAGGTGTAGCCGAATCCCGCAAGGCTTTCGGTCCACGCCTTCCAGACATCCTGCGCGGTCACGTCGGCCAATGCAGCCGTGCTGCCCAGCAGCAGCGAAAGCGCGGTACCGGCCCCGAGTGTCTTCCATTGTGCCATGATCATTATCCCTCATGAAAAAACCGAACTGTCAGAAGCCAGCATCCCGCGCCTTTGCGCAGTGGTCAAGGGATTCCAAGCTTGCTAGACCTCGGGCAAGGCGGGAAGCGGAGGCGCTGCGCGATGATCGGGCTTTCTCAGGCGGGCGGGATATGGACGCTGCGCATAAGCCGGCCCGAAAAGGCCAATTCCCTGACCCGCGAGATGCTCGGCCAGATCGACGGGCTGGTGATGCGCGCGGTGAACAAGGGCGCGCGCGCGCTGGTTCTGACCGGCGCGGGCAAGGTGTTTTCCGCCGGTGCCGATCTTGACGAAGCGCGCGCCGGTCTGGCGACTGACGGCATCTGGGAGCAGCTATCGGGGCATATTGCCGCCGCCCCCTGCCTGACCATCGCGGCGCTGAACGGCACGCTTGCGGGCGGTGCCTTTGGCATGGCGCTGGCTTGCGATCTGCGGCTTGCGGTGCCGGGGGCGAAGTTCTTTTATCCGGTGATGAAGCTCGGGTTTCTGCCGCAACCCTCGGACCCGGCACGGCTGGCCGCACTGGTCGGCCCGGCGCGGGCGAAGATGATCTTGATGGCGGGGCAAAAAATCGGGGCCGAAGCGGCGCTGGACTGGGGACTGATCGACCGCATCGTGGAGCCCGAGGCGCTGGCCGAGACCGCCGCTACGCTGGCCGCCGATGCCTGCGCGGCGCGCGCCGATCTGGCCGGCGCGATCAAGAGGCTGATCGGGTAGGCGGCAGGGGTGCCGGATCGGCCGCCCTGCCGGAGGTCATATCGCCCGGTCAGGCGTAGACCTTTTCCTTGCCGAAATGCTTGACGAGCAGGTAGTAAAATACCGCGCGGTACTTGTTGCGCTCGGATTTGCCATAAATCTCGACCGCCGCGTTGATCGCCGCCATGAGTTCCGGCCCGTCTTTCAGGCCAAGCTTGCGGATCAGGAAGTTGTTCTTGACGGTTTCAAGTTCGGCTGGCTGGCCCGCCGCGACGGTGGCTGAATCGGCGTTGTAAATGGCAGGGCCGCAGCCGATGGTCACCTTGGTCAGCAACGCCATGTCGGGCATGACCTTGCACTTGGTCTTCAGATCGTCAGCGTATTTTGCGATCAGATCGTCGCGTTTTCCCATGGTCCGCTCCCAGCCATCTGTTAAATGACAAAATATGGGTGCCTGCGGCACCGCCGGGGCAAGTTAAAGCCATTCCAGGTTTCGCACAAAGGGAAAACTTCGCGCCGCTTCCCCCCGTGCGGATTAACCGCTGCGGGCGAGCGTGATGATGTACTGGCTGGCCATGAGTTTGAGGCTGGCACCACCGCACCGGACTTTTCGGCGAGACCCCTCAATAGCGGTAATGATCGGCCTTGAACGGGCCCGCCACCGCGACGCCTATGTATTCGGCCTGCTCGGGGCGAAGTTCGGTCAGTTTCGCGCCGACCTTGGCCAGATGCAGCCGCGCCACCTTTTCGTCGAGCGCCTTGGGCAGGATGTAAACCCCCGGCGCGTATTCGGCACCCTTGGCCCATAGCTCGATCTGCGCCAGCACCTGATTGGTGAAGCTGGCGCTCATCACGAAGCTGGGGTGGCCGGTAGCGTTGCCGAGGTTGAGCAGGCGGCCTTCGCTGAGCAGGATGATCTTGTTGCCCGAGGGCATTTCGATCATGTCCACCTGATCCTTGATGTTGGTCCATTTGTGGTTGCGCAGGCTGGCCACCTGAATCTCGTTGTCGAAGTGGCCGATGTTGCCGACGATGGCCATGTTCTTCATTTCGCGCATGTGTTCGATGCGGATCACATCGCGGTTGCCGGTGGTGGTGATGAAGATATCGGCATCGGCCACCACATCTTCCAGCAGCACCACCTCGAAGCCGTCCATCGCCGCCTGCAAGGCGCAGATCGGGTCAACTTCGGTGACTTTCACGCGGGCACCCGCGCCGCGCAGGCTGGCGGAAGACCCCTTGCCGACATCGCCATAGCCGCAGACCACTGCGACCTTGCCTGCCATCATCGTATCGGTGGCGCGGCGGATGCCATCGACGAGGCTTTCCTTGCAGCCGTATTTGTTGTCGAATTTCGACTTGGTGACCGAGTCGTTGACGTTGATCGCCGGGAACGGCAGCAAGCCCTTTTTGTGCAGATCATAAAGCCGGTGCACGCCGGTGGTGGTTTCTTCCGAGACGCCGCGAATGGCGGCGCGCTGGGCGGTGAACCAGCCCGGGCTGGCCGCGAGGCGTTTTCTGATCTGGTTGAACAGGCAAACTTCTTCGTCGCTGGTGGGCACCGCGATCAGGTCGGCCTCGCCCGCCTCGACGCGCGCGCCCATCAGGATGTAGAGCGTGGCATCGCCGCCATCGTCGAGGATCATGTTGCAGGTGCCGCCGACCCCGCCGAACTGGAAGATGCGGTCGGTATATTCCCAGTATTGCTCCAGCGTTTCGCCCTTGATCGCAAAAACCGGCGTACCGCCTGCGGCAATCGCCGCCGCCGCGTGATCCTGGGTGGAGAAGATGTTGCAGGATGCCCAGCGCACATCGGCCCCGAGCACCTTCAGCGTTTCGATCAGCGCGGCGGTCTGGATGGTCATGTGCAGGCTGCCCGCGATGCGCGCGCCCTTCAGCGGCTTTGTGGTGCCATATTCCTCGCGCAGCGCCATCAGGCCAGGCATTTCGGTTTCGGCAATATCGAGCTCCTTGCGCCCATAGGCGGCAAGTGAAATATCCCTGACGATGTAATCTTTCGGCATCCGCCGCGCTCCTTGACAGTGTTCGGGGGGCAGATAGCACCCGCGGGGCGTCTCGACAATGTTTGCGCGGCTGGATTAGGTTTGGCGGGTCAATTCGAGGTGATGATGAAACAGCCCCGCGCCTGGCAACGGATGCTTTCGGGCCGCAGGCTCGATTTGCTGGATCCGACGCCGCTTGATGTCGAGATCGAGGATATTGCGCATGGGCTGGCGTTTGTGGCGCGCTGGAACGGCCAGACGCGCGGCGACTGGCCCTATTCGGTGGCCGAGCATTCGCTGCTGGTCGAGGCGCTGTTTGCCCGTACCAACCCCGGCCTGGGCGCGCGCTGGCAACTGGCGGCGCTGCTGCACGACGCGCCGGAATATGTGATCGGCGACATGATCAGCCCGGTGAAATCGGCCATCGGCGCGGCGTATGGCGAGATGGATGCGCGGCTCATGGCGGCGGTGCATCTGCGGTTCGGGCTGCCTGCGGTGCTGCCGGGGGCGATCAAGAAAGCGATCAAGACCGCCGACAGGCTTTCGGCCTGGGCGGAGGCGGTGCAGATTGCCGGGTTTAGCGAGGCCGAGGCGGACCGTTTGTTTGGCAGGCCCACCGAGGGGGTGCTGAGGGGGTTGACGATACGCCTGCGCCCCCCGGCCGAGGTGCGCGCGGATTTTACCGCGCGCCACCATGCACTTGCAGCGGCAATGGCCGCCGCCTGAGCCTTAGCGGCCGTTGTGACATGGCTCTGGCATACGGCGCGGGGTGTAGCCGCCGATGGCAATCGCCATAACCTCTGCTATGATGCGGATCATTGTCTGACCCTCCCTTTCATCCTGTAACCTGCTAGCTTTAGGCAGAACACCAGGAAAAAGGCGAGTCAGAAAATTTGCTGATATGTTAGGTGGGCTTTTATATGACTGAAATCGACTGGCACCGAATGCCCGCATTGGCGGCGCTGCGCGCCTTTGAGGCGACCGCGCGTTGTGGCGGTTTCAGCGCCGCAGCGCGGCAGCTTAACGTCACCCACGCGGCGGTTGCGCAACAGGTGCGGGCGCTGGAAGGCGAACTTGGCGTGCAACTTGTCTGGCGCGATGGCCGCGCGCTGCGCATGACCCCCGAGGGCGAAAAGCTGGGGCTGGCGCTCAATGTCGGTTTCGCCGCCTTGCAGGAAGGGCTGGCGGCGCTGAGCGCCGAGGCCGGGCAAAAGCCGCTGACCGTGACCCTGCCGCCCGCCTTTGCTGCCGAGTGGCTGATGCCGCGGCTGGCGCGGTTCTGGAAGCGGCACCCCGACATTTCGCTTTCGCTGCTGCCCGACCATCGGGTGCTTGACCTGCAAAATTCCGGGGCGGCCATGGGCATCCGCTTTGGCGACGGCCACTGGCCGGGGGTGCGGGCCGAGTTTCTGACCCCCGCATTGCAGGTGGTGGTGGGCGCGCCCGAATTGCTGGGCGGTCGCCGCACCCTGACGCTGGCCGAAATGACCGCCCTGCCATGGGTGCGCGAGCGCGACTGGCCGGAGCAGATGGATTGGCTGAAAAGCATCGGGCTGCGCCCGGATGCGCTGCGCTTTACCGAGTTTCCGAATGAGGAGCTGGCGCTTTCGGCGGTGCGCGAAGGGCTGGGGCTGCATCTGGAAAGCGCGGCGCTGGTCGAGGAGGACATCGCCTCGGGGCGGCTGGTGCAGATTTGCGAATTGAGCCACGAGAGCCTTGGCTATTACGCGGTGTTTCCCCCCGGCCCGGTCAGCGCCGCGGCGCAGGCCTTCGTGGCCTGGCTGAAGGCAGAGCTTTAGGGGCGGTGCGGGGCCGCCCCTAAAGCGTCAGATTGCCAGATCTTCGAGGCTTTGGCCTGCGGCGAGCGCTGCCACCACCCAGCGCGGCCGACGACCGCGACCGCTCCAGGTATCGGACCTGTCGGCGGGGTTGGCATATTTGGGCGCGGCGGGCTTGCGTTTGCGGGTGCTGGTCAGCGCCGTCAATTCGGCGAGCGTATAACCGAGTTTGCGCGCGGTTTCTTCCAGTTCCGCCAGTGCCGCCTTTTTCTTGCGGTCATCAAAGCCCGAAATGGCGCGATCAATCCGTGCGCGCAGATCCTTGAGGTCTTTCAGAGAGAGAGATTCGAGATCGATTTGCATGGTCAGGTTCCTGCTGGGGATATCCGCTATTTCAATAATGGCGGACTTATTGGAGCGCAAGGTGCCGAAACCGGCCCGGCGGCAATCCGGGCGAATTTCCGCTATACAATCGGTTTATTTTGGGCTGCGCTTGGCTAAAATACGCTGCAGGGTGCGGCGGTGCATGTTCAGCCGCCGCGCAGTTTCGGAAACATTGCGCTCGCAAAGTTCATAGACGCGTTGGATATGCTCCCAGCGCACGCGGTCGGCGCTCATCGGGTTTTCGGGTGGCGGCGGCAGCGATTCGCCCCTGGCGAGCAGCGCGCTGGTAATGTCGTTGGCATCGGCGGGCTTCGAGAGATAATCGGTGGCACCCATTTTCACCGCGGCAACCGCCGTGGCGATTGCGCCATAGCCGGTAAGCACCACGATGCGCGCTTCAGGCCGCGCGTCACGAAGTTGTTCAACGACATCAAGGCCGCTGCCATCTTCCAGCCGAAGGTCGATGACCGCATAGGCCGGGGGGGCGCGTTCGACAATCGCCCTTCCGGCCGCAACGCTTTCGGCTGCATGCACGATGAAGCCGCGCTTTTCCATTGCCCGCGCCAGCCGGTTCAGAAATGCCACGTCGTCATCGACGAGCAAAAGCGACCGGTCCGGGCCGAGTTCAGCGAAGTCTTCAGTGGCCATTGTCGGGTGCCCTCAGGAGATACGGTTCCATCGGTTCTAGGCGGTTCGGTGCGCGAGGTCAAACTGCCTGTATCAGCAGGTCTATTTCAACGTCTTCCAGACATCCACGAAACAGGCGATCCGGTCGGCCATGGCTTCGGGTGCCACGTCGCGGTTGAAGTATTCGACAAAGCCCACCGGCTCGGGGAACGAGAGGTAGGATTGGGTCGAATGGTCGATCAGGAAATAGGGATTGTTCTCAGGCTCTTTCATCTTGAAGTAGGTCCGGTATGCGCGCGAGGCCGCCTCGACCTGTTCCTTGGTGCCGACCAGACCGATCATCCGCGGGTGCATCACATCGGTGAATTCCTTCTGGTTTTCCGGCGTGTCGCGGATGTAATCGACCGAAACGAAAACCGGCGTCACCTCATAGCCACGATCATCGAGCTGATAGATGGCTTCGGCGTTGCGCGCATTGTCGAGCGGGCAGACATCGGGGCAGAAAGTGTAGCCGAAATAGAGCAGCGTCGGGCCGGTGATAATGTCTTTTTCGGTGACGAGCCTGCCGTTTTCATCGGTCAGGGTGAACGGCCCGCCAATGGCCTCGATACCACCCGCGATTGCGCCCTGACGGCACTGGGCGAAAACGTCAGCGGAAACGCGCTGCGTCGCCCACCAGGTTGCCCCGAGTGCCACGGCGGCAATGGTAACTGCACCAATCGCATAGGTGCGCGTAGAAACCGACATCTTCAACTCCTCTTATCTGCTTGCGCATTGATCCTCCAACGCCAAGCCTTTATCAACTGAATGCACGCGAATGTGAGCAAGGAAAACCGACATGACCGCAGCCGTTCACTCATCGCGCGAATCGCATAGCGAGTGGGTGCGCCTGCGAACATTGGTAAATTTGCGCTGGACGGCGGTTTTTGGACAAATCGTCGCAATTGGCGTGGCGTGGCTGGTTTATGATATCGCCCTTGACCTCGCGCTCTGCCTGCTGATCGTCGGCGCGACGGTGCTGGCGAACCTGCTCGCCATGCTCCTGTTTCCCGAGAATCGGCGGCTGAGCGAAACCGAGACAATGCTGACGCTGGTATTCGACACCGCGCAGCTTGCACTGCTGCTGGCGGTCACCGGCGGGCTCGACAACCCGTTTGCGCTGCTGATTCTGGCACCCACGGCCATTGCGGCGACCGCGCTGCACACCCTGCCCACGGTCATTGTCGGGATGGTGACGATTACCCTTGTCTCCCTGCTGGGCATCTACAGCGCACCGATCATGATGTATGACGGCACGCTGATTGCCGTACCGGAAATATTCGAGTTCGGGATTTGGGTGGCGATCATCATTGGCGTGGTGTTTCTGGGTATTTACGCCCGCCGCGTTTCCTCGGAAATCCATTCGATGGGCGATGCGCTGCTGGCCACCCAGATGGCGCTGGCGCGCGAGCAGAAGTTGACCGACCTTGGCGGCGTGGTGGCGGCGGCGGCGCATGAGCTTGGCACGCCGCTGGCGACGATCAAGCTGGTCAGCACGGAACTGGCCGACGAGCTTGACGACAGGCCCGAGCTGCGCGAGGACGCGCTGCTGATCCGCCAGCAGGCCGACCGTTGCCGCGATATCCTGCGCAGCATGGGGCGCGCCGGCAAGGACGACAAACACCTGCGCGTGGCGCCGCTGTTGGCGGTGCTGCGCGAGGCGGCCGAGCCACATCTCAACCGCGGCAAAACGATTCTGTTCGAGGCGGCACCGGGCCCGGGCGGCAGCGAGCGCCAGCCCTCGGTCATTCGCTTTCCCGAACTGGTGCACGCGCTGCGCAATCTGGTGCAGAATGCGGTCGATTTTGCGCGCGAAACCGTTTGGGTCGAGGCGGAATGGAGCACCGAAACGATCACCGTGCGCATCGTCGATGATGGGCCCGGCTATCCTCCCGGAGTGCTGGGGCGGATCGGTGACCCGTTCCTGAGCGCGCGCAAGGGCGAGGCTGACCGCGGCAAGCGCGCCGAATACGAGGGCATGGGGCTGGGCCTGTTCATCGCCAAGACCTTGCTGGAACGCACCGGCGCAAGGCTGAAGTTCGCCAACGGCACCGCGCCCTTCTTGCAGGGCGCGGAATATCCGGGCCGTTCGGGGGCCGTGGTCGAGGTGGTCTGGCCTGCCGCGCGCATTGCCTCGGCCGAGGGCGCGCTGGGGGAAAACCAGCCTATCATCCGCTGATCCGGCACCGCCGCCCGAACAACGCGGGGTTGAGTTTAATACCGCGTTAACCAATTCGACCCATGCTGAGGAAAACAAGCATGGGACGGCCGGGGACATGTCGGATAGCTGGATGCTGGCGCTGATCATTGCGGCGACCTCGGTGGGGTCGTCATGGGTTGCGTTGCTGCTGATTTCGCTGCGCCGTGACCGCGCCGAAGTGCCGCTGCGCGTCACCGCCGCGCAGCCCGCGCTGGAGCAGGCGGTTTTCCTTTTCGATAACGAGCTTTTGGTGGATGCAACGCAACCGGCGCGCGCATTGCTTGATGCGGCCCCGATGGGCGACAGCGACTGGGCGCGGCTTTCCGCCTTTCTGGCACCCCGGTTCGAGGGCTTCGGCGCGGCCCTGTCGGGGCTGGCCGAGGGTGGCCGGGTCGAACTGGCCGCGCGGCCGCGCGCCGACGGCGAGGCATGCCTGCGCCTGTTGGCCGAAGATCTGGGCGGGCTGGCGCGGCTGACGCTGATCGACCCCGAGGCCGAGGGCAGCGGCGTGCTGGTGGACGGGCTGAGCCAGCGCGCGCTGGAGGACGAGGTGGAGCAATTGCGGGCGGTTGCCGACCGCGCGCCGGTGCTCGCCTGGCGCGAAAACGCGGCGGGCGGGGTGATCTGGGCGAACCGCGGCTATATGCTTCGCACCGATGCGCTTGCGGCGGAAGATGGCGCGCTGGTCTGGCCGCTGCCCCGGCTGTTCGAGGCCATGGCGGCGGGCGCTCCACGGCGGCACTGTCTTGGCGCGGACAGCGACAGGCCCGCCTGGTTCGATCTGCATAGCGTGCCGTTGGACGAGGGCGCGCTGTGCTTTGCGCTACCCGCCGATGCGGCCGTGCGCGCCGAGCGCGCGCTGCGCGATTTCGTGCAGACACTGACCAAGACCTTTGCCGATCTTCCGATCGGGCTGGCGATATTCGACCGGCAGCGGCAATTGCAGCTGTTCAACCCGGCGCTGATCGACCTGACCCAGCTTGGTGCCGAATTCCTTTCGGCGCGGCCAACGCTTTATGCGATGCTCGACCGCTTGCGCGAGGCGCGGATGATGCCCGAACCGAAGGATTACCGAAGCTGGCGCCAGCAAATGACCGCACTGGAACAGGCCGCGGCGGCAGGGCACCATGCCGAAACCTGGGAGCTGCCGGGGGGCCAGACCTATCGGGTGACCGGGCGGCCGCACCCCGATGGCGCGGTGGCCTTTCTGTTCGAGGACATCTCGTCGGAGGTGTCGCTGACCCGGCGTTTCCGGGCCGAGCTGGAGCTTGGGCAAGAGGTGCTTGACGCGATCGACGAGGCGGTGGCGGTGTTTCTGCCTTCGGGCGAGCTGGCTACTTCGAACGTCGCCTATGCGCGGCTCTGGGGGGTTGACCCGGCGGCGACGCTTGGCCGCGTGACGCTGCTTGATTCGGTTCGGCTCTGGCAGGCGCAGGTGCAACCGAGCCCGATCTGGTCGGCGGTACGCGCCTTCGGCAGCCAGATCGACGCGCGCGCGGAATGGGCTGCCGAGGTGCGGCTGCTTGACGGGCAAAGGCTTGGCTGCCGCTTTGTGCCGCTTGCCGCCGGGGCGATGCTGGCGGGCTTTCGCCGCGCCGGGGCTTCGGTCGAAGCCACGGCCCTGCCGCGCCCGGTGCACGCGCCCGCAACGCGCCACGATGCCGTCGCCACGGTGACACAGGCGGCAGGCTGAGCACCTGCCCGCGCAGACGGGTTTTCAAGCGGGCGCGAAGCCGCCATGATCAGCCCTGGGCGCAGCAGGAAGGGCGGGGCGATGGCGGCGACGGAGCTTGGCGCGGACGCGGCGATTGCCAGCGCAGTCGCGGCGCATCTTGGCCGCCACGGCGCGCTGGTGGTGCAACTGCCCTGCGCGCCCGAGGCCGACCTGACCGCGCTCCTGGCACCCGCTCTGGCGCGGCTGCCAGCGGGGCGGGTGCGGGTGCTGGTCTGCCAGCCGCTTGCACTGCCGCCCGAGATTGCGCATCTCGGCACCGCGATCATCGCCCCCGCGCTGCCCGGCGGGTTCGGGCCTGCCGATCTTGCCGCAGCGCTTGACCGTTTGCCACAGATCGATGATGCAATCCTGCTGCTGCTGACCCCGGCCTCCGCCGCCGCCCTGCCGCCCGCGCTGGCGCGACTGCCACCACCGGGGCAAGAGCTTGGCGGCTGGCTTGACCGGCTGGCCGCCGCGCCGCGCGAAGCGGCTTGCGGAGGCGGGGCAACGGGCTAAGCTGCCGCCATGACGCTGCCCGACACCCTTGCCTTGCCGCTGCCCGATGCAGCGGCGACCGCCCGTCTTGGCGAATTGCTGGCCCCGATGCTGCGGGCGGGCGATGTGCTGTTGCTCGAAGGCCCGATCGGCGCGGGAAAGACCCATTTTGCCCGCGCCCTGATTCAGGCGCGGCAGGCGGCGGCGGGGATGCCGCTTGAAGAGGTGCCCTCGCCCAGTTTCACCCTTGTGCAAACCTATGACGCGGGCGATGCCGAGATCTGGCACGCCGATCTGTTCCGCCTCAGCCTGCCGGGCGAGGCCGATGAACTTGGCCTGACCGAGGCCTTCGAGGCGGCGATCTGCCTTGTCGAATGGCCCGAGCGGCTGGGCCGCGATGCCCCGCCCGACGCGCTGCACCTTGGCTTTGCCTATGCGGGCGAGAGCCGCGAGGTGACGGTTTCGGCGCAGGATTCGCGTTGGGGGCAGGTGCTTGCGGCGCTCCGCCGGTTTTGGCCCGGCATCGCCGACCCGGCCGTGGCGGCGGGCTGATGGCCGGACCGAACCTTTTCGCGCTGCCGCCGGGGGTCGATTTTCCCCAGGCTTTCGTGGCCGGGCTGCTGGCACGAAGGGCGGGCGATGCGCCCGACGCACTGGCGCGGACGCAGGTTTTCCTGCCCTCGGCGCGGATGCTGCGGCGGGTTCGGGCGGCGTTTGATGGCTGCGGCGCGGGGTTCTTGCCGCGGCTGCGGCTGGTCACCGAGCTTGGCACCGAACCGGTGCCGGGGCTGCCCGCCGCCGTTCCGCCGCTGCGCCGCAAGCTGGAGCTGGCACAACTGGTGGCGCGGATGACCGAAAGGCAGCCAGATTTCGCCGCCGGAACCGGGACCTATGCATTGGCCGAATCGCTCAGCGATCTGCTGGCCGAAATGCAGATGGAAGGCGTTGCCGCCGACGCGCTGGAACGACTGGACGTGGCCGACCACGCCGCGCATTGGCAGCACAGCCTGCGCTTCCTGCGCATCGTGACGCGCTATTTCGACCCAGGCACGCCGCCCGACCCCGAGGCGCGGCTGCGCCGGGTGGTCGAGGCGCGGGTTGCCCGCTGGTCCAGCGCACCGCCGCCGCATCCGGTAATTGTTGCGGGCTCCACCGGGTCGCGCGGGGCCACCGCGCTATTGATGCAGGCGGTCGCGCGGCTGCCGAACGGGGTGGTGGTGCTACCGGGCTTTGATTTTGAAATGCCGCAATCGGGCTGGGATAGTCTCGATTCCGGCCCGGTGCCTGCCGAGGATCACCCGCAGTACCGCTTTGCCGCGCTGAGCCGCGCGCTGGGGGTTACGCCAATTGCCGTGCGGCACTGGCACCCGGTCGCGCCCGCGAGCGGCACCCGCAACGCGCTTCTGTCGCTGGCGCTGCGACCTGCGCCGGTGACCGACAGCTGGATGCGTGACGGCGCCAAGCTTGGCGATCTGCGCGAGGCGACCCGCAATCTGGTGCTGATCGAGGCCGCCGATCCGCGCGCCGAGGCAACCGCGCTGGCGCTTGTTCTGCGTGAGACGGCAGAGACCGGGGTCAGCGCCGCGCTGATCAGCCCCGACCGGCTGTTGACCCGTCGGGTTGCGGCGGCGCTTGAGCGGTGGCGGATCAGTGTCGATGACAGCGCAGGTCAGCCGCTGCCGCTTTCGCCGCCGGGGCGATTCCTGCGCCATGTCGCGGCTTTGGCCGGGCGCAAATTGACGCTTGAGGCGCTGTTCGTGCTGCTCAAGCACCCGCTGACCGCAACCGGGGCCGATGCGCGCGGCAATCATTTGCGCTTTACCCGCGATCTGGAATTGCACCTGCGCCGCCACGGCCCCGCCTTTCCCGATGCCGCGGCGCTTTCAGCCTGGGCAGAGGCGCTGGGCGAGCCGGAGCGCGCGGCCTGGGCGGCGTGGCTTGCAACCTCGTTCGAGGCGGTGCAGGACGCGGGCGAAGCCCCGCTTTCGGCCTGCATAGATACACATATCGCCCGCGCCGAAACGCTGGCGGCGGGGCCGGGAGGGGTGGCGGCGGCAAGCGCGCTTTGGCAGCACGAGGCCGGGCGCGAGGCGGTGCTGCGGGTGCGGGAGGCGCGGCGCGAAGCGGCGCATGGCGGCAGTTTTACCCCGGCACAATACGCCAGCTTTTTCGAGCGGCTGATCCAACCCGGATCGGTGCGGCTGGCGGAACCGACGCATCCGCATATTGCCATATTGGGCAGCCTTGAGGCGCGGGTGCAGGGGGCCGGGTTGGTGATCTGCGGCGGCCTGAACGAGGGTAGCTGGCCGCAACAGGCCGCGGTTGACCCCTGGCTTAGCCGACGAATGCGGCTTGATGCTGGCCTTTTGCTGCCTGAAAGGCAGATCGGGCTCGCCGCACATGATTTTCAGCAGGCGGTTGCGGCACCGCGGGTTGTGCTGAGCCGGGCGGCGCGCAGCGCCGACGCCGAAACCGTTGCCTCGCGCTGGCTGAGCCGGCTGACCAGCCTGCTGGCCGGGCTTCCCGAACAGCACGGGGTCGAGGCGCTGGAGGCAATGCGGGCGCGGGGCCGGGTCTGGCTAAACCGTGCCGCGGCGCTTGACACACCACGGGCATCGGTGCCCGCGGCACCGCGCCCGGCACCCCGCCCGCCCGCCGAAGCGCGGCCGCGCGAGCTTCCGGTAACCGCGATCAAGACCCTGATCCGCGACCCCTATGCGGTTTATGCCCAGCGGATCCTGCGTCTGCGCCCGCTTGATCCGCTGCGGCCCGAGGCCGATCCGCGGGCGCGGGGCGAGGTGTTGCACCTTCTGGTCGAGGCATTTGTGCGCGAACGTCCGGAGGCGGAGACGCTGGAGGCTGCGCGGGCGCGGCTGACTGCCACCGCAGCGCGGGTGCTGGCAGGCGAGGTCGCCTGGCCCGCCGCGCAGCGGTTCTGGCTGGCGCGGATCGAGCGGATCGGCACCAGCTTTGCCAGATCCGAAGTCACGCGGGCCGCCGAGGGCACCCCCGTGGTGATCGAAAAAACAGGCTCTGTTCGGCTCAAGGAGCCAGATTTCACCCTGACCGCCAAGCCCGACCGGATTGATCTGCTGCACGACGGGCGGGTGCGGATTTTCGATTACAAATCCGGCAAGCCGCCCACCGACAAGGAAATGGCCACCTTCGACAAGCAGCTATTGCTGGAAGCGGCAATGGCCGAGCGGGGCGGCTTTGCGGCGCTTGGGCCGCGCCAGGTGGCGGGCTACAGCTACATTCAGCTTGGCGGCACCGGCGAAACCCGCGAGATGGACTGCAACGCGGCGCTGGTGGCCGAGACCTGGGAGGGGCTGCACAAGCTGCTCGCGGCCTATCTGAGCGAAGCGACCGGCTTCATGGCGCGGCGGGCAATGCAAAAAACCGACGATGTCGGCGACTACGACCACCTTTCGCGTTTTGGCGAATGGGACACGACCGACGCCCCGGTGCCGGAGGATGTGCGATGACCCGGCGCAGCGATGCCAGCGAAAAACAGGTGCAGGCGGCAGCGCCAGCGCACTCAACATGGCTTGCTGCGAACGCGGGTTCCGGCAAGACCCGGGTGCTGACAGATCGCGTGGCACGGCTGCTTTTGGCAGGAACAGAGCCGCAAAAGGTGCTGTGCCTGACCTATACCAAGGCTGCGGCAAGCGAGATGCAGAACCGCTTGCTTGGCCGGCTTGGCGCATGGGCGATGCTGCCCGACGGCGAATTGCGTGCGGCGCTGGAGGAGCTTGGGGCCGAGGGGCCGATTGATGCCGGGGCGCTGGCGCGGGCGCGGCGTCTTTTTGCCAAGGCGATCGAGACCCCCGGCGGACTGAAGATTCAGACCATCCACGCCTTTTGCGCCGGGCTGTTGCGGCGTTTTCCGCTGGAGGCGGGGGTGCCGCATGATTTTGCCGAAATGGATGAACGCGCCGGGCTGTTGCTGCGCGCCGAAGCGGTCGAGGAACTGGCGGCGGGGGCAGACATTGGCGCGGTCGATGCCCTGGCGCGGCATTTTCCGGGCGATGATCTGCGCGGGTTTCTAACCGAATTGGGCCGGAATAGTGCCGCTTTTGACCTGCCACTGACTCGCGCCGAGGCGCTGGCGCTGTTCGGGCTTCCTGCGGGCTTTGACACTGCGGCGCTGCTTCGCGAGGTTTTCCTGGGCGACGAGTCGGCGCTGATGGCGGCCTTGTTGCCGATTCTGCTGGCCAAGGGTGGCAACGACGCCAAGGCAGCCGCAAAGCTGGCGCGGCTTGACCTGGCCGATCCGGACAGCGGTGCCTGTGCAGCGCTTGAGGGGGTTTTGCTTTTTGGCGAAAAGGCGGCGGCACCGTTTTGCGCAAAGATAGGGTCTTTTCCGACCAAGCCCACGCAGAAAAGCGCGGCGGCGCTGATGCCCAGGCTTGAGGCGCTGATGCACCGGGTCGAGGCGGCGCGCGCGCGGCGCATCGCGCTGGCGGCGGCAGAGCGCACCCTGGCGCTGCACCGGTTCGCCGGTGCCTGGCTGCCACGCTACCGTGCCAAAAAGGCGGCGCGCGGCTGGCTTGATTTTGACG
Source organism: Phaeovulum sp. (assembly GCF_030684035.1). Classification (GTDB taxonomy): domain Bacteria; phylum Pseudomonadota; class Alphaproteobacteria; order Rhodobacterales; family Rhodobacteraceae; genus UBA6213. Next base: position 92,442 of record NZ_JAUXPI010000012.1, on the reverse strand, counting down.
ACCTGATTTCGCGCGCCTCGGCGCTGCTTTCCGACCCTTCGGTGGCGCAATGGGTGCTGTTTCGCCTGGATGGCGGCATCGACCATATTCTGGTCGATGAAGCGCAGGATACGAGCCCCGGCCAGTGGCAGGTGATCAGCGCGCTTGCCGCCGAGTTTACGGCGGGCGAGGGCGCACGAGGCTCCGGGCGGACACTGTTTGTGGTGGGCGATGCCAAACAGTCGATCTATTCGTTTCAAGGTGCCGATCTGGCCGAGTTCGAGGCGATGCGCGCCCGCTTTGCCGGGCGTTTCAGCGCTGCCGGGCGGCCAATGCAGGCGCTGGAGCTTGCGCATTCCTTCCGCTCGTCGCCCGCGATCCTGCGGCTGGTGGACCTGACCTTTGACGAGCGTGTGGCGCGCGGGCTTGGCGGCCCGGCCAAGCACATCGCCTACCACGGCGACATGCCGGGGCGGGTCGATCTGTGGCAGGTGGTGGCAAAGCCCGACACCGCCGAAGACGGCGACTGGCGCGACCCGCTTGACCTGCGCGGGGAACGGCACGAGGCGGTGGTGCTGGCCGGGGCCATTGCCAGCGAAATCCGTCGGTTGCTGGAGGCGGGCACGCGGATTGCGGACCCAAAGGTGCCCGGCGGGGCAAGGGCATTGCACGAGGGCGATTTTCTGGTGCTGGTGCAGCGCCGCAGCGCGCTCTTCGCCGAAACGATACGGGCCTGCAAGGCCGCCGGGCTTGCGGTGGCGGGGGCCGACAGGCTGAAGCTCGGGGCCGAGCTGGCGGTGCGCGACATTACCGCCCTGCTGGCGTTTCTGGCGACGCCGGAAGATGATCTGTCGCTTGCCGCCGCGTTGAAATCGCCGCTGTTCGGCTGGACCGAGGCGCAGCTTTACGCGCTGGCAGCACCACGCAGGGGCTATTTGTGGGAAGCGCTGCGGGCCGAGACGGCAGAGGCCGAAACCCTCGCAGTGCTGCACGATCTGCGCGACGTGACCGATTTTCTGCGGCCCTACGAGCTCGTCGAGCGACTTTTGACCCGGCACGGCGGGCGCGCGCGGCTGTTGGCGCGGCTTGGCCCCGAGGCGGAAGACGGGATTGACGAGCTTTTGTCGCAAGCGCTGGCGTTCGAGCAAAGCGAGGTGCCAAGCCTGACCGGGTTTCTGGGCTGGCTTGCCGCCGATAACACAGACGTGAAGCGCGCGCCGGGGGCGGCCGGGCGCTCGGTTCGGGTGATGACCGTGCACGGGGCCAAGGGCCTCGAATCGCCGGTGGTGATCTTGCCCGACACAGCCAAGCGCAAGCTGGAGCACCGCGGCGAGATGCTGGCCCTGCCCGGCGGCACCGCCTGGAAAACCCCGGCTGCTGCCAGCCCGCCCGAAATCGTCGCGGCGCGCGAGGCAGCGCTGGAGAAGGAGCGCGAAGAGCGGCTTCGGCTTTTGTATGTCGCGATGACGCGGGCCGAAAAATGGCTGATCGCCTGCGCCGCAGGCGATGTCGGCGGCGGTGCCGAAAGCTGGTATGCACTTGTCCGCGAAGCGATGGAAAAGGCCGGTGCAGAGACTGTTTCGCTTGCGCCAGACCCGGATGGACCGCTTGGCCGGGTGCAGCGTCTGGCGTTTGGCGACTGGCCTGCAGAGGCACCGCCCGAAACCACGCATGCAGATGAGCGCGAGGCGCTGCCAGCCTGGGCGCGAAGCCCGGCCCCGGCCCGGCCGCTGCCACCGCCGCCGCTTTCGCCCTCGGATATTGGCGGGGCAAAGGCGCTTGCGGGCGATGCCGCGCTGGGCGATGAGGCGGCAAAGCAATGGGGGCGGAGGCTGCACCTTTTGTTGCAACACCTGCCCAACTGGCCCGAGGCGGAGTGGCCCGAGCTTGCCGCCGGGTTGCTTGCCGGCGGCGAGGATGCAGCGGAACCAGCCGAGACAGAGACTGTTCTGGCTGCCGCCGCGCGGGTTCTGCGGGCCCCGGAAATGGCCGCATACCTTGGCCCGGAGGCGCTGGCGGAGGTGGAGTTTTCTGCCGCTTTGCCGGAACTTGGCGGGCGGCGGGTGCATGGGGTTATTGACCGGCTGGCGGTTTCGGCGGGGGAACTGCGGCTTCTGGATTTCAAGTCAAACGCGGTGGTTCCTGCCACGCCCGAGGACGTGCCCGAGGGCATCTTGCGGCAGATGGGAGCCTATGCCGCAGCGCTGGCGCAGATTTACCCCGGACGCTCAGTCAATTCGGCTATACTCTGGACCGAGACCGCAGCGATCATGCCGCTGCCTGCGGCGCTCCTGTCCGCTGCACTTGATCGGGCCGCACACCTTGACGCGGCACCTATGCGATCTTAGTTTCGCTTCAAGCACCCATTCAGGAGTTGTAATATGTCTACCTCAGCCGTCACCGATGCCACCTTCGACGCCGAAGTGCGCAAATCCGCCATTCCGGTGGTAGTCGATTTCTGGGCCGAATGGTGCGGTCCCTGCCGGATGATCGGGCCGTCGCTTGAAGAGCTTTCGGCGGAATTCGAAGGCAAGGTGAAGATCGTCAAGCTCAACGTCGATGAAAACCCCGACAGCCCGGCGATGCTGGGGGTGCGCGGCATTCCGACGCTGTTCCTGTTCAAGGATGGGCAGGTGCATTCCAACAAGGTTGGCGCGGCGCCGAAAGCGGCGCTGAAAACCTGGATTCAGTCGGCGCTGTGAAGTCGCTGGCATAGCTGGATGAAGGGCACCTGCGGGTGCCCTTTTCATATCGGCCAGCCGCCCCGGCGCATGGCGGCAAGAATTTGCGCCTCGGCCTGCGGGCTGCCTGCGGCAATCGCCTGGTCCGCAAGGAACCACCACAGGTAGCGGTCATAGGCGGGTACCGCCTCGCGCGCGGCGCGAAACGCCTCGACGACGCCAAGGCGGGGCACCGAAGCGGCGATATGGTGAAAGTCGATCTCGGCAAAAAGCACTGCCGGCTTGCCGAAGAAATAGCCGTTGAAGGCGACGGCGGAATTCTCGGTAACCACCAGATCGCAGGCGGCAAGCGCCTCGGTGGCACCGCCCGCAGCCAGCCTGAAGCGCGGATGCCGCTCTGCCAGCGCCTCAAGCGCGCGCATTTCAACGGAGGAATAGGTTTCCTTCGGGTGCAGCGTGGCAAGGATGGGGCTATCCGGCATCTGCTCCAGCGTAGCCTCGAGCATGTCAAGCGGGCTCAGCGATTGAAAGCTGCGGCGTTCCAGAAGCAGGCCCTGCAGCGGCACGAACACAAAGCCCGCCCGGCGCGGCGTATCGGCCGCACCCTTGAAAAGCCGTTGGCGCCAGCGCGCGGCGAAGTTTCGGGCAAGGTCGGGGTCGATCTCGTCGGGGCGAAACTCTGCCTTGGCCACCGGCCATTCCCAGCGCTTGGTGCTGCGCTCGATATGCCAGAAGGCCCCGACATAGGTGCGGCGGCAGACGAGGCCGCGCCCCGCAGGCGGTTCCTCCATCAGGCTGAGGCCATAGCCGGGCACGGGTGCGGCGAGCAGCCTTTCGCGCAGCGCATCGGGGCGAAGCTCCACCTGCCAGCCCTGCCCCCGCACCGCCGCCATGACCCGGTTGAAAAAGTTGTGCCGACCCTCGCGGGCCTGGTCGATGATGCCTTCGGGCAGGTAGATGGTCAGGCAGGACGCGGCGCACATGCGCAAAACTAGCGCGGGCACGCGGTTCGCGGCAAGCGCGCCTTGTGCGCGAAGGGGCGGGCGCATATCTGGGTCGCACGAATTGGAGGGTTTCATGGCAGAGGAAAGCTTTCCCGGCTGGCACGGCACGACAATTCTGGCGGTGCGGCGCGGCGGGCGCGTGGTGGTGGCCGGCGACGGGCAGGTGAGCCTAGGCAATACCGTCATCAAAGGGGCCGCGCGCAAGGTGCGCCGCCTTTCTCCCGGCGGGCATGATGTGGTTTGCGGCTTTGCGGGCTCTACCGCCGATGCCTTCACGCTGCTGGAACGGCTGGAGAAAAAGCTTGAGGCGGCACCGGGGCAACTGGCGCGGGCCTGTGTGGACCTTGCCAAGGATTGGCGCATGGACAAATACCTGCGCAACCTCGAAGCCATGCTGATCGTGACCGATGGCAGCCTGATGTTCGTGCTCACCGGCGCGGGCGATGTGCTGGAACCGGAACATGACGTGGCCGCAATCGGCTCGGGCGGCAACTTCGCGCTGGCGGCGGCGCGCGGGCTGATGGAAACCGATATGGACGCCGAGGCGGTGGCACGCAAGGCAATGGCGATTGCCGCCGACATCTGTGTGTTTACCAATGGCAATCTGACGGTGGAGAGCATCAGTGGCTGAGATTACCCGCGAAGACCTGCGCGCCGCCGTGGCAGCCGGCCATGTCACCGAGGCGCAGGCGAGCCGCCTGATCGTGCTGGCCGATACCCGGGCGGGACAGCGCGGCGCGATGGGGGCCGAGGACGAGCCTTTCGAGCTGTTCAAGGGCTTCGCCGAAATCTTCGTTTCGGTCGGTTTGGTGATCCTCATTTCCGGAATCGTCGGGGTTTCGGCGCTCTTGGGCGACCCCGGCGCAATCATGCTGTTCTGGGCGGCGGTCTGCTGGGCTTTCGCGTTCTATTTCACCCGGCGGCGGCGGATGGTGCTGCCCTCGATCGTGCTGGTCACAAGCTACGCCATGGCGCTTGCCGGGGTGGGGGTCTGGATGGTGGGCAAGGCGCTTGATCTGGAAAGCACCTTTACCGGAGCGGCGCTTTCGGTGCTGGCAATCATCGGCGTCGGGTTGATCGTGTGGTATCGGGTGTTCCGCTTGCCGTTCACCATGTTTCTTCTGGGGCTGACCGGGCTTGCGGCGGTCATGGTGCTGACGCGATCGGTCAACCCCGGTACCGATCTGGGGCACCTTGCCGATGCCTTCGATCTGCGCAACGGTTCGGGGCTTGCAATGGGCACGCTCATTTTCGGGGCGCTGGCCTTTGTCGCCGGGCTCTGGTTCGACATGCGCGACCCGCACCGCCTGGGCCGCAATTCCGCAAGCGCATTCTGGCTGCATCTGCTGGCGGCCCCGGCGCTGGTCAACACCGTGGCGCTGACGTTTTACAACATGGGGCCGGGGGCGGGCTATTGGCTGCTGGCGCTGGCACTGGCGGGGATCACCGTGCTGGCGCTGATCATCGACCGGCGGAGCTTCCTGACCGCAGGCATCGGCTACCTCGCGTTTCTGGTCAGCCTCGTGGCGCGGCAGGGGGGCGATCTTTCCTGGCCCTGGGTGCTGGTGGTGCTGGGGCTGTTCTTGACCGCTCTCGGGGCTTTCTGGACCGGTCTGCGCGCCCGGCTGATGCGCGGCCTGCCCGAGTTTCCCGGCAAGCACCGCTTGCCGCCCTATGCGGAGTGACCGATGACAGACCTGACGCCGCGCGAAATCGTTTCCGAGCTTGACCGTTACATCATCGGCCAGAATGCCGCGAAACGCGCGGTTGCCGTGGCCCTGCGCAACCGCTGGCGGCGCAAGCAACTGGCTGACGATCTGCGCGAAGAGGTTTACCCGAAGAACATTCTGATGATCGGGCCGACCGGGGTGGGCAAGACCGAGATCAGCCGAAGGCTGGCCAGGCTGGCGCGCGCGCCGTTCCTCAAGGTCGAGGCGACGAAGTTCACCGAAGTGGGCTATGTGGGCCGCGACGTGGAACAGATCATCCGCGATCTGACCGATGCGGCGGTGCTCGAAACCCGGGGCCGGATGCGCGATGAGGTGCGCGGCCGCGCCCACAAGGCGGCGGAGGAGCGGGTGATCGAGGCGCTGGCGGGCTCCGACGCGCGCGAAGCGACGCGCGAGATGTTCCGCGGCAAGCTGAAACGGGGAGAGCTGGACGCAACGCTGATCGAACTGGAGGTGGCCGATACCGCGCCGACCATGGGCATGATGCCGCTGGGCGGGCCGGGGATGGAAGGCCAGATGCAGGGCTTGCAGGACATGCTCAGCAAGGCCTTTGGCGGGCGGCGCACGCGCAAACGCATGACCGTGGCGAAAAGCTACGAGCTGTTGATCTCGGAAGAGGCCGACAAGCTTCTGGATGACGAGGCGGTGAAGGCGGCGGCGCTTGAGGCGGTGCAGCAGCAGGGCATTGTGTTCATCGACGAGATCGACAAGGTGGCCAGCCGGGCGGAAACGCGCGGTGCCGATGTCAGCCGCGAGGGGGTGCAGCGCGACCTTTTGCCGCTGATCGAGGGCACCACGGTTTCAACCAAGTACGGGCCGGTCAAGACCGACCACATTTTGTTCATCGCCTCGGGGGCATTCCACATTGCCAAGCCTTCGGACCTTTTGCCCGAATTGCAGGGGCGTTTGCCGATCAGGGTGGAGTTGCAGCCGCTGACCGAAGCCGATTTCGTGCGGATTCTTACCGAGCCAGACAATGCGCTGACACTGCAATATTCGGCGCTGATGGCAACCGAGCAGGTGACCGTGAGTTTCACCCCCGAAGGCATTGCCGCACTGGCGAGGATTGCCGCAGAGGTCAACCGCGCGGTGGAAAACATCGGCGCGCGCCGCCTTTACACGGTGATGGAGCGGGTGTTCGAGGAACTTTCCTTTACCGCGCCGGATCGGGGCGGCGAGGCGGTGGTGGTCGATGCGGCGTTTGTGGAAAAGCATCTGGGCGATCTTTCGCGCTCGACCGACCTCAGCCGCTACGTGCTCTGACCCCTTTCCATTGCCGCCACGAGCGGCCATGGGGGCGCAAGGGGTGCGCCTGGCACCGAGGGTCGCGGTGGCGCGCGCCCGGCGCGATCTACCGCGCGCGGCGTAGATAGACGTAATAGGCCCCGGTTCCGCCATGCCGCAGATGCGCCTGCGCCACTTGCAGCACCGAAGCCGACAGCGGCACCTGATGCAGCCAGTGCGGCACCTGATGGCGCAAGATGCCGTGCCGCATCGGAATCGGGCCATCATCGGCACCAAGTCGGCCCTTGCCGGTGATGACCAGCACCAGCCGCAGGCCGCTATCCTGCGCGCGCAGGATGAAGCGGATAAGCTCGGGGTGCGCCTCGGCAAGGGTCATGCCATGCAGATCGATCCGCGCTTCGGGGCTGAGCCGCCCGCGCGACATCTTGCGATGCGCCTTCATATCCATGCTGAGCGGTGCCTGCGCCAGCCGCTCGGCAATACCGGGGGCGGGGTCGTGCCCGAAAGCTGCCCTGGTCACCGCCTGGCCGATGCGAAATTCGGCCAGATCGGCGCGTGGCAGGCGTGGCGGAAGATGCGGGCGCGACGCTGCGGCCTGCGGCAGCGTGGCTTCGTCCGCCGCCGGGTGCGGGGCATGCAGAGCCACAGCACTTGCCGCGACCTGCGCCCAAAGCTCGCGCTCTTCCGGGCTCAGCTTGCGCGGGCGGCGATGCATGGCACCACCTCAGGCGCTGGTGGCAACAAGCTGCCAGTTCGGATCCTTGGCACCCATCTTGCGCGCGAAGGTCCAGGTATCGCGCTGCTTGCGCGCAGATTTCGGATCACCCTCGACGATTTGCCCGGCGCTATCGCGCGCCGCCGAGATCAGCTCGCCCAGAAACCGCACCGAAATCTCGGCCTCGCGTGACTTCGCGTCGTATTCCGCCCCCGCCAGAGTCAGTTCGCGCACGCCGATGAATTCTGCCTGCATGGTCAGGCCCTGCCGGGCGCGCGCCTGCACCACCTCGTCGAAGGCGGCATAAACCTCGGGTGCGAGAAACGGGCGCACCGGCGCAATGTCGCTGCGCTCGAACGCCATCAGGATCATCTCATAGGCACCCCGCGCGCCTTGCAGGAAATCGGTCACGCCGAACGAGGGTTCGGCGCGTTTCATCGCCGCCAGCGCCACGGCGGCATCGGTGCCTTCGGCGACATGGTCGGTAATGTCGCGGTCTTGCCCGCCCTCGATCACCTCAAAGCCGCGGCGCGTGCTGCGGGCGGCAGGCGCGGCCTCAAGCTGATCCGATTTCTCGAACCCGTCGCGGGTGCCCAGAACGTTTTTTAGCCGCAAGATCAGAAAGATCGCGATCGCGGCGAGAACGATCAGCTGAATCACGGCATTGGACATGTGCGAACCTCGGGCAGGCGGGGTTGGTAAACCCGGCAATCCCCACTTATGTAGGGCAGCGGCGGGGTCAAGTCCACCGCCGCCCGGCGCGTTTGCGGCGGGCAGAGGCAAGGGGTAAGCGAGATGTGGATATTTCTGGCCTTTGCGCTGGTGCCGCTGGTCGAGATCGGCCTGTTCATTCAGGTCGGCGGCGCAATCGGGCTTTGGCCGACGCTTGGACTGGTGCTTGCAACTGCGGCCTTGGGCACGGCGCTGGTGCGCAGTCAGGGCGCGCGCGCACTTTCCGACCTGCGTCTGGCGCTGCACGATCTGCGCGACCCGACCGCGCCGCTTGCGCATGGGGCGATGATTCTGTTTGCCGGGGCGATGCTGCTGACACCGGGGTTTTTCACCGATTCCGTCGGGCTGGCGCTGCTGGTGCCTGCTGTGCGCCGCGCGCTGATGCGCTATCTGGCGCGGCGGGTGCAGATGGCAAGCTTTACCGTCGGCGGTGCCGAGATACGCCCAAGGCAGGGTGCCGGGGTGATCGACGCCGAATATTACGAGGTCGGGCCGGAAAATGCGCCAGAGCCGCCGCCTTCAGGCTGGACACGGCATTGAGGCAGGGCGCGCGGGGTGCTACACCCGCTGCCGAAACTGGTTCTTGGAGACTCCGATGGCTGATGAAACCAATGGTGCCGCGCCGCAGGTGCCGCAAGTCAAGATGAGCGTGCTGGCGCAGTTCGTGCGCGACATGTCGTTTGAAAACATTGTTGCGCAAAAGGGCATTGCCACCAATGAGGTGAAACCCGAAACCCAGGTGCAGGTCAGCCTCGACGCCCGCAAGAGGGCCGCCGAGCACCAGTATGAGGTCATCACCAAGTTCAAGATCACCTCGACCAACGGCCCCGAAAAGGCACCGCTGTTCTTGCTCGAGCTTGATTACGCCGGGATCTTCCATGTCGAAGGCATTGCGGAAGAGCAGATGCACCCGTTTTTGCTGATCGAGTGCCCGCGGATGCTGTTTCCGTTCATCCGCCGCATCGTGTCGGATGTGACACGCGACGGTGGCTTTGCCCCGTTCTATCTGGAAACCATCGACTTTCTGGTGCTTTACCGGGCCGAACTGGCGCGGCGCGCCGAGCAGAAGCCGGCACCGACGCAGGCGCTTTCCTGATCGCCGCGGCAAGCTGACCCAGTGGCAAGCTGCCCAAGTGACATTTCGCGTCGCCGCGCCAGAATAGGCGCGGCGGCTTTTTTTCCGGATCAGTTATGGCAGAGATGATTCCCGCCTGGGTGCACGGCGCGCTGGTCCCGGTGGAAAAGATGGAAGCGCACCTGCAGGGGATCAAGCACAAGGCGGTTTCGGTCTTTGTGCTTGATGGCGACCGGGTGCTGATTCAGCGACGGGCGGCGGGCAAGTATCACAGCGCCGGGCTTTGGGCCAACAGCTGCTGCACGCACCCCGCATGGGGCGAGAAATCGGCCGATTGCGCGGTAAGAAGATTGCGCGAAGAGCTGGGCATCAGCGGCCTCTACCCGGCATTCGCCGACCGCATCGAATACCGCGCCGATGTGGGCGAGGGCATGGTGGAGCATGAGGTGGTGGATATATTTCTTGCCTATGCCGGTCCCGAAACCGAGGTTTCGCCCAACCCCGACGAGGTTTCGGATCTGCGCTGGGTGGGGGTTTACGATCTTGCCGCCGATGTGGCGCGCCACCCGGAGCATTACACAAAGTGGCTTGCGATCTACCTCTCGCGGCACATGGACCGGATTTTTGGGGCCGTGCTGCGACGTTAGTCGAGCGGCATTTCGGCCAGCAGGCAGCCCCAGGCAGCGCCGTGCATGTCGCGGTCGGCGCGGGTGCCCTGCACTACCGGACGCGGCACCGAAAACTTGACCACGTTCAGATCGGCAATATCGAATCGCTTCATCGCCGCCTCGGCAACCCCGAACAGGGCGGCGACGCGGCCGGTCGGAAGTGCCGCGACGCGGGCGAATACGTCACTATTCCCGCAGAAAACGTCGATCGTGAGCCAGAATGGCCCGGCGTTTTTCGAGCGCACCTTTTCGACGATCTGGCCCAGTTCAACCATGACCGACCTCGGTGACCACAAGCCGGAAGGATGACATCGGCTCGCTGAGGTGCAGGACGTGGTTGAGACAGAATTCGTAAATCGCGCCGCGGTTCATTTCGGCGGGCGAGAAGGGAAAGGCAAAGGTCGGCATCGGCTCGTTTTCCTCCAGCGCGTGGTGCAGAAGGTAGGGGTTGACCATCTTGCCAATCTCGGACGCAAGCGCCTCGGTCGGCGCGGTGACAATTGCCAGCGCGCCCACTTCGGCGGGCAGCGGGCGGTGGTTTTCCAGCGCGCCCATCGTGGCGTCGATGCCGATCAGCCGAATTTCGAGATCGTAGGTGTCAGCGGCCAGCCCCAGGCGGGCGGCAACCCGGGCGCGGGTCTCGGCAATGACTGCATCGGCCCAGGCGCGGGCGGCTTCGACATAGCGCCGCTCGCGCAGAAGCGCCAGGGCGACGGTCTGGTAACCCGCCACCCGCGCGCCTTCAAGCTTGACCGTGTAGGGTCCCGGCACCCAGCGCGAACCCTCAACCCGCACTTCGCGCTGGTTCAGAGCCTGATAGCGCGCCGCCGTCACGTCAAGCTGGCCGCCCGGTTCGTGCAGAATGAAAGGGTCGGAGTTTTCATAAAGCATATGCGCCGAAACGGTGTAGGGCGTCGCGCGGGCGCTGGCACCAAGCGGGGTGAAGGTGAAGCCGGTCTTGTCGAAATCAATCTGGATGGTTCCCGAGGCGGGGTTGGTGGTGGCAATCGCGCCGCATTCGCCCACCTTGGCCCCGTGCCATGCCGCCCCCGCATGATCGCCGCGCAAAAGCGGCAATGCGGCGATGATGGCGGTATCGGTGGTGCGCCCGGCAATGACGATATCGGCACCGGTGGCCAGCGCCGCCTGGATCTGCTCGGCTCCGGCGAGGGCGACGATATTGGTGCAACTGGCAAGTATTTCAGCTGAAATCGGCGGCGCGGCGGGCAGCGGGGTGATTTTGCCCGAAGCAAGCGCGGCGGTCAGATCAGCGGCGTTTTGGCTTGAATAGAGCCTTGCGACGCGCAGTTTCTGGCCCAGTTCCGCCGCCAGCTCTTCGGTGATCTGGAAAAGCCAGTCCACCGCCGCATCGGCACCGCAGGTGCCCGCGGTGCCAATGACCAGCGGCACCCCGGCCTCGGCGCGGGCAAGCATCAGCTCTCGCCATTCGGCCTTGGTCGAGCCACGCGAGTATTTCGAGACCCCGCGCCCGAGATAGGAGGGCCCACTGTCCGTGGACCCCCCGTCAACGGCGATGATGTCTGGCCGGTTTGCCACGCCCAGCGCCAGCGCCGCGCGTTCATACCCCAGCCCCAGCGCCCCGGTGGGGATCAGCACACGGGTCATTTCAATCGGCTTCCGCATCCAATGGCTGCGGTGGGCGCTTCAGGAACCGGCGCAGGAAGATCGGCGCGACGAAGCCCAGAATTGCCGCCGTCCAGAGACCGATGGCGATGCCGGAGCTGAACAGATAGGTCCAGTCGCCGTTCGAAACCACCATGGCGTTGCGCAGGTTGTCTTCCATCTTGTTGCCCAGCAGGATGCCGAGGATCACCGGCACGGTCGGAATATCGAGCTTGCGCAGGAAATAGCCCATCACCCCGAAGGCAACCATCAGCACCAGGTCGAAATAGCTGCCGGTCAGCGAGTAGATGCCCACAAAGGAGATCATCGTGACGCCGGGCAGCAGCACCCATGCCGGGACCATCAGCACCTTCACGAAGATCTTGACCATCGGAATGTTCATGATCAAGAGCACGACGTTGGCGATGAGCAGGCTGGCAATCAGCCCCCAGACCACCTCGGGGTTGTCCTTGAACAGCGTCGGGCCGGGGGTGATGTTGAGCGTCATCAGCAGCGCCAGCAGCACCGCCGTGGTCCCTGACCCCGGCACGCCGAGTGTGAGCATCGGGATCAGCGCACCGCCGGCGGCGGCGTTGTTGCCGGCCTCGGGCGCGGCGATGCCGCGCGGGTCGCCCTGACCGAAACGGCCCGATTTTCCTGCCACCGATTTCTCGGCCATATAGGCGAGGAACGAACCGAGCGAGGCACCCGCGCCCGGCAGGATACCGGCGATGAAGCCGATGCCGGAGCCGCGCAGCATGGCACCCGAGGTGAAGATCAGATCCTTGATCGGTATCGTCACCTTTTCCAGCTTCACGCCGATGGCGCTGCCTTTGCCGTGGGTTTCGATGAAGAAAAACACTTCGGTGATGGCGAACAGGCCGACGATGGCGACAAGGAAGTCAATCCCGTCCATCATGTGCAGATTGCCATAGGTGAAACGCGGCATGCCGGTGGAGTTGTCGAGCCCGATCATCGCGATGCCCAGCCCGATGCAGGTGGCGATTACCGCCTTGGCCTGGTTCTTGGAACCGACACCGCCAAGCGTGGCGAAGGCGAGCAGGTAGAGCGCGAAGTATTCTGCCGGGCCGAACTTGTAGGCTATCCGCGCCAGCATCGGTGCGAAGATGACAAGCCCGATGGTGGCCAGCATGGCCCCGACAAAGCTTGCCACACCCGAGATAACGAGGGCATCGCCCGCGCGGCCCTGCCGGGCCATCGGGTAGCCGTCAAGTGTGGTCATCAAGGCAGGTTCATCGCCGGGGATGTTGAGCAGGATCGACGAGATGCGGCCGCCATACATGGCTCCGTAATAAACCGAAGTCAGCAGCACCAGCGCCGAGGTCGCATCAAGCCCCATGGTGAAGGCCAGCGGGATCAGAATTGCGACACCATTCGATGGGCCAAGCCCCGGCAGCGCGCCGATGATGGTGCCGAGAAAGCAACCCACCACCGCCAGAAACAGGGTGAAAGGGTTCAGCGCAACGCTGAACCCGAGCGCGAGGTTCGACAGGATTTCCATTCGGTATTCCCCTCAGCCCATCATCGCGCGCGGCAGGGCGATGAGCCCGAGGCCGAGGGCGTATTTGAATATGGCGAACAGCCCGGCCGAAAGACCGATTCCGGTCAGCGCGGCGGTTTTCAGATTTGGGCTGATCTGATAGCTTACCACCCCGGCGGCAATCGCGGTGGGCACCAGAAAGCCCATCGGCCTGAGCGAATAGGCGTAGGCGATGAGCACGACCAGCGCGATGACAAGATGCAGCCAGGTGGCACCCTTCGGCCATTCCGGGTTTTCATCGGGGGTCAGCAGCAGCACCAGCGCGGCGAGCACGGCAACACCACCGATCATCAGCGGAAACACCTTGGGTCCGACCGGGTCCGACAGAAACGAAGTCTGGATCTGAAGGGCGCTGGCGATATACGCCAGCGCCACCCCAAGCACGACCAGACCAAAGATCCGGTCTGAGGACATCACTGAATGACCCCGATTTCACGCGACAGAACCGTGGTATCGGCCACGACGCCATCGATCCAGCCCTGGAAGTCTGCACCGACGAGGGTGAAGGGCGCGAGACCGTTCGCTTCCATCACCGCTTTCCATTCGGCGCTGTCAGCAACCGCCTGAAGTTTGGTCGCCCAGGCGTTGAAGGCATCGTCGGAAATGCCCTTGGGCACATAGAGGCCGCGCCAGTTGACCACGACCACATCATAGCCCTGCTCTTTCGCGGTCGGGATATCTTCGAAGCCCGCCACCCGCTCGGGGGTGAGAATCGCCAGCGCCCGCACGTCGCCCGACCGGATGAAGCCGGTGATTTCGGAAATGTCGCCGGTCATTGCCTGGGTGAAGCCGCCGATCGTTTGGGTGATCGCTTCGGCACCGCCGTTGAGGCCGATGTACTTGACCGACCTGGCATCGGTGAAGCCCGCGACCTTCATTATCATCAGCGGTTTGAGGTGGTCAAACCCGCCCGCCGCCGAACCGCCCGCGAAGGTGACCTTGCTCGGGTCGGCCTTGATCGCTTCGACAAGGTCGGAAAGCGTCTGGAAGGGGCTGTCCTTGGCCACCACGATCACGCCCGGATCGCCACCGATGGTGCCGACCCAACGGACCTGATCGGCGGTCGCACCGCCGTAGGCGTTTTGCGCAAGCCGCGTGGTGGTAGCCGACGAGGCCGCCACGATCAGATCGGCATCGGTGTTGCGTTCGTTCACCACGTTGGCATAGGCGAGGCCGCCACCGGCACCGGCCATGTTGGTCACCTGCACCGGGTTCGGAACCAGTTTCAGGTCATAAAGCAGTTTGCCGATCTGGCGGCAGGTAAAATCCCAGCCGCCACCGGCGTCAGCGGGGGCGATGCATTCGGTGGCCATCGCGGTGGTGGCACCAAGGCTGATCAGGGCGCTGGTGCCCAGCGCCTTCAGAAGCGTCATTCTCATGGCTGTCCTCCCAGACATATGTTCTTGCCGACAAGGCGCACCGCAGCGGGTACGATCCTCCTCTTGCAGGATGCGACGATTCAGCCGAAAGCTGACATCAACCTGTCATGCGTTGCAAAAGGGTCTGCCATGCGTTTCCTGATGGTCGAGGACAGCGAAGACCTTGCCCAGTCGGTGGCCGAGCGGCTTCGGCTTGATGGTCATGCGGTGGACCGGGCAGGCAGCCTTTCAGAGGCGGAAGATTGCCTTTCCGCTGCGCCTTACGACCTGATTCTTCTGGATCTTTCACTCCCCGATGGCGACGGGCGCGATTTTCTGACCCGGCAGCGCCGGGCCCGCCATGATGTGCCGATCATCGTGATGACGGCGCGGGCGGCGGTCAGCGACCGGGTCGATGTGCTTGACCTTGGTGCCGACGATTATCTGACCAAGCCTTTCGATTTCGCGGAACTGGAGGCGCGCTGCCGGGCGGTTCTGCGCCGCCGTGGTGGTGCAACAGAGACGGTGCAGCGATTCGCGGGCTTCACCTTCAACCCCTTGACCGCGCAATTGGTGATCGCGGGCGAGCCGCGCGAGTTGCGAAACCGCGAGTTGCGGCTGCTGGAGATTCTGCTTGCCGCACCCGACCGGATCTTCTCCAAGGCGCAGCTTTGTGACCGGCTGTTTTCCTATGCCGAGAGCGTCTCGGACAATGCGATCGAGGTCTATGTGGCCCGACTGCGCAAGAAGCTTGAAGGCTCGGGCGCGCATATCGATACGGTGCGCGGCCTTGGCTATCGGCTGACTTCGGCATGAGCGGCAACGCCGCCCTCAGCCTGCGGGCGCGGCTGGTGCTGCAACTGCTGGTACTGGCGGCGGTGCTGGCGGTGCTGTTGTTCGTTGCGGTGCGCACGGTGGCGGGCGCTGCCGCCGAGGAGACGCTAGACGGCGTTCTGGGGGCGGCAACCCTCGCCATCGCCGACGAATTGCGCGGTGGCGAAGATGGCGTGACGGTCGATCTGCCGCACGAGGCTTTTTCGATTCTCGGCTCGATCAGCGAAGACCGGATCTTCTACCGCATCGCCGTCGAGGACACCACGATCACCGGCTATGCCGACCTGCCGATGCCGGAAGCGGCGCGCGGCCCCGGCGCACCAGCCGCGCCGACATTCTACACCACACCTTTCCGCAATACCGAGGTGCGGGTGGCGATGGTGCAGCGGGTGGTGCTGGCGGGAAGGCTGGCAACACCGGTAACAGTGCTGGTCGCGCAGACCCGGTCGGGGCAGGCAGCAATTGCGGCGCGGGTGGCAAACCGGGCGGCGAGCATAGGGCTTGGGGTGTTCGCGCTGGCTGCGGCGCTGTCGATCCTTACCGCAGGCTCGGTTCTGCGCCCGATCAACCGGCTGGCCGAAGCGGTGGCGCGCCGTGGCCCGCGCGATCTGCGCGCCGTCGATCATCCGACCCCGGCAGAGTTGCGGCCCCTGCTCGAATCGCTCAACGGGCTGATCGCGCGGCTGCGCGCGGCGTTGACCCGCACCGAGACCTTCATTGCCGAAGCCGCGCACCACATTCGCACACCGCTTGCCACGGTGCGGGCGCGGGCGGAAACCGCTTTGCGCAAGGCTGAAACCGAGGAGGCGCGCGAAACGCTGCGCACGGTGATCCGGGCGGTTGAGGAAAGCGCGCGTTCGGCCAGCCAGCTTCTGGACCACGCGACGGTGGTGTACCGGTCAGACCGCCCGGCCCGCGAAACGGTCGATCTGGCGCGGCTGATCGAGGGGCTGGCGCAGAATTTCGGGCCGGTGGCCGGGCTGAAGGATGTGCAGATCGCGACCCTTGGCACCGAATCGGCGGTCGAGGTGCGGGGCGACCGGCTGCTGATCGAGGCGGCGCTGCGCAACCTTCTGGACAATGCGGTGAAGTATTCGCCGGCCGATACCGACATCGCGCTGCGGCTTTCGCGCAGCGCGGAGGCGGCCTGCATTGAGGTGGCCGACCGTGGCCGCGGGCTTTCCGGCAGCGCCAAGGCAGAGCTGACACGGCGGTTCGCACGCGGTGCCAATGTCGGTGATGTAGTCGGATCGGGGCTGGGCCTGACCATCGTCGAAGAGGTGGCGGCGGCGCATGGCGGGCGGTTTGAACTGACGGAACGCGAGGGGGGCGGCACATGCGCGCGGTTCTGGTTGCCTTTGGGCTGATACTGGCGCTTGCCGCGCCTGCGGCGGGGTTCGAGACCGAGGAGGACACGCGCTTTGCCGCGGTCGGCGGGACCGAGCAGGCCGTGCTTTCGGTGCTTTCCACCACCGATACCGATGTGCTGCGCCCGGTGATCGCCGCATTTCAGGCCCGCAACCCCGGTATTGCCCTGCGCTACACGGTTGCCAACAGCCAGCAGGTTTTTGCCGCGATCAACGATGACGGCGCGGCCTATGATCTGGTCATCTCGTCGGCGATGGATTTGCAGATGAAGCTCGCCAACGACGGGCTGGCGCTGCCGCTGCGGTCCGAAGCGACCGGCCTGTTGCCGGAATGGGCGCGCTGGCAAGATCTGCTCTTTGCCTTTGCGCAGGAGCCGGTGGTGCTGATCATGGCGCGCGCAGCACTTGATGGCGCGCCGGTGCCGCGCACCAGGCGCGAGCTGACCCAGCTTTTGCGCGACCACCCCGAGCGCTTCATCGGCCGGATCGGCACCTATGACCCCGAAACCTCGGGCGCGGGCTATCTGTTTGTCACCCAGGATGCGCGGCTTTCGGATACGTTCTGGCGGTTGGCCGAGGTCATGGGCGGGCTGGCTCCGCAGCTTTATGATTCGAGCGCGCCAATGATTGCCGATCTCAAGTCGGGGCGGCTGGTGCTGGCCTACAATGTGCTCGGCAGCTACGCGGCACCTCGGCTTGCGGGGGCGGATGCGCTGGTGATGGTCGAGCTGGAGGACCATACGCTGACCCTTTTGCGCACCGCGCTGGTGCCCATCACCGCACGCGCTCCAGAACTCGGTGCACTTTTCCTCGATTTTCTGCTTGGTGCCGAGGGTCGCAAACTGATTGCGAGCGCCGCCGGGCTGCCGCCGATTGATGCTGCGGCACTTTCGGCAAAGCCGCATCTGCGGGTGATACGGCTTGATGCGGGGCTGCTTGTCTATCTCGATGTGCTGAAGCGCCGGGCGTTTCTCGAGGAATGGCAGGCGGCGCTGATTCAGCCCTGAGCGGTTCAGCAAAACCCCGCCCTTGAGGGCCGATGGCTATGGTCATTGCGGCGCGATGCAGGGCATACTCGGCGGGTGATGTTGAAAGCTGCCAAGCGCTGGAAAACGAGCTGCTGGCTGGCGGGTGCCCTGGCGCTGGCCGGACTGCCTGCGGCTGCGCTGGAGCATCTGGTCTTCGAGGTGCCGGGGGCCGGTGCCGCGCTGTCGCGTGCGCTTGAGGCCGCTTCGCTGACGCGGCAAGCCGAGCGCGAGGGGCGCACCGCACCGCAAGACCTGCTTGCCGCCGCCCGCGCCGATTATGCGCGGCTTCTGGCGGTGCTTTATGCACAGGGCCATTACGCCGGCACCATCGGCATCACGCTCGATGGGCGCGAGGCGGCGGCAATTGCGCTGCTTGATGCGCCAGGGCGGGTGGATACGCTGCGCATTACCGTGCGGCCGGGGGCGCGGTTTGCCTTTTCCTCGGCAAGCGTGGCACCGCTTGCGCCCGGCACCGCGCTGCCCGAGGGCTTTGCGCCCGGCGCGCCTGCGTTTTCGGGTGTGATCGGCGCGGCTGCGGCCGCGGCGATCGGCGAATGGCGCGATGCGGGCCATGCCAAGGCCGAGGTTGCGGCGCAAAGCATTGTCGCCGACCACCGCAGCACCACGCTGGCCGCAGCAATAACACTCCGCCCCGGCCCGCAACTGCGCTTTGGCGCGCTTGCCACAAGCGGCACGCAAAGGCTGCGTCCGGAAAGGCTGGCGGAGATCGCCGGTCTGCCCACGGGCGAGGTATTCAGCCCCGCCGCCGTGGCGCGGGTGCAGGCACGGCTGCGGCGCAGCGGCATTTTCAGCAGCGCCGTGCTAGGTGAGGCCGCGTTGCCGGGGCCGGGCGACAGCATGGATATGACGCTGGCGGTGATCGAGGCACCATTGCGCCGGTTTGGCATTGGTGCCGAACTGTCGTCCCGCGATGGCGGCAGGGTCTCTGCATTCTGGCTGCATCGCAACCTTTGGGGCGGCGGCGAGCGTCTGCGGGTTGAAGGCGAGGTCACCGGCATCGGCACCAGCGCGGGCGGTGCCGACCTGCGCGCCAGCCTGCGGCTCGATCGACCCGCCACCTTCACCGCAGACACACAAGCATTTGCCGAAGCCAGCATCGGGCGGCTGGATGAGGTTGACCACCGCGCGCTGGCGCTCAGCCTCGGGTTTGGGCTTGCGCATGATTTTTCCGATGCGCTTACCGGCTCGGTGGCGCTGCGGCTGAGCGGGTCGCGGGTGACGGATGCCTTTGCAACCGAGACCTTTCGCCAGCTTTCGCTGCCTGTGGCGCTGACCTTCGACCGCCGCGATTCCGCCGCAGACCCGATGCGGGGCTATTGGCTCGACCTTGGGGTGACGCCATTTGCGGGATTTGGCGCGACCGGGTCCGGGGTGCAGTTGCGCGGCGAGGCGCGCGGCTACCGGGCGCTTGGTGGCCGGGCGGTGCTGGCGGGGCGCGCCCAGATCGGGTCGGTTCTAGGCTCGGCGCTACTTGAGACACCGCGCGAATACCTGTTCCATTCAGGCGGCGGTGGCAGCGTGCGCGGGCAGCCCTACCAGTCGCTTGGTGTCGAGGTGCTGCGCGGGTTTGATCTGGTGCCGATGGGCGGGGCCTCGTTTGCGGCGTTTTCCGGCGAATTGCGCGGCCGGATCACCGAAAATATCGGTCTGGTCGCGTTTTATGATGCCGGTTTTGTCGGCCTTACCGGGGGTTTTGCCGATGGCGGCTGGCACGCGGGGGCCGGGCTCGGGCTGCGCTATGATACCGGCATCGGGCCGATCCGGCTTGATCTGGCAATGCCGGTGGCGGGCAGCACGGGCGATGGCTTGCAGATTTACCTTGGCATCGGGCAGGCGTTTTGATGCGGCGGCTGCTCTTTCCCCTCGCGCTGGCGCTGCTCGCACTTGCTGCCCCGATCGCGGCGCAGACCGAGGCAGAGCGTGACCGGGGGCTGATTCAGCGCCTGCTGGAGGATAATCTTTCCGGCGCGGGGCGCGAGGTGCGGATCGAAGGCTTCGCCGGGGCGCTTTCCTCGCGCGCGACCTTCAGCGAAATGACCATTGCCGACGACGAGGGCATCTGGCTGCGGATCAGCGGCGGCGCGATCAGCTGGAACCGGGCGGCTCTGGTGTCCGGGCGGATCGAGATTGGCGAGCTGGCCGCAAAGGAAATCGTGCTGGCGCGCCTGCCGCAGACCACATCGCAGACCGCCGTGCCCGAGGCGGTGCCGTTTGCGCTGCCCGAGCTTCCGGTATCGGTGACAATCGGCACGATCGCGGCGGAGCGGGTAGAACTGGCGGCATCGGTGCTTGGCATGCCTGCGGTTTTGCGGCTGCAAGGCACGCTGAACCTTGCGGGCGGCGAGGGCAGTGCCCGGCTGAATGCCGAGCGGATCGACGGGCAGGCGGGCAGCTTTGCGCTGCGCGCAAGCTTTGTGAATGCAACGCGCGAATTGATGCTTGATCTGCTGCTTGATGAAGCCGCGGGCGGCATTGCCGCCGCCGCGCTTGGTCTGCCAGACCGCCCGGCGCTGACGCTTGCCATTGCCGGGTCCGGGCCGCTTGAGACGTTCTCGGCCGATGTGGTGCTGAGCGCAGACCGGGCCCGCCGGTTGGCCGGGCGGGTGGGCATGACCGCCCCGGATGCAGAGACGCGCGGTTTCACCGCCCG
Organism: Phaeovulum sp.; assembly: GCF_030684035.1. Lineage (GTDB taxonomy): Bacteria > Pseudomonadota > Alphaproteobacteria > Rhodobacterales > Rhodobacteraceae > UBA6213. The sequence goes on along the minus strand of NZ_JAUXPI010000012.1, from coordinate 72,171 downwards.
GCTTGGCGGCGATATTGCGCCGCTGCTGCCGCCGGACTACCGCGGCTTTTTCGGCCCCGATGTGCAACTTCGCGCCGAGGGCCAGCGCAGTGCTGATGGCGGCTTGCGGCTGACCCTGCTGAGCCTGCAATCGGCAGCGCTGGCGCTTGATGGCACGCTTGATCTGCAAGCCTCCGGTCTGCCCGCGCGCGCAGCACTGGTGCTGACGCTGGGATTGCCCGACGAGGCCGAAGTGCTGCTGCCAAGTGCTGGAGAAAAGACCTGGGTGGCGGGCGGCATGCTGACGCTTGGCTATGACCGCGAGAAAAGCGAAACCTGGTCGGCGGCGGGCAGGCTGAACGGGCTGCGGCGCGCAGCAGGACAGGTTGCGACGCTTGATCTGACCGGCTCGGGGCGGGTGGCGCAGGGGACGGCTGCCGAAATCACTGGCGCTTTCAATTTCGCCGCCAGCGGCATTGCCACCGCCGACCCGGCGCTTGCACTGGTGCTGGCCGAGGGGCTGCGCGGGCAGGTTCAGTTTTCGTGGCGGCAGGGTACGGGGCTGATGCTGCCAGTGCTTAGCCTGAACGCGGGCGGGGCCGTGCTTTCGGGGTCTGCCGAGGTGACCGGGGCGGGTCTGGAAACCCGGCTGGGCGGTTCAGCGCGCGTAAGCCACCCCGATCTGGCGCGGTTTTCCGATCTGGCGGGGCGCAGGCTTGGCGGGCGGATCGAGGGTGTGGTCGAGGGCTGGTACATGCCGCTGGATGGCAGCCTGTTTCTGGAAACCGCGCTGTTGGGCATCGACCTCAGGACCGGGCCGGCGGAACTTGACCGGCTGCTGGCTGGCGGCTCGCGGCTGCGGGTGGTGGCAGAGCGCGATGCGGGCGGCATGACGCTTGCGCTTGGCGTTGATGCGCGCGGGTTTTCGGCGCAGGCCGAGGCCTTGCTGCAAAGCCATGAGACCAGAGCGACCGCCCATTTTGCAATGCCCGATCTCGGCATGATCGGGCGCGGCTGGCAGGGTGCCTTGAACGCCGATGCGCGGCTTTCCGGTGCCCCGGGCGCGCGGGTGATGACGGTCGAGGGGGTCGGCAGCGGGCTTGGCATCGGCGACGCGACGACCGATCGGCTGCTGGCGGGCGACAGCGTACTTGCCTTCACCGTGCTGGAGGGTGATGCGGGCTTTGCGCTTGGTGCGGTCGAACTTGCGAACCCGCAGTTTGCCGCGGAACTTGGTGCGACCGACACCAGCGGGGCCCGCGGGCTGAGCGCCCGGCTTGCCGATATGGCGCTGTTCGCGCCCGCATTTCCGGGGGCTGCCACGGTTTCCGGGCAGGTGCAGCGGGTCGCCGATGGCTACGCGCTGATCCTTACTGCCGAGGGTCCGGGCGGCAGCGCCGCGACAATCTCGGGGCCCGTCGCCGCCGATCTTGCGAGCGTCGATCTGGCGATTTCGGGGCGCGCCGAGGCGGCGCTGCTGAACCGCTTGGTTGCGCCGCGCAGCCTGCAAGGTCCGCTCGGGTTTGATCTGCATCTGCGCGGCACGCCCTCGCTCAACGCGCTCTCGGGGCGGGTGAGTGCGCGCGGGTTGCGCTTTGCCGACCCCGGCCCCGGGCTTGCGGTGCAGGATATCGCCCTGACTGCCGATCTGGTGGCCGGGCGCGCCGAGATTGAGGCAAGCGGTGCCATCGGCGGCGGGGTCTTGCGGGCAAGCGGCCCGGTGGCGCTTCGGCCGCCGTTCCTTGCAGAGATCGCGCTGGTGCTGCAAGGCGTGCCACTTCGCGACCCCGAGCTTTACGATACCCGCCTTGACGGCAATCTTTCGGTCAGCGGCGCTTTGGCCGGAGGCGCGCTGATTTCAGGTGCCCTTTCGCTGGCGCAGACCGAATTGCGCCTGCCCGAGGCCGCCGCGCTGGTGGCGCTGCCCGATGTGACGCATCTGGGCGCACCCGCCGAGGTCAACACCACCCGCCGCCGCGCCGGGCTGCTTGGCGGCAGTGGCGCGCGGGGCGGTGACGCGGTCTTTCAGCTTGATATCGCGGTTGCGGCACCTCGGCGCATCTTCGTGCGCGGCCGGGGGCTTGATGCAGAATTGGGCGGGGCACTGCGTATGGGCGGAACCAGTGCCGAGGTACAGACTTCGGGGCAGTTCGACCTGATCCGGGGCAGGCTCGACATTCTTGGCAGGCGCTTCACGCTGACCGAAGGGCAGGTACAGTTGCAAGGCGCGCTGTCCCCGTGGATACGCTTTTCCGCCACCACCGCAGCGGCGGGCATTACCGCCACGATCACCCTTGAAGGCGAAGCGACGGCACCCGTGCTGCGGCTCAGCTCAACTTCCGATCTGCCGCAAGACGAAGTACTGGCGCGGCTGCTGTTTTCCCGTGGAATAGACACGCTTTCGCCGTTGCAGGCGGTGCAGATGGCGCAAGCGGTGGCGCAGCTTGCGGGCAAGGGCGGCGAGGGGCTGATGGGCCGCCTGCGCCAGAGCTTCGGGCTTGATGATCTTGACCTTGCGACCGATGCCGAGGGCGGGGCTGCACTGCGGCTGGGCAAATATCTTTCGGACAACCTATATACCGATGTGACCTTGGGCAGCGACGGCAAGGCCGAGGTGAACCTGAACCTCGATCTCACCCCCAGCCTGACCGCGCGTGGCACGCTTGGTGCCGACGGCAGCAGCGGTCTTGGGCTTTATTTCGAGCGCGATTACTGACGCCGCGACATTTCGGCGTTGAGCGCGGCCCCCAAAAGCACGGCATAGGCCGAGATGTAGAACCACATCATCAGCGCGATGACCGCCCCAAGCGATCCATAGATGCGGTTGTAGGTTCCGAAATGCGCGAGGTAATAGGAAAATGCCAGCGACGCGCCAGACCATGCCAGAGCCGCCAGAACCGCGCCGGGGCTGACCCAACGCGCGCGGCGCGCCTCACCCGAAGGGCCAAAGCGGTAGAGCACCCAGAGCGCGCTCAACACCAACAGAAACGCCGCCGCCCAGGGCAACTCTGAAAGCAGCCAGGCGCGCAGCGGCCCGAACGGCAGAAATGCCAGCGCCAGCGGCACCAGAACCACGGTGGCGAGGGCAAGCAATGTTGCCGCGACCAGCGCCATGGTCAGCCCATAGCCGAGCGCAAAGCTTCGCAGCGTTGAATGCTGGGCGGAGCCGTGAATGACATTGAGGCCCTGCACCAGCGCCTCGACCCCGGCGCGCGCCGCGTAAAGGGCGATAAGCAGCGACACCAGGCTTGCCCAACCGATTGTGGCACGAGGCCCCGCGAGAAGTGCGGCGATCTGATCGGAAAGAAGTTTCCACGCTTCGTGCGGCACAAACTCCTGTGCCACGCCCATATAGGCTGCAATCGCCGCCGGATCGGCAACCAGGCTCCAGAGCGCGATGGTCGCGGTCATTGCCGGAAACACCGCGAACATCGCGTAAAACGCCACGCCGGCCGCGATCAACCCCATCTGCGCTTCGCTGATGCGGCGCGCCATGCGCGTGATAATACCCCAGCCCCGGCGCAAAACTGCCCCCATCCTGTGCGTACGCCAGCTTAGCGGCTTGCGACGCGGGCGCAACTTGCGATGGCGGCGCGGCTGTGGTCTGCTAACGCCAACAAGCCGGAGGTTCAGATGCGCTACGTTCCCGCCGAAAACCGTTATGAGTCGATGATCTACAACCGCTGCGGGGCATCTGGCCTTCGCTTGCCCGCAATCTCGCTCGGGCTTTGGCACAACTTCGGCCACGATACGCCGCACGCCACCAAGCAGGCCATCTGCCGCACTGCCTTTGACCATGGCATTACCCATTTCGACCTTGCCAACAACTACGGGCCGCCACCCGGTAGCGCCGAGGAGGCCTTTGGCGAGATTCTCCGCACCGATTTTGCCGGGCTGCGCGACGAGCTGATCATCTCGTCCAAGGCGGGCTATCAGATGTGGAACGGGCCTTACGGCGAATGGGGCAGCCGCAAATACCTGATCGCGTCCTGCGATGCCTCGCTGAAGCGCCTCGGGCTCGATTATGTGGATATCTTCTATTCGCACCGCTTCGACCCGAAAACCCCGCTGGAAGAGACAATGGGCGCGCTTGACCAGATCGTGCGGTCGGGGCGCGCGCTTTACGCGGGGATTTCAAGCTACAATTCCGCCCGAACCCGGGAGGCGATGGCGATCCTGAAAGATCTTGGCACGCCTTTGCTGATTCACCAGCCGAGCTACAACATGATCAACCGCTGGGTCGAGCGCGACGGGCTGCGCGAAACTCTTGCCGAGCTTGGCGTTGGCTCCATCGCGTTCACGCCGCTGGCGCAAGGGATACTGACCAGCAAATATCTGCGCGGCGTGCCCGAAGACAGCCGCGCGGCGCAGGGCAAGAGCCTCGATCAGCGCATGCTCTCGACCAGGGCAATCGAAAAGGTCCGGGCGCTGAACCGGATTGCCGAGGCGCGCGGGCAGACGCTGGCGCAAATGGCACTGGCCTGGGTGCTGCGCGGCGGTGGCATCACCTCGGCGTTGATCGGTGCCTCGCGGCCCGAACAGGTGCGCGATTGTGTGGGGGCGCTCGGGCGGCTCGATTTCACCGACGATGAGCTTGCGGAGATTGACCGCCATGCGCAGGACGAGGCGATCAACCTCTGGGCACAGTCATCCGAGGAGCGGGCATGAAGTGGTCAGCGGCGCTTTTTCTGCTCGCCTCCCCGGCGCTTGCCGAGCTGCCTGAACCCGTGCGCGATGCCGATTACGGCGCGCTGAACCCCGCCGAGGCGCGGCTTGGCTGGCTTTTGTTCTACGACCCGATCCTGTCGGGCAACCGCAATATCGCCTGCGCCACCTGCCACCACCCGCGCTTTGCCACCTCGGACGGTCTGCCGCTTGGGCTTGGTGAGGGCGCGACCGGTCTTGGGCCGGAACGCCACATTGGCACCGAGAACATTCCCGAACTGCGCATTCCGCGCAATTCGCCCGCGCTCTTCAACCTCGGCGCGCTGGAATTCACCCGGCTCTTTCATGATGGCCGCATCGAGGCGGACCCGGCGCGCCGATCTGGCATTCGTACGCCGATGGATGACGAGATGGTAACCGGCTTTGCCTCGGTTCTGTCGGCGCAGACCATGTTTCCGGTGCTTTCATCCGATGAGATGGCCGGGCACTACAGCGAAAACGATGTGGCCAAGGCGGTGCGTTCGGGCCGCATCACCGGCGCGGGCGGGGCATGGGACATCATCGCGGCGCGGGTTGCGGCAATCCCGGAATATGCCACCAAATTCGGCTCTGTTTCAGCCGAAATCGGTGCTGGCCGCGCAATTGATTTTACCGATATCTCGAACGCCGTCGCCGCCTTTGTCGCGCAAGAGTGGCGGTCGGATTCAAGCCCGTTTGACGCCTTTTTGCGCGGCACGGCGGATTTGTCGGTCGAGGCGGCAGCGGGGATGGAGCTTTTCTATGGCGCAGCGGGCTGTGCCGAGTGCCATTCCGGGCCGTTCCAGACAGACCACCGATTTCACGCCATGGCCGCGCCGCAACTCGGCCCCGGCAAGGCCGAGCGGTTTGAGAGCCACAGCCGCGACGAGGGCAGGTTTCGGGTGACCGGGCAGGCATCTGACCTTTATGCCTTCCGCACCCCCTCGTTGCGCAACGTGACCGGGACCGGCCCCTGGGGGCACGCCGGGGCGCATGGAACACTCGCTGAGTTTCTCGCCAGCCATGGCCAGCCGGGGGCGCTTGCAGGTTATGCCCGCAACGCGCTGCTGCCCGCGCTGCCCGATTCCAAGCCCGACTGGGCGGTGCTGGACAGCGCCACGGAAACTGCCGCAATCGCCGCCGCCGCAACCCCGCTTCGACCACTCTCGACCGCTGAAATCGGCTCGATTCTGGCCTTTCTCGACAGTCTGACCGACCCGGCGGCAATTGCGGGCCGCCTCGGCATCCCCGCGTCGGTTCCCTCCGGCCTGCCGGTGGACCGCTAGTTGCTTCCCTGTGGAAAGACACTTCGGGGCGAAACGGGGCTGTAAAACCCCGGCTATCGCATCAACCGATTGACCGCGTTCATGGTGATGGCGTGCCAATCGCCCAAGGTTCCGTCCGGCCAGATCACCCGCGCCTCTGCCTTGGCGGCAGCGCCGAGACCGAAATGGACCGGCAACGCCTGCCCGCCAGCGTGGCCACCGCCAACCGTGATCTCGGCGGCCTGCACCTTTCCATCCGCGCGAAGCTCGACCCAGGCACCCACGGCTCGGCGGTTTGTGCCAGCCATAACAGGCTCTATTTCGGCCCAATTGCCGGTATTTGTGCTGGTGTTGCGCCAGATCTCCAAGGCTGCGCGGCGGTTGACCACGACAAGGTCAAGCAGCCCGTCGGCGTTCAGATCGGCCAGCGCCCCGCCGCGCGAGCGCTCGCTTGTGGCAACACCCGCCGCGTCACCCTGTTCGCGGAAAATCCCGTCCGGTCCCTGCATCAGCAGGTTGTTGGGGTCGTGGATGGCATTCGAGGGCATCTGATCGACGTTGCCCTTGGCGATGAACAGATCCTGAAGCCCGTCATTGTCGATGTCGCCGAATTCGGCGTGCCAGCCGGTAGAGGGGCGACCATCATCGCCCAGATAGGGGCGCTGCGCATAGGTGCCCAGCGCATAGGGTGCGTTTTCGAATCCGCTACCCCGATTGAACTGCAAAAGCTGGTCACCCATCGAGGTCATCATCACTTCGGGCAGGCCATCGCCGGTGATGTCGCGGCTGGCTATGCCCATGCCCCAAAGCGAGACATGCGGCCAGTCGGCGCGCTCGGCCAGTGGGTTCAGGCGATACATCTGCTCATAACCGCCGCGCACATAATAGTGTCGGTCGTTGGAGATGCGCAGCTCGGCAGTGCCACGGCGCTGCCAATCGGAAATCAGCATCGAGAGCGCGCAGTATCCCGGTGAAAGCGGCTCTGACGCGCCATATTTGCGGTCTTCGGGGCGATAAACCTCGTTCTCATCGCAGGCTTGGAACGGGCCGTTCGGGTTGCTGCGGTCAACGTAGTTGCCGAAAACCAGCGTGGGCAGCTTCGCGCCATTTTCCCATGTGGCGGTAAAGGCCGTGGTCCAGGCATCACGGGGTGCAAGGCCCCACTCAGCGCTGGCATCGGAAAATCGGCAACCACCCTCGCCGCGCAGCAGCAGGTTCGGGCCGACCCGCAGCACCGCAAGATCGATCAGGCCGTCGCTGTCGATATCGAGCGGGTAGGCACCGGTCACGCCGGTCATCGCCGCGATCTCACCCGAAGTGAAGCGCAGATTTGCCCCCGGTTCTGAGAGGTTGACCAGCAGCGTCGCCGGATTCTCGCCGCCCGCCACGAAGAGGTCGGGGCGCGTATCGCCGTTGCAGTCGAACACCGCCACGCCGCCACCGACGAAATGCTCCCATCCGCCGGCATAGACGTGGGTGGGCGAAAGAGGTGCATCGTTGACGAAAAGCGGCTCTGCGCCTGCCGGAAACGCCAGAAGCACTGCTGCAAGCGCCCTCATTGTGCGGCCATTTCCCGAGGCGGGCACAGCAGGCCGTCGGAAACCTCGTGCAGCGCCAATGCGGCGGCACCATGTGCCCAGAGCAGATCGCCCCAGGCGTGGGTCTCGATCCGCGGGGTCGGGCGGCCGGTGTTGAGCATCATTGCCCGCATCTCATCCAGCGTTTCTTCGGCGTAAAGATAATCGTACCGCATCCGCTCGCCCGAGAGGATGATGAGCTCGGGGTCGAACAGATTGACCACATTCGCCAGCCCCAGCGCCAGATAGCGCCCGGCGCGATGAAAGATCGACCGTGCGGCACTGTTGCCAGCCTTGGCATGGTCGAAAAGGCTTTCGAGCAGCGCGCCAACGCTCTGGTTCTCGCGGTGGGACAGATTGAGCGCGGTTTGTGCCTCGCGCACCAGCGCGTAGTCGGCGACATAGGCTTCAAGACAGCCGCGCTGGCCGCAGCGGCACAGCGCGCCATCGAGCTGCACCTTGGTATGGCCAAGCTCCATGCCCATGCCCTGCGAGCCACGAAAAATGCGGTGGTTGATGACAAAACCCATGCCGACACCATGCTCGATGGTGACCACGGCAAAATCCGAAAGCCGCCGCCCGGCACCAAACCAAAGCTCCGCCAGCGTGACGAGGTTCGCGTCATTGTCGATATGCACCGGAAGGTTGAGGCGCTGCGACGCGGCCGCGGCAAGCGGCACATGGTGATCTGTCAGCACCGGCGACCAGTGCACGACGCCCGCCGGGCAATCGACAAAACCCGGCACCCCGAGCCCCACCGCCGAAAGGTTGGCGCGCGGCACACCGGCCTTGGCGCAGACCCGGTCGAGCAGGGTTTCGGTGGCACCGACGATGTCGGCAAGCAGCATCGCCCCCGGCTGGCGCGATATCGCCTCGCCTGCGATCAGGTTACCCGCGAAATCGACTACAACGGCGGTATGTTCGCGGTCGGACAACTTGATTCCCGCAACAAAATGCGCCGCCGCCCGCACCCCGAGCGCTACCGTCGGGCGGCCGCGCACGGTGTCGGATTCGCGCCGCGCCTGCACTTCCTCAAGAAATCCGCGCTCGATAAGCTCGGAAGTGAGCGTGGTCACCGAGGCCGGGCTGATCGAAAGCTCCTTGGCCAGTTGCACGCGGGCGATCAGCCCCGCGGCACGGACGCGATCGAATATCTGCTGGCGCAGCGGGCGCGTGGTTTCCGAAAGTGGCGGAATCAGCGGCCCGCACCCCGGTGCGCCACCGCCAAGTCGCTTTCTCTCGACCGACAAGCTGGCCATTTTAGTTCACTCCCCTAACAAAACTATGCACCTGCGGCACGTTCTCAGCCCGCCCTTAGCCGCTGCGCAGCATTATCCCGGCGTTGGAGCCTAGATTTCCACAGTGTCCTGTCATTTTTATTTTGACAACTAAAATTATTCCTCCAAGTATTCGCCTATTCCGGCGAATCCGCCGGGCGGGGCCTGTATGGCCTTACTTTGGGAGGAAGACATGAAAAAGACCCTTTTGCTGGCCGCAGTCATTGCGGCCGGGTTTACCACATCGGCCCTTGCGCAGATCACCGTCGGCGTTTCGTGGTCGAACTTCCAGGAAGAGCGCTGGAAAACCGACGAAGCCGCGATCAAGGCCGCGCTGGCCGCCGCGGGTGCGGTTTATGTTTCGGCTGACGCGCAGTCTTCCTCGGCCAAGCAGCTTTCCGACATCGAAAGCCTGATGGCGCAGGGTGTCGATGCGCTCATCATTCTCGCGCAAGATACGCAGGCGATCGTTCCGGCAGTGACCGCTGCCGCCGATGAAGGAATTCCGGTCATTGCCTATGACCGCCTGATCGAAGACGCGCGCGCCTTCTACCTTACCTTCGACAACGTCGAAGTGGGCCGGATGCAGGCCCGCGCCGTTCTGGCCGCCGCGCCGACCGGCAACTATGTCATGATCAAAGGTTCGCCGACCGACCCGAACGCCGATTTCCTGCGTGGCGGCCAGCAAGAAGTGCTGCAAGCCGCAATCGATTCGGGCGCGATCAAGATTGTCGGCGAAGCCTATACCGATGGCTGGCTGCCCGCCAACGCCCAGCGCAACATGGAGCAGATCCTGACCGCGCAGAACAACAAGGTCGATGCCGTGGTTGCCTCGAACGACGGCACCGCCGGTGGTTCGGTCGCAGCGCTGAGCGCGCAGGGCATGGTGGTTCCGGTTTCCGGGCAAGATGGCGATCATGCGGCGCTGAACCGTGTGGCGCTTGGCACCCAGACGGTTTCGGTCTGGAAAGATGCGCGTGAGCTTGGCCGCGCGGCCGCGGAAATTGCGGTGGCACTGGCGGGCGACAAGAACGCAACCGTAGCCGGTGCGGCAGCCTGGACCTCGCCGGCCGGCACCACGATGAACTCGCTGTTCCTCGCGCCGATGCCGATCACAAAAGACAACCTTTCGGCGGTTGTCGATGCGGGCTGGATCACCAAAGAAGCGCTCTGCCAGGGCGTGACCGCAGGCCCGGCACCCTGCAACTGATCCTTTGAGTTTCAGAATGCGCCCCGGCTTTCATGCCGGGGCGCAGCCATATGCCGCCCGTGCGGCACTGAACGGGATAGCTTTATGACCGACGCGGCCCCCAACGCAGCCCCCCAGCAGGGCAAGCGCAATCTGTTGCAGAAAATCGAGATCGATTCCCGGCTCTTGGGCATGATCGGTGCGCTGGTGGTGATCTGCCTCACCTTTCAGCTCAAGACCGGCAGCGACGCGCAGGCGACATTCGTGCTCAACCCCTTGGCCTGGCTGGCGGACGGGCGATTCCTGACACCGCGCAACCTTTTCAACCTGTCGATCCAGACCGCGAGTGTTGCGATCATGGCAACCGGCATGGTGTTCGTGATTGTCACCCGGCACATCGACCTTTCGGTTGGCGCGGTGCTGGCCACGGCTTCGGCGGTGATGGGCGTGCTTCAGGTCTGGCTGTTGCCGAAGACGCTGGGGCTTGGCATTGGCCACCCGATGATCGCGCCGATCACGATTCTGGCAGGGCTGGCGGCGGGCACCGCGATTGGTGCCTTCAACGGCTGGCTGATCGGTTATCAGCGCATTCCGGCCTTCATCGTCACGCTCGGCGGGCTGCTGGTTTGGCGTAACGTCGGCTGGTATCTGACGAGCGGCCAGACGCTGGGGCCGCTTGATGACAAATTCATGCTGTTCGGGGGCGTCGAAGGCACCCTGGGCGACACCATCTCATGGGGGCTTGGCGGGCTGGCGGTGGCAAGCGCGATCTGGGCGCTCTGGCGCGCGCGCGCCGACAGGCTGAGGCACGGGTTTCCGGTAAAGCCGGTCTGGGCGGAATTTGCGCTGGCGGCAATTGCGATCAGCGCAATCATGGGTTTTGTGGCCGTTGTCAACGCTTACGAAATTCCTGTAGGCCGCCTGCGGCGCACCTTCGAGGCCCGCGGCGAGGCGCTGCCAGAAGGCTACAGCGAGGCCTTTGGCCTGCCGATATCGGTGCTGATCCTCGTGCTGGTCGCGATCGCGATGACCGTGATTGCGCGGCGCACCCGGTTTGGGCGCTACATCTTTGCGGCCGGCGGCAACCCTGATGCTGCCGAGCTTTCCGGCATCAACACCCGGATGCTCACGGTCAAGGTTTTCGCGCTGATGGGCTTTTTGTGTGCGCTCTCGGCGGTGGTGGCGCAGGCACGGCTGGCCAACCACACCAACGACATCGGCACGCTGGATGAATTGCGGGTTATCGCGGCAGCAGTGATTGGTGGCACCGCGCTTTCGGGCGGCATCGGCACCATCTACGGGGCCATTCTGGGTGCCGTGATCATGCAGAGCCTGCAATCGGGCATGGCGATGGTGGGGGTGGATGCGCCCTTCCAGAATATCATTGTGGGCCTTGTGCTGGTTCTCGCGGTCTGGATCGACATCCAGTATCGCAAGCGCACGGGAGAAAAGATATGAACGCGCCCCTTGTCGAACTGCGCGACATCTCGATTGCCTTCGGCGGCATCAAGGCGGTCGATCACGTCACGGTCGATCTGCACGCAGGCGAGGTTGTCGGCCTTCTGGGCCATAACGGCGCCGGCAAATCGACGCTGATCAAATGTCTGTCGGGGGCCTATCAGGCCGACGCCGGCGAGATTCTGATCGATGGCGACATGGTGGAGATCCATAACCCGCGCGATGCCCGCGCGTTCAACATCGAGACCATCTACCAGACACTGGCGCTGGCGGATAACCTCGATGCCGCCTCGAACCTGTTTCTCGGGCGCGAGCTGGTGACGCCGATGGGCTTTGTCGATGACGCGAAGATGGAGGCCGAGACCCGCAAGATCATGGCGCGGCTAAACCCCAACTTCCGCAAGTTCAAGGATCCGGTAAAGGCGCTTTCGGGCGGGCAGCGGCAATCTGTTGCCATTGCGCGGGCGGTCTATTTCAACGCGCGCATCCTGATCATGGACGAGCCCACTGCGGCGCTTGGCCCGCAGGAAACGAACATGGTGGCAGAACTCATTCAGGAACTGAAGGCGCAGGGCCTCGGGATATTCCTTATCGAGCATGATATTCACAACGTGATGAAACTTTGCGACCGCGCCAGCGTGATGAAGAACGGGCAGCTGGTCGGCACGGTGAATGTGGCCGATGTGACCGACGAAGACATTCTGGGCATGATCATTCTGGGCAAGATGCCGGATCGAGCGCGCTGATGTATATCGGGCTGGATCTCGGCACATCGGGGCTTAAGGGCCTGCTGATCGACGATGCGCAGCGGGTTCTGGCCGAGGCATCTGCGCCGCTGAGCGTTTCGCGCCCTGCCGAGGGCTGGTCGGAGCAATCGCCTGCATCCTGGATCGGGGCTGCGGAGTCGGTTCTCGGCGCGCTTTCGGCGCATGGGTTGCGGGCCGTGCGCGGCATCGGGCTTTCAGGCCAGATGCATGGTGCAACGCTTTTGTCTGCGTCGGATGATGTGCTCAGGCCCTGCATCCTCTGGAACGACACCCGCGCCCATGCCGAGGCGGCAGAGCTTGATGCCGACCCGCGCTTTCGGGCGATTACCGGCAATATCGTATTTCCCGGCTTTACCGCACCGAAACTCGTCTGGGTCGCGCGGCATGAGCCGGAAGTATTTGCCCGCGTCGCCAAAGTGCTGCTTCCAAAGGATTATCTCAGGCTGTGGCTGACCGGCGAGCATGTCGCGGATATGTCGGATGCCGCGGGCACAAGCTGGCTCGATTGCGCCGGGCGCGACTGGTCCGATACGTTGCTGGCCGCAACCGGGATGAGCCGCGCACAGATGCCGCGGCTGGTGGAGGGTTCGGCGGTGTCGGCTGCCTTGCGGCCCGAACTGGCGATGCGCTTTGGCCTGCCCGCGGGCGTGGTTGTGGCGGGCGGCGGCGGCGATAATGCCGCTTCGGCAGTAGGCGTTGGCGTCGTGCGTGCGGGGCAGGCCTTTGTCAGCCTCGGCACTTCGGGCGTGCTTTTCGCCGCGAACGATAGCTATCAGCCCGACCCGGCGACCGCCGTGCACACGTTCTGCCACGCCCTGCCGGGCAAGTGGCACCAGATGGGGGTGATTCTGGCGGCGGCGGATGCGCTGAACTGGTTTGCGGCCTTTGTCGGCAGCGACGCGGCGCAGTTGACCGGGGCGCTCGGGCCGCTTCGGGCACCGGGCAAGACCCGGTTTCTGCCCTATCTCGGCGGCGAGCGCACGCCCTTGAACGATGCTGCCATTCGCGGTGCCTTCATCGGGCTTGAGCATGCGACCAACCGCGAGGCGGCGACGCGGGCGGTGCTGGAGGGCGTGAGCTTCGCGCTGCGCGATTGCCGCGATGCCTTGGCCGCTACCGGCACGCGGATCGAGAGCCTTCTGGCGGTGGGCGGCGGTGCGCGGTCGGACTACTGGCTTGCAGCGATTGCCACGGCACTTGGCACGCCGGTTTCGGTGCCGGTCGCGGGCGATTTTGGCGGTGCCTTTGGCGCGGCCCGTCTGGCGCTGATGGCCGCCACCGGCGCGGGTGCCGAAATTGCCACCTGCCCACCCATTTCGCATGTAATAGAGCCTGTTTTTGCACTGGCTCAGGCGTTTGATGAGGGCCACGCGCGGTTTCGCGCGGCGCAGGCCGCAATAAAGGGACTGACATGACCGACTTCTTCAATGGTATCCCGCAGGTCCGCTATGAGGGGCCGCAAAGCCAGAGCGATTTTGCATTCCGGCACTACAACCCCGACGAGGTGGTGCTGGGCAGGCGCATGGAAGATCATCTGCGTTTTGCCGTGGCCTATTGGCACAGCTTCGCCTGGCCGGGCGGCGACCCCTTTGGCGGGCAGACCTTCGAGCGGCCCTGGTTCGGCGACACGATGCAGCACGCCAGGCGCAAGGCCGATGTCGCTTTCGAGATGTTCGAAATTCTCGGCGCGCCGTTCTTTTGTTTCCACGATGCCGACGTGCGCCCGGAAGGCGCGAGTTTCGCCGAATCGACGCGCAATCTTGAAGAAATCGTTGAATATTTCGCCGCCAAGATGGAGCGGCAAAAGACCCGGCTTCTGTGGGGCACCGCCAACCTTTTCAGCCACCGCCGCTATATGTCGGGTGCCGCCACCAACCCCGACCCCGAGGTGTTTGCCTATGCCGCGGCCACGGTGAAGACCTGCATGGACGCGACGATGAAACTTGGCGGGGCGAACTATGTGCTCTGGGGCGGGCGCGAGGGCTATGAAACGCTGCTGAACACCGATCTTGGCCGCGAGGCGGAGCAGATGGGGCGGTTCCTGCAGATGGTGGTGGAATACAAGCACAAGATCGGCTTCAACGGCGCAATCCTGATCGAGCCGAAGCCGCAGGAGCCGAGCAAGCACCAGTACGACTATGACGTGGCCACGGTTTACGGCTTTCTGCGCCGCTTCGGCCTTGAAGCAGAGGTCAAGGTGAACATCGAGCAGGGCCACGCGATTCTGGCGGGGCATTCGTTCGAGCATGAAATCGCGCTCGCCGCGAGCCTTGGCATATTCGGTTCGATCGACATGAACCGGAACGATTACCAGAGCGGCTGGGATACCGACCAGTTCCCCAACAACGTGCCCGAAACCGCCATGGCCTATTACGAGGTATTGCGGGCGGGCGGCTTTGCCAGCGGCGGCACCAACTTTGACGCCAAGATAAGGCGGCAGAGCCTTGATCCCGCAGACCTGATATTGGCGCATGTCGGCGCGATGGATGTCTGCGCGCGGGCACTCAAGGCAGCGGCGGCGATGCTGGAAGGCGACGCGCTTGAGGCGGCCCGGCGCGCGCGCTACGCGGGCTGGGATGCGCCCGCCGCCAAGGCGATGCTGAAAAGCGGCACGCTTGAAAGCATCCACGCGCGGGTTCTGGCCGAGGGACTGAACCCGGTGCCGCGGTCCGGGAGGCAGGAGCGGCTCGAAAATCTCTGGAACCGCGTTCTCTAGCCTTTTGCGCGCCCGCTGCTATCGTGAGGGGGAGGTGCGCGTTGTTCTATCTGGGCATTGATGGCGGGGGCAGCGGCTGCCGCGCGGTTCTGGCTGATGCGTCTGGCCGTGTGTTGGGCCGGGGCATCGCCGGGCCTGCTAATGTCTGCACCGATGCCGAGGCTGCGCTTGCCAATGTTTTGGTGGCGTCAGCGCAAGCGATGGCGGGGGTTTGCGTGCCCGCCGAGGTGGTTGCGGTTCTCGGGCTGGCGGGGGCAAACGTTGCGGCAGGAGTCCTTGCAGCGCGGCTGCCCTTTGCCCGGGTCCGCATTGAAAGCGATGTTCTGACCTCGGTGAAGGGCGCGTTTCACGATGACGCAGGCATCGTTGCCGTGCTCGGCACCGGGTCGGTGTTCGCGCGCCAGATGGGCGGCGAAATTCGCTCCGCAGGTGGTTGGGGGCTGATACTGGGCGATGAAGGTGGTGGCGCGTGGTTGGGCCGGGCGCTATTGGCCCGCGCGCTGCGAGCGGTGGATGGCCATACACCGCAGACGCCGCTTTTGGCGGGAATAGTGACTGAATTTGGCAGTTCAGCGGGCGTGGTGCAGTTTGCCGCGCAGGCAACCCCCGCCGAATTTGCGGCGCTGGCACCAAGGCTGGTGGAAAGCGATGATGCCGCCGCACAGGCGCTGATGCGAGAGGCCGATACCGAGGTGGCTGCGGCGATCGGGCTTTTGCAGCCGCCTGCCGGGCCGCTGCCGGTCGTGTTCATGGGCGGGCTCGGCCCGGTCTTCGCCGCGCGCCTGGGCGGGCGCTGGCCAAGGGCAGAGCCGCTGGGCGATGCGTTGGCGGGGGCGCTTTGGCTGGCGCGCGCCGATCAGGCGAACAAAGCCCCGGTGCGCGTTGCCAGATAGGGCGCGAAGGGGATTTCCTCTTGCTTGAGGAAACCCTGCTGCGGCAAAGCCCCTGCGCGCACCATCTCGATCACCGAGACGACCGAGGCTGATGTGGTCCAGGCTATCGCGGTGCGCGCGCGGCCGCCGATGGAGATCGGGCGATAGGCGCGCACATATTCCTTGCGGCGCAATTGCCCCGCCTGCCAACCCTCGGCGGCGACATGCAGGTAAACCACATCATCCTCGACCGGCGGCTTGGCGTTGGTGAGGATGCGGCCTGCCTCGGCGCGGTTTTCGCGCATCAGGAGTTCGTGGAAGAAGAAGTTCATCAGCTCGACATGGCCGGGGTAGCGCATGGTCTTGTAATCGAGGTTCTCGATGCGGCCCGCATAGGTTTCGCACATGGTGCCAAGCCCGCCAGAGGTGGTGAAGGCCTCAAGCCGGGTGCCGTTGACATAGACGGTTTCAAGCCATTCCATTGCCGAGACGGTCTTTTGCTGGCCCTCCTCGATCACCTCGCAATCGTTGAGGTATTCGTTGACCACGCCCTCGGGCGACCAGTTGAAGGCATAACCCAGTAGTCCGGTAGGGTTTTGCGGCAGCGCCCCCACCCGCAGCCGGATCGAGCGCACGCGCTCGAATTGCGCGGCCAGATCGGCACCGATGATGCCCACCAGCCCCGGGGCAAGTCCGCATTGCGGGGCCATCAGCCCGCGCGAGGTCTTGGCCAGTTCGCGGATATGTCGGGTGGTGGGCACGTCTTCGGTAAGGTCGAAGTAATGCATGCCCAGCGCATGCGCCGCGCCCGAAACGCCTTTGTTGAGCGCGTAAGGCAGGCAGGAAAGCACCGCCTGATAGGGTTTCAGCAGCGCCTCCATGCCGTTCAGGTCGCCAAGGTCGGCCTGGCGGCTTGGAAAGCGACCGGCGTGGGGGCGCGCGTCAATGCCTGTCACGTCGAATCCGGCCTCGGCCAGAAGTTCGGCGGCAAGGTGCCCGACCTTGCCGAGACCAAGCACCGCGATCTTGCTGAAACTCATCGCATCCTCCCTAGATGTCAAACTTCACGCCCTGCGCCAGCGGCAAGTTCGCGGAATAGTTGATGGTGTTGGTCTGGCGGCGCATATAGGCCTTCCAGGCGTCTGATCCGCTTTCGCGCCCGCCGCCGGTTTCCTTCTCGCCGCCGAATGCGCCACCGATTTCCGCCCCGGAAGGCCCGATATTGACGTTGGCGATGCCGCAGTCAGACCCGGCCGCGGCAAGAAAGGCCTCGGCTTCGCGCAGGTTGAGCGTGAAGATGCACGAGGAAAGCCCCTGCGGCACGTCATTTTGCAGTCGAATGGCCTCATCAAGCGTGTCGTAACCCAGAACGTAAAGGATTGGCGCGAAGGTTTCCTCGCGCACTGCGGCGGTTTGCCCCGGCATTTCAACCACCGCGGGTTCGACATAGGCACCCCCCTGCGGCGCGCCTTTGGCGACCGCGCGACCGCCATGCACCTTGCCGCCCTCGGCCTTGGCCTGTTCCAGCACCTTCAGCATCCGGTCGCGCGCGCCATGGTCGATCAACGGCCCGATAAGCGTTGTTGCAGCGCGCGGGTCGCCGATGGGCAGGCTGGCGTAGGCCTTGGTCAGCCGAGCCACCAGATCAGCGCGAATGGAATTATGTGCGATCAGGCGGCGCAGGCTGGTGCAGCGTTGCCCGGCGGTGCCGACAGCGGAAAAGACAATGGCACGCACCGCCATGTCGAGGTCCGCCGAAGGTGCCACGATCATCGCGTTGTTTCCGCCAAGCTCCAGGATGGCGCGGCCGAAGCGCGCCGCCACCTTCGGCCCGACAATCCGGCCCATTCGGGTGGAACCGGTGGCCGATACAACGGCGATGGCGGGCGAGGTAACCAGCGCCTCGCCAACCGCCGGGCCGCCGACGACCAGTTGCACAAGGCCTTCAGGCGCGTCGCCAAAGCGGGCGAGCGCGCGCGCCATCACTTTCATGCAGGCCATCGCGGTCAGCGGGGTTTTTTCGGACGGCTTCCAGATCACCGGGTCGCCGCACACGAGCGCCAGCGCGGCGTTCCACGACCAGACCGCCACGGGAAAGTTGAAGGCGGAAATGACCGCCACCGGGCCGATCGGGTGCCAGGTTTCCATCATCCGGTGGCCGGGGCGTTCAGAGGCAATGGTCAGGCCGTAAAGCTGGCGCGACAGGCCCACGGCAAAATCGCAGATGTCGATCATCTCCTGCACTTCGCCCAGGCCTTCCGAGGTGATCTTGCCCGCCTCAAGGGTGACCAAAGCGCCAAGCTCCGATTTTGCCGCGCGCAGTTCCTCGCCCAGAAGCCGCACCAATTCGCCCCGGCGGGGTGCGGGAACTTCGCGCCAGATGCGAAAGGCGGCTTCGGCGCGGGCGATCACGGCGGGCATTTCGGCTGCACCGGTTTCGTGCACGCGGGCAAGTTCGGCTCCGTCGATCGGGCTCTGCACCAAAAGCGTGCCACCGGTGATGTCGGCTGCGGTCAGTTCGAGTTTGGCAAACAGGGTGGCGGTCATGGTCATTTTTCCCTTTGAGTGACAAGGCTGCGCTGGTCCGCCAGCCCCATCGAAGCAATGATGGGGCTGGCGGACTGCCGCGCCTGAAACGCGGATTTCGTGTCTATTCCGGCCCAATCGGCGAGTATCAGCGACTGGGCCACGGCCCCGCCCAGCGTTGTGCCGGGGCCGGTGATGATAAAGAGATCGGGCGCGAATTCGCGCGCGGCAGTGGTTATGGCGCGCGTAAAGTCATAAGGCGCGACGACCTGATGCCCAAGCGTATAGAGGCGCAAGGCGGCGGGCTCGGTCGCGCCCGGCCACCAGATGGCACCGCGCCCGTCGATCAGCGGCAGCGTCGGCTGGCGGAAAAGCGCCTCGGGTAACGCCGCGCGCCCGGCTGCGGCGACCGGGGCCTGAAGCGCGGTGTGAAACGCCGCGTGGTTCGCAAGCCGCATCGGAAACCGGCCCTGTGCCGGCGGAATGGCGGCCTCGAAGGCAGCAAGCCCCGCCTCGTTTCCCGCCAGCACCAGCATGCCGCCAAGGTCGATCGAAAGCGCAAGGTCATGGCCTGGGCGCGCAGCGGTGGTTTCGGCCAGCGCCAGAAGCTCTGCCTTGCGGCCCGCAATGGGTCTCCAGTTTTCATCGGTGAAAGGGTAGAGCGTCTGGCCGCCGATCAGGTGCTGCTGCATCAGCGTGCCCATGGTGTTGACCACCTCGAACCCCGCATCGGCGCTCAAAGCGCCGCTACAGGCAAGCGCTGAATACCAGCCCATCGAATTTCCGGTGACCGCAACGATATCAAGCCCGGAAATGTCCTGAAAATCGGCCAGCGAGCAGGCATAGATCAGCGCGCTGGCATTGTCGCCCCGCGTGTGGCGAGCGACAGAATAGCTTGCAGCACCATCAAGCGCGGCCAGTGTTTCCTGCCCGAGCGCACGCCGCCGCGCGTCAAACCGCTCGAACAGAGCCGCTTTTTCACCGTGATGTCGCGCCAGATAGCCAAGCTCGGCCTTGGTGTAGGTGCCCCTGCCGGGGCAGATGACGACGGCGGTTGTCATTTCACCCCCAGAAGGTCGCGCGCCGCCCGCGCGATGCCCGCGGCCGAAGGCAGCGTCGCGGCATAGGCGGGGCCGGTGGCAATGAAGCTGTCTTCGGCGGTGATCCGTGCGGCGCGGCGACCGGCCTCGGCAAAGAGTGCCATCAATTCCTCGGAGACATTGCCGGATCGGCGGCATTCATCGACCACCAGCACCTGCGCGCAATCCCGCGTCGCCTCAAGCAAAGCTTCGCGCGGCAGCGGCGAAAGCCAGCGGGTGTCGATGATGCGCAGGTCAACCCCGCTTGCGCGCAAGCCTGCCTCGGCCTGCCGCGAAAGGTAATAGCCGTTGCCATAGCTGACAATCGCTAGGTCGCGCCCGCCGCCGTGCACGCCTACCTCGCCGAGCGGAATACGCTCATCCGGGCCGGGATAGAGACACATCCAGCCGCCATCCTTCTCGCTCTCAAGGTCGCGTATCGGGTAAAGTGCGATAGGCTCGACGAACACCACAAGCCGCTGTTCCTCGCGCGCCAGCCGCACAGATTCGCGCAGCATCCGCGCCGCGTCGGCCCCACTTGAGGGCACAGCGAGAATCAGGCCCGGAATGTCGCGCAGCACCGCAAGCGAGTTGTCGTTGTGGAAATGCCCGCCAAAGCCCTTTTGATACCCAAGCCCCGCAACCCGAAGCACCATCGGGTTGGTGTATTGGCCGTTCGAGAAGAACGGCAGCGTCGCCGCCTCGCCGCGGATCTGGTCTTCGGCGTTATGCAGATAGGCGAGGAACTGGATCTCGGGCATCGGCAGAAAGCCGTTATGTGCAAGGCCAATACCGAGGCCAAGAATGCTTTGTTCATCCAGCAGCGTGTCGATCACCCGGTCGGGGCCAAACCGCGCCTGCAACTTTTGCGTCACGCCATAGACGCCGCCCTTGCGCCCCACATCCTCGCCCATCAGCACGATCTCGCCATGGTCGAGCATGAGGTCGGTCAACGCCCAGTTGATCAACCGCGACATGATCTGCGGCTCGGCCATCGCCTTCAGGTCTGGCCCGAAGGCGGCCTCGCGCACCAGCGCGCCGGGGCCATTTGACGGTGCCGAGCTGCGGGCAGGCGGCACGATGCTTGCCGTCACCTCCGAGGCGGTCTTGAGCCGGGGCCGGGTGATGGCCTCGGCAGCCACGCGGTTCACCCGGGCGAGGGTTTCAGTGTAAACACCCAACGCCGCCTCGGGCGAAAGCGCACCTGCCGCATCGAGCAACCGCACCGAATGCAGGAGCGGGTCATTTGCCTCCTCGGCTTCGACCTCTTCGCGCGGCATGTAGGTGGTGGGCATGTCGGCACCGGCGTGGCCGTAAAGCCGCAGCATCCGCAAGTGCAGGAAGGCCGGCTTGCGGCGGCTACGGACATATTCGGCAGCCTCGCGCGCCACCGCGAATGCCTCATAAAGATCGAGCCCGTCGGCGCTGAAGTATTTCACGCCGGGGCGCGCCGCTTGGCTCGCGGCGATCCAGCCCTTTGGGGTCTTGGTCGAAATGCCGATGCCGTTATCCTCGCAGACAAACAGCAGCGGCAGCGGCACCGATTGATAGGAGGTCCAGGCGGCGGCGTTGAACGCCCCCTGCGCGGTCGAATGGTTGGCCGAGGCATCGCCAAAGCTGCACATCACGATCGAATCATCGGCAAGCGCGCGGTGCTCGGGCGGGCGGCGGCGCGCAAGGCCGATGCTGTAGGCCGCGCCCACCGCTTTCGGCAGATGGCTGGCGATGGTCGAAGTCTGCGGCGGAATGGAAAGCGCTTTCGAGCCGAGCACCTTGTGCCTACCGCCCGAAATCGGATCTTCCGAGGACGAGGCAAAGGACAGGAGCATATCCCAGGTCATCGTCTGCCCCGGCACCTGCTCCGCGCGGGCAATTTGAAAAGCCGCGTCGCGGTAATGCAAAAAGGCCATGTCGGTCGGGCGCAGGGCCGCCGCCACTGCCGCCATTCCCTCGTGCCCCGAAGAGCCGATGGTATAGAACCCCTGCCCCGCCTTTTGCATCGCGCGGCTGGTGCGGTCGAGCGCGCGGCTGGTGCATTGCGCATGAAAAAGCGCCACGGCCTCGGCGGCACTCAGGCCCGGCGTCGGCATCTTGCCCGGCGGCAAATCACCCGCCGCCACCCGGCGCAGGAAGTTTTCATGGACGATTTGGGAACGCGGCATCGGTATCTCGTGTTCATGCGATTGCTTCAGTCCAAATATCCCCGCCGGAGGCACCCTTGGCAGATCGCCTCCGGCGGGGATATTTTATCTGAAGCATTGTTCAGAAAAACGCTTGCAGCCCGGTGATGGCGCGGCCGAGGATCAACGCGTGCACATCATGCGTGCCTTCGTAGGTGTTCACTGTTTCAAGGTTGACCATGTGGCGCATGACCGGGAAGGCGTCGGAAATACCGTTACCGCCGTGCATGTCGCGCGCGGCGCGGGCGATATCGAGTGCCTTGCCGCAGTTGTTGCGCTTGATGAGCGAAATCATCTCGGGCGCAGCATTGGCCTCATCCATAAGGCGGCCGACGCGCAGCGCGGCTTGCAGGCCGAGGTTGATTTCGCTCAGCATGTTCGCCAGTTTCAGCTGGTAAATCTGGGTGTTGGCAAGTGGGCGGCCGAATTGCTTGCGGTCGAGCCCGTACTGGCGGGCAGCGTGAAAGCAGGTTTCTGCCGCACCCATGACACCCCAGGCAATGCCGTAGCGGGCGCGGTTGAGGCAGCCGAAGGGGCCCTTCAGCCCCTCGACGCCGGGTAGTAGCGCGTCTTCGCCCACCTCGACGTTCTGCATGACGATCTCGCCGGTGACAGAGGCACGCAGGGAGAGCTTGCCCTGGATCTTTGGCGCGCTCAGTCCGTTGAGGCCCTTTTCCAGCACGAAGCCGCGGATCTTGCCGCCATGCGCATCGGATTTCGCCCAGACCACGAACACGTCGGCAATCGGGCTGTTCGAGATCCACATCTTGGTGCCGTTCAGCACATAGCCGCTGGCGGTCTTCCTTGCCGTGGTTTTCATGCCGCCGGGGTCGGAGCCGGCATCAGGCTCGGTCAGGCCAAAGCAGCCGATGAATTCGCCGGTGGCGAGTTTGGGCAGGTATTTGCGGCGCTGCGCTTCAGAACCGTAGGCGTAGATCGGATACATGACGAGCGAGGACTGCACCGACATCATGCTGCGGTAGCCGGAATCCACCCGCTCAACCTCGCGCGCGACCAGCCCGTAGGCAACATAGCCTGCGCCGATGCCGCCGTATTCTTCGGGCACGGTGACGCCCAGCAACCCCATTTCCCCCATTTCGCGGAAAATCTCCGGGTCGGTTGCCTCGTCGCGGTAGGCCTGCGTCACC
This sequence comes from Phaeovulum sp., assembly GCF_030684035.1. Taxonomy (GTDB): domain Bacteria; phylum Pseudomonadota; class Alphaproteobacteria; order Rhodobacterales; family Rhodobacteraceae; genus UBA6213. Next base: position 49,455 of record NZ_JAUXPI010000012.1, on the reverse strand, counting down.
CGCGGTGCGAGCTTTTCCTGCGCGTAGGCATGGGCGGCATCGCGCAGCATCCGCTCTTCTTCGGTCAGTTGCGCATCGAGGCGGAGCGCATCGGCCCAGTCGAAGCGGGCAAGATCGGGGGCATCTTTGGCTTTGAGTGTCATGGGATCCTCAGGTGAGCGAGGCGCAAAAGCGCGCGATGGCGGTGCAGGCGCGGGTGAGCGAGGCTTCATCATAGGCATAGGACAGGCGGAAGTGCCCCGGCAATCCGAAAGCGCGGCCGGGCACCACCGCGACCCCCTCCTGCGCCAAAAGCTGCGCGCAAAACGCAGCGTCATCTGCCAGTGTAACGCCTGCGGCTGTGGTCAGGCCAAAACAGGGCGTGCAATCAGCATAGACATAGAAAGCGCCATCGGGCAGCGGGCAATGCAGGCGGCCTGTGGCATTCAGCGCAGCCACCACCTGATCGCGGCGCTTGCGAAACGCCTCGCGGCGTGGGGCGATGTAATCTTGCGGGCCAAGCAGGGCGGCAATTGCCGCAGCCTGCGAGATTGACGAGGCACCCGAGGTCACCTGCCCCTGCACCTCGGCCATGGTCTTGATCAGCGGCGCGGGCCCGATACCCCAGCCAAGCCGCCAGCCGGTCATCGAGGCGAATTTTGAAACACCGTTCACGACCAAAGTGCGGTCGGCGAGGTCGGGGGCAACGTTGCGAAACGAGGTGAAGGGCGTGTAGCAGATGTGCTGATAGATCTCGTCGCTCAGCACCGCCACATGCGGATGGGCGCGCAGCACTTCGGCAAGTGCTGCCTGGTCGGCGGCTGTAAGCACGGCACCCGAGGGATTGCCGGGTGAATTAAGCAAAAGCCACCGACTGCGCGGCGTGATCGCCGCTGCCAGCGCCTCGGGGCGCAGGCGAAAGCCATCGGCAGCCGTGGTGGGAAGGATTTTTGCGACCCCACCGCAAATGGTGACCATGTCGGAATAGCTGGTCCAGTAGGGCGCGGCGATGATGACTTCGTCGCCCGCATCCAGAGTGGCGAAAAAGGCGTTGAAAATGACCTGCTTCGCGCCGGTCGAGACGATGATTTCGGCGGGCGCGGCGGTGTAGCCGTTATCGCGCGCGCAGGCGGTGGCAATGGCACGGCGCAGCGCCAGCGTTCCTTGGGTGGCGGTATATTTCGTCTCACCCGCTAGGGCTGCGGCGTGGGCTGCCGCGATCACATGCGGCGGTGTGGGAAAATCAGGCTCGCCGGTGCCGAGGCTGATCACATCGCGCCCCGCAGCCTTGAGCGCGGCGGCGGCCTCGGAGACCTGAACGATTTCGGAAAGGCCGATGCTGGCCATGCGGCGAGCCGGGCGCAGAGGCGATGCGGACATTTGAGGCCTTGGGGCTGAATCGCTGTTGTCAATGTGTATCGCACGCGCTTAGATCTACCGATAACCCGTTTTTGGCGATTTGATATGTATAAAGCGCATGAACTTTCGCGGCCCAGGCGCTTTCTGCCTTCAACCGCGCTGCTATCTGCCTTTGAGGCGGTGTGCCGAACCGGCAGCACTGCGGCCGCGGCGCGCGAACTTTCGTTGACGCAAGGCGCGGTAAGCCGACTGGTGCAGCAACTGGAAGGGCGGCTGGAGATGCAACTGTTCCGCCGCGAGCGGCGACGGCTGATCCCGACCACGGCCGCCACCGCCTATGCGCGCGACATACGCAAGGCGCTGGACCTGATTGCGCGGGCGTCGCTTGGGCTGCGCGCCAACCCCGGCGGCGGCACGCTTTCGCTGGCGATACTGCCGACCTTCGGCACGCGCTGGCTGGCACCCAGGCTGCCGGGGTTTCTGGCGGCGCATCCGGGGGTTACGATCAACATCGGCACAAGGTTGCAACGGTTTGATTTTGCCCGCGAGGGTTTCGATGCGGCGATCCATTTTGGCGCGCCGGACTGGCCAGACGCGGAGCATATGAAGCTATTTGACGAAAGCATGCTTGCCTGCGCGGCGCCCGAATTCTGCGCGGCGCATACGGTGGCCGATCCGGGCAAACTGGCGATGTTGCCACTACTTCAGCTTGAGTCGCGGCCCACGGCATGGGCGCGGTGGTTCGAGGTGCACGGCGTTGTCGCCCCAGCGGCGCGGGGAATGCTGTTTGACCAGTTCGCCACGATGATTCAGGCGGCTATAGGCAGCGTCGGGGTTGCGTTGCTGCCGGAGTTTCTGGCGCGATCAGAGATTGCCGACGGTCGGCTTCAACAGATCGCGGGTCGGGCAGTGCGCGGTTTGGGGGCCTATTATCTGGTCTGGCCAAAAGATGACGCTGGGCATCCGCCCCGGGTTGCATTTCAGGCCTGGCTTGGCGCGGAGTGCGCGGTGCTGCGTCAGGAGGAATAGCGCCAGAGCGCGGCCTTACCAAGCTTCTCGACAAAGGCTTCGTGCGCCGAAAGCTCCTCTGCCGTCAGCAGTGGGGGCAAGGGGGCGGGGCGCGGTCGTGGGTGCCAATCGGTCTGGGCTGGAGCGCCGTTTTGCGGGGTCGCGGCCGGGGCAAGCCCGAAGTCGGGCTGGCGGCCTCCGATCAGTTCCAGATAGACCTCGGCCAGAATTTCGCTGTCGAGCAAGGCACCGTGCTTTTCGCGGCTGGAATTGTCGATGCCGAAACGACGGCAAAGCGCATCGAGCGACGCGGGCGAGCCGGGAAAGCGGCGGCGCGCGATGAGAAGCGTATCAAGCGCGCGTTCGGGCGCAAGCTGCGGCAGACCGGCCCAGACCAGTTCCGCATTGAGAAACTTCATGTCGAAAGCGGCGTTATGAATGATGAGCGGGGCTTCTGAGCCGATGAACTCAAGGAACGCCGTGGCGATTTCGGCAAAGCGCGGTTGGTTGCGCAAGAAATCGTCGCCAAGCCCGTGCACCTCGAATGCCTCTTTTGGCATCGCGCGTTCGGGGTTGAGGTATTGATGAAAGCTTTGCCCGGTGGGTAGATGGTTGAACAATTCGATCGCGCCGATTTCGACGATTCGGTGCCCTTCGGCGGGCTCAAAGCCGGTGGTTTCAGTATCGAGGACGATCGCCCGCATCAGGTGCTCCGCAGCTTGGCGATCAAGTCTTGCACGGCAGCCCGGGTTTGCTCAAGGCTCCGGGTTTCGATGACATGGGTGGCGCGGGCGCGTTTTTCGGCGTCGGGCAGCTGGCGGGCAAGAATCAGGTCGAGCTGGCGCTCGGTGATGCCGGGGCGGGAAAGCACGCGGGCGCGCTGCACCTCGGGCGCTGCGGTAACCACGAGGGTCGCATCGCAAAGCGCATCGGCACCGGTTTCAAACAAGAGCGGGATGTCGAGCACGACAAGCGGCGCGGATGCGTGGGCACGAATGAAAGCGGCCCGATCTGCGGCAACAAGCGGGTGCACAAGCGATTCGAGCCGGGAAAGCGCCTGTTTATCGGCGGCGAGAAGGGATTTCAGCGCAGACCGGTCAACCGAGCCGTCGCGCACCGCGGCCGGAAAGGCCGCGGCGATCGGTGCCACGGCCGCGCCGCCCTTGGAGTAAAGCGCGTGCACAACTGCATCGGCATCCCAGACCGGCACCCCGGCCTCGGCGAACATAGCCGCCGTGGTCGATTTGCCCATGCCGATCGAGCCGGTAAGGCCAAGGATGAAACTGCGGCTCATACGCCCAGAACCGCTGCCCGGGCAGCTTCGTCAACTTCGGGGCGCAGGCCGAACCAGCGCTCGAACCCGGGCGCGGCCTGATGGATCAGCATGCCGAGGCCATCGACGACCGTGCAACCCGCCGCCTCGGCTTCGGCAAGGAAGTGGGTCTTGAGCGGCGTATAGACGAGATCGACCACCGTGGCGTGGCGCGACAGCGCATCGAGCGGGATCCGGAGATCCGGCTTGCCCTGCATGCCGAGTGCCGAGGTGTTGACGACCGTGCGCGCATCTTCGAGCATGTTTCCGGCCTGCACCCAATCATAGATCTGCACACGGGCACCAAACTCGGCGCGCAGCGTATCGGCACGGGCGCGGGTGCGGTTGGAAACCCGGATTTCAGGCGCGCCCGCCTCGAGCAGCGACGCGATCACCGCACGGGCAGCACCGCCTGCACCGATCACCGCCGCCGGCGCGGTGCTGGCGCTCCAGTTCGGGGCATATTGATTGAGGTTTGCGATGAAGCCGTAACCATCGGTGTTGTCGGCGTGGATCTTGCCATCGGCGCGAAACACCAGAGTGTTCGCGGCACCGATCAGCGCGGCGCGATCGGTGACCATGTCGGCGAGCGCAAGTACCGAGACCTTGTGCGGAATGGTGACGTTGCACCCCACGAACCCCGCGCGTGGCAGGGCGGCAAGCACCTGCTGCAAATCTTCGGTCGCGACATCCATCGGGATGTAGTGCCCCTTGATGCCATAGGTTCTGAGCCAGTGGCCGTGCAGCAGCGGCGAGCGCGAATGGGCGATGGGCGAGCCGATGACTCCGGCAAGCGGGATGCGGGGGTGATCGGTCATGACGCGAATTCTCCTCGGGCGCGCAGCCAAGTGAGGAACTCGATAAGCGGCAGGCCCAGCACAGTAAAGTAGTCGCCTTCGACCGCCGAAAAAAACCGCGCGCCGTGCTCTTCAAGCTTGTAGCAGCCAACGGCGTGGCGGATCGAGGCCCAATGCGTAGCAACGTAGGCTTCGATTTCCGTGGCGGCAAGCGGGTGCATGGTCAGGCGGGCCTCGCCAACGTGGTGCCAGAGCAGGCGACCGGCCTGACAGACTGCGACAGCAGAAAGCAGGCGGTGCGAGCGCCCGGAAAGCCCGGTCAGCTGGGCAATCGCATCCGCGGGACTTTCGGGCTTGGAAAGAATGATGCCGCCCAGATCGAGCACCTGATCGGCACCAAGCACCAGCGCATCGGGATTCTGTTCGCTTATGTGGCGGGCCTTCCGTTCGGCGAGGGCGCTGGCAATGTCGCGCGGTGCCAGGGCGGCGCTGCCCGGCGTGATGCGGAACGCCGCTTCATCGATGCGCGCCGGAATGACCCGCAGATCAAGCCCGGCACCTCGCAGCATCTGCGCGCGGATAAGAGATGCGGAAGCAAGGATAAGCTGACTGTGCATTGGTGTGTGGATAACAGGCGGCGGGAGCTGAGGGCAAGACGGCGATCAGGGCGATGTGGCGAGGCTCGGGCGGGTGCAAGGTTCGGCTGGCTCGGGTTTTACCCCTGTGCAGGGCGATATCGCCAAGCTGTGGGAAAGCTGGTCGCGGGGGTGCTTGCCAGCACCCCGGCTGCCCCAAGAGATATATTTCAACGCATTGATAATTAAAGAGTAAAGTTGGTTTCTGAGAGTTTTCCACAGACTTTTGAGTCGCTCTGGACGCCGTGCACAAACGTGTGGGTGCCAGAGAGTATCCAGTTTTCCACCATGTCTACTGATACATCATCTTTTCTTTTCATATACTTGATTTAAGAAGGGCAGAGTCGGAGAAGGACGCGAAGAATGCTCGATATGCTGAGTTCCAGCTATGTCTGGGTGAAGTCTTTTCATGTGATGGCGGTGATTGCCTGGATGGCAGGCTTGTTCTACTTGCCGCGCCTGTTCGTCTATCACGTTGAGGGGCTGAAAAAGGCCGGGGTAGAGCGTGGGTCGGATATGGACCTGTTGTTTCGGCATCAAGAGCGGTTGCTTTTGAATGCGATCATGACACCGGCGATGTATGCAACATGGATTTTCGGGCTGATGCTGGTGTTCACCCCGGGAATTGTTGGCTGGACGGTGATCTGGCCCTGGGCCAAGGCTGCTGCGGTAATTGCCATGACCGGGTATCACTATTGGCTGGGCGCGCAGAGGGTAGCGCTCGCTGAGGGACGAAACCGGTTGACCGGGCGGCAGTACCGGATGGCCAATGAGGTGCCGACACTGCTGATGATCGTGATTGTCCTGGCGGTGATCGTGCGATTCTGAGGCTGCGTTGACTTCCGGCGCGTTGCGCGGTAGGGGTCGCGAGCCTGGCCGTCCGGCCGCAAAGGTACACCCGACAGCTACTGACCGCCGCGCCCAAAAGGGTGCCCGAACCCGATGGTATTTCGATGAGCGAAGAGCGTTTGAACCTCGCCGATCTGAAGGCGAAAACGCCGGCAGATCTTCTGGCGATGGCCGAGGAGTGGGAAATCGAGAACGCCTCGACGATGCGCAAGGGCGAGATGATGTTCTCGATCTTGAAAGAGCATGCCGAGGACGGGATCGACATCGGCGGCGACGGTGTGCTGGAGGTGGTGCAGGACGGCTTTGGCTTCCTGCGCAGCCCGTCGGCAAACTATCTGCCGGGTCCGGATGATATTTATGTAAGCCCCGAAATGATCCGGCAGCATTCGTTGCGCACCGGCGACACGGTTGAGGGGGTGATGCGCGCCCCGGGCGAGAGCGAGCGCTATTTTGCACTGTCGACAGTGGAACGGATAAACTTTCAGGACCCCGAAAGGGCGCGGCACAAGGTGGCGTTTGAAAACCTGACACCGCTATATCCGACCGAGCGGCTGAAGATGGAAGTGGAAGACCCGACGATCAAGGACCGATCTGCCCGGATCATCGATCTGGTGGCACCTATCGGCAAAGGCCAGCGCGGGCTGATCGTGGCACCGCCGCGAACCGGCAAGACCGTGCTTTTGCAGAATATCGCCAATTCGATCGAAAAGAACCACCCAGAGGTGTACCTGATCGTTCTGCTGATCGACGAGCGCCCGGAAGAGGTGACCGACATGCAGCGCAGCGTGAAGGGCGAGGTCATATCCTCGACCTTTGATGAGCCAGCAACGCGGCATGTGGCGGTTGCTGAAATGGTGATCGAAAAGGCCAAGCGGCTGGTGGAGCACAAGCGCGATGTGGTGATCTTGCTCGACTCGATCACCCGGCTCGGACGGGCTTTCAACACGGTGGTGCCGTCGAGTGGCAAGGTGCTTACCGGCGGTGTTGATGCGAACGCCTTGCAGCGGCCGAAGCGGTTCTTTGGTGCGGCGCGGAACATCGAGGAGGGCGGTAGCCTGACGATCATTGCCACCGCGCTCATCGATACTGGAAGCCGGATGGACGAAGTGATTTTCGAGGAATTCAAGGGCACCGGCAACGCCGAGATCGTGCTTGACCGCAAGGTGGCGGACAAGCGGGTGTTCCCGGCGATGGATATCCTGAAATCCGGCACCCGCAAGGAAGAGCTGCTGGTTGATGCGAAGGACCTGCAGAAAACCTATCTGCTGCGGCGTATTCTGAATCCGATGGGCACCACCGACGCAATCGAATTCCTGATTTCGAAACTGAAGCAGACCAAGACCAACAGCGAATTCTTCGATTCGATGAACGCCTGACCTGCCTGGCGCACGGCAAGGGGTTGGATGATGGAAACGATTTTCGCGCAGGCCTCTGCCCGCGGCAAGGCGGGCGTTGCGGTGGTGCGTATTTCGGGGCCGTCGGCATGGGCTGCGGCTGCAGCGCTTGCCGGTGCGTTGCCTGCGCCGCGCGTTGCCGGGCTGCGGGTGCTGCGGGCGGGCGGCGAAGCGCTCGATTCCGCGCTTGTCCTGTGCTTTGATGAAGGTGCGAGCTTTACCGGCGAGCAGGTTGCGGAGTTGCACCTGCATGGCGCGGTGGCGAGCGTTGCGGCGGTAGAGAGGGCGTTGGCCGCGCAACCCGGACTGCGCATGGCGGAGCCCGGCGAGTTCACCCGCAGGGCGCTGGAGAATGGGCGGCTTGACCTTGCGCAGGTCGAAGGTCTCGCTGATCTGATCGATGCCGAGACGGAGGCGCAGCGCAAGCAAGCGCTCCGGGTGGTATCGGGCGCGGTGGGGGTGTTGGTGGCGGGCTGGCGCGCGGACCTGGTGCGCGCCGCGGCCCTTTTGGCAGCATCGATCGATTTTGCCGATGAAGACATCCCGCTTGACGTTGCGCCAGAGGCGCTGGCGCTGCTCGCAGGGGTTGCGCAGGCTTTGGCGCGCGAGATGGCCGGGGTGGGCGCGTCGGAGCGTATTCGCGATGGTTTCGAGGTTGCAATCGTGGGTCCGCCGAATGCCGGAAAATCGACGCTTCTCAATAGGCTTGCGGGGCGCGATGCGGCGATCACCTCGGAGCATGCCGGCACTACGCGCGACGTGATTGAGGTGCGGATGGACCTCGGCGGGTTGCCGGTGACGCTGCTCGATACCGCGGGATTGCGCGAGGCGTTGGACCCGGTTGAGGCGATCGGGGTTTCGCGGGCGCTGGATCGCGCGCGCGCTGCCGATTTGCGGGTGTTCCTGACGGGCAGGGGCGAGGTGCCCTTGCTTGTGCCCGAGCCGGGAGACCTTGTGGTGCAGGCAAAGGCCGATCTTGTGCCCGGTGCGGTGGGGCTTGCGGTTTCTGGCGTTACCGGTGAGGGGGTTGAACGGCTCATCAAGGCGGTGACTTCGGAACTTGCCGGGCGGGCAATGACGGCCGGGGTCATGACGCGGGCGCGGCATCGGGAGGCGATGGCGCGCGCGGCGCAATCGCTCGTAGCGGCCCAGCGCGAATTGCGGCTTGGGCCGGAACGCGCCGAATTCGCGTCGGAAGAAATCGGGCGGGCGCTGCGGGCGCTTTCATCGCTTGTCGGGAGCGTCGATGTGGAGCATTTGCTGGATGAAATCTTCGCCAGCTTCTGCATTGGCAAATGAGGGGTGTTTCACGTGAAACATTTTGACGTGATCGTTGTGGGCGGCGGCCATGCCGGGGCGGAAGCGGCGCATGCTGCGGCGCGCGCCGGTGCACGCACAGCGCTGATCACGCAACGGCGCGAGACGATCGGGGTCATGTCGTGCAACCCTGCCATTGGCGGTCTGGGCAAGGGCCACCTGGTGCGCGAGGTTGACGCGCTTGACGGCATCATGGGAAGGGCGGCAGACCGCGCGGGAATACAGTTTCGGCTTCTCAACCGCCGCAAGGGGCCGGCGGTGCAAGGGCCACGCGCCCAGGCTGACCGGAAGCTCTACCGCGAGGCGGTGCAAGCGCTGATTGCCGAGCAGCCCGGGCTCGATGTCATTGAAGCGGAGGTTGCCGACCTCGTGACACGGCAGGGGCGTGTTTGTGGAGTCGCCCTTGTTGATGGCGCAGAAATCGAGGCACAAGCGGTGGTGCTGACCACCGGAACCTTCTTGCGTGGGGTGATTCATATCGGCGCGCAGAGCCGACCCGGCGGGCGCGTTGGCGACGCGCCGTCGAACCGTCTTGCCGCGTGGCTGCGGACCCGTGACTTGCCGCTGGGGCGGCTCAAGACCGGCACCCCGCCGCGGCTCGACGGTCGGAGTATCGACTGGTCGAGCCTTGAAACCCAGCCCGGCGATGACGAACCGGTGATGCTTTCGTTCCTGAACCGCGCCCCAGCCGTTCGGCAGGTCTTTTGCGGCATAACGCATACCAACACGCGCACGCATGAGATCATTCGCGCCAACCTTTCGCGTTCTGCCATGTATGGTGGCCATATCGAGGGGATTGGGCCGCGCTATTGCCCTTCGATCGAAGACAAGGTGGTGCGTTTTTCCGATAAGGAATCGCACCAGATATTTCTTGAACCAGAAGGGCTTGACGACCACACGGTCTATCCCAACGGGGTTTCGACCTCGCTGCCTTTTGACGTGCAGGAGGCCTATATCCGCTCGATCAAGGGTCTTGAGGCGGCGGTGATCCTGCAACCCGGCTACGCCATCGAATATGACTACATCGACCCCCGCGCGCTGCGGCCGACTCTGGAACTGAAAGACGTGCCGGGGCTGTATCTGGCCGGGCAGATCAACGGCACAACGGGGTATGAGGAAGCTGCCGCACAAGGACTTGCCGCAGGTCTCAACGCGGCGCTTCAATCGCGCGGCGAAACCGGGTGGAGCTTCAGCCGCGCTGAAAGCTACATCGGCGTGATGATCGACGATCTGGTGACCCGCGGCGTAGCAGAGCCATACCGGATGTTCACCTCGCGCGCCGAATTCAGGCTTTCGCTTCGGGCCGACAATGCCGATCAGCGGCTTACCGGCAAAGGCCGCAGCCTTGGTTGCGTGAGCGATGTGCGGATGCGGGCGTTTGCTGCCAAGATGGAGGCGCTGGCGCAGGGCCGGTTGGCGCTGGATTCTGTCTCGGTTACACCGACCGAGGCCAAAGCGCATGGTATTGCCGTGAACCAGGATGGAAATCGGCGGACCGCATTTGATCTGCTCTCCATGCCCGGGGTCGCATTTACCGATCTGGCGGCTGTGGCCCCGAAGCTGGCGGAGATTTCTTCAGACATCGCCGCGCAACTCGCGCGTGACGCACTCTATGCGAATTACATTGGCCGTCAGGATGCAGAGGTAGAGGCGATCCGTCGCGATGAGGCCTGGGAAATTCCGGTCGATTTCGACTATCGGGCGCTCTCCGGCCTTTCAACCGAAATCAAAGGCAAGCTTTCGCAGGCCCGGCCGATGACAATCGGGCAGGCGGCGCGAGTAGAAGGGGTAACCCCAGCGGCACTCGCACTTCTCCTTGCGCGGTTGCGGCAACAACGGCGCGCGAAAAGCGCATGACCGAGACCGGCGAACAGGGAAAGTTTGCCCGCGAAACGGGTGTTTCACGTGAAACAATGGCGCGGCTCGAGATATTCGAGGCACTGTTGCAAAAGTGGAATCCGGCAATAAACCTGGTGGCAAAATCCACGCTCGACGCAGTTTGGGCACGACATTTTCGCGATTCTGCGCAGGTTTTTCACCTCGCCGCACCGCAAACCGGGATCTGGGCAGACCTCGGCAGCGGCGGCGGCTTTCCCGGCCTCGTGATCGCTATTCTGGCGGCAGAGAAAGCGCCAAGGTTGGCGGTGGTCTTGCTTGAAAGTGACGCCCGCAAGGCCGCCTTCCTGGCAACTGTCGCGCGGGAAACCGGCGTTTCGCCCAGAATTCTGACCGATCGCATCGAATCGGCCGCGCCGTTGCGGGCGCGCTTCCTGAGCGCCCGAGCGCTGGCACCATTGCCGAAGCTTCTGGAGTATGCCGAGCGCCATCTCTTGCCGAACGGAACCGCGTTTTTCAACAAGGGCGATAGCTGGAGAGACGAAATCTCGGCAGCGGAGCGGATTTGGCGCTTTGAGGCCACGGCGCACCCGAGTATGACGGGGGCAAATTCGGCCATACTGGAAGTCAAAGGAGTTGCCCGTGCTTGACCCGACGCGCCCGCGCGGCCCGCATATCATTGCCGTGGCAAACCAGAAGGGCGGCGTTGGCAAGACCACGACGGCAATCAACCTCGCCGCGGCGCTTGCAGAGCGCGGCAAGAAGATTCTCCTGGTTGACCTCGATCCACAAGGCAATGCTTCAACCGGGCTTGGGGTGGAACCGCACGCGCGCCGGGCAACGACCTATGATCTCTTGCTCGACGATATTCCGGTTGCCGATGTTATTGTCGCCACCACCGTTTCCGGGGTCTGGCTGTCTCCCGCGACGACCGACCTCTCATCGGCGGATATGGAGCTTGTGGCAAATGAAAAGCGCAGCTTCTTGCTCTACGATGCGCTGCACCAGCCCGCCCTCGATGCCTGGTTCTTCGACTTCATCCTGATCGACTGTCCTCCGTCCCTCAGTTTGCTGACAGTAAACGCGCTGGTCGCGGCAAATGCTGTGCTGGTGCCGCTTCAGGCCGAATTCTTTGCCCTTGAAGGGCTCACGCAGCTCATGCTGACGATCCGCGAGGTGCGCCAGACCGCCAACACGTTGCTGCGAATCGAAGGTGTGGTGCTCACCATGTATGACACGCGCAACAACCTTTCGCAGCAAGTCGAGGCCGATGCGCGCGCAACGCTGGGGGAATTGGTGTTTCGCACGATGATCCCGCGAAATGTCCGTATTTCCGAAGCGCCGTCGCACGCGCTGCCGGTTCTCGCCTATGACTCGGCATCGAAAGGCAGCGCCGCCTACCGGGCGCTTGCGGGCGAACTATTGGCGCGGCACGCGCCTGTGCAGGCGGAAAGGGCCCCGAGATGAGCGACAAGAAACCAGAGAAACGCGGCCTGGGGCGCGGTCTTTCGGCGCTGATGGCCGATGTGAACCTTGCGCACGAACGCGGCGCGCCAGCCCCGCGGCGCGGCGAGATCCGGCTGCCTGTGGAAAAACTGGTGCCAAATCCCGATCAGCCGCGGCGAGATTTCGATGCCGACGCACTCGCCGAGCTTGCTGGATCCATTCGCGCCAAAGGCATAATCCAACCGCTTCTGGTCCGCGCGCATCCGACAGATACATCGCTTTACGAAATTGTCGCGGGAGAGCGCCGCTGGCGCGCCGCGCAAATGGCGGAGCTGCACGAGGTGCCGGTGCTGCTGCGCGAGCTTTCCGACACCGAAGTGCTGGAAGTCGCGATCATCGAAAACATCCAGCGCGCCGACCTCAACCCGATCGAAGAGGCGATGGGCTATCGCCAGCTTATGGACCGCTTTGGCCACACCCAGGAAAAAATGGCCGAAGCGCTTTCGAAAAGCCGCAGCCATATCGCCAACCTGCTGCGATTGCTGCAACTTCCCGCAGAAGTTCAGGCTTGGCTGCGTGAAGGCAAGCTGACCGCAGGGCACGCGCGCGCGCTGATACCCACGCCAGACCCCGTCGCGCTTGCGGCGCAAGTGATCGCCAAAGGCCTTTCGGTGCGCGAAACCGAGCGTCTGGCAAAAGCTCCGGTGACCACCAAACCCGCAAAGCCGCATCTGCCGCGGTCTGAAAAGGACGCTGACACCCGCGCGCTCGAACAAGACCTTTCGGCGCATCTGCGCATGCGCGTGGTGATCGAGCACAAGGGCTTTGACGGCGGCCAGATGGTCATCACCTACCGCAATCTCGACCAGCTTGACGAGCTTTGCCAGATTCTCAGCACCATGCGCTAGATCGCGCAGAACTAAGCCAGAAGCTGGCGCAATATTGCGTTAAGCAGCGGCCTTCCGGCTTTCGAGGCCCGCAGCCGACCCGCCGAAATCTCGACCATGCCGAGATCGGCAAGTTGCGCCAGCGCGGCACTCGGCAGCGGCGCTCCAGAAACGGCCGCGTATCGCTCCACGTCAACGCCTTCACCAAGCCGCAGCCCCATCAGCAACAACTCCGTGCCCTGCTCGGCGCGGGTCAGGGTCTCGCGCGGCAGTTCGGCCGAAAGCCCTGCTTCCACCCGTTCAAGCCAGGCGGCGGGCGCGCGCAGGGCTTCGGTTGCATGGCGCATTCCGCCGAACGTCAGGCGGCCATGCGCGCCGGGCCCGATGCCCGCATAATCGCCGTATCGCCAGTAAATGAGGTTGTGGCGGCTCTCTTGCCACGCTCGCGCGTGGTTTGATATCTCGTAGGCGGGAAGCCCTGCCGCCTCGCAAATATCTTGGGTTGCCAGATACATATCCGCCGCCGCGTCGTCCGGGGGCAAGCCGCGCAATTTGCCGGCGGCGTGGCGATCACCAAAGGCCGTGCCTGCTTCAACCGTAAGCTGGTAGAGCGAAAAGTGGTCCACCGCCATTGCCATCGCCTCACGCAACTCTGCGCGCCAATCGGCAATGGTCTGGTCCTGGCGCGCATAGATCAGATCGAAACTGACCCGCTCAAAGCGGCTTCGCGCCACATCAAACGCCGCTCGCGCCTCGGCCAAGGAATGTAGTCGGCCAAGCCTGCGCAGGTCAGCGTCATTCAGCGCCTGCACCCCCATCGAAAGACGGTTCACGCCCGCTTCAGCATATCCGCGAAAACGTCCCGCCTCGACGCTACCGGGATTTGCCTCCAGCGTCACCTCCAGATCGTTCGCCAGCACCCAGGTCTTGCCGATCTGCTCCAGCACCGCGGCGACCAGATCGGGGTCCATCAGCGAGGGCGTGCCACCACCGAAGAAAACCGTGTTCAAAATGCGCCCCCGGGTCTCGGCACCAACCCGGTCAATCTCGGACAAATAGGCTCTTAGCCAGCGGTTCTGGTCTATGTTTGCCGCCACATGGCTATTGAAATCGCAGTAGGGGCACTTCGATGCGCAAAACGGCCAGTGAATGTAAAGCCCAAAGCCGCCGTGCTGCCAATCTTCCATCTGTCAGCCTTTGAACGCGGTCACTTCGATCTCCACTTTCATCTCGGGGCGGATCAACCCGGCAATGACCATGGTCGCAGCCGGGCGGATATCGCCCAGCGCCTCGCCGAGCGTCGGCACCAGCGCCTCAACCAGCGCCGCATCGGTCACCGTGTATTGCACCCGCACGATGTCAGCCATCTCGAAGCCGCCCTCGCCAAGTGCCCAGCGAATCGTTGCAAAGCAGTTGCGCGCCTGCGTGGCGATGTCTTCTGGCATCGTCATGGTGGCATAGTCGTAACCAGTAACCCCCGATACAAAGCACCAAGGCCCTTTCACCACCGCACGGCTGTAGCCCATCGTGGCCTCGAACGGTGATCCGGTCGAAATGCGCTTCATTCAGTCCCCCAGAGATTGCATCAGTTTGGCAAAGGCATCCGCGCGATGGCTGATTTGGTTCTTCAGCACCCGGTCCATTTCCGCAAAGGTGGCCCCGTGCCCTTCGGGCAGGAACATGGGGTCATAGCCATGGCCCTGCGCACCACGCATGGGCCAGACGAGTTGACCCTCGCATTTGCCCTCGAAGACCTCATCGTGCCCATCGGGCCAGGCCAGCACAAGCGTGCTGCGAAACCTGGCCCTGCGCGGAAACGGGGCCGAAACTGCCTCTAACTCGTCCCAGGTTCGGGTCATTGCCTGCACGAAATCGCGCCCTGACGGTGTTTGTGCCCAATCGGCGGTGTAGACCCCCGGCGCACCACCAAGCCCATCCACTTCGATGCCGCTATCATCGGCGAGCGCCGGAAGCCCGGTCGCCCGCGCCGCAGCGTGTGCCTTGATGCGGGCATTGCCGACAAAGGTGGTCTCGGTTTCCTCAGGCTCGGGCAGGTCCAGTTCCGCCGCCCCAACGCAGGTAATGCCGAGCGGCGCGAGAAGTGCGCGCATCTCGTCAAGCTTGCCTGCGTTATGCGTGGCAACCAGCAGCCGCTTGCCTGAAAACTGCCTCATGCCAGCGCTGCCCTTTGCGCCGCGACCAGTTCCGTTGCGCCCGCCTCGGCCAGATCCAGGAGCTTGCTCATCTCGTCACGCGAAAAGGTGGCACCCTCGGCCGACATCTGCACCTCGACCAGTCGCCCGCGGCCGGTGAGTATGAAGTTGCCATCGGTACCCGCTTCGCTATCCTCCGCGTAGTCAAGATCAAGCAGCGGCTGCCCCGCGTAAATGCCGCAGGAAACTGCCACAACATGATCCACCAGCGGGTCCGAGGTAATGGCACCTGCCTTCAAAAGCTTGTTCACCGCCATCCGCAGCGCTACCCAGCCGCCGGTGATCGAAGCACAGCGGGTGCCGCCGTCCGCCTGAATCACATCGCAGTCGACCACGATCTGCCTTTCGCCCAGCGCCGCCCGATCTACCCCAGCGCGCAGCGCGCGCCCTATAAGCCTTTGAATTTCCTGTGTTCTTCCAGTCTGCTTGCCCGCCGCCGCCTCACGCCGGTTGCGCGTATTGGTGGCGCGCGGCAGCATGCCATATTCCGCGGTCACCCAACCAAGGCCTGATCCTTTCAGAAACGACGGCGCCTTGTCCTCGATCGTGGCCGAGCAAAGCACATGCGTGCCGCCGGCCCTGATCAGGCACGACCCCTCGGCGTGGCGCATCACGCCGGGCTCGATCTCGATCGGGCGCATTTCGTTCAGATTCCGGCCAGAGGGGCGCATGGGGGGTCCTTTCCTGTTGCCCGGCCAATTACAGGCCCGCAACACATTGATGCAACCCCGATTGACGCGCCGCCGCGCTGCACATACCTCGGTTTCAAGGAGCAATGAGATGTCCGACGCGACCCGTCTGCTTTCCGAGATGAACGAGCGTTCCCGCGAGGTGTTCCGCCGCGTCGTCGAAGGCTATCTCGACACCGGCGACCCCGTCGGCTCACGCACCCTCACCCGAAGCCTGAGCGAAAAGGTCTCGGCGGCCACCGTGCGCAATGTGATGCAGGATCTCGAATACATGGGCCTGCTCGACAGTCCGCATGTCTCGGCCGGTCGGATTCCAACCCAGGCGGGGCTGCGCATTTTCGTTGACGGGTTGATGGAGGTGGCGCAGGTCGCGGCTTCTGACCGCGAAAAGATCGATGCGACGATGGGCTCAAGTGGACCCGAGGTTGGCGCGCAGCTTGATCGTGTCGGCGCGGTGCTTTCGGCCATTACGCGCGGTGCCAGCCTGGTGCTGACACCAAAGCATGAAGCGCCAATCCGCCATATCGAATTTGTCAGTCTCGCCGCAGACCGCGCGCTGGTGGTGCTGGTTTTTGCTGACGGGCAGGTGGAAAATCGTGTTTTTACCCCGCCACGCGGGCAAACGCCGTCATCCATGCGCGAAGCGGCAAATTTTCTGAATGCGCTTGCCGAGGGCCGCACACTTTCGGAGCTGCGCAGCCACATGGTGCAGGAAATCGCGGCGCGGCGGCAAGAGCTTGATGGCCTCGCCCGCGAAATGGTCGAAAGCGGGCTCGCGCTTTGGGAAAACGCAGGCGAAGCGCAAGAGCGGCTGATCGTGCGCGGTCGCGCCAATCTGATCGACAGCGAGGCCGCCGACCTTGACCGGGTGCGCAGCCTGTTTGACGATCTGGAGCGCAAGCGTGACATCGCGAATTTTCTTGAGCTTGCCGAGGGTGGCGCGGGGGTGCGCATTTTTATCGGATCGGAGAACAAGCTTTTTTCACTTTCCGGTTCCGCTCTGGTGGTGTCTCCCTATATGAACGCTGATCGAAAGATCATCGGAGCGGTGGGCGTGATCGGGCCGACGCGGCTCAACTACGCGCGGATCGTGCCGATTGTGGATTATACGGCGCAACTGGTCGGGCGGATGCTTTCTGACCGGGGCAAGGGGTAGAGCATGAGCGACATGAAAAAAGACGAGATTGCCGAAGACCAGGCGCAGATTGACGATTTTGATGATGATTTCGGCGAGATCGAGGCGCTCCGCAGCGAGCGTGATGACATGCGCGACCGCTTCATCAGGGCGCTGGCCGATGCCGAAAACATGCGCAAACGCGCCGAGCGTGACCGCCGCGAGGCCGAGCAATACGGCGGCACCAAACTCGCGCGCGACCTTTTGCCGGTGTACGATGCCCTGCGCCGCGCGCTCGAAGTGGTGACCGATGAACAGCGCGCCGCAGCGTCTGCGCTGATCGAGGGCGTCGAGCTTACGCTGCGCGAGCTGATCAACGTATTCGGCAAACACGGCATGGAGCCGATCGTGCCGCAGCCGGGCGACGCCTTCGACCCGGCGCAGCATCAGGCGATGTTCGAGGCGCCTGTTCCCGGCACCAAGGCTGGCGACATCATTCAGGTGATGACCGAGGGCTTCTTGTTGCATGATCGCTTGCTGCGCCCGGCGCAGGTTGGCGTTTCCTCTATGCCAAGGTCGTAACGCGCAGAGCTATTCCTGCGAAATCGTCTTGAGCTCGTAGAGTAGCGCGAGCGCCTCGCGTGGCGAAAGCTCGTCCGGGTGCAGCGCTTTCAGCCGCTCCTCCAGCTTCGTGCTGCGCTTCGGCGCTGGTGGGGGCGGTGCCGCGCGAAACAGCGGCAGGTCATCAATCATTGCCCGCTGGCGGGCAGCGCCTTCACGTTCGCCCGATTCGAGCGCCTCCAGCACGACCTTGGCGCGCTCGATTACCGCAGGCGGAAGACCTGCCAGCCGTGCCACCTGAACGCCGTAGCTGCGGTCGGCGGAACCGCGTTTCACCTCGTGCAGAAAGACCAGATCGCCCTGCCATTCCCGTGCGGTGACATTGGCGTTTTCCACTCCCGAAAGCTTTGCGGAAAGCGCGGTCAACTCATGGTAATGCGTGGCGAAAAGCGCGCGGCAGCGGTTCACGTCGTGCAGGTGTTCCAGCACCGCCCAGGCGATCGAAAGCCCGTCATAGGTCGCAGTGCCACGCCCGATCTCGTCAAGAATCACCAGCGCCCGGTCGTCTGCCTGATTCAAGATCGCTGCCGTCTCGACCATTTCCACCATGAAGGTCGAGCGGCCGCGCGCAAGGTCATCCGCAGCCCCGACGCGGCTGAACAGCTGACTGACCAGGCCCAGATGCGCGCGGCGCGCCGGCACAAAGCAGCCCGCTTGCGCGAGAAGCGCAATCAGCGCGTTCTGCCGCAGAAAGGTCGATTTGCCAGCCATGTTGGGGCCGGTCAGCAGCCAGATCGCGGGCGTTTCTCCCGCCGTCAGCGCACAATCGTTGGCAACGAACGCCTCCGCCGTGCGCCGAAGCGCATCCTCTACCACCGGATGCCGCCCCCCCTCCACCTCGAAGGCGCGGCTCTCGTCAAGCACGGGCTGCACCCAGTCTTCGGCGGCAGCCAGATCAGCGAAGGCGCAGGCAAGATCAATTTCGGCCAACGCCCGCGCTGCCGTGCCGATCGCGGCCGACTGGGCCAGAATCTGCTCACTCAGGCCTGCATAGACCCGCTTTTCGATCTCCAGCGCTTGGTTTCCGGCATTCAGAATGCGGGTTTCAAGCGCGCTCAGTTCAACAGTCGTAAAGCGAACCTGCCCGGCGGTCGTCTGGCGGTGAATGAAGGTCTCGTTCAGCGGCGGCGCGCGCATCCGCTCGCCATGTGTCGTGCTGGTTTCGATGAAGTAGCCGAGCACGTTGTTATGCTTGATCTTGAGGCTGGCGATCCCGGTCTGAGCCACGAAATCGGCCTGCATGCCGGCGATCACGCCCCGGCCCTCGTCGCGCAGGCGCCGGGTCTGGTCAAGCTCCGCGTCCCATCCCGGTGCCACAAAGCCGCCATCGCGTGCAAGCATCGGCGGCTCGGCCACCAGCGCGGCTTCCAGCAGGGCCGCAAGGGCTTCGTGGCCCCGAAGCGCGGTCGCTGCCTCCGTCAGAAGAGGCGGCGCGTCCGAGGCGCGAAGCTGCCCGGCGATCCTGCCTGCCTGTTGCAGACCGCTCCGAATTGCGGCCATGTCGCGCGGGCCGCCGCGGTCGAGCGCAAGCCGCGAAACCGCGCGGTCAAGGTCAGGGCAGCGCCGCAATTCGGAGCGGAGGTCCTCCCGAACGCGGCTCTGTTCCAGCAGAAAACGCACCGAAGCATGGCGGCTGGCGATTTCGGCAAGGTTGCGCGAGGGCGCGGAAATGCGACGCTCCAGCAAGCGCCCGCCTGCGGCGGTCACGCTCCGGTCAATCACCGCCAGCAGTGAACCATCGCGGCCGCCGGAAAGCGCCCGGGTCAATTCCAGGTTGCGGCGGGTGGCGGCGTCTATCAGCATCGCCCCGCCAAGCGATTCGCGCTGTGGTGGCCGCAGCAGCGGAAGCTTGCCGCGCTGGGTAACATCAAGGTAATCCGCGACCGCGCCGATCGCCGACATTTCTGCACGCGAAAAGCTGCCAAATGCCTCAAGCGTGCCGACGCCAAAAAGCACGCAGAGGCGTTTTTCAGCGCCCTGGCTATCAAAACTCGCGCGGGCAAGGGCAGTCACTGCGGCGCGCGATTCAGACACTATCTTGGCCAAATCCGCCTCTCGCGCCTCGCTTACCAGCACTTCGCGGGGCTCAAGCCGCGCAAGCTCGGGTGCCAGACGCACCAGCGGGCAATCGGTCACATGAAACTCGCCCGTCGAGATATCAACCCATGCCAGCGCCGCCTCGCCCCGCACCTCGGCCCAAGCGGCGAGAAAGTTGTTCCGCCGCGCGTCAAGCAGGCTTTCTTCTGTCAGCGTGCCCGGCGTGACCAGCCGCACCACCTGCCGCGCGACCACCGCCTTGTAACCGCGCTTTCTTGCCTCTGCCGGGTCTTCCATCTGTTCGGCAATTGCCACGCGAAAGCCTTTTCGGATCAGCGTGAGAAGGTAACCTTCGGCGGCATGCACCGGCACCCCGCACATCGGAATGTCCTGCCCAAGGTGAAAACCGCGTTTGGTCAGCGCAATGTCGAGCGCGGCAGAGGCTGCCACGGCGTCCTCGAAAAACATCTCATAGAAATCGCCCATCCGGTAAAACAGCAAGGCACCCGGGTTTGCCGCCCTGATTTCAAGGTATTGCGCCATCATTGGCGTGACCGCATCGGTGCTCATCTTCGGCCTTGTCTTCCCCGTGCCCGTTCTTTCTAGTGGCGCACGAGGCGAAAGCAAACCGATCCGCGCGCGACCATGCAAAATACCCCCTATGATAGCCGCAGGCTGGCTCGGTTCATTGCCGCAAGCGGGCTGACGAACCTGGCCGATGGCATCGCCGTGCTCGCCTGGGCGTGGGTTGCATCCCTGATTACCCGTGACGCGCTCTGGATCGCGCTGGTGCCGATCGCGCTGCGTTCGCCATGGCTCCTTTTCGCCATTCCGGCCGGAATCGTGACGGATCGGGTGGACCGGCGGCGGCTGATATTTGCGGCCGATACGGTGCGCGTGGTGGCATTTGCGCTTGTAACCCTGGTGCTGTGGCAGGCATTGCCGCTGCCGCCCGCTGCACCGCGCGGTCTGGCGCAGCCTGGGCTTTTTGCGGCGCTGATGGGCGCGGCGCTGGTTGTGGGGGTCGCCGAAGTGTTCCGCGATACCGCCGCGCAGACCCTGTTGCCGTCGCTGGTGCCGCATGTGCTGCTGGAGCGGGCAAACGGGCGGCTCTGGGCGGTCGAGATGATCGGCAACGCGCTGCTTGGCCCGGCCGTTGCGGCGCTGCTGATCGGCTGGTATGTCGCCGCGCCTTTTGCGGTGAATGCCACCGCTATTGCTTTGGCATTATGGCTGCTGTCGGGGGTCGCGGGGCAGTTTCGGGCCCGCCCGGCAGGAAAGCGCGAGCATTGGAAAGCCGAGCTTGATGCAGGATTCGGGTTTCTGCGCGGGTCGAAAACCTTGCGATTGCTGGCTTGGGTCACCGGCTTCTGGAACCTGACCTTCGAGATGACGATGATCGCGATGCTCCTGCATGCGCAGGAACATCTGGGCCTGAATGCGCTTGGCTATGGTCTGGTTCTGGCGGGCGGCGCGGTCGGGGGAATACTGGGAAGCATATCGGCAGAGCGCATTTTGCGCCGCATCGGTTCGGCGCGCGCCATGCAATGGACGCTGGCGCTGACCGCGCCATTCTACCTTGGCCTTGCGCTCGCGCCGGGCGCGGTAACGTTGACGCTGGTGCTGGCGGCTTCGGAGTTCTGGGGGCTGGTGTGGAACACCGTCTCGGTTTCCTACCGCCAGCGCGCGGTGCCTGATGCCCTGCGTGGCCGCGTCAACAGCCTTTACCGAATGCTGGCCTGGGGCATGATGCCGCTGGGCATGCTCCTTTCCGGCCTGACAATTCGCGCCAGCGAGGCGGGTTTCAGCCGCGAAACAGCGCTCTTGCTGCCATTCTGGCTTGCCGCAGCGATCATGGCGCTGGTTGCATGGCTATCCTGGCGCAAACTTGCGGCGGGATTTGCGCAGCAAGGTTGAGGCGTGCTCGCGGCGGATGTATGCAGCTTCTACCCCATGAGGATTCGCGCATGTCCACGAAACACCGCACCACTCCGGAAGAAGCGCTCGCCTACCACTCGGATCCGCGCCCCGGCAAGTACGAGATCACGGCAACCAAGCCGATGACCACCCAGCGCGACCTCAGCCTTGCCTATAGCCCCGGCGTCGCGGTGCCGGTGCAGGCAATCGCCGACAACCCGGAAACCGTTTACGACTATACGGTCAAGGGCAACATGGTGGCGATCATCACCAACGGTACCGCAATTCTGGGTATGGGCAATCTGGGCGCGCTTGCCTCGAAACCGGTGATGGAAGGCAAGGCGGTGCTGTTCAAGCGCTTTGCCGATGTGAACGCGATCGACATCGAGCTCGCCACCGAAGACCCCGAGGAAATCATCAAGGCGGTAAGCCTGATGGGCCCGACCTTCGGCGGCATCAACCTTGAAGACATCAAGGCCCCCGAGTGCTTCATCATCGAGCAGCGGCTGAAAGAGATGATGGACATTCCGGTGTTCCATGATGATCAGCACGGCACGGCGGTGATCTGTGCGGCAGGGCTGATGAACGCGCTGGAGATCAGCGGCAAGCGCATCGAAGATTGCAAGATCGTACTGAACGGAGCGGGTGCGGCGGGTATCGCCTGCCTGGAGCTTATCAAGACCATGGGGGCGCAGCATGACAATTGCATCATGTGCGACACCAAGGGCGTGATCTTTCAGGGTCGCACCGAGGGCATGAACCAGTGGAAATCTGCCCATGCCGCCCGCACCGACGCCCGCACCCTGGCGGACGCGATGCAGGGCGCTGACGTGTTTCTGGGCGTCTCGGCAAAGGGCGCGGTCACGCCCGAGATGGTGGCGAGCATGGGGCCAAACCCGGTGATCTTCGCCATGGCGAACCCGGACCCGGAAATTACCCCCGAGGAAGCGCATGCGGTTCGTCACGACGCGATCGTGGCTACCGGGCGCAGCGACTACCCCAATCAGGTCAACAATGTGCTGGGCTTTCCCTACCTCTTCCGGGGTGCGCTTGATATTCATGCCCGTGCGATCAATGACGAGATGAAGCTAGCCTGCGCGCGTGCGCTTGCGGCGCTGGCGCGCGAAGATGTGCCTGACGAGGTCGCCCTGGCCTATGGCCGCAAGTTGAGTTTCGGGCGCGACTACATCATCCCGACGCCGTTTGACCCGCGGCTCATCTATACGATCCCCCCGGCGGTGGCCAAGGCGGGCATGGAAACCGGCGTTGCGCGCCGACCTATCATCGACATGGCGGCCTATGTGCTGAGCCTGAAAGCGCGGATGGACCCGACTGCGACAATCTTGCAAGGCATCCACGCGCGGGCGCGCGCAGCGCAGGCCCGGATGATCTTTGCCGAAGGAGACGACCCGCGCGTGCTGCGCGCCGCAGTCGCCTGGCAACGCTCGGGGCAGGGCAAATCGCTTGTGGTCGGGCGCGAATCCGACGTGAAGGCAAAGCTGGAAGCCGCCGGTCTGGGCGACGCGGTGCGCGAATTGACGGTGGTCAACTCGGTCAACAGCCGCCATATCGAAAGCTACCGCGATTTCATCTACCGGCGCTTGCAGCGGCAAGGCTTTGACCGTGAAGACGCGCACAAGCTTGCCAACCGCGACCGCCACGTGTTCGCCGCGCTTATGCTTGCGCACGGGCATGGCGACGGCATGGTGACCGGCGTCACCCGCAAGAGCGCGCATGTGCTGGCGATGATCAACCATGTGTTCGACGCAAAGGCATCGGATGGGGCGGTCGGCGTTACCGCGGTCTTGCACCGGGGCCGCATCGTACTGATCGGCGATACGCTGGTGCACGAATGGCCTGATGAAAACGACCTTGCCGATATCGCCGAGCGCGGAGCGCTGGTCGCGCGCGGCCTGGGGCTGGAGCCACGGGTTGCCTTCCTTTCGTTTTCGACCTTCGGCTACCCGGTCAGCGAACGCGCGACGAAGATGTACGAGGCCGCGAAGGTGCTCGACAAGCGCGGCGTCAATTTCGAGTATGAGGGCGAAATGACGGTGGACGTGGCGCTCAATGTCGAGCAAATGGCCAACTATCCCTTCTGCCGCCTTACCGGCCCCGCAAACGTGCTGGTGGTTCCCGCGCGCCACTCCGCCTCGATTTCGGTAAAGCTGATGCAGGAAATGGCGGGCGCTACGGTGATCGGGCCGATCCTTACCGGGGTAGAAAAGCCTATCCAGATCTGTTCGACCGTCTCGACGGTGAACGACATTCTGAACATGGCGGCGATTGCTGCCTGCAAGCTCGGTCAGGGCCGCTGAGGGAGCCGGGGGCTTTCCGCCCCCGGACCCCCGGAGGATATTTGAACTAAAGCAGACACGAGGGGGGGGAACCTGTGACGATCTGGAACCTCGGTTCGATCAATATCGACCACTTCTACCGGCTGCCGCACCTGCCCCGGCCCGGTGAAACGCTGGCTGCCGAGAGCTATTCGGTTGGGCTTGGCGGCAAAGGAGCCAACCAGTCGGTGGCGGCGGCGCGCGCCGGCGCGCGGGTGCGCCATATCGGTGGAGTCGGGCCTGAAGACTGGGCGCTGGAGCGGCTGCGGGGCTATGGGGTCGATTGCGCGCATGTGGAGCGCTGCAAGGTGGCGACCGGACACGCGATCATCAATGTGGATCGGGCAGGGGAAAATGCGATCGTGCTTTTTGCCGGGGCGAACCGCGGCTTTGGGCTGGAAGGGGTTGCGGCAGCGTTGAAAGAGGCGGTGCCGGGCGACACCCTGCTGTTGCAGAACGAGACCTCGCACCAGACCGAGGCCGCGCAGATGGCGCGGGCAAAAGGCATGCGGGTGGTCTATTCTGCGGCACCTTTCGAGGTCGAGGCGGTGCGCGCGGTCTTGCCGCATATCACGCTTCTGGCGCTGAACGCGGTCGAGGCGGAGCAGCTTTCGGCGGCACTCGGCACGGGTCTTGACCGGCTTCTTGTGCCGCAGATCCTCGTTACCCGAGGCTCCGAAGGAGCCGAGTGGAACGATCTGGCGGGCGGGGAGCGGCTGATGCAGCCCTCATTTCCGGTTCAGGCGGTTGATACGACAGGGGCGGGGGATACTTTCGCGGGGTATTTCGCGGCCGGTCGTGATTCCGGCCTGCCGCCCGGCGAGGCTTTGCGGCTGGCAGCCGCGGCAGCCGCGCTCAAGGTGACGCGCGCGGGAACCGCGGAGGCAATTCCGTCGCGCGCCGAAGTCGATGCATTTTTGGCGGAGCGGGCCAGATGAAGTATCTTTTCGAACCGCAACCTGTGCGGGCGGCGGCGGTATTGGGCGAGGCGGCGCAATATCCGGTTCGCAGGATTTTTTGCGTGGGCCGCAACTATGCCGAGCATGCCCGCGAGATGGGCGGTGAAGTGGACCGCGAAACACCCTTCTATTTTACCAAATCCGCCGAGGCGCTGACGCGCTCGGGGGCGACGGTGCCCTACCCGCCGGGGACTGCGGATTTTCACCACGAAATGGAGCTGGTGGTTGCGCTGGGCGCGCCCGCCTTCCGCATCACGAAAGAAGCCGCACCGGGTGCGGTGTTCGGCTACGCCAGCGGGCTCGACATGACCCGGCGCGACCTGCAAGCGGCGGCGAAAGAAAAGCGGCGGCCATGGGATACCGGCAAGGACTTTGAGCATTCGGCGGTGCTGGGACCGATCACCAAAGCGGAAGATTTCGGTGTCGTCGGGCCGCAGGCGATAACATGCGCGGTGAACGGGGTGCAGCGCCAGGCGGCGCATCTGGCCGACATGGTCTGGAGCGTTGCCGACATCATCAGCCATCTCTCGACGCTCTACCACCTCGGGCCGGGCGATCTGATCTATACCGGCACACCTGCCGGCGTGGGCGCGGTGCGGGCGGGCGATGTGCTTGAGGGGCAGATCGAGGGGCTGGCACCGGTACGACTCGTGATCGGCGCGGCCGAGTAGTCAGGCACTGGCGAGCGCTTCGGCAATCAGCTTCGGCACTGCGGGGTGCTCGCCGATGGGTGGCAACAGGTGACCGGGAAAACCTGCGGCGGCCAGGGCTGCGGGAATATCCGTGTCAACGTGACCGGCGCGGAGCGCGAAAAATGGCAGGCAAAGTGCGGGGCCGCGCAGGCGCGCGACATCGATGAGGAAGGGCGGCTCTTCGATCAGGCCAAGCCGGATTTCGGAAAACCTGGTGATCTGGCGCAGGCGGGCGATCTGCCTTTCAGCCCCCAACCGCGAGGACGGCGAAACTTGGGAGCCGTGGGCAACCAAAAGCAATGTGGCCGATTCAGGCTCTATTCCGGCTGAAACTGCCGATTCTTGCACATGACGCGCCACCAGATCGACCACCGCCGGGTCAACGCCGAAGGGCGCTAGCCTGCGCGGGGTTGCGCCAAGCGAAGCAAGCGCGCGCGGCAAGGCGGATTGGGTAAACCAGCCGTCCGCCATGAAGAACGGGTAAACGAGCGGTGATACGAGCCCGGCCAGCGCCGACTTCAGCGCGCCCTCGGCGGCGAGGGTCGCGCCGCGCACCTTCCAGCCCGGAAGCAGCGCGCCCACCTCGGCCGCAAGCGCCCGCATCCGCGTTTCTTGCGGGACAGGGTTGGCAGGGGCGCCATGTGCGATGAGAATGGCTTCGGGCATGATTGCCACTTCTAGGGCATTTTGTGGCTCTGGCAAATGCGCGCCCGCCCGAATAGCGTGATGCAAAGCGGAGGCATCATGACCGATCACGTTACCACCCACCAAGCCGAGGAAGATGCGCGCAACGACACTATCCTGATTTATGTGAACGGGCGCATCGTGCCCAAGGCGCAGGCCACTGTCTCGGTCTATGACTCGGGCTTTTTGCTCGGTGACGGGGTTTGGGAGGGGTTGCGGCTTTATGGCGGCCGCTGGGCCTTTCTGGAGGAACACATCGAGAGGCTGTTCGAGGCCGCAAAAGCGATTGACCTCGATATCGGAATGACCCCCGATCAGGTCATTTCTGCCCTGGCTGAAACGCAAAGGGCCAACGGCTTCGTCACCGATTGCCACGCCCGGCTGATGGTGACGCGGGGGGTGAAACACCGGCCTTTTCAGCACCCTTCCTTGTCGCGGCAGGGGCCGACCATGGTCATCATCATGGAGCATTCGCGCCCGAAAATTCCACGCCCGATCCGGCTTGCGACGGTGCCGCAGATCCGTGGCTTGCCGATGAGTCAAGATCCGAAGCTGAACAGTCACAGCAAGCTCAACTGCATTCTCGCCTGCATCGCCGCCGAAAAGGCGGGCGCGGATGAGGCGCTGATGCTGGATGTGCATGGCTTTGTGAATACCACAAACGCCTGCAACTTCTTCATCGTGCGCAAAGGCGAGGTTTGGACCTCGACCGGCGATTACTGCATGAACGGCATCACCCGGGGCAAGGTCATGGATTTGTGCCGACAGGCCGGGATTCCGGTTTTCGAGCGAAATTTCGGTTTGTTAGAGACATATTCCGCCGATGAGGCCTTTCTGACCGGCACCTTTGGCGCGCAAACACCGGTCGGCAGCATCGATGGCCGGGTCATTGGAAGCGGGCAGATGGGGCCGATGACCGAGCGCCTGCGTGGACTCTACAAGGCGCTGGTGCAGGCATGAAAATTGCCATGTGGTCTGGCCCGCGCAACCTTTCGACCGCGCTGATGTACAGCTTTGCGGCCCGCGGTGATTGCGCGGTGGCAGACGAACCGTTTTACGCCGCCTACCTTGCGGCAACCGGGCTGGACCACCCGATGCGAGCCGAGATTCTGGTGTCGCAGCCGACCGACCCCTTGCAAGTTGCCGCGTTGTGCGATGGGCCAATTCCGCATGAACAGAGCCACTTTTACATGAAGCACATGACGCACCACATGATCGCCAGCTTTCCGATCAGTTGGGCGCGCGAAGCGGTGAACGTGTTCCTGATCCGCCACCCGGCAAGGGTGATTGCTTCCTATGCAAAAAAACGCGAAGGCGCGACGCTTGACGATCTGGGGTTTCAGCGGCAGGCAGAGCTATATGACGAGATCGCCGGCTGGGGTACGCGCCCGATCGTGATCGACTCGACCGATATCCGCGCCGCACCCGCGCCAATGCTGCAAAAGCTGTGCGCCGCAATAGGTCTCGAATTCACCCCCGCGATGCTGCACTGGCCGCCGGGCGGGCACCCCTCGGATGGGGTCTGGGCGGCGCACTGGTATGGTGTGGCCCACCGTTCCAGCGGTTTCGATACCGCCGAAGGGCCGCCCCCACAGCTTTCGGGCGACTATGCGCGCCTCGTCGAGGCCGCGCTGCCCTATTACCAGCGGCTTGCAGCGCACAAACTCGGTTAACCCGAGCTTTCCGCTAACCATTGGATTCGCCTATATTTTGCGAAATGCGGTGCTTGCGCGGAATCGCATTCCCGGGTTAGAACCACAGCACGGACCAGTAGGACCGGGACCTTTTCAGTTTCACGTGTGGTGCTAGGGGAGCACGTGGGGTGGTGGAGGGTCCTGGGCAGGGGTGCCGGGGCCCTCCTGCTTTTTCAAGGCCCTGCGCCGCCCAATTCGCACACAATCCGCCACTCTTCCTCGGTCACCGGCTGCACCGACAGGCGCGCGCAGGTAACCAGAGCCATATTTGCAAGCCTGGGGTCCGCCTTCACCATCGCCAGGCTTACCGACCGCGCCATCGGGCGAAGCGCGCGAATATCGACGCAATCCCAACGCGGGTCGTCGGTCGTGCTGTCGTGGTGCGCCAGCGCGCAAACCTCGACGATGCCGACAATCTCCTTGCCGATGTTGGAATGGTAGAAAAACCCGAGGTCGCCCAGTTGCATCGCCCGCATGTTGTTGCGCGCGAGGTAGTTGCGCACGCCGTGCCACTCTTCGCCCGCGGGTGCCTTGGCCATTTGCTCGGTCCAGCCCCAGACATTCGGTTCGGATTTGAACAGCCATTTCGCCATCAACCGATGACCTTTTTCCATTCGGTGACGCTGACCGCAGCGAACAGGTCCGCCGTTCTGTAGGGGTCGCCTTGCGCCCAGCTTTGCGCCTCAGCGAGGTTCTCGCATTCCAGAATGACAAGCGAGCCGACCATCTGGCCTGCCTCGATGAATGGGCCAGCCATGCGAACGATTCCGGTTGCCTCGATATAGGCAAGGTGTGCGGCCCGGGTGTCCAGGCGGATTTGCAGGGCCCCGGGGCGGTCGCGGCAGATGACGGCGCAGAACATGTTCACTCCTGTTTCAACGGGCGCGACAGCAGCGCCCGGGCAGCCTCGGCTACTGTGATTTTTCGGTCAACCAGCGCCGCCACCATATCTGCAATCGGCAGATGTATCTTGCTCTTTTTGGCCAGAACAGACACTGCTTTTGCGGTCGCGGCACCCTCAACCGTGGTGTTGGCATCAAAGCTTTCGCCCGCGCCAAGCGCATAGCCAAAACGGAAATTGCGCGACTGTGTCGAGGTGCAGGTAAGCACCAGATCGCCAAGGCCCGAAAGCCCGGCAAGCGTTTCTGGCCTGGCACCCAAGGCCGTTGCGAAGCGGCTCATTTCGGCAAAGCCGCGGGTCATCAGCGCGGCGCGCGCTGAATCGCCCAAACCCGCGCCGATCACTACGCCCGCCGCGATTGCAACAACGTTTTTCAGCGCGCCGCCAAGTTCCGCCCCGGTCAGGTCGGTGGTGCGGTAAAGCCGCAGAACCGAGGTCGAAAGCCGCGCCTGCAATGCCTCGCCGATTTCGTCATTTGCACAGGCGAGTGTGAGCGCCGTGGGCAGGCTGCGGGCGATGTCGGCAGCAAAGCTCGGCCCGGTCAGCAGTGCGGGCGTGGCACCCGGGCATGCGCGCGCGATCAGCGCCACAGGCCCAAGCCCGCTGGCAAGGTCGATACCTTTTGAGCAAGCGACAAGAATGCGACCTGAAAGAATGGTGGAATGCGCTGCAAGAAACCCGGCCATTTGCTGCATCGGCAGCGCCAGAAGCAACAGGTCACTTGCCGCCGCCGCATCGATTTCCGCAGTAACAGACACGCTTTCCGGCAAGGTCACGCCAGCAAGTCGGCGTGCATTGCAGCGGGTTGCGCGCATTTGCGCAACATGGCCGTCATCACGCGCCCAAAGGGTAACAGCCCCGTTTCGCGCCAGCGCCACCGCAAGGGCGGTGCCAAAAGCGCCAGCGCCCAAAACCCCGATGCTCATGCTTTCGCCCCCCGTTTGCCCGAACCGAGCATGGCCGGGGCGGCTTCGTCAAGCGGCCAGCGCGGGCGTGCCGAAAGCGTCGTTGCGTCGTCTATACCGGCGCGGAACCGTTCGATTCCCGCCCAGGCAATCATCGCCGCGTTATCGGTGCAGAGCGCAAGAGGCGGCGCGACGAATAGCGCACCATGCGCCAGCGAAACAGTCTCTAACGCAGCCCGAACTGCCCTGTTCGCCGCGACACCCCCGGCGACGGCGAAGGCAGGCGTTGGCGGATTTTCGGCAAGATAGGCCAGAAGCGCGCGGCGCGATTTTTCGGCCAGCACATCTGCGACCGCTGCTTGAAACCCCGCGCAGAGATCGGCGCGATCGCCAGCGCGCAGGGTGCCCGCCTGCATCACCGCATCACGCGCCCGCAGCAGCGCGGTTTTCAGGCCCGAAAACGACATGTCGCAGCCGGGGCGGTCGAGCAGCGGCCGAGGAAAGCTGAACCGTCTCGCATCACCGCGCGCCGCCTCGGCTTCAACCGAGGGGCCGCCAGGCTGAGGCAGCGCCAGAAGCTTGGCGGTCTTGTCAAACGCTTCGCCGGGCGCATCGTCAATGGTGCCGCCGATGCGACTGAAGCTTGCCGGACCGCGCACGATCAGAAACTGGCAATGGCCCCCGGAAACCAGCAGCATGAGGTAGGGGAAAGCGAGCCCGTGGGTCAGCCGCGGCGTCAGTGCATGCCCGGCGAGGTGGTTGACCCCGATCAGCGGCAACCCGGCACCCGCAGCAATACCCTTGGCGCACATCACGCCCGAAATCACGCCGCCGATGAGGCCCGGCCCGGCAGTGACGGCCACTGCATCAAGATCACCCAAACCAAGCCCGGCGCGCGCCAGCGCCTCCTCGGCGCAAAGGTCCAGCTTTTCGACATGCGCGCGGGCCGCAAGCTCGGGAACCACACCACCAAAAGGCGCGTGCAGCTCGGTCTGCCCGGCAACCACCGAGGCAAGCACCTCGGCGCGGCCTTCGCTAAGGCGCACCACTGCGGCTGCGGTATCATCGCAACTGCTTTCAAGGCCGAGAAAGGTAAGGGTTCTGGTCATCGTGTGCCGGTTGCGGGTTTGCACTCCGGCAGGTAACACCGGGGGCGAGATCGCACAATCCCGGGGAAGACCCGTGCCCGATTCCCGCCCGACGCTGCTGTTGACCCGCCCGATCGCGCAATCGCGCCGTTTCGCTGCGGCATTCGCGGCGCGGTTCGGCGAAGACTGGCCGGTGCTGATCGCGCCGATGCAGCAGATCGTGGCGCTTGCCCCCGCAGTTCCGCAGGCGCGCGAGGTGATCTTTACCTCGGAGAACGCGGTGGCTCCACTGCAAGCTCTTTCGCCTGCCGCGGGGCGGCGGGCGTGGTGCGTGGGCGCGCGCACGGCGGCGGCGGCGGCTGAGGCCGGGTTCGCGCCCGTGGCTGGGCCGGGTGATGCGGCAGCATTGGCCGCGGCGATACTCGCGGCGCGCCCCGCCGGCCCACTTTTGCATGCGCGGGGCGCGCATCAGGCATTCGACATTGCGGCAAAGCTCAATGCGGCAGGAATAGAGACGTTTTCGGCGCAAGTCTATGCGCAAGAGGCGCGCCCGCTTTCTGCTGAAGGCCTGGCGTTGCTTGCCGGAATGACTCCGGTGCTGGTGCCGCTCTTCTCGCCCCGTTCCGCACGACTTTTTGCCGAAGCGGCGGCGAACACCCGGGCACCGCTGCGCATCGCCGCCATTTCGCCTGCAACGGCGCGCGTTTGCGTAAAGCTTGGGCCAGCGACGGTTGAGACTGCGGCGCAGCCAGAGGCGGAATCGATGCTAGATGCATTGGCGCGACTTATGGCGGGTTGAGACGCCGCGCGCGCGCACCTAGATTGGCAAACGGAATATATTGCGGGGGATTGAGCAGTGGCGAGAAAAGCAAGTGAGACCCCCGAGCCCGCGGCCACAAACGAGCCCGCCGAGCCGGTGCTGATCCCCGAGCCGAAGATGGCCGCTTTGGCGGAGCCGACCGAAGTTGCGCCAGAGCCCGCGCGCAAGCGGCGCGGCACGTTCATGCCGCTGCTTCTGGGCGGTGTCGTTGCGGCTGCACTTGGTGCCGGGGCGACGATGTATCTGCTGCCTTTGCTTCCGGCGCGCTGGCAACCCGCTTCGGCGTTGCTTGCCGCGAGCACGGCTGAGCAGGCCGCGCGGTTTGACGCGCTCCGGGCAGAGCTTGCCGCGCTGCGCGCCGCCGTTCCGCAAGCGCCAGACCTCGGGCCGCTGCAAGCGGCACTGGCCGAAGCCGAGGCAAGGCTGGCGGCAGTTGAGGCACGCCCCGCGCCAGTGATGACCGACGCGACACCCGCCGTTGAGGCATTGCGCGACGAGTTGGCGGCGCTGCGCGCCGAATTGGCTGCGGGCGCGGGCAGCCCGCAGACGACCTCGGCCGAAATCGCCGCCGCCGCCGCCGAGGCTTCGGCAAGGATTGTCGCGGCGGAAACCGAGGCTGCGGCCGTGCGCGCGCGGGCCGAAGCCGATGCCGCCGCACTGCGCGCCGAAGCCGAAGCCTCGGCGTCAAGGGCGCTGGCACGGGCGGCGGCGGCACAACTTGCCGCGGCCATCGAAAGCGGGGCACCGCTTGCAGAAGCGGTTGCGCAGCTTCGACTGGCGGGCGTTGATGTTCCGCCCGAACTTGCTGCCGAAGTTCCAACGCTTACGGCGCTCCGCGACGGTTTTGTGCCGGCCGCGCGGGCAGCGCTTGCCGCCGCGCGGGCAGAGGCACCCGGCGCGGGAATGCTTGATCGGCTCGGCACCCTGTTGCTTGCCCAAACCAGTGCGCGGTCGCTGACCGCGCGCGAGGGGGTAGATGCCGATGCGGTGCTTTCGCGCGCCGAGGCGGCGCTGGCGGCGGGCGATCTGACCGCCGCATTGGCAGAAGTTTCGGCGCTGCCCGATGCCGCGCGAGCTGAAATGGCCACCTGGCAGGCGCTCGCCGAGCGCCGCCTTGCCGCAACCCGTGCGCTGGCCAATCTGGCCCAGAGCCTGAACTGAAGAGGCTGGGATGATCTGGTCATTTCTGAAAATTGCGGTGTTTCTGGTCGCGGTTGCGGCGCTGACACTGGGTGCAACCTACCTCGTCGAAAATGGTGAGGGAATCCGGATAGCGGTTGCGGGAATGGAGTTTACCCTTGGCCCGCTGCAAACGGCGCTTGCGGCGCTTTCGGTGTTTGTGCTGGTCTGGCTGCTGTTGCGGGTGCTGGGGCTGCTTTCGGCGGTGCTGCACTTCATCAACGGCGACGAAACCGCTGTCAGCCGCTATTTTGACCGCAACCGCGAACGCAAGGGCTATGAGGCGCTGGCGGAAGGCATGATGGCGGTTGCATCGGGCGAGGGCCGGGTGGCGCTGGCCAAGGCGGCGAAGGCCGAGAAATACCTCGGGCGGCCCGAACTGACCAACCTGCTTTCTGCGCAGGCCGCCGAAGCGGCGGGCGACACACGCAAGGCGACCGAAGTTTACAGACGCCTGCTGGCGGACCAGCGCACCCGCTTTGTCGGCGTGCAGGGGCTGATGAAGCAGAAACTGGCCGAGGGTGACGCCGCTACCGCGCTCAAGCTTGCCGAAAAGGCCTATGCGCTCAAACCCCGGCATGAGGGCGTGCAAGATACGCTCTTGCGCCTGCAGTCGGAAAAGGGCGACTGGAAAGGTGCCCGCGATGTGCTTGGCACCAAGCTCAAGCAAGGGTTGCTGCCGCGCGATGTGCACCGCCGCCGCGATGCGTTACTGGCCTTGCAAGAGGCGAAGGGAGTGCTTGCGGAGGGTGCCAGCATCGAGGCGCGCGAGGCCGCGATTGCCGCCAACAAGGCCTCGCCCGATCTGATACCGGCAGCGGTCATGGCGGCCGAGGCCTACATCGCCAAGGGTGACACAAAGCACGCGACACGGCTGCTTTTGAAGGCATGGGAGGCGCAGCCGCACCCTGAACTTGCCGCGGCCTTCGCGGCAATAGCACCCGACGAGACCGCGGCAGAGCGGGCCAAACGCTTTGAGCCGCTTTTGAAGCTGCGCGCCGATGCCGAGGAAACCCGGCTCTTGCGCGCCGAACTGGCTATTGCGGCAGAAGATTTTCCCGCCGCCCGCCGCGCCCTGGGCGATCTTGCCGAAACCCACCCCACCGCAAGGGCGCTGACGCTGATGGCGGCGGTCGAGCGTGGCGAGGGGGCCGATGATGCGGTGGTGCGCGGCTGGCTGGCGCGCGCGCTTGGGGCAAGCCGTGGCCCGCAATGGGTGTGCGAGAATTGCCACAACATTCAGGCCGAATGGGGCCCGGTCTGCGACAACTGCGGCGGCTTCGATACGCTTTCGTGGCGCGAACCGCCGGGCGGCGGTGTGCCGCTCGCCAATCGCGCCGAAATGCTGCCGCTGATCGTCGGCACGCCGCGGCCGCTGCCCGAGGCACTTGATCCGCTTCCGGTGCCCGTTCCCGCCGCGCCGATGCCGATGCCGACGGAAACCGAAATCCTGACCGAGCGCCTGCGCCGCGACCCCTTGGCCGAGCCCGATGCGGTTGCCCTGGCGCGCGGCATGGCACCGAAAAAATAGGGCTACCCATCGGCCCCGTTCGATGCTATCCGGCGCGCCACCGGGCCGCACTAGCTCAGTTGGTAGAGCACATCATTCGTAATGATGGGGTCGGGGGTTCGAATCCCTCGTGCGGCACCATTGATCTGCTTCAAGAAAAATCACCAACCCCGGCGCAAATAGCGCATGGCTTAGTCTGCGCCAAGCCAAAGGCCCGCCCTATTCGGAGCGGGCCTCATCAAGGCTTGTGGAACCGAGTTTAGTTCGGGCTAGCTTCGAAAGAAGGCGGTGTTCCGGTGCCGGCATTGCCGTTCTCGAGGTTGGCGGCACCGGCAAGAATGGCAGCGCTCTGGGTCGCGTCGGTCGAATTTGCGGCAACCGTACGCAGCGCCGCTGCAGCCTCGGCGCCCGAAATCTGACCGTTCTGCGCCATCGAGTAGATCATCGACGCGAGAAGCGCGATCTGTGCGCTGTAGGCGCTACCGGTCAATCCGCTGGCCAAAATCTGCGAAATTGCAGCATGTGCGGCGGCAGAACACGCGGAGGCAGCACAACCGGCGCTTACAGCGGCAGTGTCGAACGTAGGAACCTGAGCGTGCGCGGGCACTGCGGCACCGATTGCAATACTCGCGAGCAGGGCAAATCTGGAAATCTTCATTTCATAACCTCAAATCGAACCGGATGCGGCACACGCGGGCAATATAGGCCAAGCGCGGGGTCAAAAACAATTGAAACTTGCGCAGTTGCGCCAGACGTTGCATGTGACGGCGCAAACGCGCCGGTTGAGTGGGCGGTGTGATCAGCTTTTGGCGAGGCAGCGGGTAGCGGATGGTGCGGAAAGCGGGAACATTTCTGGCGGTGGCGGGCAGCCTGGCGCTTGCTGTTGCAGCGGTGCCGCAGTTTCAGAAAGAGTATGCGACGGTCCTGTTTTCGCGGCTCACGGAAAGCCAGCAATTCGCCGCCCTGACGGAAACCGGCATTTCCTTGCCGCCTTCGGTTCGGTCCGAGCGAATTGTCCTGCAAGCCTGCGAAGCGTCGATGCGCAGTGTTCTGGCGCTGTTTCAGGCACAAACGCGGCGCGAGGCGCTTCGGGGCAACTGTGCAGGTCTGGCCAATGCAGCCAGCGCACGCGCCCCAACCTCGTCTCTGGCGCAACTTCTGGTTGCTTCAACTGCCCCAAATGACGCCGAATTCTCACGCGCCCTGGCGGTTTCGCAGGCAACTGGCGCGTTCGAAGGCGATCTGGCGCAGCGCCGGTTTGTGCTTGCCGCAGACCGCATTGATCGACTTGCGCCAGAGGCGCTTGCCGCGCTTACCGCAGATATCACGCTGCTGGTTCAGTTTCCCGCCGGTCGGTCTCTGGTGGCGGAAAGGTACCTCGCGCTGCCGGGAGCGCGCGAGGTGATGACCGAGGCAATTGAACGCGCCCCGGAACAATCGCAAAAGGCGTTCATTGCTGCCGTGCGGGGGGCGGGCAGGTGAGCATGCAGGACCCGAACACCCGCAATGCGAAACCCGCACCGACGGCAGCGAAGACCCGGCAGGCGGGCGCTGGCGGGGTGCGCGGAAATGTCGCAGTATCGGCACAGCGCACGGCCGCGCCGCCCCGGCTGCACCTGACCGAATCGAATCAACGCCGCCGCCGCCTCAATACGATGCTGGCGATTGGTCTTGTTGCGATCGTGCTGATCGCGCCGCTTCCGGTCGGGTCGAACCGGGGCGCTGCCTGGATGCTCTGGGCAATGGTGCTTGGCATGGGCGCGGCGCTCTATTTTACCGCTGTCGCCCTGCTGCCCTCGGTGCGGCCGTTCCGCGCCCTGGTGGTGCGCCGCTGGCTCTGGCTGGTGGCTGCGGCGCTCGTCTGGGGTCTGGTGCAGTACCTGCCGGTTGCGGGTTTCATGCCGCGCTGGATCGCGGCACTGCCAGAAACCGGCGCACCCCGCCCCGCCAGCCTCAGCCTCGCGCCGGGCGCGACCTTCGTGGCGGTCTTGCGCGGGTTCACCGTGCTTTTGTTCTTCATTCTGATGATGGAAGTTTCGGCGCGGCTCAGCCGGGCCCGAACCATCGGCTGGACGCTGTTTTTCGGAGTTGCGTTTTACGCGCTTTGGTCCCTGCTTTCACTTCGCTTTTTCGGCGACAGTTTCTTCTGGGGCACCAAGACAAGCTCGCTTGGCGCGGCAACCGGCCCGTTTGTCAACCGCAACTCTTTCGCGACCTTCCTTGGCATCGGCGCAGTTCTGGGCCTGGCGCTCATGCTTGAACGGGCACGGCTGCCGCGGATGCGCCACCCGTCTGGCCACCGGCTGACAAGCGCCGAGAACATCGCGACGCTGTTTCTTGACGTGGTCTGGCTGATCGTCATGGTGGCACTTGTTGCCACCCAGTCGCGCATGGGCCTTGTTTCCACCGTCGCCGGTCTGGGGTTGGTATGGGTGACCTCGCCGAACGCCCAGGCTTCGGGGCGACGCGCGCAGATGTTGCGCTGGTCAGGCGGCGTTGCCGCAGTGGCGGTGATCGTGTTCTTGCTGGCTTTTCAGGGCGAAGCGGTCATCTCGCGCTTTTTCGGTGCCGAAGGTGACTTGGCGGTGCGGACGGCGCTTTATGCGCAAGTCATCGACATGATCGCCACCCGGCCGCTCACCGGTTTCGGTCTTGATGCGTTTCAACCTGCATTTGAGCTTTATCATCGGCTGCCGGTTTCCTCTGCGTTGATCTGGGACAAGACCCATTCAACCTATCTGGCGCTTTGGGTAGAGCTTGGGCTGGTATTTGGCACCCTGCCGATGATCGCGGCGGCGGGTCTGGCGCTGCGGTTGGTGCAAGTGCTCCGGCGCAGGCACCACGACGTGGCTCTGGTGGCGGCGGCGCTGGCGGCGCTGCTGACCACCGGCATTCATTCACTGGTCGATTTCAGCCTTGAAATGCAGGCCAACCAGTTCCTGTTGCTCGCCGTTCTCGCGCTTGGCGTGGCGCGCCGCGGGATGACCGATAATTTGGAAGATGGCACCGCGCCGATAGCGTCTGAAACGCCCGGGGCAGCAGAATGAACACGCTTCTGCGCTGGATTCTGGCACGCCGGAAACCGCAACCCGGCCCCCCTCAGCCAGCGGCCTCGGGCCTTGTTCTTGATGCGGAGCCTGCCGCGCTTTACGCAGTCGGCGACGTGCATGGCCATATCGACCTCTACCGGCAGATCGAAGCGCGGATTGCCGCCGATCCGGTCCCGGGCGAAAAGCTGATCGTGCTCTTGGGCGATATTGTCGATCGCGGGCCCGACAGCGCGGGCATGATCGACCACCTGCTGGCACCGCCGCCCGCCGGTGTCGGTCGGATCTGCCTGCTCGGCAACCACGAAGACATGGCGCTGCAATTTCTGCTCGACCCCGATCCTCTGGCAGAGTGGCTGGTGCATGGCGGTGCCGAAATGCTGGCATCCTACGGGATCGCACGCGGCGTGGAAGCGGCGCGGGCGCTTTCGCGGCGGGCGCTTGCGATGCGAATCGCCGCGCATATTCCCGGGGAACACATCGAGTTTCTTCAGTCTCTGCCGCTGTTCCTGCGCGCCGGTCCGCATTTCCTGAGCCATGCAGGCGTGGATGCAGCGTTGCCGCTGGAAATGCAGACCCGCCGCGCCTTGCTCTGGTCGCGGCAGTTCATTGATGCCGAAACCGCGCCGCCCCCCGGTCTTGGGCCTTCCGGACTGGTTGTGCAGGGTCATTTGCCGATCGAGTCGGCAGCGCAGCGCGGCTGGCGCATCAATGTCGATACCGGTGCCTATGTGACCGGGCGGTTAAGCGCGGTGCGGCTGCAACCAGGCCTCGCGCCAGTGTTCCTTTCGGTGGGGCAATAGCGCCGAGGGCTTTGGCCCGCGCAAAAAGTCTGGAAAAGAACGCATGCTGCTGTTAGGCCTGCGGCAGATGCCAAGGTCGGATTATACGCGAATATCATTGTAGAAAGTGCGGCAAAGCGGAATGACAAATCAACCTCTGGAACCGATGCAGGAGATCGACGTCAAGGCCATCGTTGCGCTTTTGCGCCGCCAAGTCTGGCTGATCGGTCTGAGCACGCTTCTGGTTCTGGCAATCGCCGCTGCGTATCTGGTGACGGCGCGGCCGATCTATACCGCCACCTCGCTGGTTCTGGTTGATCCCAACAGCAAGTCGCTGGTCTATTCCGAAATCGCCAGCGTTTCGGGTGCCAGCGAAAACGCGCGGGTTGACAGCGAAGTTGAAATTCTGCGCACGCCCAGCGTGGCGCTGGCAGTGGTGCGCGACCAGAGCCTTATCACCGACCCCGAATTCGGGCCGAAGCTCGGTCTGGGCGACAAGATCAGGCAAGCGCTCGGGTTCGAGACATCGCAAGACCAGAGCGGCGATTCGCTGGTCAAGGCGGTGCTGGTCCGATTCATGGAGGCGGTCGAGGTTCGTCGCCGCGGCATTACCTATCTGATTGCCGTGTCGGTCAAATCCGAATCGCCAGACAGGGCCGCGGAACTTTCGAACGCGCTGACGCAGGCCTATATTTCGGCGCAGGTGGAAAGCAAGATTTCCTCCACACTCGCGGCACGCGACAAGTTGCAAAGCCAGATCGCGGCGGCGCAGGCCGCGCTTTCGCAAGGCGAAGGCGCGATTGACGGTTTCATTGATACCAATCTGGCGCGGATCGAAGCCGAAAGCGGGCGATCCGATATCGAGGCATTGCGGCTGGCGCTTACCGCCGCGGACGACAAGCGGCTGGCCGCAAACGTCCGTGTGCAGGATCTGCAGACCAAGCTGGCGGCGGGCGACTGGGCAACGCTGACAGCGGGTCTGGGCGATGCCGCGCTTGCCGCGCTGCAAAGCCAGCGCGAAGCACTTCAGCGCCAGCTTGATGGCGTGCCGATCGGCTCGACCGACGATGTGAACCTGCGCGCCGCGCTTGCGCAGCTTGATGCCCGCCAGCAAGAGCGCGCCGCCGCGGCGATTTCGCGCGTTGAAGGCGAAGCGGCGGCGCTTGCGCAGTCCACGCAGGATCTGCGCGGTCAGATCCGGCAAACACTGCTGAGCGGCACCATCCCGTCGGAAGTTCTGACCGAGCTTTACGGCCTTCAGCAAGAGGCGACGATTGCCCGCAGCCAGTACAACCTGCTCTTGTCGCGGATGCGCGAGCTGGAGATCCAGGCGGCGGTACAGATTGCCGACAGCCGCGTGGTTTCGCCCGCGCTGCCGCCTAACTCGCCAAGCTACCCAAACAAGCGCATGGCGCTGGCTTTGGCGCTGGTGGCGGGGCTGGGGCTCGGGGTCGGGCTGGCGTTCCTCAACGAATATTACATTGGCGGCATCACTACCGAGAACCAGTTGCGTGATGTGCTGCATGCGCGCGTGGCAACGGCGATTCCCCTCATTACGTTGAAAGGTGAGACGCAGCGGAGCATTGCCGACTCGGTGATAACCGATCCGCTTTCGCCCTATTCCGAATCGATCCGCAGGCTTCGCGCAACCATCGACCTTTCATTCAAGGGGTCCAGGGCGGAAGCCACATCCGCCAGCGGCGATGAGGGCCGGGTGATCGTTGTCACCTCGTCGATCCCGGCAGAAGGCAAAAGCACCACCGCGCTGGCGCTGGCGCGGGCCTTTGCGCAGGCCAACCGGCGTGTGCTGCTGATCGACGCGGATCTGCGCAAGCCGACGATGCACAAGCTCCTTGGCATTTCTGCGGTGCACGGGCTTGCCGATTGGCTGCACGAACCGTCGAGCGAAGAGCTTGGCCGCGATCTGATCGTGAAGGATTCGATTTCAACCGTTTCTCTCGCGCTTGGTGCCGGCCGCGCGCATGCGGAAACCGACCAGCTTTTGGGCGGCGAGGCATTTGGCACGCTGCTTCAGATGGCGCGGGGTGCCTTTGACATAACCATCATCGATACCCCGCCGCTGTTGCCGGTGGTCGATGCGCGCTACCTTGCGGGCTATGGCGATACGCTGGTGATGGTGGTGCGTTTTGGCGTTACCAGCCAAAGCGACGTGCGCAGCGCCATGGCAATGCTGAACGAATCCAAATCTCCCAACGCCGAGGTCATTGCGGCGCTGAACCACCAGCCGAGCAGCGCAAAATCCTACCGCTACGCCGGGTATTACACCGATTACAGCGGCGGCGACGCCTGATCGGGCTTGCTCTGCTTGCGCCGGAGCCGCGCAAACCCGCGCCCGACCGGGGCGCGCCAACGGCTGCCGGGGCGCAGGAAGCGGTCGCAGAAGATGCCCCAGATCGCACCGACCAGAACCTGCCAGATATTGTGCGACTGCGATTCAATGCGCGACGCGCCGGTGAAGGCAGCGGCGAGAATGACCACGGTCTTGGCCACCGGATGCCCGGTTATGCAGCTTTGAACCAGCGCGCTCGCGCCAAAGGCGGCGGTGGCGGTGTGCCCCGAGGGAAAACCCTGCAACCCGCCATGCGGGCGGCGGTTGATCTCGAGATCCCCCAAGGCGCGTTTGGTGCCATGCAGGCCAATGAACATCACCGCGTAGCGCCCGAGATATTCGCCGACATCGCCGTTCAACACCGAGCAGCCGATTGCCAGCACCGGCAGCGCGATCTGCAAATTGTCGCCGTAGCGCTCGGGATTGCGCGGGGTAATCGCGATCACCAGCGCCAATGCGGTCATGATGATTGCAACGCGCATGCGCATCGAAAGGCGGCGGGCGGCAGCAAGCATCGGCACACTCCTCAATCGAACCGGCGGTGCCGCTGCTTAGCGGCTGCGAAGGGTCAGGTAAACCGCCATCCTGCGCCGCTGGGCGGAGGTTTCTCCTGTCGCAACCGGTCTACCGCCCTTGCGCAGCATTCTCTGCCGCCAGCACCGCCGCCAGCCCCTCGCGGTAACTCGGATATCGCAACCGCACGCCCAGTTCAGTCTTGATCCGGTCGTTCCTCACCCGCTTGCTTTCCGCATAAAAGCTCGCCGCCATAGGCGGCAGGACCGCTTCGCTGAAGGCCACCAGGGGCGGTGGCGGCAGGCCCAGCAGTCCGGCGGCGCAGGCAATGACATCTTCGGGCGGCGCGGGGTCATTATCGCAGACGTTGTAGATTGCGCCCGGGTTCGGCCGCGCGATCGAAGCGGCGAGCGTGGCTGCAATGTCATCCACATGGATGCGCGAAAACACCTGCCCGGGCTTCACCACCCGCCGTGCAGTGCCGTTTCTGATCTTCTCGAACGGCCCGCGACCGGGACCATAGATGCCCGCCAGCCGGAATACATGCAGCGGCAGGCCGGTGCGCGCCGCCAGCGCGGCCCAGGCGGTTTCGGCGGCAACCCGCGCGTGGCCGCGCTCGGTGCTTGGGGCAAGCAGTGTGGTCTCATCCACCCAACCGCCCGCGTGGTCGCCGTAAACTCCGGTTGTGGAAAGGTAGCCGAGCCATTCCAGATGCGGCGCGGCCTTGGCCAGCACTTCCGCCTCGCGGGCCAGTATCGGGTCGCCGGAAAGGCCGGGCGCGATGGAAACGAGCACATGGCTGGCCCGCGCAAGCTGCGGCGCAAGTGGGCTGCCGGGCCATGAAACAGGCTCTATTCCGGCCGAAAGAAGCGTTGCCTGATGCCCCTGTGTGGTGCCGATGATGTGCCAGCCCTGCGGCATCAATACCCGCGCGAGCGCCGCCGCCGTGTAGCCGTGTCCGATGGAAAGAAGCGTGTTCATTGCCCGAATATCAGGCGCGCCCGGGCCTCGTGCAAGCCGTCATCAGAAGGTCACTTGCAAGCCGCTGCGCCCGGTGGCAGATTTCGGCATGGAAATTCATGCTTCAGTCAAATCCTGGCCCGAGGTCGCGCCCCGCCTGATCGCGGTTGCGGCGGGCCGCGTGCCTGCCGATCTGGTGATCCGCGGCGGCCAATGGGTCAATGTGCATAGCCGCGAGATAGTACCCGGCCACGATATTGCCATTGCCGAGGGTCGCTTTGCCGCCATCGGCCCCGATCTGAGCTACGCGATAGGCCCCGACACAGAGGTGATCGAGGCGCACGGGCGCTACATGATCCCCGGCCTTTGCGATGCACACATGCACATCGAAAGCGGCATGCTGATTCCCGCCGAATTCGCGGCTGCGGTGATCCCGCATGGCACCACCAGCATGTTCACCGATCCGCATGAAATTGCCAATGTGCTTGGCCTTCAGGGCGTGCGGATGATGCATGACGAAGCGCTGATGCAGCCGATCAACATTTTCACCCAGATGCCTTCCTGCGCGCCTTCGGCACCGGGGCTGGAAACGACCGGGTTCGAGATCACCCCCGAAGATGTCGCCGAGGCAATGGGTTGGCCTGGCATCATCGGGCTGGGCGAGATGATGAACTTTCCCGGTGTTGTGGCGGGCGACGCCAAGATGTTGGCCGAAATTGCCGCCACCCAGAATGCGCGCAAGACCGTCGGCGGGCACTATGCAAGCCCCGATCTTGGCCGCGCCTTTGCCGCCTATGCCGCGGGCGGGCCGGCGGATGACCACGAAGGCACCTGCGAGGCCGATGCAATCGCGCGGGTGCGGCAGGGAATGCGGTCGATGATGCGGCTCGGCTCTGCCTGGTATGATGTGCAAAGCCAGATCACCGCGGTCACCGAGAAGGGCCTCGACCCGCGCAACTTCATTCTTTGCACCGATGATTGCCATTCAGGCACATTGGTGCACGAGGGCCACATGAACCGCGTCTATCGCCACGCGGTGGCCTGCGGGGCCGAGCCGCTGGTGGCCTTGCAGATGTGCACGATCAACACCGCCACGCATTTCGGGCTGGAACGTGAACTGGGCAGCATCGCGCCGGGGCGGCGGGCCGACCTGATCCTGACCTCGGACCTGCGCGCCCTGCCGGTCGAGCTTGTCATCGCGCGTGGCGTGACGGTGGCGAAAGATGGGGTTTTGCTGGCGAAATGTCCGCACTACCCTTGGCCCGATGCGGCGCGTAAGACTGTGCACCTTGGCAAGCGCCTCAGCGCCGCCGATTTTGCCATTGCCGCCCCCGCCGGGGCAAACAGCGTGACCGCCCGCGTCATTGGCGTGGTCGAAAATCAGGCCCCCACCAAGGCGCTGACCGCCGAACTCGATGTGGCCGATGCCATCGTGCCCGCCGACCCCTCGCGCGATGTTGCGCAGATTGCCCTGGTGGAGCGGCACCGAGGTACCGGCGGCGTGGTCAACGGGTTTGTGTCGGGCTTCGGCTACAAGGGCCGCATGGCGCTTGGCTCGACCGTCGCGCATGACAGCCACCACATGATCGTGGTCGGCACCGACCGCGAAATGATGGCCGCTGCGGCGAACCGGCTGGGCGAACTCGGCGGCGGCATCACGGTTTGGAAGGATGGCGCAGAAATCGCCCATGTGCCGCTGCCGATTGCTGGCCTGATGTCCGACGCCCCCGCGGCAGAGGTTGCCGCCGCCGCGTCGCGCATGGTGGCGGCCATGGCCGAATGCGGCTCGACGCTCAACAATGCCTATATGCAGCACAGCCTGCTGGCCCTCGTGGTGATCCCGGAACTCAGAATCTCCGACCTCGGCCTTGTGGATGTGACCACCTTCAAATTGACGGACCTGTTCGCATGAACGACCAATTGCCCATCATCAGCCCCCATGCCGTGCCGCCCGAGCTGTTCACCGATGCCGCCGAGGCGGTAACGCGGCTGGAGCAGCTTTACCGGCAAGCCACCGATTTTCTGCTGGAGAAATTCGGCGAAACCCTGACCGCAATGCGCCCTGAAGCGCGATTTCGCGCGTTTTACCCTGAGGTGCGGATCACCTCGCCCAGCCACGCCAAGGCTGACAGTCGCCTCGCCTGGGGCTATGTTTCGCATCCCGGCACCTATGCCGCCACGATCACCCGGCCAGACCTGTTTCGCAATTATCTGACCCAGCAACTGGCGCTCATCATGCGCAACCACGGCGTTGCGGTGCAGGTTGGGCTTTCTGATACGCCGATGCCGGTGCATTTTGCGCTCACGGCATTGCCCACGATCTCGGTGCCGCAAGAAGGTGTG
Organism: Phaeovulum sp.; assembly: GCF_030684035.1. Lineage (GTDB taxonomy): Bacteria > Pseudomonadota > Alphaproteobacteria > Rhodobacterales > Rhodobacteraceae > UBA6213. The sequence goes on along the minus strand of NZ_JAUXPI010000012.1, from coordinate 5,282 downwards.
CTCGATTTTTCGCTGCGCGACGTGTTCGACGTGCCAGCGCTTGCCAGCATGGATGACGACATCGTCAATGGCACCGCAGCACCGAACCCCGATGGCTCGGGCCACCTCGCGCCGTTTACCGCGCAACGGGTCGATTATTCGCTGGCGCGCCTCTCGCATTATACCGCGACCGCGCCCGAGCATTTCCAGAACTTTGTGCTGTTCACCAACTACCAGTTTTATGTGGACGAGTTCGAGGGCCTGGCGCGCCGCGCCCTGGCCGACCCTGCCGCCGGCTACACCGCCTTTGTCGCCCCCGGCAACGCCGAGATCACCGGCCCCGATCAACCGCTGCAATCGCCCGCGAAACTGCCGCAGATGCCGAGCTATCATCTCAAGCGGGCTGACGGCAACGGCATTACCCTGGTCAATATCGGCGTTGGCCCCTCGAATGCAAAAACCGCAACCGACCATATCGCGGTTCTGCGGCCGCATGCCTGGCTGATGGTCGGCCACTGCGCCGGGTTGCGCAACAGCCAGTCGCTGGGCGATTTCGTGCTCGCCCATGCCTATCTGCGCGAGGATCATGTGCTTGATGACGACCTGCCGGTCTGGGTGCCGATCCCTGCGCTGGCCGAAATTCAGATCGCCTTGCAAGAGGCAGTGGCCGAGGTGACCAAGCTTGAGGGGTTCGAGCTGAAGCGGATCATGCGCACCGGCACCGTCGCCACCATCGACAACCGCAACTGGGAACTGCGCGACCAGTCCGGCCCGGTGCAGCGCCTCAGCCAAAGCCGCGCCATCGCGCTTGATATGGAAAGCGCCACCATTGCCGCAAACGGTTTTCGCTTTCGGGTGCCGTACGGCACGCTGTTATGTGTGTCCGACAAGCCGCTGCATGGCGAGCTGAAGCTGCCCGGCATGGCCACCGATTTCTACAAGACGCAGGTTTCCAACCATCTGCAAATCGGCGTGCGGGCAATGGAAAAGCTGCGCGAAATGCCGCTGGAACGCATCCACAGCCGCAAACTGCGCAGTTTTGAGGAAACAGCATTCCTGTGACGCCGCAGAATCCTTGGTCTCATGGCGAAATTCGCTTGCCATGATTCCGAAAAACGTGTGTTACAGGCCCCGCAAACCGTGTAAACGGCCTGATAACCCCCGCCAAACGGGGCCCAGCGAGGAGATAGATCCATGTCGAAACCACTGACCAAGACGCAGCTTGTGGCCGCAGTGGCCACCGAAATGGCGTCGGACAAGAAAACCGCCGCCGCCGCGCTTGATGCGATTGCTGCCGTGGTCACCAAAGAGATCGCCGCAGGCGGAGCCGTGAATCTGCCGGGCGTCGGCAAGATCTCGTGCCGCGCTCGCCCCGAGCGCCAGGTGCGTAACCCCGCCACCGGCGAATCCATCACCAAGGCCGCCGACAAGCAGGTCAAGGTTGCGGTCGCCAAGGCGCTGAAAGACAGCGTCAACGGCTGATCTTGCGCCGCCCCTTGCGGGGCACCGCAAAACCGATAGGGTCGCCCTTCCACGTCGGGGGGTGGCCCTTTTTGCTGAGGAATCTATGGATTTTCGCGCGATTTTCATGGGGCTTGCCTTTGCGCTGATGTGGTCCTCGGCGTTCACCTCGGCGCGGATGATCGTAGCTGATGCGCCACCGCTGACGGCGCTGGCGGCACGGTTCATGGTCTCGGGTCTGGTCGGTGTCGGCATTGCGCTGGCACTGGGGCAAAGCTTTCGGCTGAACCGGGCGCAATGGCGCGCTACCTTCATTTTCGGCATCAGCCAGAACGCGCTCTATCTGGGGCTCAATTTCGTTGCGATGCAATGGGTCGAGGCCAGCCTTGCCGCGATCATCGCTTCGGCCATGCCGCTGCTGGTAGCGCTGCTTGGCTGGCTTTTCCTGCGCCAGCGGCTGCGCCCGCTGGGGGTGCTTGGGCTATTCGCCGGGGTTGCCGGGGTGGCGTTGATCATGGGGGCGCGGCTTTCGGGCGGGGTTGACCCGCTGGGGGTGGCAATGTGCCTGGTGGCGGCGCTGGCGCTGGCGGCGGCGACGCTTTCGGTCAAGGGCGCGGCTTCGGGCGGCAATGTGATGATGATCGTCGGCCTCCAGATGTTCGTTGGTGCCGCGATCCTTACCGTAGCGGCGCTTTTGTTTGAAGATTTCACCGTGCATTGGTCGCCCCGGCTGATCGGTGCCTTTGCCTACACCACGCTGGTGCCCGGCGTGCTGGCGACTTGGGTCTGGTTCTGGCTGGTGGCGCGGATCGGCGCGGTCAAGGCTTCGACCTTCCATTTTCTCAACCCGTTCTTTGGCGTCGCGGTGGCGGCGGCGCTGCTGCATGAACGCATCGGCCCGCTTGATCTGCTTGGCGTGGCAGTGATCGCGGGTGGCATTCTTGCGGTGCAACTTTCTCGCGCGGCGCTGTAACGCCCGACGCGCGAAATTGTCATTTGCCCGAAGCGCAGGCGGCGCGTCTATGGTTGGCGCTAACGGGAGTCTCGGGATCACATGATGGAACTGCTTCTGGCCTATGCGGCGGGGCTGCTGACGCTGATCAACCCCTGCGTGTTGCCGGTGCTGCCGATCGTGCTTGCCACCTCGCTCGGGCGGCATCCGCTGGGGCCGGTGGCGCTGGCGGCGGGGATGAGTGTTTCCTTCACCGCTTTCGGCCTTGCGGTCACGGCCTTCGGGCAAGCGCTGGGGCTTGGGCCAGAGCGGCTGGTGCAGGCGGGCGCGGTGGCGATGCTGGCCTTTGGCCTGGTGCTGCTGGTGCCACGCCTTGCCTCCGGCTTTCAGACCGCGACCGCTGGCGTGGCGGCCCGCGCCGATGCCGGCATCGACCGAACTGAAGGCCTTGGCCTGCCCGGTCAGGTGCTTGGCGGCGCGCTTTTGGGTGCGGCGTGGAGCCCCTGCATCGGCCCCACGCTGGGCGGTGCGATAGCGCTTGCCAGTCAGGGCGAAAGCCTGGCGCGCGCCGGGGCGATCATGGCGGCCTTCAGCCTTGGCGTGGCCTCGGTCTTGCTGGCGCTTGCCTATGGCGCGCGCGGGCTTTTGATGCGCAACCGCGCCCGCGCCGCCCGCTTTGCCGCAGCCGCCAAACCCGCGCTGGGAATTGTTTTCGTGCTTGTCGCGCTTCTGCTGCTTAGCGGCGCGGCGCAACGCCTTGAAGGTGCCGTGCTGAACCTGCTGCCATCCTGGCTGCAAGACCTTTCCGTAGCAATCTGACCCCGGAGACCGCCATGAACCGCCGTGATTTCCTTTCGCTTACCGCCGCCGTCTCGCTCGCCACGCCGCTTGCGCTTGCGCCCGCAAAGGCGCGGGCCGCGAGTTCGCAGATGCTCGCCTATGTGCCCGGCCTGATCGAGCAGCGCCTTGCCAAGGGCGAGGTGCTGCTGGTCGATTATCACGCCGTCTGGTGCACCACCTGTGCCGCACAGGACCGCGCCATCACCGCGCTGCAAGCCGAAAACCCGGCCTATGCCCGAAAGATCACCTTCATCCGGGTGGACTGGGATACCTACTGGAACGACCCGGTGACCACCTCGCGCAACATCCCGCGCCGCTCGACCCTGCTGGTGCTGAAGGGCGATCAGGAACTTGGGCGGATCGTGGCAGGCACCTCGAAAACCAAGATCAAGGCGCTTCTCGACACCGCGCTGGCGGCGGCAGGTGTCGCCTAACCGATCAGCCCCCGCACACCGCCTGTTTGGCCCCGGTCTCGCAACACATGATCGAGGAGAACGCAGGCCATCATCGCCTCGCCCACCGGCACGGCGCGGATGCCCACGCAGGGGTCGTGGCGGCCCCTGGTGATGACATCCGCGTCTTCACCCGCGGTATTCACCGAACGGCGCGGGGTGAGGATCGACGAGGTCGGCTTGACCGCAAAGCGCACCACCACCGGCTGACCTGTCGAGATACCGCCAAGAATGCCCCCGGCGTGATTGGAGAGGAACGCGATCCCCTCCGGCCCCATCCGCATCTCGTCGGCGTTTTCCACGCCGGTCAGTGCGGCGGCGGCCATGCCCTCGCCGATCTCCACGCCCTTCACGGCGTTGATCGACATCATCGCGGCGGCAAGGTCGGCATCAAGCTTGCCATAGACCGGCGCGCCAAGGCCTGCGGGCACGCCTTCGGCCACCACCTCGACAACCGCACCAACCGAATTCTGCTGGTCGCTGCGGATGTGCCTCAGATAGGCCTCCCATTCCGCCACCACCCCGGCATCTGGCACGAAAAAATCGTTGCGCAAGATCTCGTCGCGGTCAAAGCGGGCGCGGTCAATGTGCTTGGTGCCCATCTGCACCATGTAGCCGGTGATCCGCAGGCCGGGGCAGAGCACCCCCAGCACCGCCCGCGCCACGCCCCCCGCCGCCACCCGCGCCGCCGTTTCGCGCGCGCTGGAGCGGCCGCCGCCCCGGTGGTCGCGCAGCCCGTATTTCTGATGATAGGTCAGGTCGGCATGGCCGGGCCGGAACGTCTGCGCGATCGCGCCATAATCGCGGCTTTGCTGATCGGCGTTTTCGATCATCAGCTGAATCGGCGTGCCGGTGCTCTGCCCCTCGAACACGCCCGAGAGAATGCGCACCTTGTCGGGTTCCTGCCGCTGGGTGGTAAGTTTGTTCAACCCCGGTCGGCGCAGGTCAAGCCAAGGCTGGATGTCGGCTTCCGAAAGCGGGATCCCCGGCGGGCAGCCATCGACGGTGGCACCCAGCGCCGGACCATGGCTTTCGCCCCAGGTGGTGACGCGGAACATCTGGCCGTAGGTGTTGAAGCTCATCGCGGGCACTCCTTGGGGGCGTGCCCCCCGCTTAGCCCCGCGCGGCCCACGGCTCAAGCATATTTGGCTTGCGCAAATAGGCCCGAAATTGAATAATGAAGGTGGAACGGCGACGGGTGCAACCGACGCCGCTCCGGGTACGCGTGTTGCTATATCCTCATGTGCCACCTCCCGGGCCGGCTTCACGGCCCCGCATTAGTGACGAGGCCTCAGAGCCTGAAGAACTATTGGCCGACTCTGAGGCCTCTGATTCTCCGGAATCCCGCAGTGTCCAGCCCGAACGCCCATGCGAATCAAACCTGTCGGAGTTTGACAGCATCGCAGAGAGGTTGTTCTTTGGCTTGCTGCCAGGGATATTGTAAAGTGTGCTTAGGTGACGGAAGATTTCCGACGTTAGGGTCGGATGAGTCTTGCCGTAGATGTATTTCGCCGCATCGTCCAAGATTCTTTGGCGCTCGCCACCCCCTCTATTCCGTCGTGCGCCAACAGGAATAGCATTGGCTTGTAATTCTTGTG
>NZ_JAUXPI010000002.1 GCF_030684035.1 Phaeovulum sp. | reverse complement strand
CTCGCGCCGTGTCACCTTCTTCTTCATCGCATCGCGCAGGCCGGGAAAGGCGGGTTGTTTCAGCATCGGCAAGCCTCCTCGTGGGGATGCCCAAGCCTATCAGATCAGGCGGAAAGTGGCAGGTTTTTCAGACGTTCCTTACCTTTTCTGCGCTACTGTTCAAATCGTTTCGTGGCCCCCCCGCCCGGTGCCCCTTGCACCGGGCAGCGCCCGACCCGCCCCCACGGGGCGGGCGCTTCTCGCCCACCCCTCGGTTCGGGCGCTGCCCTCTGTCACCCACCGCACCAGCCGAAAGCGCCCTCCATCCCGGCCCTCGGCTCGCGCCTCGGGCGTTCGGCGCTGACGATCTTCCACTGGAAGATCGTCCGGGCGCGCTTCACCCCCACGGGGCGGGCGCTTCACCCCCACCCCTCGGTTCGGGCGCTGCCCTCTGTTCCGCACCACAGCCACCGAGCCGACTGCCCCACGCCTGCCAAATTGCCCCCGCCCGATTTGCCCCTCGCAAATCGGGCCGCGCCTGCCTGCCGGATGGCAGGCGCGTTACCGCGCCCGCCCAGGCAGGCGCGCCCCGATTAACCGGCTCCTGAGCTAACCGATAGCCCCTTGCCTTCCGGCTCACGCCTCCAGGCAATCGGGCCGGGCGAGGCTCCACAGGAGCATCGCTTGTCCGCCCCTCGGGCCTGGCTCGCCCCGGTCAGGTCTTCTCCAATACCTTGCCAAACCCTTAACGCCGCAGCGAAAACCGGACAAAATCAATCACATGCCAAGCATAACACGGGTGTTACGCCGCCTCCGCCGCCCCGCTTGACCCCCGCCACCCGGCCTGCGAAACTGCGGGCCACCCGAAGCCCGGAGGCCCCGATGATCCTTTCCGTTCCCGACATGTCCTGCGGCCATTGCAAGGCCAGCATCGAGGCCGCCCTCGCCGCCGTCGGGGGCCGCGCCGAGGTCGATCTTCCGGCCCGCAAGGTCACCGTTTCCGGCCTGCCCGCCGCCACCGTTCTGGCCGCCCTCAAGGGAGCCGGCTACCCCGCCGAGGTGGTCGGCTGAGGCCCGCGCTGCCGCTTCTCGCCGCGCTCGCCCTCGCCTCCCCGGCGCGGGCGGGGTCGGTGGGCGATGCCTGCCTTGCCCTCACTTCCGCCCAGCCCGGCATCGTCCTTTGCGGCTGCCTGCAGTTCATCGCCGATCAGGAGCTTGGCCGCGCCGATCAACGCCGCGTTGCCGGTTTCTTCGCCGACCCGAACAAGGCCGAGGCGGCGCGCCGCTCCACCCGCCCCGACGACCGCGAATTCTGGGCGCGCTACAGCGCCTTCATCGTCAACGCCGAGGCGCTCTGCCGGAATTGAGACGGGCGAGGCTTTCGCCCCGCCCGCCGCATCCGTCTCGCGTGGCTAGGCTATTTCACCACGCCCGCCAGCACCAGAAGCTGGGCGAACTGTTCCGCGCTCAGAACCTCGCGCCAATGATCGACGCAGTCCGAGCGGAACATCACCAGCCGCGTTTCGTTCGCACCGATCTTTTCGGCCAGCGCCGCCCGCGCCTCGCGCGGCGCACCCGAAACGATCGCTGCGCGCAGCTCGGCCCGCAAGGCCACGGTCTCCTCCTCGACAACCGCGCGGGCGTTCGGCTTTTCAAGCCAGGCCTTGAGGTCGGCCCGCTGCGCTTCATTCAGGTTCAAGGCCTCCGCATTGTCGCGCACGAAGGGGGTGAGCAGGATGACCGGAGCCGAAAGCCCGTTGCCCGCCGCCGGTGCCGCCATGCCCATGCCGCCCATCATCGCGCCGTGGTCCATCTGGCCCATCATCGCGCCGTGGCCCATGCCGCCCATCGGGGTGCCGCCCATCATCGCGCCATGATCCATGCCTGCCATCGGGGTGCCACCCATCATCGCGCCGTGGTCCATGCCCGCCATCGGGGTGCCACCCATCATCGCGCCGTGGTCCATGCCCGCCATCGGGGCCGCCGCGCCCATGCCACCGGCCATGGTGCCGTGGTCCATCGCCGGGGCGGCGGTGCCGCCCATGACCATGCTGCTTGCCGGCGCGCCGCGTTGCAGGTCAACCGGGATCGAAACCACCACATCGCCCGCCTTGGCGAATTTCAGCGTGACCTCCACGATGTCGCCCTGCAAAAGCGGCTGCTTCAGCCCAAGGAACATCACATGGTCAGCGCCGCGCATGAGCGCGTGCGTGCCACCTGCCGGAATGTCCCAGCCTTCGGGCACTTCGACCATCTGCATCACGCCGTTCGCATCGGCGATGTGGGTATGCAGCTCAGTCCTCTCGGCGATCATCGAACTGGCAGACAGCAGGTGATCCGCCTCGGTGCCCTTGTTCTCGATGATGAAGAAAGCGGCACCAGAGGTGGCACCCATCGAGGACGAGCGCGCATAGGCATCGTCAATGGTTATGGTCTGCGCTGCTGCGGGCAGCGCGAATGCGACGGCAAGCGCCGTCAGTAGCGGTTTGAAATAGCTCATGTCCGGGGGTTCCCTTGTTGTGGATATCTGTCTGAGAAGGTCAGACAGCCACCGGCGGACCCCTTGCACGCACCGTAACGAACGAACGCGCATGCAACAGACGGGGTTCGACGAGGATCAGATCGCTAACCCGCCCGGCGGGGCGTTCGACGACAGGCGGCGTGTGCGCCAAAGCGGCCATCAGGCCCAGCGCCATGTCCGGGCATATCTGGACTTCGGTCACCTCGTTGCCGAACTCGTCGACAGAGATGGTGGTCAGCCCGTAGCCCGAACAGATGACAATCTCGCCCGCGACGCGTGTCTGACCACGGGCAACTGCCATGGTCATGCTGGTGGCTGCAAGCAGCAACGCCAGACAGATCGCAAACAGGCTGCGGGGTGAGCGGATCATCATGCAACCCTTGTAGCGCAACCAGCGACACAGCGGGCAGCGACAATTTGGCGCAAAGGTGCCCGATCACGCGAATGCTACCAAAGGTGATTTCAGTGCAAATGAAATAGGCGGGGCACGCGGCCCCGCCCTTTCCGGTGCGCCGTATCGGTGTGCTGCTTACCTGGCGACGGCCTCGACAGTAATGTCACCGGCCGTGGCGAAAGTCAGTGTCACCATCACCTTGTCGCCCGGTTTCAGCGGGCTCTTGAGGTCGAGCAGCGCGACCTGATAGCCGCCCGGTGCCAGGTTGAAACCACCCGCCGCCATTACCTGTTTGCCTTGGGGTTGCGGCACCAGTTGCGGAACGCCCTTGTTGTTGGAGATCGTCGCCATAAGCGCGGCCGAGCCAGCAATATCGGAGCTGGCACCCGTCAGCACGTCAAGCGCCTTGCCGTTGTTCTTGATGACCATGTAGAGACCGGCGGCATTGTCAACGCCTGCGAGCGGAAGCAGATAGGCATCGCTGATAACCAGATCTTGCGCAAACGCGGGAAGCGCGAAGGACATCGCGCCGACGGCCACAAGGTACTTGAGGGGTTTCATTTGGGAGCTCCTTTCAGGGTAGCGTTCAAATGGCGGGCGCGCGGCTCCTGTGGCTGCAGTGGCGCGCGCGGCCCGGCAGCTTTCCGATGACAGCGCCGATCCCCCGTGCCCCATCCCGAAGGCATAGGCGTACAGCACCAGACAATGCGACAAAGCCGCACCCGGTAGCGCTGAACATCAGTGCCGGGAGATGTTGGGCAGAGCCAGAGAGTAGCCCATACATCGTGTAGCGAACATACACCTTTGGTGTCGCGCCCAGCATGCGACAAACTGTGCAATCGGCGCGCCTCACGAAAACGGGATCGGCTGTAACGAAAAGGGCGGGGCCATGGCCCCGCCCAATTCTTGCGGCATTGCGTTGCGTTACGGCTTGACCGGGGGCGTCATCGGCATGTTGCCCATCGGCATCGCGTCCATCGGCATGGCGTCGACCGCAGGGGCTACGCCATAGGGTATTTCCACCACAATATCCCCCGCCGTTTCGAACTTCAGCGTCAACGCAACCATGTCGCCAACTTTCAGCGGCGCTTTCATGCCCATGAACATGACATGATGCGAGCCGCGCGCCAGCGCCAGCGTCGCTCCGGCGGGGATCACCCAGCCTTCGGGCACATGCACCATCTGCATCATACCGGCCGCGTTGGCGATATGGGTGTGCAATTGGGTCATGTCGGAGATGGTCGAGCTGGCATCGGCAAGGCGGTCATCGCCGGGGCCGGTATTTTCTACCACGAAGAAGGCCGCGCCCGAACCGCCGGTCACCGGTGAGGCGATCATGTATGGGTTGACGATGCGGATTTCGGCTGAGGCGGGCAGGGCGAAAGCGGCGGCGCTGACGACCAGAAGGGCTTTGAGAGCGAACATTTGAGCTATCCTTGCAAGGGTTGATCCGGGTGGAATTCAAGCCGGGCTCTGCACAGGAGGGCCGCGCGCGCGCAGATTGACCAGCGCCAGCGACTCGGGCAGGCGGGGTTCGACAAGGATCAGATCGGAAGCCCGCCCCTCGGGCCGATAAAGCGTCTGCAGCGCGGCCTCGGGCGCGACAAACATTGCCAGCGCCATATCGGGGCAGATGAGCACGCTTTCGACCGGGCTTCCCGCCGCATCGAGGTGGATCGTGGTCAGCCCGTAGCCCGAGCAGATCACCACCTCGCCCGCGGCGCGGGTCTGTCCGCGCGCAATCGCCATCGTCACGCTGCTGGCACCAAGCACCAGCACCATGAGGATCGCGAAATATCTGTGGGCAGACTTTTCGCCGATGGTGCACATCATGCCCGGAAGCTGGGCTTTCCCGCGCCACCGCAAAAGTGACAGCGTGTCGCAGAAGCCGCACAATGCCGTGATCCAGAGATCAAAAAGCCCCGCCGTATCGGGCGGGGCCTTGGGGTCAGCGATTCGCGCGGATCAGGCGGCGGCTTGCGCCTTGCTGATCGCCTTCTTGATCTTCAGCGCGTTGATCGAAAGCTCGTCGTCCTTGGCCTTGGCAAGAAAGGCGTCAAGCCCGCCGCGGTGGTCAACCGAGCGCAGCCCGGCGGCCGAAATGCGCAGCCTGAATGACTGGCCAAGCACGTCCGACATCAGCGTGACCTCGTTGAGGTTGGGCAGAAACCGGCGGCGCGAGCGGTTATTGGCGTGGCTTACGGTGTTGCCCGACATCGGGCCTTTGCCGGTCAATTCGCAGACGCGCGACATGGCGTATTCCTTCGTTTCATCGGGCCGCTGGCGCGGCGTCATACCATACATGGGCACCGCCTCGGCAGCACCCGAATTCCGTTGCGGCTGGATACGGGGTCCGGCAGGCGGCGTCAAGCGATTCATCGCCCCCCGACCACCCGCCCGCAGGTGATGCTTGCGGCGGCGCGAATGTGGCGGCGGCAGATCACATCGCCGTGCACTTGATCTGGCGCAAGGACGTGATTTGCCCCCGGCAGCGATGCCGCTGATACTGTGGTGCCCCGATACCGCACAGCACCGGCTCTGGCCGGCGGGAGGAGGGCATCAGGCCGCAGGCAACAAGAGGATCACAGGAATGCTGAGAAAACTGACATTCTATGCGGCGCTGGCCCTCGCCGCGCTTTGGGCGGCCCTTGCCCCCGCGCTGGCCCAAGACCTGCCCGGCCCGCTCGCCTCGACCGAATGGCTGCGCGCCAACCTCGCGCGCGCCGATCTGGTGGTGATCGATATTCGCGGCAAGACTGCCGGTGATGACTTCGCCGCGGCCCATGTGCCCGGCGCGGTCTGGAGCGCCTACCCCGGCGCTTGGCGCGGGCAGGGTGCAATTGCCGGGGCGGTGCCCGAAACGGCGGATCTTGCGGCCACCATCGCAGCACTTGGGGTCAATTCCGACAGCCTCGTGGTGATCGTGCCCGCTGGCAGCAACTCGACCGAATTCGGCGGCGCGGCGCGGCTTTACTGGAGTTTCAAATACGCTGGCCACGACGGGGTGGCAATTCTTGATGGCGGCTGGCAGGCTTGGGTGGCCGACGCGGCAAACCCGCTGGTCACGGGCCTTGCCGCGCCCGCGCCGGGCAATTTCACCGCAGCAATCCGCCCCGAACTGCTCGCCACCACCGAAGCCGTCGAAGCAGCGCTGTCTGCGGGCGTGCCGCTTCTCGATGCCCGTTCGGCGGCGCAATATGCGGGCTCCGAAAAGGCCGGGGCGGCGAAGCGCGCCGGGCATATCCCCGGTGCCATCAACCTTGATAACGACGGCTTCTATGATGCCGCCTCGAACCGCATCAAACCACTTGATGAACTGCGTGCGCTGGTGCCTGCGGCACTCGCCGACCCCGATGTGCAGGCGATTACCTATTGCAACGCCGGGCATTGGTCGGCCACCGAATGGTTCGTTCTGCACGAGCTTCTGGGTTACGCGAACCTGTCGATCTATGTCGATTCGATGATCGGCTGGACCCAGGATGACGCGCGCCCGGTGGCAACCAACTGAAGCACTCCCGCGCCAGGCCCTCAGGGTTTGGCTTCGGGCGCGGGCCCTTCGGTGATCGGATCGGAGCCGAACATTTCGCCCAGGCCCACGTCGATCAGCGCATCGATCAGTTCTTGCTGATCGGTCAGCAGGTCATCGTAAATCACCACAACCCATTGCTCGTCAAAAAACACCTCGACCGACAGCACACCCGGCTGGCGTTTGAGCACGAATTCGAAAAGCTGCGGGTCCGAGACCGGGCAGGTGAAGTCGATCGGTATGGTGACCTGACGCGGCGCAGCGATGGCCGCGCCCGCAACACCCGTCAGCGCCAAAGCGGCAATGGCCATGCGCAGTGCCTTCATCATCACCTCCCGGCAGACCGCGGCGGCTTTCGCGCGGGCATTCCCGAGAGATAGCGGCTGCGTGGCGCGCTGCCAAGGTCGGCAGGCAATTCCAGCGCGGGCAATTCGCCGCGCCGACCCAACTGCGGCGCGGGCGCGGTTGCGGGTGCGCAAGGAATGTGGCAAGAGTCCGCCAGGCTCACTCCAGACGAAGAGTTTTCCGATGCATGACTTCGCGACCCGCCGCACCATCATGGTTGACAGCCAGATCCGCCCCAACGATGTGACGAAATTCCCGATCATCGAGGCAATGTTGGCAGTGCCGCGCGAAGAATTCGTGCCCGCCGCGCGCCGCGAAACCGCCTATGTCGGCGACGATATCGTGCTTGCTCCGGGCCGGGTGATGCTGGAGCCGCGGACATTGGCGAAAATGCTTGACGTGCTCGACGTGCAGCCGGGCGATCTGGTGCTCGATGTCGGCTGCGGCACCGGCTACGGTGCCGCGCTGATCGCGCGCATGGCCGAGGCGGTGGTGGCGCTCGACAGCGCAGAGTTTGCCGAAAAGGCGCAGGCCGCACTTGCAGCGGTGGGTGCCGACAACGCGGTGGTGGTGGCCGGGGTGCTGACCGAGGGCGCGGCCAAGCTCGGCCCCTATGATGCAATTCTGGTGGAAGGCGCGGTCGAAGTGCTGCCTGCGGCATTAACCGCGCAATTGAGCGAGGGCGGGCGGATTGTTTGTCTGTTCAGCGCAGGCGCGCTTGGTGTGGTGCGGATCGGGCGCAAGATTGATGGCGTGGTCGCCTGGCGGCACGCTTTCAATGCAACGGCTCCGGTGCTGCCGGGCTTTGTGGCAGAGCGCGATTTTGCTCTCTGACACCCGGCTGCGACGGAAACACCGCAAGCGGGCGTTGAACGGCAGCGCTGCCCGAAGTGGTCGATGACGGCCCGCAGCGGGCAGGCGGCGAGGCGAGGGGATGGCAAGCATGAAGCGCGGCGCATTTGCAACATTCATTTTGGCGGGCGCGGTTGCCGCCGCGGTTCTTGCGGCACCGATGGCTTCGGCGCAGTCGCTGGCCGATGCGCTGGTTGCCGCTTACCGCAACTCCAACCTGCTCGAGCAGAACCGCGCCACGCTCCGCGCCGCCGATGAGGATGTGGCGCTGGCCGTTGCGGCGCTGCGCCCGGTTCTGAGCTGGACCGCATCGACCTCGTACCGCGCTTCCAATTCGGTCGAGTCGACTACCATCGCGCTCGAACTTGCGGCGCAGGTCACGCTTTATGACTTCGGCCGCTCCAAGATCGGCATCGAGATTGCCAAGGAATCCGTTCTGGCCACCCGCGAGGCGCTGGTGTCGGTCGAGCAGGAGGTGCTGCTGGCCGCCGTGCGCGCCTATACCGGGGTAAAGAGTGCCTCCGAGAACGTTGGCATCAACCAGAACTCGGTGCGGGTGATCAGCGAGGCGCTGCGCGCCGCAAATGACCGCTTTGCGGTAGGCGAGGTGACGCGCACCGATGTAGCCCTTGCCGAGGCGCGGCTGGCCGCAGCGCGCGCCGGGCTTGCCGCATCGCAGGGCAAGCTTGCCGCCGCGCGCGAAAGTTACAAAGTTGCTACCGGCAGTTACCCCGGCGGCATCAACGGCCTGCCGCCAGCCCCGGCGCTGCCCGGGTCGCTGGCCGAAGCCACTGCCACCGCGCAACGCCTGCATCCCGCCATCCGGCAGGCGCAGCGGCTGGTGACGGTTGCCGAACTTGCGGTGCAGGCCGCTGCCGCCGAACGGCTGCCGACCTTGCGCGGCTCGGCCTCGGTAAGCGCCTCGGACAATTCGCTGACCGGCGACAGCCAGAGCCTTTCGCTTGGGCTGAGCATGACGCAGACGCTGTATTCCGGCGGCAGGCTGCCTGCCGCCCATCGCAAGGCGCTTGCCAGCCGCGACAGGGCAACCGCCGCGCTGCTCCAGACGACCCGCGTCATCGGCCAGAACGTGGCGGTTTCCTGGGCCAATATCGAGGTCGCCCGGGCCCAGATCCGCGCTATCGACCAGCAGATCGCCGCCGCCACGGTCGCCTATAACGGCGTGCGCGAAGAGGCGACGCTGGGCGCGCGCACCACGCTTGATGTGCTCAACGCCGAGCAGGAGCTCTTGAGCGCGCAGGCCGACAAGATCGACGCCGAGGCCAATTTTCAGGTAGCACTCTATTCACTTTTGTCGTCTATGGGTCTCTTGACGGTTGAACATCTGAACCTCGGGATCCCGACCTACGATCCCGCCGCCTATTACAACGCCGTGCAGAACGCGCCGCATACTTCCGTGCAGGGCGAAAGCCTTGACCGCGTGCTGCGCGCCATCGGCAAGAACTGAGCCGGGCAGGGTTTCGTTGTGTTGCCCGTTCCGCGCGGGTAGACTCGCGCAGGCAATTGGAATGTGGCGGAGGCCCGGATGTCTGAATCGCGCACCCATGTCGAAATCGAGGATGTCCTGTCGTCGATCCGGCGTCTGGTTTCGCAAGACGGGCAGTTGCCGCGCCGCACCGGCCTGTTTCGCGCCGCCGAATCCTCCTTGCCCACGGCAGACCCGGCCGCGCCGCAATCCCAGCCCGAATGTCTGGTGCTGACCCCGGCGCTGCGCGTGGTCGAGCCGGAACCGGAGTCACCAATTGCCGGGGCTGCCGAAGCGCCGCCGACATCGGCGCAAGGCTACGAAGACCCGCAGGGCGACCCCGCCCCGTCGCCGCCGGAAACCACGGCAGAAGATAGCTGGCCGTCCGACGCGCTGGCCGATTGGCAAGCGGCAGATGCAACGCTGTCGCTTGAGGTCGCCAAGGTCGGCCCGCAACCCACCACGACGGGGGAGGACGATCCCACCGATGCCGCCGTGGTGTTTGATCCCGGCTGGCGGATGCCGCCCCCCGCGCCCGATCTGCAAGACGAAATTTCCCGCCTTGAAAGCACGATCGCCGAGCTTGAGGCCGCTGTTGCGGCAAGCGATGAAGCGTTTGAGCCCGAACAGGGCGATGTCTTCGCCGATGCCGCCGCGGCACCCGCCCTCGCCGCGGCTTTCGTGCCTGCGGAGCCACGCGACACCGCGCCGCGGCCGGAAACTTCGGCTGCCACGGCACCCGCGCCTGAGCCTGCGCAGATACCCGAACCAGAGCCCGAGCCCGCGCACGAGTTTTCGGCAGCGGCCGGGCCAGAGCTGACCCCCGAGCCTGCGGCGATGCCCGAAACCCTCGCCGGGCCTGCGGCGGTGCCCGAGCCCGCGGCGGAGCCTGAAGCCCCCGCTGAATCCGTGCCCGATCTTGCGACATTGCCCTATGCTGCCGATGAGCCTGCGTCTGAACCGCTTGCCGCCGCAGTTGAATGGGTCGATCCGATCAATCCTTCGGAAGCCGAACTGACCGCCTCGGACTGGGCCGAAGAAATGACCGAGGCAGAGGCAAACATCGCAGCACTTGAAGCGGCCTCGCCCCGCCGCTTGCATCTGGCCGATGCAGCGCCCGAATCCAAGGCACCCGAAGCGCCGACCTCAAGCTATGCGCAAATGCAAAGCGAGGCCGAGGCAGACCTGATTGCCGCCGTGCATGACAGCCTGCTGCAAGACCCCGAAGATTCGCTGATCGACGAGGAAGCGCTGCGCGAACTGGTTTCCGAGATCATCCGGCAGGAATTGCAGGGCACCCTAGGCGAGCGCATCACCCGCAGTGTACGCAAACTGGTGCGCCGCGAGATTGCTCGGGCGCTTGCCGGGCGCGACCTCGAATAGGCCCTCGCGCTGCCTTTAGCCTGCCGCGAGCCGCGTCGGCGCGGTCAGGTCGGAGGGGCAATTGCGACCTCTCAGCCCCCCGAAACGCCAGTTGCCATGGGCAAAGCCGGTTCGGCATTTGCGCCCCCCGCGGCCTGCCGGCAGACCTGCAGCGCGGCGAAGGCGGTCGGGAGCTTGCGAACCCGCAGCCTTCCGTGTTGCCTGTTGCGTGCGGGTGAACCCGGTCGGGCACGCGCGCAGTCGGCGGCCTGCCGCCAGGCCAACGGTGCGGCTGCTCGCCCCATGCAGGGTGTCGCGCCCAGCGGATCAGGTGCCGCGTGCGCCCGCAAGCCCGGCCTCAAAAGAAAACCGCGCCCGGGGGGCGCGGCAAAAGCGGTTGCAGGAAATGCAGGGCTCAGGCGGCCTCTGCCTCTTCGGCGGCCATGCGCCGTTCGCTTTCCTCGCGCGACAGGGCAACGGAGGTGCGCACGCCCTTGCCGACAAACGCCATCAACCCCTTGACCACCCGCTCATTGGGGTCGATCCCGGCGCAGGAAAGCACCTCGCGGCCATCGCGCGACCGCGCCCAGCGGGCGATCTGCTCGGGGCCGTTGCCATATTTCTTGTCGTCCGAGATCGCATCATCCAACGCCGCCAGCACTACAGCGGCAAAAAGTTTGCGAGACCGCTGACCTTGTTCGTAGTTGAATGCGGAGCCATCAACAAAGTCGCGCATTATGCCGTCCTTTTTTATTGCTCTTGTGTTTCCCGGAGTACCGGCAATACGGCCTTTCAGCCGCGATTCGATATGGCCCACATAGCATGGCAGCCATGCACATGGCGCATACCGCGTTGAGCAGGGCCACAGCATCTGGTCGGGTTGCCAGCGGGCAGTGCGCCCTATATAGGTGCCCGGCAGCGGCAATCAACCTTTTCATGCGAGCGCAGTCATGGCCAAGATCAACGGCAACGAAATCCGCCCCGGCAACATTCTGGAGCACGACGGCGGGCTTTGGGCGGCCGTCAAGGTCAACCATGTCAAGCCCGGCAAGGGCGGTGCCTTCGCCCAGGTCGAACTGAAGAACCTGCGTGACGGGCGCAAGCTCAACGAACGCTTCCGTTCCGAAGACAAGGTCGATCAGGTCTCGCTCGATTTCAAGGACCAGCAGTTTCTCTATGAAACCGATGGCAAACTGGTGTTCATGGACAATGAGACCTATGAACAGATCGAGCTTGATGCCGACCTTCTGGGCGACCGCCGCCCGTTCTTGCAAGACGGCATGACCGCTTCGATCCAGTATTACGGCGACGAGGCGCTGACCGTTTCGCTGCCGCAAAAGGTCAAGTGCCGCGTGGTCGAGACCGAACCGGTGCAAAAAGGCCAGACCGCCGCAAACAGCTTCAAGCCCGCCATTCTCGACAACGGTGTGCGGATCATGATCCCGCCGTTCATCGGGCCGGACGAGGTCATCATCGTGCACACCGAGTTGATGGAATATTCCGAACGCGCCTGAGATATCGGGGGCGGCTGGGGGTGCGCCCGCAGGGGGGATGGACCCGCGCCAGGTTCGGCCTAGCCGTTCCAGCGCACCGTTGCCGCGCCCGCCTGCATCGCCGCACCTGCCCGGTCGAACCGCAGCCAGGCCAGCGCCCGGTTCCCGGATCGGGTGAGCAAGGTTCCGGCTTCCTTTCCGCCCGCCAGTATCGGCGTGCCGGGCACCGCCTCGCCCTCGACCCCAACTTGCGCCAAGCCCTTTTTCAGCTCGGTCTTGTGTTTCATCCGCGCCGTCACCTCCTGCCCGACATAGCAGCCCTTGCGGAAATCGACGCCGTGGAGCCGCTCGAACCCGGCCTCCAGAATATAGGTCTCGTTGGGGATCAGCTCGATGCCCGCCTCCGGGATCAGATGCGCAACCCGCAGCGCCGCCCAATCGGTGCCGTCATCGCCCGCGCGCGCGCCATAAAGCCGCCAGCCCATGCCGGGGTGGCGCGGGTCGGGCAGGGCAGCTGCGGGGGCGGGGCCGGTGCCGCAAAAGACCTGCAGCGGCGACTGGCCGATGCGCACATCGGCGCGCAGCCGATAGAGCGAAAGGCGGCGGGCAAGGTCATCGGCCTGAGATGCAGCGACATCAAGCAAGATCGCCTCGCCCGCCTCGATCAGAAAGAAATCGGCCAGATACTTGCCTTGCGGGGTCAATAACGCCGCATAAACCGGGCCCTTGCCGAGTCCGCGCAGGTCATTGCTGACCAGACCTTGCAGAAAATGCACCCGGTCGGCACCGGCGATTTCCAGAACCTGACGCGCGCCCATGCTGCCCCCCCGCTGCCTTGCCCGAGCATCGCACAACCCGCGCCCGCCGCCAATTGACCTATGTCGGGGCGCGGCTTACGCAAGGGGGCCGACCAACAGGAGACAAAGATGAGCTTAGCCCAGGGCCGCCCCTACCTCGCCATTCCCGGCCCCTCGACCATCCCCGACAGGGTGCTTGCAGCGATGCACCGCCCGGCACCGAATATCTATGCGGGCGACCTGGTCGACATGGTGGCAACGATCTGGCCCGACCTCAGGCGGCTGGCGCTCAGCTCTGGCCATGTGGCGCTTTACATCGCCAATGGCCACGGTGCCTGGGAAGCGGCGAACGCCAACCTGTTTTCGCGCGGCGACAAGGCGCTGGTGCTGGCAACCGGGCGGTTCGGGCTTGGTTGGGCCGAACACGCGCGCGCAATGGGGGTCGCAGTCGAGATGATCGACTTTGGCAAATCCGCCGCCGCCGATCCGGCGCGGCTGGAGGCGGCGTTGCGCGCCGACCGCGACCACCAGATCAAGGCGGTGCTGGTGACGCATGTCGATACCTCAAGTTCGGTCAGGAACGACATTCCGGCGATGCGCGCAGCGATTGATGCTGCCGGGCACCCGGCGCTGCTCGCGGTCGATTGCATTGCCTCGCTCGGCTGTGATGAGTTCCGCATGGATGATTGGGGCGTCGATGTGATGGTGGCAGCAAGCCAGAAAGGGGTGATGGTGCCGCCCGGCCTTGGGTTCGTGTTCTTCAACGACCGTGCCTTGCACGAAAGCCGGGCGAGCGATCTTGCCACGCCCTACTGGCGCTGGGAGTCGCGGGCACTTGGCACCGAATTCTACCAGCATTTTGCCGGCACGGCACCGACGCATCACCTGTTTGGCCTGCGCACATCGCTGACGATGATTCTTGAGGAGGAGGGGCTGGCGCATGTCTGGGCGCGCCATGCGACCCTGGCGCGCGCGGTCTGGTCGGCGTTCGATGCCTGGGGGCAGGGCGGCGACATCGCGCTCAACATTGCCGATGCGGCGCGGCGCGGCAATTCGGTGACCGCGGCGCGGATCGGCGGCGGCGGTGCCACGCGGCTCCGCGCCTGGTGCGAGCAGGAGGCGGGGGTGACGCTTGGCATCGGGCTTGGCATGGCCGCTCCCTCGGACGCCGATTATGGGGATTTTCTGCGGGTGGCGCACATGGGCCATGTGAACGCGCATATGACGCTGGGGGTGCTGGCAGTGATGGAAGCGGGTATGCAAGCCCTTGGGGTTGACCACGGGCGGGGCGCGCTGGCAGCGGCAACGGCGGTGGTGGCCGGGGCGTGAAAGGGGGGCGCTGCCCCCCTCGGCCCGTGCCGGGCCTCACCCCCCGGGGTATTTGGGCATTGAAGATGCTATTTCAGGCGCGGGCGGCGGCCAGCGCATGGGGAAGCGCCTCGGCAAAGGCCAGCATCTCTGCCTCGGGTCCGCAGCTGACACGGATGCAGCGGTCATGGGGGGCGACAAAGGGCATCCGCACGAAGATGCCTGCGTCAACCAGATGGCCAAGCACGCGGCGGGCAAAGGTGCCATCGGCACCGCAATCGATTGCCAGGAAATTGGTGGCCGATGGCAGCGGGGTGAGGCCATTGGTGCGGGCGATCCGGGCCAGCGTTTCGCGCGCGGCGGCGACTTCGGTCCGGATATGCGCGAGCCAGTTCTGATCGGCCAGCGCGGCCAGCGCGCCAGCCTGACTGATCCGGCTCATGCCGAAATGGTTGCGGATCTTGTTGAAAGCCGAAATCAGCTCAGGCGCGCCGATGGCGTAGCCGACGCGGCCCCCCGCCATGCCGTAGCCCTTGGAAAAGGTGCGCAGCCGGATAACCCGCGGGTCGGCGGGGTCGATCTGCGCGGCAGTGCCTGCCGGGGCGAGGTCGATATAGGCCTCGTCGAGCAGCATCAGGCAGCCGTCGGGCACCGCCTCGACCATTTGCGCGATGCGCGCGCCGCTCAGGTGGCTGCCCATCGGGTTGTCCGGGTTGGAGATGTAAAGCAGCTTCGCGCCGCAGCCCGCAGCCTGCACCACCAGCGCCCAGGGGTCTTCATGGTCGCCCGCGTAGGGCACCTTGTGCAGCACGCCGCCAAAACCCGCGACGTGGAAATTGAACGTAGGGTAGGCACCATCGGAGGTGACCACCGGATCACCGGGGCCGACGGTGAGCCGCACCAGATAGCCCAGAAGCCCGTCGATCCCCTCGCCCACCACGACGTTCTCGATGCCGCAGCCATGGTGCGCCGCGAGCGCGCTGCGCAGATCGTGGTTTTCCGGGTCGCCATACATCCAGGTCTCGGCGGCGGCGGCGCGCATTGCCTCGATCGCACGGGGTGAGGGGCCGAAGCCGTTTTCGTTGGCCCCGAGGCGGGCGGTGAAGGCGCGGCCGCGGGCACGTTCCTGGGTTTCGGGGCCGACGAAGGGCACCGAGGCGGGAAGGCTGGCAGCAAGTGGCGTATAGCGGGGTCCGGTCATGGCTCAAGGGGTAGCACAATTCGCCCGCCCCGCAAGGGGCTGGGGGTGCCATGGCGTCGCGGGGGCGCGGGCAGGCTGGTGCGCCCGCGCGGCCGGGGGCATACTTGACGCGAACTCGCAGGAGGTGCCGATGACCCGTGTAACGCTGACCATGCAGGGCAAGATCGCCCATGTGCAACTGAACCGCCCGGAAAAGCTGAACGCCGTCGATATGGAGATGATCGACGAGGTTGTGGCGGTAGGCGAGCTGCTTTCGGGCCAGTCCGATCTGCGCGCGGTGGTGCTTTCGGGGGCGGGCAAGGCGTTTTCGGCGGGGCTTGATGTGGCAAGCTTCGCGTCGCTTGCGGGGGGCGATGCGGGCAAGTTCATCTTGCCGCGCACCCATGGGGTGGCGAACCGGTTTCAGCAGTTCGCGCTGGTCTGGCAGCAGGTGCCGGTGCCGGTGATCGCGGCACTGCACGGGCCGGTCTTCGGTGCCGGGCTGCAACTGGCGCTGGGTGCCGACATTCGGCTGGCGCATCCGCACACGCGGCTGGCGGTGATGGAGATGAAATGGGGCCTGGTGCCCGACATGGGCGGCATGGTGCTGATGCCGAAGTTGATGCGCGCCGATGTGATGGCGCGGCTGATCTATAGCGCCGAGCCGGTGCTGGTGGAACAGGCGCTGGCCTGGGGGCTGGTGACCGAGGCGGCGGAAGAGCTGATGCCGCGCGCCTTCGCCCTGGCCGAGGCGATCGCGGCGCAAAGCCCGAGTGCGGTGCGCGCCGCCAAGCGGCTGATCGGCAAGGCGTTTGAAGCGCCCCCAGCCGAGGTTCTCGCGGCGGAATCGCGTGAACAGGTGGCGCTGATCGGCAAGCCCGATTTCCACGAGGCGGTGGCGGCGAACATTGCCGGCCGGGTGCCGAGGTTCGGCTGACGGTCACCCTAGCCGCGCAGAAATTTGCGCCGCGCCTCTTCGGCAATGGCGCGGCGCATCTCGATATTGGCGAGTTCCGCCATCGCGGCTTTGCGCGCTTCCGGGTCGGTCAACGTGGCAAGGCGGGCGCGCAAAACTTCGGCCTGCTTTTTCAGCAAGATCTCTTCGGGCAGTACGCCCGCCTCCGCCATGATGCGAAACCCCACCGCGTCGCCCGCAGAAATGAAGGCGTCGCCGGGGTGGTCGGGCAGGGGCTTGCCCTCGCCCGCAAGGCCGGTGAGCTTGCCCTCGGCGAGGGCCTTCAGCATCCGGCGTTCGGCCATGCGGTCGCTGCCCATCGCCTCATCCCAGATCGGCCAGCCGCGCCAATGCCGCGCGGATTTTTGCACCTTCTGCCTCGCCCGCCGCCAGCAGTTCGCGGTTTTCCCCGACCACCTCTTCGGGGGCGGATGCGACGAATTTGGGGTTGTTCAATCGCCCGCGCAGGCCGTTCATATCCTTTTCCAGCTTCTCAAAGGCCTTGGTCAGCCGCGCCTTTTCGCCTGCCACGTCAATAATACCCGCCAGCGGCAGCGCGAAGGCCGCCCCCGGCAACGCCAGCGAAATCGCGCCCTTGGGGGTGGTGCCGTCGGCGATGTGGTCAAGCCGCCCGAGCCGCAGGATCAGCGCCTCGTTGTGGGCAAGGGCGGCGCGGGCGGCATCATCGGCCTCGGTGGTCAGCATCTCGATTTTTGCCGCTACCGGCACGCCCATCTGGCTGCGGGCCGAGCGGATTTCCTCGATAAGCTGGATCACCCAGTTCATCTCGCGGTCGGCCTGCGCGTCGATCAGGTCGGCGCCGTATTCGGGCCAGTCGCCGTGCACCAGCATTTTTGCGCGCGCGCCGGTCATTGCCCAGAGGTCTTCGGTGATGAAGGGCATGAAGGGGTGCAGCAGCGTGAAGCACTGGTCAAGCACCCAGCGCACGGTCTGGCGCGTCTCGGCGGCGTGGTCGCCATCGAACAGCGGCTTGGCGAATTCCACATACCAATCACAGACCTTGCCCCAGACAAAGGCGTAAAGCGTGCCCGCGGCGTCGTTGAAGCGGAAGTTGGTCAGCGCGTCGTCCACCGCCTCGCGGGTGCGGGCGACCTCGCCGATGATCCAGCGGTTGACGGTATGGGCGGGGGCGGGGCGGCCAAGGGGGGCGTCGAACACCCCGTTCATTTCGGCAAAGCGGGTGGCGTTCCAGAGCTTGGTGCCAAAGTTGCGATAGCCCGCGATGCGCTGCGTATCAAGCTTCAGCACGCCGCCGAGGCTGGCCATCGCGGCATTGGTGAAGCGCAGGGCGTCGGCGCCGAATTCGTCGATCAGGTCGAGCGGGTCCACGACGTTGCCGAGCGACTTCGACATCTTCTTGCCCTTGGCGTCGCGCACCAGGCCGTGCAGGTAAACGGTGTGGAAGGGCACCTCGCCCACCACCGCAAGCTGCATCATCATCATCCGCGCGACCCAGAAAAACAGGATGTCTGACCCGGTGATGAGGACATCGGTGGGGAAGTATTTCTGCAGCTCCGGCGTGGGTTCCGGCCAGCCGAGGGTGCCAATGGGCCAGAGGCCGGAGGAAAACCAGGTGTCGAGCACGTCGGGGTCGCGACCTAGATGAACGCCTTCGCCAGGTTCGTAAACGAGTTCACCCGAAAGCCCCAATTCGCGGAAACCCCGGTATGAATCCTCATCCGCAAAATAGTAGAACTGCTCATCTCCGTAATAGGCCTTCAACTGTTCAGTCAGTTGGCTTTTGTCGGCCGCGCAGAAACCTTTGACCGTTAACCCAAAGGCTTCGATGGTGTCCGTATCCCCAGCCTTAACTGGCCCATACCAAACCGGAATCTGGTGCCCCCACCAAAGCTGGCGGCTGATGCACCAGGGCTCGATGTTTTCCAGCCAGTGGAAATAGGTCTTTTCACCGCTCGGCGGCATGATCTTGGTGCGGCCGTCGCGCACCGCGTCCAGCGCGGGTTGCACTATTCGTGCGGTATCGACGAACCACTGGTCGGTCAGCATCGGTTCGATGACAGTTTTCGAACGATCGCCGAAGGGCTGCATGATCGGCTTTGCCTCGACATAGGGCACCGGTTCGCCGTCCGCGCCCGGCAGCATCACCGCCAGCCCCTCGGCGGTGATCTGCGCCACCACGCGCTTCCTAGCCTCGAACCGGTCAAGCCCGCGCAGATCGTCGGGCACAAGGTTGATCGCGTCCACCTCGGCCTCGGAAAGTTCGCGCTCGCCGCGCGCCACGGCCAGCGCAATTTCGGCGGCCTCGGCGTAGGGCGCGCCATCGGTGCGCATCTGGGCGCGGGTGTCCATCAGCCGGTAGCAGGGGATGCCTCCGCGCTTGGCCACGGCGTAGTCGTTGAAATCATGCGCGCCGGTGATCTTCACCGCGCCCGAACCAAAATTCGGGTCGGGGTATTCGTCGGTGATGATCGGGATCAGGCGGCGGTGTTCCTTTGGCCCCACCGGAATTTCGCAAAGCTTGCCGACGATTGGGGCATAGCGCGCGTCTGACGGATGCACCGCCACCGCGCCATCGCCCAGCATCGTCTCGGGCCGCGTGGTGGCGATGGAAATGTAATCGCGCGTCTCGCGCAGGGTCACGCGGCCTTCGGCGTCTTTCTCAACATATTCATAGGTTTCGCTACCCGCTAGCGGGTATTTGAAGTGCCACATATGGCCCGCGACCTCGATGTTTTCCACCTCGAGATCGGAAATGGCGGTTTCAAAATGCGGGTCCCAGTTCACCAAGCGCTTGCCGCGATAGATCAGGCCCTTGTTGTAGAGATCGACGAAAACCTTGATGACCGCATCGTGAAAATTGCCCTCCTCGCCCTTGGGCGCGCCCGGTGCCCCCGACATGGTGAAGGCATTGCGCGACCAGTCGAGCGAGCAACCGAGGCGCTTCAATTGCCCGACAATGGTGCCGCCAGATTCCGCCTTCCATTCCCAGACTTTGGCGACAAAGGCCTCGCGCCCCATGTCGCGCCGCCCGGGCTGCTGGCTTTTTGCCAGGTCGCGTTCCACCACCATCTGCGTGGCGATCCCGGCATGGTCCTGCCCCGGCTGCCAAAGCACATCATGCCCGCGCATCCGGTGCCAGCGCACCAGAATGTCTTGCAGGGTGTTGTTGAAGGCGTGGCCCATGTGCAGGCTGCCGGTGACGTTTGGCGGCGGGATCATGATGCAGAAGGTTTCGGCACCCGGGCGCGCATTGGCCCCTGCGGCAAAGGCGTTTTCCGCCTCCCATCTGGCGGCGATACGGGCCTCGGCCTCGGCGGGCGAGAAGGTCTTTTCCATCGGCATCGGGGCAACTTTCCTTGGGTTGCCCCGATTTAGCGCCCCCATCCGCAAAGGCCAAGGGCCGATGTTTCGCCGCCTACTTCGGCCCGACCAGCGCGAACATGGCACCCTGCGGGTCGGTGGCCACCACGATGAAGGCACCGCCCGGCACGTCATGCGGGCCGTTCACCACCTTGCCGCCTGCCTTCGTGATCCGCGCCACCGCAGCATCAATCCCGTCTGCCCCGAAATAGGGCAGCCAGAAAGGCATTTGCGGCCCCGGCATGTTTGGCGAAAGCCGCATCATGCCGCCGATGTCGGTGCCGTTATGGCCGAACAGGTCGTAGCTGCCCATTTCGCCCATATCCATGCTGGTGCTGGCCTTCCAACCGAACTGCCTGCCATAGAACGCCATTGCGGCCTTAGGGTCGGTGGTCATCAACTCGTGCCAATTACCGTGGCCCTGCTGCTTTTGGTCGAAGGCGTTGCCCTTGGCGTCGAGCGGTTGCAGCAGGCCGAACACCGCGCCCTGCGGGTCTGTGACCACGGCAAAGCGCCCGGTACCGGGAATATCGGCGGGTTGCTTGTGCACCGTGCCCCCGGCCTTGGCGATCGCCTTGGCGGCGGCATCGCAGTCATTGGTCGTGAAATAGACCATCCAGAAGGTCGGCATGCCCGGCTGGTCTGGCACCCAGAGCCCCGCCACCATATCGCCACCCGCAGATGCAAGGCGGTAATCCATGCCGGGCAGCCGGCATCGGCAATGGTCCAGCCCAGAACGGCGGTATAGAAGGCCTGCGCGCCATCGGGGTTGGAGGTGGTGAGTTCATACCAGCAGGGGGTGCCGTTCGGGGCGGTGGTCATGGCATGTCCTCCGAATCGAATATGGGTGCGAAGCCGCCGTAGATCATCCGGCTCGCGTCAAACGGCATCTCGCCCCTTGCCGCCAAATCCGGGTCGGTCATCATCTTTTCCCAGGCGGTCTCGCGGGTCGCCTTGTCGGGCCAGATGATCCAGCTGAATGCGACAATTTCGCCTGCTTCGGCCGCCACCGCACGCCGGAAATCGGTTTTTTTGCCATCGGGGATGTTGTCGGAAAGCGTTTCCACCATCTGCAATGCGCCGAATTTCTGAAATGCATTCCAGCCCTTGCGCGCAGCTTCAAGGTAGGCGTCGCGATTTCCGGCAGGCACCGGCACGACGAATCCATCTATGTAAGGCATCTGTTTTCTCCCTGTCACAGACCAGACAGAGCAAGGCTGCGCGCGACTCGGCGTTCTGGCAACGATTTGCACCCCGCGACGGCTCACGAAACCGTGAGCTAGACCGCGCGTTCCATCTTGGTGGAAAGGTGGATGAGGCTTTCCGACGATTTCACCCCGGTCAATTCGCCGATCTGGTCAAGCACCGCGTCAAGCTGCGCAGTCGAGGCCGCGGCGAGTTGCAACAGCAGGTCCACCCGGCCCGATGTGGTGTGAATGCGCTCAACCTCGGGCAGCGCCTTGAGCCGGGTGAGAATCGCCGCCTGACCGCGCGGCTCGATGGTCAAAAGCACGGTGGCGCGGATGCGGCCCTGGCGCGCAGCTTCACCCAGTTTCAGCGTGTAACCGGCTATGATGCCTGTGGTTTCCAGCCGCTCGAGCCGCGCCTGAATGGTCGAGCGCGCAACCTTCAGTCGTCGCGCAAGCGTGGCCACCGACATACGTGCGTCGGCCCCAAGCAGCGCCAACAGTGAGCGGTCGAGATCATCCATGAGCCGCACCCGCAGTTTGACCGGAGATTTCGTTGTTATAACGACTTCACGCTACAAATCTAGTCTTTTGATCGGTGAAAATGTGCCCCAGATAGCGACACATAGTTTCAGGAAAAGGGCGGCTCATACGCACCTGGCCTGGTTGGATGAAACGCGCAAGCGTCTCCCGACCCGTGAAGCCGGGGCAAGAGGTGGCTGCGTTCTGTTGGCAAAGGAAACGCCGATGGGACTGTCGAAGACTATCTGGAACGAACCCGCCGAACTTCTGCGCAGCCAGCAGCCCGACAACCCGGCGATGTTTTTCGCGCCGCAGGTGCTGCAAGCTACCGCGCGCCGGTTTCTGAAAGGATTCCCGGGGCTTGTGACCTATGCGGTGAAATCGAACCCGGACGAGATGGTGATCCAGAACCTGCTCGCCGCCGGGATCAAGGGCTTTGATGTGGCCTCGCCCGCCGAGATCGACATGGTGCGCCGCCTCGCGCCGACTGCAATGCTGCACTACAACAACCCGGTGCGCTCGCGCTCGGAAGTGCAGCATGCGGTGCGGGCGGGGGTGAAAAGCTGGTCGGTTGACAGCCGCAGCGAATTGGCCAAGCTGATCGAGCTGGTGCCCGCCGAGGGCTGCGAAATCTCGGTGCGCTACAAGCTTCCTGTGTCAGGTGCCGCCTACAACTTCGGTGCCAAATTCGGTGCCACGGTGGAACTGGCGGCGGAACTGCTGGCAACGGTGGCGCAGGCGGGGTTCATACCCTCGCTCACCTTCCACCCCGGCACGCAATGCACCGACCCGATGGCCTGGGACAGCTACATTCGTGCCGGTGCTGAAATCTGCCGTCTGGCGGGGGTGAAGGCGGTGCGGCTGAATGTCGGCGGCGGCTTTCCAAGCCACCGCGTCACCGATGTGGTGCCCGAGCTTGAGGCGATCTTTGCGCTGATCGACCGGGTGGCGACTGAGGCTTTCGGGGCCGACCGCCCGGCGCTGGTGTGCGAGCCGGGCCGTGGCCTGGTTGCCGAGGCCTTCACCCTTGCCACCCGCATCAAGGCGATCCGCGACGGGCAGCATGTGTTCATCAACGACGGCGTCTATGGCGGGCTGACCGAGTTGCCGATGGTGGGCAACATCACCCGTGTCGAGGCGATCTCGTCGGAAGGCCTGCGCCGCAGCGGAGCACCGGTGCCGCGTGTGGTCTTTGGCCCCACCTGCGATTCGGTTGACCGGCTGCCGGGCGAGCTGGAACTGCCGGGCGACATCGAGGAGGGCGACTACCTCGTGTTTCATGGCATGGGTGCCTATTCGATGGCGACCAACACCCGTTTCAACGGTTTTGGCGAAATGACCGTTTCCACCACCATGTCGCTCGCGCTCTGAGGCGTTTTGGCGCTGGCCTGAGATGAACCCTGCCCTATAGTTGGGCAGGGTTTTTTCAGGGAGTCGATGGGTGCGGAGCGGGTTTTTCAGACGGATCGCAGCGCTGGTGCGCCGGAGCGAGCCTGCAGACCCGGTCAGCGCCCCAGCGCACCCGCAGCGTGGCCGGGTAGATCATGTGGTCTTGCTTGACGGCACACAGGGCAGGCTTGGCGGCGGCGACGAAACCTCGATCGGGCGCGTCTATGAGCTTCTGCGCGAGGGCGCGCCGCGCGTTTCGATCTGTTACGGCAAGGGGCTGGAGTGGAACGAATGGGGGCAGTTTTCTGATGCGGTGCTGGGCTGGGGGGGCGAGCGGCAGATCCGCCGCGCTTATGGCTGGCTGGCCACGCGCTACCGCCCCGGCGACCGGATATTTCTGATCGGGTATTCGCGCGGGGCCTTTGCCGTGCGTTCGCTTGCAGGCATCATCGACCGTATTGGCCTGTTGCGCGCTGATGCCGCGACCGAACGCAACGTGCAGCTTGCGTGGCGCTACTACGAGGTCGCCGGGCAGCGGACGGGTGCCGAGGCCTTCCGGCGGCATTTCTGCCATGCGGCTCTCGAAATCGAGATGGTCGGCGTGTTCGACACCGTTATGGCGCTGGGCATGCAACTGCCGCTGATGTGGATGGTCTCGGAACCACGCACCCGCTTTCACGATTACTCGCTCGGCCGCATCGTGCGCCACGGGTATCAGGCACTGGCGCTCAATGAAACGCGCTCGGTGTTCGAGCCGCTGATCTGGGACACGCGCGAAACCGGCGCGGAGCGGGTCGAGCAGGTCTGGTTTCGCGGCTGCCACGGCGATATCGGCGGCCAGATCGGCAGGCGCGAGGCATCGCGCCCGCTTGCCAACATACCGCTGGTGTGGATGTTGGAGCGGGTGGAGCGCTGCGGCCTTGCGCTGCCCGAAGGCTGGCGCGGGCGCTTTCCCTGCGATCCGCAAGCGCCCTCGGTCGGCAGCTGGCGCGGCTGGGGCAAGGCCTTCATTCTGCGCGCGCCGCGCGTGGTCGGGCGCGATGCGTCGGAAAGCATCCACGAAAGCGCTGTGGGTGCAAGGCTTGGCTGGCGCGCGCTGATCCGACCCGGCATCTGGCGGCGGCGCGTGGCCGCGCCACCCGAGCCTTCAGCCGGTGGGGCTGCCCATGATGAGGCAAGTGGTGGAACCGGTGGCGTATAGCTTGCCGTCGGCCAGCCCCCGTATCTCGCCCCGCGCGATGCCGGTGGAACGGCCTGCGTGCTGCACCTCACCCAAGGCTTCGATTTCCATCCCGACAGGCAGCGCGCGGGCAATGTTGATGCGGTATTCAAGCGTGGTGTAATACTGTCCCTTCGGCACCATGGTCATCACCGCGCAGGCCATGCAGCTATCCAGAAGCGCGCCATACCAGCCGCCATGCACCCCGCCCATCGGGTTGGTGTGCTCGAAACGCGGCGTGCCGCGAAAGGCCACCCGCCCGGGTTCGACCAGATGCAGCGTGTAATTCAGCACACCGGCAATCGGCGGCCCCGACAGTTCGCCCTTGGCGACCGCCTGCATGAACTCCAACCCGGATCGCGAAAGCAGATCGTTGCGGGTCGGCATTTCGGCGGGATTTCGGGCGATGAAGGGGTTGCGCATGGGCGGGCTCCTGTAACCGGCGCAACCTTTTCGCCAGTATCGCCCCGACGCAAGCCCTCAGGCGACTTTTTCCAGCGCCGGGGTCGGGGTCACGCCAAGCGCGTGGCACACGTCACGGGTCAGGCCCGGGCGGTTCAATGTATAAAAGTGCAGATCTTCGACCCCGCCTTGCAGAAGGTCATCGCAAAGCTCGGTGCAAAGCGCGGTGGCAAGAAGCTCCTCGCGCCCGTCGCGGGTAGCGGCGGCAAAGGCTTCTTCAATCCAGGCGGGCACCGAGGTGCCGCAGCGCTGGGCAAACCGCTTTGCCCCCGCCCAGGACTGGATCGGCAGAATACCGGGAATGATTTTCGCCTTCACGCCTGCCTTTTCTGCCGCATCGCGAAAGCGGAAAAACGTTTCCGCCTCGAAAAAGAACTGGGTGATGGCGCTCGTCGCCCCCGCCTCGCATTTGCGCTTGAGCCAGCGCACATCGGCACCCGCGTCCGCCGCATCTGGGTGCGGCTCGGGGTAGGCCCCGCAGCGGATGGTAAAACGACCATCGTCGGCAAGCGCCTCGATCAACTCGACCGAACTCGCAAACCCCTCCGGGTGCGGGGTGAACCGCGTCGCGCCTTTTGGCGCGTCGCCCCGCAGCGCCACGATCTCGCGCACGCCTGCCTCGGCATAGGCCTCGACAATCTCCATCGTCTCGGCGCGGGTGGCATCGACACAGGTCAGGTGCGCCGCAACGTTCAGCCCGTAATTGCGCCCGATCGTGGTGACCGCCTCATGGGTCAGCTTGCGGGTGGTGCCGCCCGCCCCGTAGGTCACCGAAACGAAGCTGGGCTTCAGCGGTGCCAGCACCTGCGCCGTCTCCCACAGCCGAAACGACGCATCGAGCGTTTGCGGCGGAAAGAACTCGAAACTGACGCGGGGTGTGGTCATCGGGCTATCCTTCGGTTGCGCTCTTGTCGCACAGACGGAGATGTGAGACAAACTCATAGTGTTCAAGAACAACATGAGGGTGACCACATAATGCACCTCGAACTGCGCCACCTGCGCACGATCCGCGCCATTCATGCCGAGGGCGGGCTGGCGCGTGCCGCCGAGGTGCTGCACATCACCCAGTCGGCACTCAGCCATCAGATCAAGGGGTTGGAGGATCAGGCCGGGGTCGAATTGTTCGTGCGCGCCGCGCGGCCCATGCGACTGTCAGCCGCGGGAATGCGGCTGTTGCGGCTGGCCGAGCGGGTGCTGCCCGAGGTGGAGGCGGTGGCCGAGGAATTTGGCGCGCTGCGCCAGGGCCGCGCCGGGCGGCTGCATATTGCCATCGAATGTCACGCCTGTTTTGACTGGCTGTTTGGGGTGCTCGAGCAGTTCCGCCGCGCCTGGCCCGAGGTGGATGTGGATATCCGCCCCGGCCTCGCTTTCGGCGCGATGCCCGCGCTCATTCGGCAAGAGGTCGATCTGGTGATCTCCTCCGACCCGGAAAAGCTTGAGGGCGTCAGCTTCAACCCGCTTTTTGACTATGCGCCAATGTTCGTCGCCGCCGCCTCCAGCCCGCTCGCCGCAAAGCCCTTCATCGAGGCCGAGGATTTTGCCGATCAGGTGCTGCTGACTTACCCGGTGGAGCGCGGGCGACTTGATATTTTCACCGAACTGCTTAGCGCCGCGCGGGTAGAACCGCGCGCCATCCGGCAGGTGGAACTGACCGCCGTCATCCTCATGCTTGTGGCCTCCGGGCGCGGGGTTGCGGTGCTGCCCGATTGGGTGCTGCGCGAGGTCAGATACCGACCCGACTACATCACCCGGCCAATCACCGCGAAAGGCCTGACCAAGCGCCTCTACGCCGCCACCCGGAGCGAGGATGCGACCGAACCTTTCATGGCGCATTTTCTGCGACTTGGGCGCAGCGAACCGGTCAAGTTGCAAAGGGTCTGAAATGGCGGTCGAACTGCCCGTGCTGGGGTTTGCCGATGCCGAAGGTTTTGCCGCCTGGATCGCGGCGCAGCCCGAGGCACCCGGGCTATGGCTGAAGCTGGCCAAGAAGGGTGCAGCGGTTGCAAGCCTCGCCAAGCAGGATGCAATCGATGTGGCCTTGTGCTGGGGCTGGATCGACGGCCAGTTGAAGCCCTTTGACCAGAGCCATTGGCTGATCCGGTTCACGCCGCGCCGCGCCGCCTCGAAATGGTCCGAGATCAACCGAACGCGCGCCGAGGCGCTGATCGCCGCGGGGCAGATACGCCCGCGCGGACAGGCCGAAATCGACCGCGCCCGTGCCGATGGCCGCTGGGCCGCCGCCTATGCGCCGCAAAGTCGCGCCGAGGTGCCCGATGACCTTGCCGCCGCGCTTGCCAATGTGCCCGACGCGGCGGCGGTCTTTGCCACACTCGACAGCGTCAATCGCTACGCCGTGCTCTACCGCATCCAGACAACGAAGACCCCGTTGGCCCGCGCCCGCAAGATCGCGCGGTTCATCGACGATCTGGCGGCGGGGGTGCTGCCCTATCCGAAAAAACCGTGACTCACGCTGCGTCTTCTGCGCCAAAATACCCTCGGGGGGCGCGGGGGGCAGAAGGCCCCCCGCCCTTGCCCAATCCCCTTGGCATCCGCGCGACACCCGCGTATAGCCAGCGCCTGACGAACAGGAGCCCCCGATGCATGGCAGCGCCAATCTCAACCTGATGATCAAGGCGGCCCGCAAGGCCGGTCGCGGCCTGGTCAAGGATTTTCGCGAGGTGGAGAACCTGCAGGTTTCTTCCAAGGGGCCGGGCGATTTCGTCAGCAAGGCCGACCGCGAGGCCGAACGGATCATCAAGGAAGAACTGCGCAGCGCGCGCCCCGCCTATGGCTGGCTGGGCGAGGAAACCGGCGAGGAAGCGGGCGAAGACCCGACAAGGCGCTGGATCGTCGATCCGCTGGACGGCACCACCAACTTTCTGCACGGCCTGCCGCATTGGGCGGTGTCAATTGCGCTTGAACACAAGGGCGAGATTGTTGCCGGGGTGGTATTCGATGCCGCCAAGGACGAGCTTTTCTATGCCGAAAAGGGCCTCGGAGCCTTCATGAACGAGACCCGGATGCGGGTTTCCGGGCGGCGCGTGATGATCGAGGCGATCTTCGCTACCGGTGTGCCCTTTGGCGGCCGCCCGACGCTGCCCGCAACCTTGCAAGACCTTGCCCGGCTGATGCCCACTTGCGCCGGCGTGCGGCGCTGGGGCTCGGCGGCGCTCGACCTCGCCTATGTTGCGGCGGGGCGCTACGACGGCTACTGGGAGCGCGGCATCAACGCCTGGGACATCGCGGCGGGCCTCATTCTGGTGAAAGAGGCAGGCGGCTTTGTCGGCCCGGTGCGCGAAGGCCGCGAGATGTTCGAAAGCGGCTCGGTGATCGCGGGCAACGCCGGGCTTTACGAGCAATTCAGCGGCCTGCTGCGCGAACCTGCCTGAGGCGGGTGACCGGGCGCGGCCGCGCAAGAGCGTGCCGCCCCCTTCGGGCCGTGCGGCCCCTCACCCCCCCCGCAGCATTTCAGCAAAAAAGAATCCCGCATTCAGAGCCGGTCTGCCGGGTGATGGACGCCATCGAACCATGGCACCGGGTCGAGGTCGCGCGGGTTCACGCCTTCAAGGCAGGCGGCGTTTACCCCATACTCATTCGGGTTCGATCGGCGCTGGTGATGGGTGTAGATGCCGCAGACCTTGCAGAACCAGTGCTTCGCGGTGCCGGTGCCGAACTGATATAGCGTCAGCATTTCGGCCCCCTTGACGATGCTGACCCCGCCAAGCGGGGCCGATACCGCAACTGCGCCGCGCCTGCGGCAGAACGAGCAATCGCAGCGCCGGGCGGTGGCCAGGCCTGCCGAAAGCGTCACCAGCATTTCGACAGCGCCGCAGTGGCAGGTCAGCCGGTGCGGGGAGCGGATTTCGGGCAACATCAGCGACGCCTGCGCGGGACCAGCGGAATGCGGGTCGGGTAGCGGTTGGCTGCATGCTCGGGGTGGCCGCCGCTGCGTGCCCAGAAGCCCGCTCCTCCGCGCCGCAGCCAGGCAGGAAGCGTGAGCGCAAGCCCGGTCGCAAAGCCGCCGGCATGCGCCCAATAGGCAACACCACCGCCCGCCACATCCGCTACGGCACCGCTCCACAATTGCAAGGCGAACCAGACCCCGAGAACCAGCCACGCCGGAATCGGAAGGACCTTGAAGAATACCACGAAGACAAACAGCACATCGACCCGCGCCCGGGGGAAAAGCAGAAGATACCCCCCCATGACCCCGGCAATGGCACCCGAGGCACCTACCATTGGCACAAGGCTCGATGGGTCAGCGGCGATCTGCGCGAAAGCGGCGGCAAGACCGGCCGCGAGGTAGAGCAGCGCAAAGCCGAAATGCCCCAGCGCCTCTTCCAGATTATCGCCGAAGATCCATAGGAAAAGCATGTTGCCGAGCAAATGCGCGACCCCCGCGTGCAAGAACATGTGGCTGACGAGGCCGCCGAGCAACTGCCCATGTGTCACCGCGCCGGGATAGAGCGCAAGCCGCTGCCATGCCGCGCCAAACTCGCCATCCCACGGATACGTCGCCGCGAACACCCCCAGATTGGCGGCGATCAACGCCCAGGTGACGAAGGCGGTGCGGTGCGATGGGTTGTGGTCGCGAAGCGGAAACATGGGCACGAGCCTTTCCGAAGCACTGGGTGGCGTCAAGATGTTGCGGAGCAAGGCACCGGCTGCGCCCGCGCGACCCTGGCCCGCAACGGAAGGGAGCCGTCACTCGTGAAGGAATCCAAACCGAGATGACGGCATAACCCCGATATTGCACTTTCGTTTATGCCGATTTTAGAGCGCCACGGCGCTTGGAATGCCGCGCCGCAGCAACGCGGAGGTTGGCGGTCGGGCGCGATATAAAGCCATTTGTTATCAAAGTATTACCAGTATTCGGCGCGCCAACGCCTCACTATCAAATACGTGAATTCGTGCGTAGGCAGCAACGGAGGGAGAAATACAAGTAGAGTAATTATCATTATAAAACAACATGTTCGCGATAAAATATGCATTTCGTTTAGCGTGTTTGGTCCCCTTGACAGCGGCGCGCGGTGTTCACGATCCTGTGACGGGAGCAATCCGGGCGGCAGGACCGCGCATGTAACTGAACGGGAGGGAAGAGTGATGAAACCAGGAATTGGGGTGGCGCTTGTGCTGGGCGCTGCGATGACGGGGCTTGTGGGTGGGTCGGCGCTGGCCCAGGGACAATCATTGTCGCAGCAGCTTTCGGCCGATATTGCCGCTGGCAAGATCAGCATCGAGGGCGATGACGCTGCGGTGAACGAGTTGATCCTGAAGCGGAACATACCGATTCCCTACAGCTACATCGACACGCTGATGCATGTGCCGAACGCCTTCGGGCCGGGTCCGGCCTGCGTTGTCTGCCATTCGAGCAATGACCCCGCGGAAAGCTATCGCGGGCTTGACCTTTCCACCTGCGAGGGGATTCGGCTCGGTTCCACCGAGGCACCGGCGCGACCGATCTTTGTTGTGGGCCAAGACCCGAAGCGCGAAATCCTCGGTCGGCGGTTGCGCAACAACCGGATGCCGCTGGGGGTGGAGTTCAACGTGCCGACCGACTCGCCCGCCATCCTCGCCGTCGAGGCGTGGATTCGCAGCGGTGCGCCGAACGACAAGAACTTCACCGATAACGTGCTGCCGCTGTTCACCACCGAAAGCGCGTTTGCGCCGGACACCCCGGCCTGCACCGACTGCCACATGTCGAACCAGGAACCCCCGAGCTTCCACGAGCTCGATATGAGCAGCTACGAGGGCATCATGCTTGGCGCGGACTCGATCGCCAAGGGCGTCGACAACGCCACCAAGGTTATCATCCCCGGCGAACCCGAGCGCAGCGGTGTCTGGCAACACCTGGCGGAAAACCGCATGCCTCCGGGGATCAGCCCGTTTGAGAACCGCGACCATGCGAACACCCAGATCATGTTTGCCTGGGTCAAGCAGGGGGCGCTATGCAACTGACGAACCGCCGCCAGCTTCTGGCGGGGATCGGGGCAACTTTCCTGGCTATGCCGGGGCGCGCGCGGGCCGAACGGCCCGCGCCGTTTTTGCCCGAACTCGCGCGCTGGCAAACCGGGAACGCCGTTCTCAGCCCGCCCACGTTTGACGCGGGCAGGCTTTTCTTTTGCGGCAGCGACACGGGCGGGCAGTTTGACCCTGCGGCGCAGGTGCCTGTCTGGCTGCGCCCGCATGGTCTGGGCGGCCCGGCGGCGTTTCGCCCGCGGCTTGCCGAGGGCGCAATGCTGATTGGCGGGCGGCAGGGTTACGTCTGTTTCGACCCCGATACCGGAACAGAACGCTGGCGCTACACCGCCCGTATCCAGACCGGGGTGCCGGTGCTGGCCGCAGGGCGCGCGGTCTTTGGCGACGGGCACGAGATCGTGGCGCTCGATCTGGCGACGGGGGCGGAGCTTTGGCGCTTTGCCGGGGTGCCCGATACCATCGCGGCCTATGCGCCCGCTGTTGCGGGGGACGCGGTTTTTGCCGGGCCCGGGGACGGGCGGCTTTATGCGCTGTCGCTGGCCGATGGCGCGCTGCGCTGGCAGATCGACGGGCGCGCCCGCTGGCAATACCTGCGCCAGATCCACTTTGGCGCGGGTGTGCTGGTGGCCGGAAGCTACAAGGAACAGCTTTTCGCGATCTCACCAGAGAATGGCACGATCCGCTGGGAATTCATTGCCGGCAATTTCATCAATTCGCATCATGTTGCGGGCGATCTGGCGTGCCTCTGGTCGCCAACCGGGCGGATCTTTGCCATCGACATCGGCAATGGCCTGCCGCGCTGGCAATACCAGACCACCGACTACCGCGCCGGAGGCGATGATTGGGCCTCGGTACTGGCGGAACTGACCAGCGCAGAGGGCCAGCTTTTCACCCTCGACATGCGCGATACGCTGCGCCTGCTCGATCTTGCCGATGGCAGCCTTGGGGTGGTCGGCAAGGTTCCGGGTGCCACGCGGCATGCGGTGCTGCCGCTCGGCGCGGGTCGGGTGGCATTTCCGATGATGGATGGCTCGCTCTTGATGACCGGGCTCGGCTGAACCCGGCGCTCAAGCAGTGGCGGCACCAGCCAGAAGCGCCGCATTGCCGCCCGATGCGGTGGTGTCGATGCAGATCACCCGCTCATGCGCAACATGGGCAAGGTCTGGCATCGCGCCGATAAGCGGCAGGATCGGGCCGGGGCGGGCTGCCAGCGCCCGCGCATAGGCGCGGCCGGTGACCGCATCGCCCCACCAGAGCGCGGCGGAAAACCCCGCGAGGGTGCTGAGCGCCTCGGGCGCAAGCGGCGCACCTGCCTCGATCGCCCGCCCGCCGAGCGCGCGCACAGCCTCTGCCTGCGCCGCCGCGGCAACCGCGCCGGGCCCGAGGCACAGGAGCGGCGCACGCGCATGCAGCGAAAGCCGGTTCGATTCGCCGGTAGGGCCGGGCAGATCGCGGTCTGGCAACGGGCGTGCGGGCGGGCAGGCGGCAAGCGCCGCCTCGATCGCCTCAAGGTTGGCGGGCGCGGGTTCGGCAACTGCCAGAACCGGGGGGTGCCGCGGTGCGGTGAAGCGGGGAAGGTAAAACGGCCCCCCCGCCTTTGGCCCGGTGCCCGAAAGCCCCTCACCGCCAAACGGCTGGCAGCCCACCACCGCGCCGATCTGGTTGCGGTTGACGTAGAAGTTGCCCACGGCGAGCGCATCGGTCACTTCCTGCACGCGGTTGTCGATGCGGCTGTGCAGGCCAAAGGTCAGCCCATAGCCGGTAGCGTTGATTTCGGCCAGAACGCGCGGCAGGTCTTCGGCCCTGAAGGTTGCCAGATGCAGCACCGGGCCGAATATCTCGCGGCCCATATCGGCAATGCCGCGAACCCGGATCACCGTCGGGGCAATGAAATGCCCGCCCTCGGGGCACGCCAGCTCCTTCAACAACCGCTCCTCGGCCTCGGCCTGGCTAATATGCGCGCCAATGCTCGCCTCGGCCTCGGCGTCGATCACCGGGCCGATGTCGGTTGCCAGATGCCAGGGGTCGCCGACCCGCAATTCGTCCATCGCGCCGAACAGCATTTCCGTAAGCGCCGGGGCGATGTCTTCCTGCACATAGACGCAGCGCAGCGCCGAGCAGCGCTGGCCTGCCGACTGGAAGGCCGAGGCGATGATGTCGCGCACCGCCTGTTCGGGCAGCGCGGTCGAATCCACGATCATCGCGTTGAGGCCGCCAGTTTCCGCAATGAACGGCGCATCGGGGGCCAGATTTGCTGCCATGGCGCGGCGGATTGCCTGCGCGGTTTCGGTGGAGCCGGTGAAGACCACACCCGAAACGCGGCGGTCAGAGGTCAGCGCGCGGCCCACCGTGGGGCCATCGCCGGGCACGAGCTGCAACGCGCTCGCCGGAACCCCGGCGCGGTGCAAAAGGCGCACCGCATGCGCGGCGATCAGCGGTGTTTGCTCGGCGGGTTTGGCAAGCACCGCATTGCCCGCAGCCAGCGCCGCCGCGATCTGCCCGATGAATATGGCCAGCGGAAAATTCCAGGGGGAGATACAGCTGAAAACCCCCAGCGCGGGGCGGTCGAGCGTTGCCGCTTCGCCCGCGTAATAGCGCAGAAAGTCGGCAGCTTCGCGGGTTTCGCTGACCGCATCGGGCAAGGTCTTGCCCGCCTCGCGCGCCAAGAGCGCAAAGATCGGTCCGAAATCGGCCTCGAAAAGATCGGCGGCACGGGCAAGCACCCTGGCGCGATCCGCCACCGGGGCGGCCCAGGGCCGGGCGGCGGCAAGCGCGCATTCCACGTCGGCGGGGGTGGCGTTTCGCACCTCGCCCACCTTCGCGCCGGAGGCCGGATTGGTGATTGCAAGCGGCGCGTCGCCTGCGACCGGACCGGCGAGAATCGGGCCAGCTAGGGCAGGCCCCACGGCCGCGCGCGCGGCCTCGATGGCAGCCAGCGTGGCGGGTTCGGTCAGATCGAAACCGCGACTGTTGGCGCGGTCGGAAAATAGCGCGGGCGCTTTCGGCAGGCGCGGGTTGACCGGGCTTTCCAGCGCTTCAAGCGCGGTCAGCGGGCAGGCGGCGACCACCTCGGGCGGCACTTCCTCATTGACGATCTGGTTGACGAAGCTTGAGTTTGCGCCGTTTTCCAGCAAGCGCCGCACAAGGTAGGCCAGAAGGTCGCGGTGCGCGCCCACCGGTGCATAGATCCGGCAGTGCGCGCCAAGGCCCTTCAGCACGATATCATGCAGCTTTTGCCCCATGCCGTGTAGGCGCTGAAACTCGAACGGGCGGCCTTCGGCCATTTCCAGCACCGCTGCCACGGTGTGCGCATTATGGGTGGCAAATTGCGGGTAAAGCCGGTCGGTCATGCCCAAAAGGCGGCGGGCGAGCGCGATGTAGCTTGCATCGGTGCCAAGCTTGCGGGTGAAAACCGGAAAATCGGGCAGGCCAAGAACCTGCGCGCGTTTTACCTCGGCATCCCAATAGGCACCCTTCACCAGGCGCACCATCAGGCGGCGGTCGAGCCGCTTGGCGGTGGCGTGGAGCCAATTGATCACATGGCCGGCGCGCCGCCCATACGCCTGCACCACCACGCCGAACCCGTCCCAGCCCTTCAGATCCGGGTCAGCCAGCACCGCCTCGATCACCAGCAGCGAAAGCGCCAGCCGGTCGGCCTCTTCCGCGTCGATGTTGAAGCCCATGCCAGCCTTCGCCGCCGCCCGCGCCAGACGGCGCACAACGGGCACCAGTTCCGCCATCACGCGGGCTTCCTGCGCCACTTCATAGCGGGGGTGGAGCGCCGAGAGTTTCACCGAAATGCCGGGGTTGGTGCGCACGTCGCGGCTCTTGCAGCCCTTGGCAATGGCGGCAATCGCGCGCGCGTAGCTTTCGGCGTAGCGCTGCGCATCGTGCCCGGTGCGGGCCGCCTCGCCCAGCATGTCGTAGCTGAAGCTGTACCCCTCGGCCTCGCGCGCCTCGGCCCGCTTCATCGCGGCCCGGATGGTTTCGCCAAGCACGAACTGGCGGCCCATCTCCTTCATCGCGCGGCCAACGGCAAGGCGAATGACCGGCTCGCCCAGGCGCCGCACCGCATTGCGAAGGTGGCCAACCACGCCCGGCTCCTTGTCTTCCAGCACCTTGCCGGTCAGCAAAAGACCCCAGGTCGAGGCGTTGACGAGGCTGGAGGAGGAACGGCCAAGGTGCTTGCCCCAGTCGGAAGGCGCGATCTTGTCTTCGATCAGCCGGTCCATGGTGTCGGCATCGGGCACCCGCAGCAGCGCCTCGGCAAGGCACATCAGCGCCACGCCCTCTTCGGTCGAAAGCCCGTATTCGGCCAGGAAAACCTCCATCAGCCCCGGTTTCACATCGGCGCGGATCTGGCGCACCAGTGCGGCCGCCTCCTCGACGATGCGCTGCCGGGCAGGCGCATCAAGTGCCGCCTCGGCCACCAGCGCCTTGAGCAAGGGGGCCTCTGGGGTGAGGCTGGCGTTTTCGATATGCGTCATCAGGGCGGAAAGGCGGGTCATCGGCGGCTCCCTTGCGTTTCAGCCATGATAGCGGCAATCTGCAAGCCATTCGGCCTGATCTTTGCTCAATTGCAGCCGAAACGACCAAAGAATGGGGCAAACATATGCCGAAAGGCCCGGCAGAACTTGACCGCTTCGACAGCGCAATCGTTGCGGCACTTGCCGCCGATGGCCGCATGACCGCAACCGAACTTGCGCGCCGCGTCGGGTTGACGAAATCGCCGGTGCAGGCGCGGGTGAAGCGGCTGGAGGCGGCTGGCGTGATCGCGGGCTACCGCGCCATTCTCAGCCCGATCCGCATGGGGCTGGCGCATGTGGCCTTTGTCGAGGTGCGGCTTTCCGATACCCGCGAGGCAGCACTTCAGGCGTTCAACCGGGCGGTGCGCGCCATGCCCGAGATCGAGGAATGCCACATGATCGCCGGGGGGTTCGACTATCTCTTGAAGGTACGCACCACCGATATCGCCGATTATCGCCGGGTGATGGCAGAGCGCATTTCCACGCTGCCAAGCGTTGCCGCCACTTCAACCTATGTGGCGATGGAGGCGGTGAAAGAGGCGGGGCCTATTCAGCCGCGGTAATCACCACCGCACCGGCCGAAAGAAACTCGATCCCGCCGCCGCCTGCCCGCACCGCATCGACCTTGCCCAGCAGGTCGTTGAAGGCGAACTCGTATTTGAAGAACTCGAAATCGCAGAGCATCTTGGTGGTGGTCAGACCGCCCACCACCAGCGCCTCGCCGACAGCACGGATCGGGCGTGAATACTGGTTGCAGATCACCTTGCCGCCGATCATGCCCGCGTCGGCGCGCACCAGCGTGATTTCGGCACCCGCAGGCAGCGCCTCGCCCGCAACGCCGGTAATGCGCCACTGGCTGCCCACCGGCAGCGCGGCGAAGGGGTCGGCGGCGGCGGGAATGGCCAAGGCAAACATGGCAAAAGCTGCGGCACAGGAACGACGCATGTCAAACTCCGGTTTGGTCCATGCCAGTATGCGCCCGCCGCGGGGCGCGGCCAAGCCCAAAACGCGACACTCTCAGACCCGGAGGGCCAGCCACGAAGGGCAGGTTACTGGCCGGCTGGGGTCGCAAAAGCGGTGCCACAGCGTCGACTGCGACCTATCGCAAGGCGCGAAAATCCCGCAATAAGACGATAATACCGAATCGGAGGAACGCCATGACCAGCCTGACCGACCGCAAGAACGCTGCCATCGCCAAGGGTGTCGGCATGACCACGCAAGTCTATGCCGACCGCGCCGAGAATGCCGAGATCTGGGACAAGGAGGGCAACCGCTACATCGACTTTGCGGCGGGGATTGCCGTGGTCAACACCGGGCACCGCCACCCGCGGGTGATTGCCGCGGTCAAGGCGCAGCTCGACCGCTTCACCCACACCTGCCATCAGGTGGTGCCATATGAAAACTATGTAGCGCTTGCCGAGCGGCTGAATGGCCTGCTGCCCGGCGACTTTGCCAAGAAGACGATCTTCGCCACCACCGGCGCCGAGGCGGTGGAAAACGCGGTCAAGATCGCCCGCCATTACACCGGGCGCGCGGCTGTCGTGGCATTTGCGGGCGGCTTTCATGGCCGCACCTTCATGGGCATGGCGCTGACCGGCAAGGTGCAGCCCTACAAGGCGGGTTTCGGGCCGATGATGGGCGACGTGTGGCACCTGCCGTTTCCGGTTGCGCTGCATGGCACCTCTACCGACGACGCGCTGGCAGCGCTTGATCGCCTGTTCAAGGCCGATCTGGAACCCGCGCGTGTTGCCGCGATCATCGTCGAGCCGGTGCAGGGCGAGGGCGGGTTCTACGAGGCCCCGGCGGGTTTCATGGCGGCGCTGCGCAGGGTCTGCGACCAGCACGGCATCGTGCTGATCGCCGACGAGGTGCAGACCGGATTTGCCCGCACCGGCAAGATGTTCGCGATGGAGCACCACGGGGTGGCAGCCGACATCACCTGCATGGCCAAGGGGCTGGGCGGCGGCTTGCCGATCTCGGCAGTTACCGGCCGCGCCGAGATCATGGACAGCCCCAACCCCGGCGGCCTTGGCGGCACCTACGCAGGCAACCCGCTGGGCGTGGCCGCAGCGCATGCGGTGCTTGACGTGATCGAGGATGAGCAGCTTTGCGAGCGCGCCACCCGGCTTGGGCAGCGGCTGAAACAGCGGCTGGCGGGGATGCGCGACGGGGTGCCGGAAATTGTCGATATCCGCGGCCCCGGCTTCATGAACGCGGTTGAATTCAACGTGGCGGGCAAGGCCGAGCCGAACCCGGCCTTCACCAACCGGGTGCGGGAAGAGGCGCTGAAGCGCGGCCTGATCCTGCTCACCTGCGGGGTCTATGGCAACGTGATCCGCTTCCTCGCGCCGCTGACCATTCCGGACGCGGTCTTTGACGAGGCGCTCGACATTCTCGAAGCCTCGATGCTGGCGGCGCGGGCCTAGCGATGGACGACACCGATCAACGCCTGATCGCGGCCTTGCGCCGCGACGGGCGGGCGTCGCTTTCCGACCTCGCGCTGGTGCTCGGC
This sequence comes from Phaeovulum sp., assembly GCF_030684035.1. Lineage (GTDB taxonomy): Bacteria > Pseudomonadota > Alphaproteobacteria > Rhodobacterales > Rhodobacteraceae > UBA6213. The sequence continues at coordinate 124,960 of NZ_JAUXPI010000002.1, read as the reverse complement.
CTTTCCCGCGCGACGGTCAGGGCGCGGATGGAGCGGCTGGTGACGCGGGGGGAGATTTCCGGCTTTACCGTGCTGACGCGGGCCGATGTGACCGCATCGCCGGTGCGCGGGTTGATGATGCTGGGGATCGAAGGCCGCGGCACCGACAGGATCGTGGCGCGGCTGATGGGGCTGGCTTCGGTGCAGGCGGTGCATTCCACGAATGGAAAATGGGACCTGATCGCGGAACTCGGGGCCAGAACCCTAGCCGAGCTTGATGACACGCTGTCGCAGATCCGGCGCATCGAGGGTGTCACCACCTCGGAAACCAGCCTGATGCTGACCACGCGCCGCCCGGGTGCGAAACCCTGAGCGGCAGCGATAACACGCGTGTTATCGTGTGTAACTAACTGACAATATTATATACTTTAAAAAACCATAAGACTTTGGCAAGGTTTCAGCCCGGGTCCCCCGACCCCCCGCCTACCGCGCCCGCATCAGCATGCCGTAAAGATCGCGTGGCTCGTCGGGGTCGGCGATCATGTCGAGATCGTCATAAAGCCCGGTGCCCTTGATCCGCCGCAGCACATAGCGCAGCGCCGAGAAATCTTCGACCGCGAAGCCGACGCCGTCGAACAGCGTCACCTCGGCGCGATCCCGCCGCCCCGGTGCCTGCCCGGTAATGACCTGCCAGAGCTCGGTTACCGGAAAATCGGCGGGCATCTGCTGAATTTCGCCCTCGATCCGGGTCTGTTCGGGGTATTCGACGAATACCGAAGCGCGCAGCAGAATGCCGGGTGCCAGTTCGGTCTTGCCGGGGCAATCGCCGCCGATGGCATTGAGGTGCACGCCCGCACCCACCATGTTGTCGCTCAGGATCGTCGCAAAGTGCTTGTCGGCGGTGCAGGTGGTGATGATGTCGGCCCCCTCGATGGCGGCCTCGGCGCTCTGGCATGGCACCAGCTTCAGCCCGGTTCCGGCAAGGTTTGCCGCGCATTTCGCCGTCGCCGCCGGGTCGATATCGTAAAGCCGAAGCTCCTCGATGCCGCAGAGCGCCCGAAAGGCGAGCGCCTGAAACTCCGATTGCGCGCCGTTGCCAATCAGCGCCATCACCCGCGCGCCTTGCGGGGCGAGCCATTTTGCCGCCATTGCCGAGGTGGCGGCGGTGCGCAAGGCGGTGAGCAGGGTCATCTCGCTGAGCAGCAAGGGGTAGCCGGTGTTCACATCGGCCAGCAGGCCGAAGGCGGTCACCGTCTGCAACCCCTCGCGCATGTTCTTGGGGTGGCCGTTCACATATTTGAAGCCATAGGTTTCGCCGTCCGACGTGGGCATGAGCTCGATCACCCCGACCTCGGAATGGCTGGCCACGCGCGGCGTCTTGTCGAAGGCGGGCCAGCGGCGGAAATCTGCCTCGATCTCGCCGGCAAGCTCGACCAGCATGGGTTCCAGCCCGATGTGATGTACCAGCCGCATCATGTTGGCGACCGAAACGAAGGGCACCAGCGCAAGGCGCGATGGGCTGGTCATGCAAAGCCCCGGGTCGGGCGGTCGAACACCTTGCGGCCCATCAGCGAGCCGACAAGATCGACCATCAGCCGCGCGGTGCGACCCCGGTCATCAAGGAACGGGTTGAGCTCGACCAGATCGAGCGAGCTGACAAGGCCGCTTTCATGCAGCAGTTCCATCACCAGATGCGCTTCGCGAAAGGTGGTGCCGCCGGGCACGGTGGTGCCGACCGCAGGCGCGATCGCCGGGTCGAGAAAATCGACATCGAGCGACACATGCAGCAGCCCGTTCGCAGCGGCGACACGGGCCAGAAATTCGCGCAGGGGCGCGATGATGCCGCGCTCATCCAGCACCCGCATGTCATTGATCTCGATGTCGCGGGCAAGCAGCGCGTCATGCTCGGCGGGGTCAACCGAGCGGATGCCGAACATGCAGATGTTTTTGCCGGGCACCGGTGCCGGGAAGGGGGGGAAGGGGGCAAAGCCCTCGCGCCCGGCAATATAGGCCATCGGGGTGCCGTGCAGATTGCCGCTCTGGGTGGTTTCGACCGAATGAAAATCGGTATGCGCATCAAGCCAGAGCACGAAAAGCGGCCGCCCCAGCGCCGCTGCATGCCCCGCCACGCCCGAGACCGTGCCAAGCGACAGCGCGTGATCGCCGCCCAGAAAGATCGGGAGGCCCGCTGCCATGCCCGCCCGCGCCGCTGCCGCAAGCGCCGCGGTCCAGGCGACAATCTCGCCCAGATGGTGTACCGCCGGGTTGGCGCAGTGCAGCGCGGGCGCGGGCCCGGGCACCACATCGCCATGGTCGCTGACCTTATGGCCAAGCTCGGTCAGCGTTGCCGCCAGCCCGGCAACGCGGTAGGCCGCCGGCCCCATCAGACAGCCGGCATGGCGCTGCCCGCTATCGACTGGTGCCCCGATCAGAATGCAGTGTCTTTGCATGATGTTCCCCTTTGCCGCAGCATTGCCGCCGATGCTGGCAGAGAAAAGCCGTATTGAACAGAAAATCAGCGGTATTTCGCCCGAAGTGGCGGGGGCGGTTGGCATTCTGGCAAGGCTGGCGGCGGCGCGTGAATCTTGCTGCGACCGCAGAAACCATCTTGAGTTTTGCCCGCAGCGCGCCCATATCAGCGGCGCGATGTTATCTGATCGACACTGTTCCTTCATCGGCCAGTCTTTCGATTCTGCACTGACTGAGCCGGGCCGCCGCAATCTCGCGGGTGGCATATTGAAGGAGATATCACGATGGCCACTGGCTCCGTGAAATGGTTCAACACCACCAAAGGTTTCGGCTTCATTGCCCCCGATGGCGGCAAGAAAGACGTGTTCGTGCACATTTCGGCGGTTGAACGCGCCGGCATCCGCGCGCTGAACGATGGTCAGAAAGTGACCTTCGACATCGAAACCAGCCGCGACGGCCGCGAATCGGCCACCAACCTCGCGCTGGCCTGATTTCGGGCACCGGGTTTGAGGCGGGGCGGGCTGCGGCTCGCCCCGTTTTCATTTCGGCAATGGCCGTGGGCTTCTGCCCCCGCGCCGACGAAAACCCGCATGCAATGAAGACGCGCGAATGTCGAGTCTTCTACGCGCAAATACCCTGCGGGGGTCCGGGGGTGCAAAACCCCCGGCGCGCCGCCTCAGCCGGTGCGGCGGACCTTTTGCAAAAGCGGCATCAGCTCGGCCATCTCCGGCCCGTGCGCCTGCCCGGTCAGCGCCTTGCGCAGCGGCATGAACAGCTCCTTGCCCTTGCGCCCCGTCGCCGCTTTCACCGCAGCCGTCCAGCTGCCCCAGGTGCTCGCATCATAGGGCGGGGCGGGCAGCAGCCGCATCGCTGCGGCGATGAATTCGGCGTCTTCGGCATCGACCACCGGTTTGGCACCTTCCAGCACCAGCGCCGCCCAGGGTGCCAGATCATCCAGAACGGTGATGTTCTTGCTCGCCACCGCCCAGAACCGCTCGGCAATCGCCGCCGGAATACCCAGCCCGGCAACCCGCTCGGCCACCGCCGAAAATGGCAGCCGCTGGTTGCGTTCGCGGGTGAGCGGCATCAGGTCTTCCGGGTCGAGCTTGGTCGGTGCCGCGCCAAACTGCGACAGTTCGAACCCCTCGGCTATCTCCGCAAGGCTCATGCGCAATTCGACCGGCTGGCTGGAGCCGAGCCGCGCCATCAGGCTCAAGAGCGCCTCGGGGGCAACGCCGCGCGCGCGCAGATCGCGCAAGGAAAGCGTGCCGAGGCGCTTGGAAAGCTCTTCCCCCTGCGGCCCGGTCAGCAGGCTGTGGTGCGCAAAGCTCGGCACCTGCCCGCCAAGGGCGCGCATGATCTGGATCTGGGTGGCGGTGTTGGTCACATGGTCGGCACCGCGCACGATATGGGTGACCCCCATCTGGAGGTCATCGACCGAGGAGGCAAAGGTGTAAAGCACCTGTCCGTCGGCGCGGATCAGCACCGGGTCCGACAGGCTGCCCGCATCGATCGAGATCGGCCCCATGATGCCATCGATCCACTCGATCCGTTCCTGATCGAGCAGAAAGCGCCAGTAGCCCTCGCGCCCTTCCTCGCGCAGCCGATCCTTTTCAAAGTCGGTCAGGCCCAGCGCGCTGCGGTCATAGACCGGGGGCTTGTGCATGTTGAGCTGTTTCTTGCGTTTCAGATCGAGCTCAACCGGGCTTTCGAAGCATTCATAGAACCTGCCCATGCTGCGCAGGCTTTCCGCCGCCGCCTCGTAACGGTCAAACCGCTCCGACTGCCGTTCCAGCCGATCCCATGTAAGACCAAGCCATTCGAGGTCTTCCATGATCGCGTCGGCGTATTCGACCTTTGAACGTTCGCGGTCGGTATCGTCGAGGCGCAGAATGAACTGCCCTCCCGACTTGCGCGCAATCAGATAGGCCATCAGTGCCGTGCGCAGGTTACCGACATGGATATAACCGGTGGGCGAAGGGGCAAAGCGGGTGACGGTGGACATTTCGGGCACTCCTCGTTGGCCTCGCTCTTTCATACGGCGCGGCTTTTGTCCATATCGGGGGGGGAATGGGGGCGGACATGGGCGAATGGACAAGGCGCTGCGCGCCGGGGCTGGACGAGATCGAGGCTATGGCCGAGGCGGCGCGCGCCGCCCTGCCCGTGGCATTTGCCGCGCAGGCAGCGGGCATTGTGCTGCGGGTCGAGGATTTCGCCTCCGACGAAATGCTTGACGAGATGCAGATCGAGGACGGGTTCGAGTTGACCGGGCTATATGACGGCATCCCGCTGACCCAGAAATCGGTGATGGATCAGCTGATCGGCCCGGATGTGATCTGGCTGTTCCGTCGCCCGATCCTTGATGAATGGGCGGCGCGCGGCGACATCGCGCTTGGGGCGCTGGTGGCGCATGTGATGGTGCATGAAATGGCGCATCACTTCGGCTGGTCGGATGATGACATTGCGGCAATCGACCGCTGGTGGGAATAGCGCCGCCCCGGCCCGCGGCGAAAGCGCCGCAGGTGCGGAATTGTTAGCGCCACCACTTGGAACCGCCGCATATTGGTGGCACTGTCACTGCAAAATTTGCTCGGGGGCAGGCGATGAATCCGATCCTGACTGTGACACTCAACCCGACGGTCGATTTCGCGACCACGACTGATGTGGTTGACCCTGACCGCAAGCTGCGCTGCGCGCGCCCCGATACCGACCCCGGTGGCGGCGGCATCAACGTGAGCCGCACGATCACCATTCTGGGCGGCCATTCCACCGCCTTTGTCGCTGTGGGCGGGCCGATGGGCGACAAGCTGGTGCATCTTCTGGCCGAGGCCGGTATCGGCCTGGCACCCTTTCCTTCGCCGGGTGAGACGCGGCAAAGTTTTTCGGTTCTCGAGAATTCCAGCGGCAAGCAATACCGCTTTGTGATGCCTGGCCCGACCTGGCCGGCAAAATCGGTGACCGCGGCACTTTCGAGAATCGCGCGGGCAGCCCCTCGGGGTGGCTATGTGGTGCTTTCGGGCAGCCAGCCGCCGGGGGTGCCGGATGATTTTCCAGCCCATCTTGCGGCGCGGATCAAACGCGCCGGGGCGCGGCTCATCCTGGATACCTCTGGCAAGGCGTTGCACCATCTGCTGGCTGCGCACTCGGCCCCCGCGCATGTGTTGCGGATGGATGGCGAAGAGGCGGAAGAGCTGGCCGGGCACGCCCTGCCGGGCCGCGCGGACAGCGCCGATTTCGCGCAGTCTCTGGTGATGCGCCGGGTCGCCGACATCGTGATTGTGGCGCGCGGTGCCGATGGCTCGGTGCTGGCCAGTGCCGAAGGGCGCTGGCACGCGGCGGCGGCAAAGGTGCCGGTGCTATCAAAGGTCGGCGCGGGCGACAGTCTGGTGGGGGCTTTCACGCTGGCGCTCAGCCGTGGCGACCGGCCCGAACGGGCGCTGCAGATCGGCGCGGCAGCGGCAAGCTCTGCGGTAGCGACTGCGGCGACGCAGCTTTGCCGCGCCGCCGATGTTCGCCGCCTGACGCCGCTCTGCACTTTGAGCCGCGTCTAGGCGCAGTTCAGCCCCTGGCTGCGCGGCGGAAAACCAGCGCGGCAGAGACGCCGAACAGCAGTTTTGATGCAAGGCTTGCGCCATAGGGAACGATGGTGACAAAGGCCGGGTTGATGGCCGGCAGAATCACGAAAAAGTTCATCCCCCAGACGGATGCCAGTATTGCCACGATCAGCGCCACCTCGGCCCAACTACCCGCCAGACGCGGAAACACGCGGGCCACGAAATAGGCCGCGGCGATGCCAAGGCCAAGCGCCAGCACCATGTGAATTACCAGACCGAGCGCCACCGAATAGGGCGCGGCGGCAAGGCTCGGGAACACCGTTTCGGTGATGCCGCGCGCCACATCGGCAGAGCCTGCGCCCTGCAACTGCCGGTAAATCGCAATCCAGAGCACTTCTGCCGTGCCTCCTGCAAGCCCTGCCCATAACCCTGCGCCAATCAAATTGCGGCGTGAGGGAAGCGCCATGGCGCGCGTCAAATTGCCTTGCATGCTGCGTAACTCCTTCGTTTGTGTCACCCGCCCAAACGGACGCGGTGTTGGTGCGGCAGAGGCGGGGCGAAAGCTTGCTCCACTTCTGCATGTGCGATGCCGCGTATGCACGATAAAGCAAAAAAAAGCACTGATTCAGGTCAAGTCAATGCGCTGTGGCCGCTTTTCAGCGGCCCGCTCAGCCCTCGTCGCGCCAGCGGTTGACAATCGGGTAGCGGCGGTCGAGCCAGAAGGCGCGGGTCGAAAGCCGCGGGCCGGGGGCCGCCTGAAAGCGCTTCCATTCCGAGATATAAAGCAGATGCTCCACCCGCTTCACCGTGGCCCGGTCAAACCCCGCCGCCACCACCTCTGCCACCGACTGGTCGGCCTCGACCAGCCGCTCCAGAATCGCGTCAAGCACCTCGTAGGGGGGCAGGCTGTCCTGATCCCTCTGACCGGCACGAAGTTCGGCGGTTGGCGGCTTGTCGATCACCCGCGGCGGTATCACCTCGCCCGCAGGTGCCGCCATCCAGGCCCGGTGGTTGGCGTTGCGCCAGCGGCAGGTTTCAAAGACGCGGGTCTTGTAGAGGTCTTTCAGCGGGTTGTAGCCGCCCGCCATGTCGCCGTAGATGGTACAGTAACCCACTGCCACCTCGGATTTGTTGCCGGTGGTCAGCAGCATTTCGCCGAACTTGTTGGCGATTGCCATCAGCATCAACCCGCGCAGCCGCGACTGGATGTTCTCCTCGGTCACGTCGGGCGTGGTGCCCGCCATAACCGCCGCCAGCGCCGTCGCCACCGCGCCGCGCGCGCCCTCGATCGGCACCGTGTCAAGCCGACAGCCAAGCCGGCGCGCGACCTCGGCGGCATCTTCAAGCGAATCCCGCGCGGTGAATTCCGAAGGCAGCATGACGCAGCGCACGTTCTGCGGCCCGAGCGTGTCGGCGGCGATCACCGCCACCAGCGCCGAATCGACCCCCCCCGAAAGCCCGAGCAGCACCTTCGAGAAGCCCGATTTGCCAAGGTAGTCCTTCAGCCCAAGCAGCATCGCGCGGTAATCCTGTTCCCATGCGTCGGGCTGCGCTGCCATCTGCCCCGGCACCACGCGCCACCCCTGCGGCGTGCGCGCCAGATCGACATGCTCGATCACCTCCTCGAACGGCGGCAGTTGCAGCGCCAGCGCGCCGCCGGGGTTCAGCGCAAAACTCGCGCCATCAAAAACCTGGTCGTCCTGGCCGCCGACGGCGTTGAGGTAGATCAGCGGCAGCCCGGTTTCGACCACCCGCGCCACGGTCACGTTCAGCCGCAGATCAAGCTTGCCGCGCCGATAGGGCGAGCCGTTCGGAACCAGCAACACCTCGGCCCCGGTCTCGGCCAGCGTCTCGGCCACATCCTCATACCAGGCATCTTCGCATACCGGGGTGCCGATGCGCAGCGGGCCAATCCGGTAGGGGCCGGAAATCGGGCCTTCGTCAAAAAGCCGCACCTCGTCGAACACGTCATCGTTCGGGCGATGGTGCTTCAGCATCCGCGCCACCACCCGCCCGCCTTGCAGCACCCACCACGCATTGTAGAGGCCGCTTTCGTCGGCAAAGGGTGCACCAATGCCGATTGCCGGGCCATCGGCGCAGGCTGCGGCAAGCGCTTCCATCCGCGCCATCGCATCGGCCACAAAGGCCGGTTTGAGCACCAGATCCTGGGTCTGGTAGCCGGTCAGGAACATTTCCGGCAGCGCCACCATATCCGCGCCCGCCGCGCGCGCCTGTTCCCACGCGGCACGGGCCTTGGCGGCATTCGCAGCCAGTGCGCCAAGTGTCGGGTTCAGTTGCGCGAGGGTCAGGCGAAAACGGTCGGTCAAGGCTGGCGCTCCGAAAGCTGCTTGCCTCGGGTTTAGCAGAACGACGCCCGAGCGGAAGCCCGCGCGTGCGCGCCCAAGTGGCCGGGGCGCATGGCCCGCGGCTTGTCACCCGCCGCCGCGGGGCTTAGGTTTGCACGAAAGCGGTGCCGCCGGGCAACCGCAGCACCTCGGGCGGGAGAAACCAGATGAAGCGCGCGCAATGGGCAGGTTTCGGGCTGGTGCTGGCGCTGGGGCTGGCGGCAGGCGCTGCGGCGGCACAGGAAGTGGTGACCAAGCAATACGAGGATGGCGGCTTTTACGAAGGCACCTTCAAGAACGGCGTTCAGCACGGCTTTGGCAGCTACCGGCTGACCAACGGCTATGAATATGTCGGCGAATGGGTCGAGGGCGTCATCGAGGGCCGGGGCCGGGCGCGCTTTCCCAACGGTTCGGTTTACGAGGGTGCCTTTGTCGCGGGCAAACCCGAGGGCAAGGGCCGCATCGTCTTTGCCGATGGTGCCAGCTACGAGGGCGACTGGGTGGCGGGCGAGATCACCGGCGAGGGTGTCGCGGTTTACGCCAATGGCACCAGCTACGCGGGCGGTTTCGTGAACGCGGTGCACAATGGCCGGGGCGAGATGCGCGGTGCCGATGGCTATGTCTATTCCGGCGACTGGGTGATGGGCGTCAAGGAGGGTGCAGGCACCATCACCTACGCCGACGGCTCGGTCTATGAGGGCCAGATGCGCGGCGGCCAGCGCGAAGGCGCGGGCAAACTGACCACCATCGAGGGCCTGATCTATGATGGCGGCTGGCTCGCCGGGCAGATGAATGGTCCGGGGCGGCTGCGCCAACCCGGCGGCGATCTGTTCGAAGGCACCATGCGCGACGGTCAGCGGCAAGGCCCCGGCAGGGTTACCTACGCCAATGGCGACACCTACGAGGGCGGCTTCGAGGCCGACCGCCGCCACGGCAACGGCGTGTTTCGCGGCACCGATGGCTATATCTATGACGGCGCATGGGTCGAGGGCCGGATCGAGGGCGAGGGCCGGGTGGTTTACCCCGATGGCACGATCTACGAGGGCAGCTTTGTGGCAGATCAGCCCGACGGGCTTGGCCGCATCACCTATCCCGACGGGTCAAGCTACGAAGGCGGCTGGGCCGGTGGCGTGATCGAGGGGCGTGGCGTGGCGATCTATGCCAATGGCATGACCTATGAGGGCGACTTTCTGGCCGGTCGCACCCATGGCCAGGGCCGGATGAGCTATCCTGACGGTTACACCTATGAGGGCGGCTGGCAAGATGGCCAGCGCCATGGGCTGGGCCGCGCCGTCTATGCCGATGGCTCGATTTACGAAGGCGGCTTTGTGGCCGGGCTGCGCGAAGGCAAGGGCACGCTGACCACGCCCGCAGGCTACCGCTACTCGGGCGACTGGGTGGCGGGCGAGGCCGAGGGACAGGGCATTGCCAGCTATCCCTCGGGCGATGTCTATGAGGGCGGTTTTGTTGCGGGCAAACGCCAGGGCAGCGGCGTGATGCGCTATCGTTCGGGCAGCGTGATCGATGGCGAGTGGCGCGAAGATGCGCCGATCGCTGCCGCGCCACCACTACCCGAGGCGGTCCCCGCCGAGGCCGCGGCCGAGGCCGCAGAAACTCCCGTAGCCCCCGCAAACTGACGCGCGCATCCAACCCGCGCCCGGCGCACGCGCTGCTTTCGGACCCGCCTCCGCCCGTGGCGCGAAAGCCATACCTGCCCTGAAGGGCGGCGGCACCGAAATCGGCTGCCTTCCCCGCCCCGCCGCCAGCCCGGCCCGCCCCCCCCCGCCTTTCCCGCTGCGCTGCCTTCCCCGCCCCACCTGCCTTCCCCGCCGCACTGGCACCGCTAGCCGCAGAAGCGCTATCCGTTGCCTTGCCGATGTGGCCGGGCGCTTTCGCGGCACCGATGGCCGCTGCCACGATCCGGCGGTCGGAAACAAACCGCTGCCGGTTTCACCGCTTGCAACTAACTGACCAGTCAGTTATTAATCTGACATGACAGATGCCAGCCCCACCCCCGATTCGCCTTCCAGCCCCGGCACCCCAAAGTTCCGCCGTCGTGCCGAGGCGCGCCCCGACGAGGTGCTTGATGCCGCCCTCTCGCTGTTTTCGGCGCAGGGCTATGGCCACACCACGGTCGATCAGATCGCCCACCGCGCCGGGCTTTCAAAGGGTGCGGTCTATCTCTACTTCCCCTCCAAGCGGGCGCTGCTCGAAGAGCTGGTGCGCCGCGCCATCGGCCCGGTCGCGGGCTTTGCCGAGGGGCTTGGCGACAGCTTCAAGGGCGATCCGCGACCGCTGATAGCCCGCTTCCTGCACATTGTCGCCGCAGCACTGACCAATCCGCACACCCTTGCCGTGCCCAAACTGGTGATCCGCGAGGCAATGGCCGCGCCGGAAATTGCCCAGCTTTACCGCGACGAAGTGCTGGCCCGCGCCCTGCCTGCGCTGCAGGCCTTGCTGGCGCAGGGCGTGGCGGGCGGCTTTATCCGCCGGGTCGATCCGGAAATGGCGGCGCGCTGCGTGATGGGGCCGATCATAGCGCATCTGATGCTGTCAGAGGTGTTCGGCGTCGCCCCTGAAGGCGGGCTTAACCTCGACCGGCTGATCGAAACCCATCTGGCAATTCTGAACGCCGGGCTGGAACCGGTTGCGGAGGAACGGGCATGAGCACATTGCCGGGGTGGATCATCGGGCTGGTTGCGGCAGTGTTTCCGGGGTTCGGCGCGGCACCCGAGACCGGATACAACGGCTATATCGAAGCCGATTACATCTATGTCGCGGCCACCAGCGCCGGGCGGCTGAGCGAGATCGCGGTGCGCGAAGGCGACAAGGTTGCACCGGGCCAGCCGCTGTTCCGGCTTGACGAGGGTGCCTATGCCGCAGCACTGGCAGCGGCGACGGCGCAGGTTGCGGCAGCGGCGGCAAATCTCGACAACCTGCAAACCGGGGCGCGCCCCGAGGAAATCGCGGTGCTGCGCGCCGCCCTTGCCAGCGCCGAGGCGCAGCGGCAGCTCGCAGCAAGCACGCTGGAGCGTTCCGAGCGGCTGATCGCCAGCGGCAGCGCCACGGTGGCGCAGCTTGATGCGCAGCGCGCCGCGCTGGCGGCGGCAAAGGCACAGGTGGCGCAGGCCGTGGCGCAGCTTGCGGTGGCCGAACTGCCTGCCCGCCCTGCCCAGCGCGCCGCCGCCGAAGCTGCGCTGCGGGCCGCCGAAGCCGAAGCCGAGCGTGCCCGCACCGCCCTGGCCGAAAGGGTGGTGGCCGCCCCCGCCGCCGGCCGGGTGGAAAAGCTCTACTTCGATCCGGGCGAGGTGGCGGGGATCGGCGCGCCGGTGCTCTCGATCCTGCCCGAGGGGCCGCTGACGGTACTCTTTTTCGTGCCCGAAAGCGACCGCCCGAAACTGGCACCCGGGGCCACCTTTCTGCTCAGCTGCGACACCTGCCCGCCGGGGCTGACCGCCACGCTCACCCGCCTGGCTGCCAGTCCGCAATACACCCCGCCGGTGATCTACAGCCGCGATGAGCGCACCAGGCTCGTCTATCGTGCCGAGGCGGCGCTGGCGGCGGGATCGGGCCTGATGCCCGGCCAACCGGTCACGCTTCGGCCCTGGCCATGAGCGACGACCTTGCCATTTCGGTGCGCGGCATCACCAAGCGCTTTGGCGCGCGCACCGTGGTCGACAGTTTCGACATGGATGTGCCGAGGGGGGCGATCTACGGCTTTCTCGGCCCCAACGGTTCGGGCAAGACCACCACCATCCGCATCATGTGCGGCCTCTTGACCGCCGATGCGGGCGACGGCACCTGCCTTGGCTTCGACATCCGCACCGAGCCGCAGCGGATCAAGGAAAACGTCGGCTACATGACCCAGCGGTTTTCGCTCTACGAAGACCTCACGATCCGCGAAAACCTCGATTTCGTCGGCCGCATGTACCGGATGAAGGGCCGCCGCGCGGCGGTGAACAAGGCACTCGCCGACCTCGGGCTCGCCGACCGCGCCGGGCAACTGGCGGGCACGCTTTCGGGCGGCTGGAAACAGCGGCTGGCACTTGCCGCCTGCATGCTGCACAACCCCGCGCTCTTGTTGCTTGACGAACCCACCGCAGGCGTGGACCCCAAGGCGCGGCGCGATTTCTGGGACGAGATCCGGCGGCTTTCGGCGGCCGGGGTGACCGTGCTCGTCTCCACCCATTACATGGATGAAGCGGTGCAATGCGATTACATCGCCTATATCGCCTACGGCAAAAAACTCATCTCTGGCCCGTCGCAAGACATTCCGGCGATGATCGGGCTGCACACCTGGCGCGTGCAGGGGCCCGAAATCGGCGCGCTCGAGGCGGAACTGCGCTCAACCCCCGGCGTCGGGCAAGTGGCGCGCTTTGGCGCGGTGCTGCACGTTTCGGGAACCGATGCGGCGGCGCTTGAAGCGGTGGCGCGGGCGGGCATGGCGCGCGGCCTGCACCGCTGGCAAAAGAAGGAAGCCGAGCTTGAGGAAGCCTTCATCTACCTGATGGCCGGGGCCAGCGACAATTTCGCGGAGGCAGCCGAATGAGCTTTTCCCTCTCGCGGTTCTTTGCGGTGCTGGCCAAGGAATTCGTGCAGATGCGGCGCGACCGCGTCACCTTTGCGCTGATGATCGGGGTGCCGATCATGCAACTGCTGATCTTCGGTTTCGCGATCAACACCGACCCGCGCCATATGCCGACACTGGTGGAAATGGCCGATAGCGGACCGGCGGCGCGGGCGGTGGTTGCGGGCATGCAGGCCTCGGGCTATTTCGATATCATCGGCACCGTCACCAGTGCCGCCGAAGGCGACCGGGCGTTGCGCGAAGGCAGCGCAAGTTTCGTGCTGGTGATCCCGCCGGGGTTTGAGCGCGACGTGCAGCGCGGGCTGTCGCCGGAACTGCTCTTGTCGGTCGATGCGTCAGACCCGAGCGCCGCCGCCGCGGCGGTGGGCGCGATGCCCGGCATCGCCGCCACAGCGGTTGCCGAAACGCTCTCCGGGCCTGTCGCGGCCAAAGCCACCACGCCCGACCCCTTCGGCGTGACCGTGCACCGCCAGTACAATGCCGAGGGCAAGACCTCGACCAACATCGTGCCCGGCCTGCTGGCGATCATCCTTGCCATGACGATGGTGATGATTACCGCCGTCGCTATCGTGCGCGAGGCGGAGAAAGGCACGATGGAGGCGTTGATTGCCACCCCGGTGCGGCCAACCGAGGTGATGCTCGGCAAGATCATTCCCTATGTGCTGGTCGGATATGTGCAGACGCTGGTCTTTCTGCTGGCCGCCAAGGTGCTTTTCGATGTGCCTTTCATCGGCAGCCGGTTCGCGTTCTTTCTCGGCTTCAACCTTTATATCGTCGTCAATCTGGCGCTCGGGTTCCTGATCTCGACGCTGTCGCGCTCGCAGATGCAGGCCATGCAGATTTCGTTCTTCACGCTTTTGCCCTCGATCCTGCTTTCGGGCTTCATGTTCCCCTTCGCGGGCATGCCCGGCTGGGCGCAGGCAATCGGCACCGCGATTCCGGCCACGCATTTTCTGCGGCTGACCCGCAAGGTGATGCTCAAAGGGGCGACCATTCCCGACATCGCCCCCGACATGGCGGCGATTGCCGCGATCATGGCGGTGATCGTCGTGGCGGCGATGCTGCGCTACCGGCAGACGCTCGACTGAGCGATTTTGCGCTTTTCTTTTGCCGCGCCCTGCCTATAGTCCGGCCCCATGACCCGCATGCGGCCCCCCTTCGCAGCCTGCCCCGCCCCGCTCGGCACCCCGCCCTGCGCGCTGCAAGCCCGTGGTCTGCTTCTTCTTGGTCGCTTCTGAGCGTGCCTTTGGGTGCGACCGCTCGGACTGACCAGCACCCGGAATGAAGCCAGCCCAATCCGAGAGAAGTGACATGACCGACCACAGCCCCGACCGCGTCCTGATATTTGATACCACCCTGCGCGATGGCGAACAGTCGCCCGGTGCCACCATGAGCCAGTCCGAAAAGCTAGAAATCGCCCTGCTGCTTGATGAAATGGGCGTCGATATCATCGAAGCCGGTTTTCCGATCGCCTCCGAGGGTGATTTCGAGGCGGTGAGCGCAATTGCCAAGGTGGCCAAATCGGCCGTCATCTGCGGCCTCGCACGCGCCAACATGAAGGATATCGACCGCTGCTGGGAGGCAGTGCGCCATTCGCCGCGCCCGCGCATCCACACCTTCATCGGCACCTCGCCGCTGCACCGCGAAATCACCAAGCTTGATCCCGAGGCGATGCTGGCGGTGATCCACGACACCGTGACCCACGCCCGCAACCTGACCGACAACGTGCAATGGTCGGCGATGGACGCGATCCGCACCGAGCGTGATTATCTCTGCCGGGTGGTGGAAACCGCGATCCGCGCCGGGGCCAGCACGATCAACATTCCCGATACCGTGGGCTATACCCTGCCTGAAGAAAGCGCCGCGATCATCCGCATGCTGCTGGAAAAAGTGCCCGATGCCGACAAGGTGATCTTTGCCACCCATTGCCACAACGACCTCGGCATGGCCACCGCCAACGCTCTGGCGGCCGTCGGCGCGGGGGCGCGGCAGATCGAATGCACGATCAACGGGCTGGGCGAGCGCGCCGGCAATACCGCGCTTGAGGAAGTGGTGATGGCGCTCAAGGTGCGGCGCGATCTGATGCCCTTCATCACCGGCATCGACACCACCAAGATCATGAACCTGTCGCGCCGCGTCGCGCAGGTTTCCGGCTTTCCGGTGCAGTTCAACAAGGCGGTGGTAGGCAAGAACGCCTTCCTGCACGAAAGCGGCATCCATCAGGATGGTGTGCTGAAAAACGTCGAGACCTTCGAGATCATGCGCCCCGCCGACATCGGCATTACCGAAACCAACATTGCCATGGGCAAGCATTCGGGCCGCGCGGCGCTGCGCGCCAAGCTTTCCGATCTCGGCTTCGATCTGGCCGACAACCAGCTCGGCGACGTGTTCGTGCGCTTCAAGGCCTTGGCCGACCGCAAGAAAGAGGTCTATGACGATGACCTGATCGCGCTCATGTCCGACACCGCCACCAACACCGACAGCGACTATCTGCAGGTGAAATGGCTGCGGGTGATCTGTGGTTCCGAAGGCCAGTCGGCGGAACTGAAACTGCTGGTCGATGGCGTCGAACATTACGCCGACACCTCGGGCGACGGCCCGGTCGATGCCGCCTTTCGCGCCGTCGACGCGCTTTACCCGCACAAGGCGCGGTTGCAGCTCTACCAGGTCCACGCGGTGACCGAAGGCACCGATGCGCAGGCCACGGTTTCGGTGCGGATGGAGGAAGACGGGCGCATTGTCACCGGCTCTGCCGCCGATACCGACACCATTCTGGCCTCGGTCAAGGCCTATGTCGGCGCGCTGAACCGGCTGCGGCTCCGGCGCGAAAAGACCGCGCCCGATGCCGACCGCAAGACGGTGTTCATGACCACGCCTTCCTGAGCGCCCGGCCCGGCGGGTTACCGCCGGGCCAAGCCGGGCAGTTTTGCCATTTTCCCTTCCGCCGCAGCACGCTGCACCGTATATGGGGGGTCAACCAAGGCTCGGGGCGCGCCGAGTCGGGGGCTGGTGGATATTGGGGAACGGAAAACATCATGGCAGGTTTTGGTCTGTTCTCGTCCGACATGGCGATCGACCTCGGCACCGCGAACACGCTCATCTATGTCAAGGGCAAGGGTATCGTGCTTAACGAGCCTTCGGTTGTCGCCTACCACGTCAAGGATGGGAAAAAGGTGGTTCTTGCTGTCGGCGAAGATGCCAAGCTGATGCTTGGCCGCACGCCGGGCAGCATTCAGGCGGTGCGGCCAATGCGCGATGGCGTCATCGCCGATTTCGACAGCGCCGAAGAGATGATCAAGTATTTCATCCGCAAGGTCGCCAAGCGCTCGACGTTTTCGAAGCCGAAAATCATCTGCTGCGTGCCACATGGCGCGACCCCGGTTGAAAAGCGCGCCATCCGCCAGTCGGTCCTGTCGGCAGGTGCCCGCCGCGCCGGTCTTCTGGCCGAGCCGATCGCCGCCGCCATTGGTGCCGGCATGCCGATTACCGACCCGACCGGCAGCATGGTGGTCGATATCGGCGGCGGCACCACCGAAGTTGCTGTGCTCAGCCTTGGCGACATCGTTTACGCCCGCTCGGTGCGGGTCGGGGGTGACCGCATGGATGAGGCGATCATTTCCTATCTGCGCCGCCAGCAGAACCTGCTGGTGGGCGAATCGACCGCCGAGCGCATCAAGCTTGCAATCGGCAACGCCCGGATGCCCGATGACGGGCGCGGCATCGGCATGCTGATCCGCGGCCGCGACCTGCTGAATGGCGTGCCGAAGGAAATCGAGATCAATCAGGCGCATATCGCCGAGGCGCTGGCCGAGCCGGTGCAGCAGATCTGCGAGGCGGTGATGACCGCGCTCGAGGCAACCCCGCCCGACCTTGCCGCCGACATCGTTGACCGGGGCGTGATGCTGACCGGCGGCGGCGCCCTCTTGGGCGATCTTGATCTGGCGCTGCGCGAACAGACCGGGCTGTCGATCTCGGTCGCGGAAGCGCCGTTGAACTGCGTGGCACTGGGCACCGGCAAGGCCCTTGAATTCGAAAAACAGCTTCGCCACGTCATCGACTACGACAGCTGAGCGCGCCGCCGCCGCCGCGACGCGACGGATGGGGCCGCCCCTGAGACGAGGCCACATTGGCAAGAAACCGCGACGACATCGACTTTGCCAGACCCGTGCGCCGCATCCTGATTGCGGCCATGGCGGTCGTGCTTGCGCTTACCTTTCTGGTCTGGCGTATCGACAGCCCGCGCGTCGAACGCTTTCGCGCCGCCTTCATCGACCGCTTCGTGCCCACGTTCGACTGGGCAATGGTGCCGGTCACCAAGATGCTGGGCATGGTGGAAGGCTTTCAATCCTACGCCCGGATCTACGAACAGAACCAGGAACTGCGCCGCGAGTTGCAGCAGATGAAGGCCTGGAAAGAGGCGGCAGTGCAACTGGAACAGCAGAACGCGAAACTGCTGGCGCAGAACGCTGTGCGGCTTGACCCCAAGCTGACCTCGGTTTCGGGGGTGGTGCTCGCCGACTCGGGCTCGCCGTTCCGCCAATCGGTGCTGCTCAATGTCGGCTCGCGCGACGGGGTGGTGGATGGCTGGGCGACGATGGACGGGCTCGGCCTTGTCGGGCGCATCTCGGGGGTCGGGCGCACCACCGCCCGGGTCGTGCTGCTGACCGACAGCTCCAGCCGGATTCCCGTCACCATCCAGCCCTCGGGCCAGCGGGCGCTGCTCTCGGGCGACAATTCGGCGCTGCCGCTGGTCGAGTTTCTGGAAAGCCCCGAACTGGTGCGGCCTGGCGACCGGGTGGTAAGCTCGGGCGATGGCGGGGTGTTTCCCGCCGGAATTCTGGTAGGCCAGGTGGCGCAGGGCAGCGACCGCCGCCTGCGGGTGCGCCTTGCCGCAGATTACGAGCGGCTCGATTTTCTGCGCGTGCTGCGCAGCCACCCGGCCGAACAGTTGCAAGACGTGGGTGCGCTGATCCCGCCGGCACCCGAGGCGGGCGAGGCTGGCTCATCGGCACCGCTCACCGCGCCGGCGGCGCTTCCGAGGCCCGGCGGCAATGGTTGACCCGATTTCCCGGCAACTGCTTTTCCACCGCACGCTCTTTCTGGGCCTGGCGCTCGGCGTGCTGTTCTTGCGCCTGTTACCGCTGTCGAGCGGCACATCGGGCTGGCCCGGCCCCGATATCACGCTGGCAATCACGCTCGCCTGGCTGCTGCGCCGCCCGGAATATGTGCCTGCCATGCTGATCGTCGCTGTGATGCTGATCGAAGATCTGATGTTCCAGCGCCCACCCGGCCTCTGGGCGCTGATCGTGCTCGGCGGCACCGAGTTTCTGCGCGCCCGCGAGGCAAGCCTGCGCGATCTGTCGTTCTTGCTCGAATGGCTGACGGTCGGCGTGCTGCTTTTGGCAATGGTGCTGGCTAACCGCATGGTGCTGGCGGTGCTGATGGTGCCGCAACCCGCGCTCGGCCTGTCGCTGCTGCACTTCCTCGCCACCATCGCCGTCTATCCGCTGGTGGTGATCGCCAGTTACATCGCCGTCGGGCTGCGCCGCGCTGCCCCCGGCGAAGTTGACGCGTTTGGCAGGCGGCTATGAGGCGTTCCCCCCGCGACAGCGCCGAAAGCCAGCGCAAGATCAGCCGCCGCGGCCTCATGCTTGGGGCGTTTCAGGCGGGCACAGTGGCGGTGCTGGCGCTGCGGATGCGCGGCATGCAGCTTGCCCAGGCCGACGAATACCGGCTTTTGTCCGAGGGCAACTCGATCAAGATCCGCCTGCTGCCGCCAGCCCGCGGGCTTATTCACGACCGCAACGGTTACCTGCTGGCGGGCAACGAATCGAATTACCGGGTGACCATCACCCGCGAAGACGCGGGCGATGTGGCCGATGTACTGGCACGGCTTCGCCGCCTGATCGCGCTGAGCGATGCCGAGGCAGAATCGATTCTTGCCGAAATGCGCCGCCGCAGCCCGATTGCGCCCTTTACCATCGCCGACCGGCTGAGCTGGGAGGAGTTTTCGCGCATCGCGGTCAACGCCCCGGCTCTGCCCGGGGTCACGCCCGAAGTCGGTCTTTCGCGGTTCTACCCGCGCCACGCCGATTTCGCGCATGTACTCGGCTATGTCGGGCCGGTCTCCGACTTCGACCTTGGCCGCATCGAAGACCCTGACCCCTTGCTGCGGATTCCGCGCTTCCAGATCGGCAAGGTCGGCATCGAGGCGAAGATGGAACAGGCGCTGCGCGGCCGCGCGGGCACAAGGCGGGTCGAGGTCAACTCCGCCGGGCGCGAAATGCGCGAGCTTTCCCGCCAGGAGGGCGACCCCGGCGATGCGCTGCAACTGACCGTCGACTACCGCCTGCAAAACTATGTGCAGGAGCGGCTTGGCAAGGAAAGCGCCTCGGCGGTGGTGATCGACGTGACCAATGGCGATATCATGGCGATCGCCTCGGCCCCCTCGTTCGACCCCAACCTGTTCGTGCGCGGCATTTCCTCGGCAGCCTATCGTGGCCTGAATGAAAACGACCACCGCCCGCTTGCCGACAAATCGGTGCAGGGCCTCTACCCGCCGGGTTCGACCTACAAGATGGTCACTGCGCTCGCGGCAATGGAGGCCGGGGTGATCGGCCCCAAGGAAACCGTGCGCTGCCCCGGCTTTGTCGAGGTCGGCGGCCGCAAGTTCCACTGCTGGCGCCCGGCCGGTCACGGCAACATCAACCTGCAACAAAGCCTCGAACAATCCTGCGACGTTTTCTATTACGATGTCTCGCAGCGCGTCGGCATCGACAAGATCTCCGACATGGCGCGCAGGCTTGGCCTTGGCATGCACCACGATCTGCCGCTGTCGGCGGTGGCCGATGGGCTGGCACCGACCCAGGAATGGAAAAAGCGCCGCTACGGGCGCGATTGGGTCATCGGCGATACGCTGAATGCAACCATCGGTCAGGGCTTCGTGCTCACCTCGCCGCTGCAACTGGCGGTGATGACCGCGCGCATCGCCTCGGGGCGCGAAATCGTGCCGCGCCTGGTGCGTTCGCGCAACGGCGTTGAAATCGCCGCGCCGCGCGCCGCCGTGCTGGCCATAGACCCGGCCTATCTCGAAGCGGTCCGGGCCGGTATGGATGCTGTGGTCAACTCGACCAGGGGCACCGCCAACGGCTCGCGTATCGTCGCCGCCGAAATGCGCATGGCGGGCAAGACCGGCACCAGTCAGGTGCGCAACATCTCGGCCGCCGAACGTGAAGGCGGCGTCACCTCCAACGAGGACCTGCCCTGGGCACAGCGCGACCACGCGCTTTTTGTGGCCTATGCCCCGGCGAATGCGCCGAAATACGCCGTGGCACTGGTGGTAGAACATGGCGGCGGTGGCTCGGCGGTGGCAGCACCGCTGGCGCGCGACATGCTCCTTTTCGCGCTCTACGGCAAGCTGCCGCCGCTCTCTGCCTATCCCGAAAGCCAGCGCACCCGCATTCAGACCCAACACGACCAGATGCAGCTTGTCGATCCTGACGAAACGCCGCCGCGCACGAGCAGCCGCGCATGACCCATCTCGATTACGGCCTCAGATCGGCACCGACGGGCTTTCGCAAGGTGCTCCATATCAGCTGGCCGCTGGTCGTGCTGCTCTCGGCCATCGCCTGCGTCGGCTTTCTCATGCTTTATTCGGTGGCGGGTGGCCGCATCGAGGTCTGGGCGGAACCGCAGATCAAACGCTTCGCGGCAGGCATGGCCGCAATGCTGATGATCGCCATGGTGCCGATCTGGTTCTGGCGCAACCTGTCGGCGCTGGCCTATGCGCTTTCGCTAGCGCTGCTGATCGCGGTCGAGTTCTTCGGCGATGTCGGCATGGGCGCGCAGCGCTGGCTCGAGCTTGGGCCGCTGCGCCTGCAACCCTCCGAGGTGATGAAGATCGCGCTCATCATGGCGCTCGCCGCCTATTACGACTGGCTCGACCTCGCGCGAACCTCCCGGCTCATCTGGGTGGCAGTTCCCGCCGCGCTGATCCTGGTGCCGACGGCGCTGGTGCTGTCGCAGCCCGACCTCGGCACCGCGCTGATGCTGGTCATGGGCGGCGGCCTGGTGATGTTCGCGGCGGGGGTGAGCTTGTGGTATTTCGGCTCGGTGCTGGCGCTGGGGGTGGCGGCGGTCGCCGCGGTGCTGCAAAGCCGCGGCACATCGTGGCAGCTTCTGCGCGATTATCAGTATCGCCGCATCGACGTGTTTCTTGATCCCGCAAGCGATCCGCTCGGTGCCGGCTACAACATCACCCAGGCGCAGATCGCGCTCGGCTCCGGCGGCTGGGCCGGGCGCGGCTTCATGCAGGGCACCCAGTCGCGGCTCAATTTCCTGCCCGAGAAGCACACCGATTTCATTTTCACCACGCTGGCGGAGGAATTCGGCTTTGTCGGCGGGGCCTCGCTGCTGGCGCTTTATGTGCTGGTGATCGCCTTCTGCATCCACTCGGCGCTCTCAAACAAGGACCGCTTCGCAGCACTTCTCACGCTCGGCGTTGCCGCCACCTTCTTTCTCTATTTCGCGGTGAACATGGGCATGGTGATGGGGCTTCTGCCGGTGGTTGGGGTGCCCTTGCCGCTGGTCAGCTACGGCGGCACCGCAATGATGATCCTGCTCATGGCCTTCGGCCTGGTGCAAAGCGCCCATGTCCATCGCCCGAGGTAACCCGATGCAAACCGTGCTTTTCGCCGCCCCCGCCCGGCTCTGGGCAAAGTATCAGGCACCGCTTGCCGAGGCTTTCCGCCAAGCCGGGCTGAGGGTGCAGATGGCCGATGCCACCACCCCGCCCGAAACGGTAGATTACATCATCTTCGCCCCCGGCGGGCTGCTGGCCGATTTCACCCCCTATCGCCGCACCCGCGCGGTGCTGAGCCTCTGGGCCGGGGTCGAGCGGATCGTGACGAACCCGAGCCTGACGCAGCCGCTTGCCCGCATGGTCGATCCGGCGCTCAGCGAGGGCATGGTGGAATGGGTCACCGGCCATGTGCTGCGCCACCACCTCGGGCTCGATGCCCATATTCTCGGCCAGGACGGCATCTGGCGCGGCGCGCTCACCCCACCCCTGGCGCGGGAACGCAACGTGGCAATCCTTGGCCTCGGCGAACTTGGCCGCGCCGCCGCAACGGCGCTTGCAAGCCTCAATTTCCGCGTCACTGGCTGGAGCCGCGCGCCAAGGGAACTGCCCGGCATCCGCTGCCTTTCGGGTGCCGCAGGGCTTGCCGAAACCCTTGCCCGCGCCGAAATTCTGGTCACGCTTCTGCCCGATACGCCGGAAACCGAAAACCTGCTGAACGCCGCCACCCTCGCAAGGCTGCCGCGCGGTGCCGTCATCATCAACCCCGGCCGCGGCAGGTTGATCGACGATGCGGCGCTTCTTGCCGCACTTGATGCAGGCCAGATCGCGCATGCCACGCTCGATGTGTTCCGCACCGAGCCCCTGCCGCCAGATCACCCGTTCTGGGCGCATCCGGGGGTCACCGTCACCCCGCATATCGCCGCCGAAACCCGCCCCGCCTCGGCCGCGCGGGTGGTGGCCGAAAACATCCGCCGCGACCTCGCAGGCCTGCCGCTGCTGCACCTTGTCGATCGTGCGCGCGGCTACTGACAGCTGCTTCAGAAAGAAATATCCCCGCCGGAGGCGCAGCCCGCCACGCGCGTTCCCGCATGGCTTAACAAACCCCCGCGCGCCGCCTATAAGACAGGCAGCAGCAGCAAAGAGGCCCCATGCGTAACGCCACCATCACCCGCCAGACCGCCGAAACCCGGGTTGCGGTCACGGTCAACCTTGACGGCACCGGCGCTTATGAAAACGCCACCGGCGTCGGCTTTTTCGATCACATGCTTGACCAGCTTGCCCGCCACTCGCTGATCGACCTGACCATTCATGCCACCGGCGATCTGCACATCGACGATCACCACACCGTCGAGGATGTAGGCATCACCCTTGGCCAGGCGCTTGGCGCAGCACTCGGCGACAAACGCGGCATCCGCCGCTACGGTCACTTCGATCTCGCGATGGATGATGCGCTGGTGCGCGCCGCGCTCGATCTGTCGGGCCGCCCCTATCTTGTCTGGAGTGTCGATTTCCCGACCCCGAAGATCGGCAGCTTCGACACGGAACTGGTGCGCGAATTCTTTCAGGCGCTGAGCACCCATGCCGGCATGACACTGCATGTTGACCGCCTGCACGGGCTCAACAGCCACCATATCGCCGAGGCCAGCTTCAAGGCGGTTGCCCGGGCCCTGCGCGCGGCGGTCGAACCCGACCCGCGCATGGGCGGCGTGCTGCCTTCCACCAAGGGCGCGCTTTGATGCTGACCGTTCTGGTCGATTACGAAAGCGGCAACCTGCATTCGGCCGAAAAGGCGTTTCAGCGCATGGCGGCCGAGGTCGGGGGCGGCGCGGTGCTGGTTTCCTCGCGCCCCGAAGATTTGGCGCGCGCCGATCGCATCGTGCTGCCTGGCGATGGTGCCTTTCCCGCCTGCCGCCGCGCGCTCGATGCCCATGGCGGGCTTTTCGAGGCGATCGAAGAGGCGGTCACGGCGCGCGCGCGGCCCTTTCTCGGCATCTGCATCGGCATGCAGATGATGGCGACGCGCGGGCTTGAATATACGCCGACACCGGGCTTTGACTGGATCGGCGGCGAAGTGGTGAAAATCACCCCCTCCGATGCGGGCATGAAGGTGCCGCACATGGGCTGGAATGACCTGGTGATCGACCGCCCGCACCCGCTGCTGGCGGGCATCGTGACCGGCGATCACGCCTATTTCGTGCATTCCTACCACTTCAAGGTGGCCAACCCCGCCGACAGGCTGGCGCATTGCGACTACGGCGGCGAAATCACTGCCATTGTCGGGCGCGCCAACATGGTCGGCACCCAGTTCCACCCCGAGAAAAGCCAGGCCGCGGGCCTGCGGCTGATTGCCAACTTCCTGCGCTGGAACCCGTGAAGCCCGCCGGCGCGGCGCTCAGTTGGCCCGCGTCCAGGTGCCGCCATTACGGCAGAGGAAGGCAATGCAACCCTCGACCGCCAGAGTATTACCCGAAAGCGTCAGCTTCGACTTGTAGGTTTTGTCGCGGTCCGGCGACCAGAGCATGCCCTTGTAGCCGCTCGCGCCGTTGGCCACCATATCCCAGATGATCAGCTTGCCGATGTTTTCCGAAGCCATCGGTTTGCCGGCGCTGTCGAACGATTTGATTAATGTGCCGCAGAGCGCCGACCCGCATGGCACGATCTGCACATGGCCGGAGTTGCCGTTGTCGTCGGGGGCAGTCCTCCAGATGCCTTCCAACGGGTCCGCGCCCGCAACACCCGCCGCCACGGCGAAAACCGCCGCCAGTACCACTCGTTTCATGTCTATCCTCCCTGATAGCTGGCACCATATCAGCCACACTGCCCGATTCCCGGCAAGCCTGACGTCGGGTCGCAGGTTACCAGGCGTTGTGCCGCACCAGATCATCGCGCAACTCGCCGGCAAAATCGAGCGCCATCGGCCGAGGGCGGGTGAACAGGCTCACGGCGACGAACAGCCCGCTGCTGATCGCCGTCACACTCACCGCGAGCCATGGGTTGAACACGCTCACCCCCTGCACCAGCGACAGCCACACCGCGACCATGGCCCCCCCGGCCAGGCAGGCAAGCGCGCCCGCAGCGGTGCCGCGCCGCCAGAAGAAGGCACCGATGATCGGCGGCACGGTAACCAGAAGCCCCGCCGCCGAAAGCGCCGCCAACTGATCCACAATCCGCGCCGAGTCGATGGCAAAGGCTGCCGCAAAAACAATCACCGCCACCACCACCATCCGCCCGGCAAACACCTGCCGCGCGTCGCTGGAACCCCGGCGCATCAGATCCCGCGCCACCATCGAACCGACGGTGAGCGCAATCGAATCGAGCGTCGAGATCGCCGCCGAAAGCACCCCGATTATCAAGAGCACCGCCACCGGCACCGGGATAGCCCCCGAGGTCAACAGCGCTGGCGTCGCCAACGCGGTATTCTCCAGCCCCGGCACCAGTTGCAGGGCCGCAAAACCCCAAATCACCGCGATCAGCGTGAAAATGAAGCCGAACCCGAGCACCCACAGGATCATCCGCCGCATCGCAGCGAAATCGCGCGCCACGAACAGCCGCTGGCTCACCTGCGGGTTCGAGATCGCAAAGAAGAACCACGGCAGCGCCAGCGCGGCGAAGGTCGGCAGGCTCCACAGCCCCGGTCCCGGCAAATCAAGCCACTTGCCGTGCGTCGCAATTGTCGCATCGACAAAGGCCCCGGGTCCGCCGATTGCCGCGACCGCAAAGCCCACCGCCAGCAGTCCCGACAACAGCATCACCCCTGCCTGCGCCGCATCAGTCCAGGCGACCGACCGCAGACCCGCCAGCAGCGTCCAGAGCATCGCCAGCACCGCACCGGTCACCACCGCCGCGACGAGCGAGATGCCGCCGCCGGTCACGCCCGAAAGCAACAGGCCGATACCGGCCATCTGGGTTGTGCAATAGGGCAAGAGGAACACCAGCGCGACCACCGCCATCAACCGCGCCACGCCCTTGCTGCCATAGCGCGCGCCGACCATTTCGGCGGGCGAAATGAACCCCCATTTGCGCGCCGCCAGCCAGAACCGCGGAGCAAAGATCACCAACAGGCTCAGCCCGGCGAAATAGATCAGCTCGAACCCCAGCGCGCCTACGCCGCCGCGATAGGTCAGCCCGGTCAGCACCACCAGCATGAAGGCGGAATAGGTTGTGGCACCGTAGGAAAGCCCGGCAACCAGCCCGCTCAGCCGACCGCCGCCAAGGTAATAATCGGCGGCCGTGCCGGTGTTGGCCCGGGTCGCTGCCCGCGCGATCAACATCCCGACAAGCGCAAACACCGCGATCGCGGCCGAGATCAGCGTGGTGGAGAGCATGCTGTCAGTCCTTCCAGCGCATCACGGCAAGGCCGATCATGGCGATCACCGCCACCCCGAAAGCCGACCAGAAGCCGAAGATCGCCAGCGACGGCGCGCCGCCCGCCAGCACGCGGTAGGGTATGGCCACCGCCAACAGCACCAGCGCCGCAGTTACAACCGCCCACGCCCAAAACGATCGATGCCCCATATGCGCCTTCCTCTGCCCTGGTCGCGAGACCTATCGCCACCGTCGCGCGGACGCAACCACTTCTTGACGTTACGTCAACATTGGTTACACGCCGCACCCGCGCGGTTTGCACCTGCCGCCGTTTCCCGCTATCACCCGCACCAGATAGCGCCCGGCGGAGCCGAACGATGATCCTTTACCCCGCAATCGACCTCAAGGACGGTGCCTGCGTGCGGCTGATCCATGGGCGCATGGAAAGCGCCACGGTGTTCGGCACCGACCCCGGCGCGCAGGCCGCCGCCTTCGTGGCGGCGGGCGCTGAATGGCTGCACCTCGTCGATCTCAACGGCGCCTTCGCGGGCACGCCGGTAAACGCCGCGGCGGTCGAGGCGATCCTTGCGCAGGTGAAGGTGCCGGTGCAACTCGGTGGCGGCATCCGCGACATGGCCACTATCGAACGCTGGCTTGCCAAGGGCCTCGCCCGGGTCATTCTCGGCACCGTCGCGGTTGAAAACCCGGGCCTGGTGCGCGAAGCGGCGCGCCGCTTTCCGGGCCATATCGCGGTCGGCATCGACGCGCGCGAAGGGTTTGTGGCCACCAAGGGCTGGGCCGAGGCCACCGCCGTGCAAGCCACCGACCTTGCCAAAAGCTTCGAAGACGCGGGTGTAAGCGCGATCATCTACACCGACATCCTGCGCGACGGTGCCATGGGCGGCCCAAATATCGCCGCCACCGCGGCGCTGGCCCGCGCCGTCACCATCCCCGTCATCGCCTCGGGCGGCGTGTCGTCACTCGCCGACCTCGTGGCGCTCCGCGATACCGGGGTGATCGCCGGGGCAATCTCGGGCCGCGCGCTTTATGACGGGGCGATTGATCTCTCCCAGGCCCTCGCCACGCTGAAAGCCTGACCCGCTTCATCAGCGCCCAAACCTCGGCGGGCGCGCGCCCCCCTTCCCTCGCGCGCCCCGAGGCGCTACCTAGGGGGCAAGGAGCCCCGCCATGCTGAAAACCCGCATCATCCCCTGCCTTGATGTCGCCGATGGCCGCGTGGTCAAGGGCGTCAACTTTGTCAATCTGGTCGATGCGGGTGACCCGGTCGAGGCGGCCAAGGCCTATGACGCGGCGGGGGCGGACGAGCTGACCTTTCTCGACATCCACGCCACGCATGAAAATCGCGGCACCATGTATGACGTGGTCACCCGCACCGCCGAACAATGCTTCATGCCCTTCACGGTGGGCGGCGGCGTGCGGAGCCATGCGGACGTGCGCGCGCTGCTGCTTGCCGGTGCCGACAAGGTTTCGTTCAACTCAGCCGCCGTCGCCAACCCCGATGTGGTCGCCGAGGCCGCCGACCGTTTCGGCAGCCAGTGCATCGTGGTGGCGATCGACGCGAAAACCGTGGCCCCCGGCCGCTGGGAAATCTTCACCCATGGCGGGCGGCGCGCCACCGGCATCGACGCTGTCGAATTTGCCCGCACCGTGGCGGCCAAGGGTGCCGGGGAAATCCTGCTGACCTCGATGGACCGCGACGGCACCAGGCAGGGCTTCAACATCCCCCTCACCCGCGCCATCGCCGATGCGGTGTCCATTCCGGTGATCGCTTCAGGCGGCGTCGGCACGCTCGACCACCTCGTCGAAGGCATCACCGAAGGCCACGCCAGCGCCGTGCTCGCCGCCTCGATCTTCCACTTCGGCACCTTCACCATCCGCGAGGCCAAGGAACACATGGCCGCCGCGGGCATCCCGATGAGGCTCGCATGAGCGCCCTTTACCGCCTTGCCGCCACCATCGCGGCCCGCAAGGGCACCGACCCGGAAACCAGCTGGACCGCGAAACTGCTGGCCAAGGGCCCCGAAAAATGCGCCGAGAAATTCGGCGAGGAAGCCATCGAGGCGATCATCGAAGCGGTCCGGGGCGACAAGGCCCGCCTCACCGCCGAGGCGGCGGACGTGCTCTATCACCTGCTGGTCATGCTCGCCGCGCGCGAGGTGAGCCTTGCCGACATCGAGGCCGAACTCGAGCGGCGCGAAGGCACCTCGGGCCTCGCCGAAAAAGCATCGCGCTGACTGCTTCAGAAAGAAATATCCCTCGCGGAGCGCGCTTGGTGTGCGGCAAGAGCCTCCGGCGGGGATATTTGCACTGAAGCAGTTGCAGCGACGTCGCGGGCCGCTGCGGCGTTTCATCTGCCCCCATTGAACCCGCCCGCGCACCCGGCTAGCCTGCCCTTCATGCTTTGAAGGAGAGTGCCATGCGCGACAACGCCCCCAATTCCTGGGAAGCCCGGGCCGACCGCTATTCGCTTTACGGCTTCACCGATCTGCCCTCGGTGCACGAACGCGGCGCGGTGGTGCTGACCCATGGTCGCGGGCCTTACGTCTATGATACCCACGGGCGCGAATATCTCGATGCGAACTCGGGGCTTTGGAACATGGTTGCGGGCTTCGATCACCCCGGCCTGATCGAGACCGCAAAGAGGCAATATGAAAAGCTGGCAGGCTATCACGCCTTTTTCGGCCGGATGTCGGACCAGACCGTGTTGCTGAGCGAAAAGCTGGTGGAAGTGTCGCCGTTCAGCCGGGGCCGGGTGTTCTACACCAACTCCGGCTCCGAGGCGAACGACACGATGGTCAAGATCCTGTGGTTTCTGCATGCGGCCGAGGGCAAGCCACAACGCCGCAAGATCCTCACCCGCTGGAACGCCTATCACGGGGTCACCGCGGTTTCCGCCAGCATGACCGGCAAGCCCTACAACAGCGTTTTCGGCCTGCCGCTGCCGGGCTTTCTGCACCTTGGCTGCCCGCATTACTGGCGCTATGGCCAGCACGGCGAGACCGAGGCGCAATTCACCCGGCGCTTGGCCAATGAGCTTGAGGCGACGATCATCAAGGAGGGGGCAGACACCATCGCCGGGTTCTTCGCCGAGCCGGTCATGGGCGCGGGCGGGGTAGTGGTGCCCTCGGCGGGGTATTTTCAGGCAATGCTGCCGATCCTGCGCAAATACGGGATTCCGGTGATTTCGGACGAGGTCATCACCGGCTTCGGCCGCACCGGCAATACCTGGGGCTGCGAAACCTATGGCTTCATGCCCGACGCGATCATTTCCTCAAAGAACCTCACCGCCGGATTTTTCCCGATGGGTGCGGTGATCCTTGGCGACGAATTGGCCGACCGGGTGCAGGCCGCAGCGGAAGCGATTGAAGAGTTTCCGCATGGCTTCACCGCCTCGGGCCACCCCGTCGGCTGCGCCATCGCGCTCAAGGCGATCGACGTGGTGATGAACGAGGGTCTGGCGGAAAACGTCCGCCACCTCACACCGCATTTCGAGGCGGGGCTGGCGCGGCTGGCGGAAAACCCCAATATCGGCGAGTGGCGCGGCAAGGGGCTGATGGGCGCGCTCGAAGCGGTGAAGGACAAGGCCACGAAAACCCCGTTCGACGGCTCGCTGAGCGTATCGGAGCGCATCGCCAATGCCTGCACCGATCAAGGGCTGATCTGCCGCCCGCTGGGGCAGGCGATCGTGCTTTGCCCGCCGTTCATCATGACGCTGCCGCAGATGGACGAGATGTTCGACAAGCTTGAACGGGCGCTGAAACAGGTCTTTGCCGAGGTTGCCTGAAAGGGTGGCGGCGTAGCGCCGCCGTCATTCTCACAATTTGGAAAGCTTCGCCTGCAATTCGGCCAGTTGCTTCTTGATCGCGTCAAGGTCTTCGCGGCCCGCCGGTTTGGCGGTGGCGGTATCGCTTGCGGCCTCGTCGTCGTCCGGACTGGCGGCCCAGCCCCCCATCATGGTCTTCATGAACGCCTGCTGCTGGCGCTGCAACGCCTCGAAGCCCGGCATCTTGGCCATCGGGTTGGGAAAGGCGGTGAGGTTTTCCATCAGCTTCGATTGCCCTTCGCGCAGGATCTGGAAGCTGGCGGCAAGAAACTGCGGCACCACGCTTTGCGCCTGGGTGGTGTAGCTGCGCACAAGATCGGTGAGCAGATCGACCGGCAGCACGCTTTCGCCACGGCTTTCATGGTCGGATACGATTTGCAGCAGATACTGGCGGGTAAGGTCATCGCCCGATTTCAGGTCGATGATCTGCACCTCGCGGCCGTCGCGGATGAAGGCGGCAATATCCTCCAGCGTCACATAATCGCTGGTTTCGGTGTTGTAGAGTCGGCGGCTGGCGTAACGCTTGATGAGCAGCGGCTTGGCGTCTTCGGCCATGTGGTCCTCCGGAAGCTTTTGGCAGTGCAGCGAAGCCTAATACTCGGACGCGTAAAAGCAACAAAAGAAAAAGGCGGGCCCTGAAGCCCGCCTTGAATGCAGCTGCGGCAGAGAGGATGGCCGCAGTGCCAATCTGAAATGGCGATCAGGCCTTGACGCTCGCGGTGGCTTTCTTGGCCGCAGCGGTCACGTCATCGGTCGCTTTCTTCACCGCAGCGGTCGCATCTTCCGACGCTTCCTTGCCCGCCGCAAGCATCAGCTCGACGGTTTCCATCTGCACTTTCTTCGCGACTTCGGCGAAGGCGGCGAGGTTTTCGGCTGCGGTCTCGGCAGCGGCCGAAGCAAAGTCGGTCATCGCCTTGGCGTAATCGGCCGGTTCCGCTTTCGATTTCGACAGATCGCCAACGCGCGACAGCGTCGCCTTGGTCCATGCCGAGGAAATCTCGGTCGATTTTTCGGCGGCTTCAAGCGCCACCTTGGTCAGGCGCTCGCCCATCGCGGTCGAGCTTTTGAACGCTTCCTGGAACGCCGAGGTGTCGATCGGGAAGGCGCCGAACATGTCTTGCATGGTCTTGGTGTAGTCTTGGGTCTTGGCCATTTGAATATCTCCGGTTTGGGGTGCGGTGTGTTTCTGCCAAGATACATACACGCTGCGCTGCAGCATTTCAAGAGGCAAATTGCTGCAACGCAGAATACCCATAGTTTCGGCCAATATCAGGCCTCTGGCCGCTCCAGCACATAGGTGCCCGGCGCGGGTGCCAGCACCGGATGCGCCGAATCGCCCAACTCCCGCGCCGCGATCCGCTTGCCGGAGCGCCCAGCCAGCCACGCCCCCCAGCGCGGCCACCAGCTGCCCTTGTGGAACTCCGCCGCCGTGCGCCAGGCATCGGCATCGGTGATCGCTGCTGGCGAGGTGTAATGGCCGTATTTGTCCTTGCCCGGCGGGTTGACGATACCGGCGATATGGCCCGACTGCGACAGGATGAAGGTCTTGTCCTTCGCGCCCATCTGCGCCACCCCGGCAAAGCTCGCGCGCCAGGGCGCGATATGGTCGGTTTCGCAGGCAATCGCGCAAAGCGGCACCTTGACCCCGGAAAGCTTTACCTTCTCGCCCAGCACCGTGAACCCCTTGCCGGCGAACTCGTCGCGCTGGCAAAGCCCGCGCAGATATTCGACCGCCATCTTGCCCGGCAGATTGGTGCCATCGCCGTTCCAGAACAAGAGATCGAAGGCGGGCGGGGCCTCGCCCATCATGTAGCTGCGGATCGCCGGCTGATAGATCAGGTCGTTGGCGCGCAGATAGCTGAAGGTGCGGGTCATGAAATACGACGCCAGCACCCCTTCGCGCGCAACCTGTTCTTCAATGCCATCGACAAAATCATCTTGCAGGAAAGCGGTGAACTCTCCCTGATCGGCGAAATCGGTAAGCGTGGTAAAGAAGGTTGCCGCGTTGATCGACTTGTCGCCGCGCTTTAGCATAAGCGCCAGCGTCAGCCCAAGCGTGGTGCCCGCGATGCAATAGCCGACCGCATTCAGCTTTTCCTCGCCGGTGATCGCCTTGATCTCGCGGATCGCGGTCAGATAGCCATCGCGCACATAGTCGTCCATGCCGATCTTGGCATAGGAGGCATCGGGGTTTTTCCATGCCACCACAAACAGCGTGAAGCCCTGATCGACGATCCAGCGGATCAGGCTGTTTTCGGGCTTCAGGTCGAGAATGTAGAACTTGTTGATCCATGGCGGAAAGATCACCAGGGGCGTCTGGTGCACCGTTTCGGTGCTGGGGCTGAACTGGATCAACTCGAACAGATGGTTGCGATAGACCACACCGCCCTTTGCGGTGCCGATATTGACCCCGACCTTGAAGGCGTCGCGGTCGGCCAGGGTGATCACCAGATCGCCCTTGTGTGCCTCGATGTCGGCAACAAGGTTTTCCATCCCCCGCACCAGACTCTCGCCCTCGGTTGCCACCGCGCGCTCCAGCGCATCGGGGTTGGTGGCAAGGAAATTCGTCGGCGCCATCAGGTCGATGATCTGCCGGGTGAAATAGTCGATCCGCTTGCGGTCAACCGGCTCAAGCCCCTCGATCGCGGAAACCGACGCCTCGATCGCCTTCGCCGATATCAGGTATTGCTGCTTGACGAAGTTGAAATAGGGGTTGGTGTCCCAGAGCGGGTTGGAAAAACGCCGGTCCTTTGGCCCGGTATCCTCGGGCACCGCGAGCTTGCCCTTTGCCAGCACGGCCTGCGCCTCGGCATAATGCTTCAATGCCTGGCCCCAATAGCTGATCTGCGTTTCCATCAGCTTGCCCGGGTGCTCCAGCCATTCCTTCATCAGCGCCGAGCCTGCCTTGAGGAAAAGCTCCTGCCCCGGCGCTTCAAGGGCCGGGTTGGGTGCCCGCTTTTGCGCCAATGCCGCCACAAGGCGTTGCGACAAAGCCTCGACTCGGGCCAGATTCTCGGTCAAATGCTGCGTCGCAGCAGGAAGGTCACCGTCAGCCGTTGTCATGGCAATCTTTCCTCCCTATCCTCACATGCAACATAGCGTCGCAGGGGCCGGGCGGTAAAGCGGCGTTTGGGTCCGGTCCGTTGGGGAGACACGATGAAGGGCATGATGAGTTATGACCTGATGGAAACCATCAGGAATACCAACGAATGGATGGGTGCCTCGGCCCGCGCCGTGGC
Source organism: Phaeovulum sp. (assembly GCF_030684035.1). Classification (GTDB taxonomy): domain Bacteria; phylum Pseudomonadota; class Alphaproteobacteria; order Rhodobacterales; family Rhodobacteraceae; genus UBA6213. Next base: position 92,056 of record NZ_JAUXPI010000002.1, on the reverse strand, counting down.
CTCCTACCCCGCCTGGGGCCTGGTGCCGCACCCGATGTTCAAGGTCATGTCGGCCTGGGGCCGGGTGACCGAGCGCAGCTTCGCCCGCATGGTGATCAAACCCGACTGGGGCATCCGCAGCATTCCGGGGATCGACGGGCGCGACCATCTGGTGAACGTCGAAACCCTGATCGAACGGCCCTTTGGCAGCCTCATTCACTTTGCGGTAGCCGGGCGCGGGCCTATGCCGCGCCGGGTGCTGCTGGTGGCACCGATGTCGGGCCACTACGCCACGCTCTTGCGCTCAACCGTGGCAAGCCTGCTGCCCGATGCAGATGTCTATATCACCGATTGGCACAATGCCCGCGACATCGCGGTTTCCGAAGGCAAGTTCGACATCGAGGATTACACACTCTACCTCGTTGATTTCATGCGCCATCTCGGCCCCGATATCAACGTGATCGCGGTCTGCCAGCCGGCCCCGCTGACGCTTGCCGCCACCGCCTATCTGGCCGAAATCGACCCCGCCGCGCAGCCCCGCACCCTGACCCTGATCGGCGGCCCGATCGACCCCGATTCCAACCCCACCGAAGTCACCGACTTTGGCCGCCGGGTGACCATGGGCCAGCTTGAACACCTCGTCATCCAGCGCGTCGGCTTCAAATACCGGGGTGCCGGGCGGCTGGTCTATCCCGGCCTGATGCAGCTTGCCTCGTTCATCTCGATGAATTCCGAATCCCACACAAGGGCCTTCGCCGACAAGATCACCGCCGAAGCCAAGGGCGAGGGCTCCGAACGCGACAAGCACAACATCTTCTACGATGAATATCTCTCGGTCATGGACATGACCGCCGAATTCTACCTTTCCACCGTCGAGCGCATCTTCAAGGGCCGCGAGATTGCCGAGAACCGGTTCGTGGTCGCCGGGCACCAGGTCGATATCGGCCGCATCACCGATGTCGCGGTGAAAACCGTTGAAGGCAGCAAGGATGATATCTCCGCGCCCGGCCAGTGCGCCGCAGCACTCGATCTGCTCACCGGCCTGCCGCCGGAAAAGAAGGCAGGCTATATCGAGATCGGCGCGGGGCACTACGGCATCTTCGCCGGCAGAAGCTGGCGCGAGCGCATCCGCCCGCTGGTTCTGCGCTTCATCGACCAGAACGCGAATACCGCCGCGAAGGTGACCCCGCTCCGCGCCGTCTGAACACCACCAGACAAACGTAATATTTCCACCCGGTCGCGCCAGCCAAGCGGAGGCCGGGTTGCATTTATCCCACTCGGCGCTTCTTCAATGCCCAAGTACCCTCGGGGGGTGAATTGCGCGGGAACCGCGCAAGAGGGGGGCAGACGGCCCCCCTACCCCGCCAGTTCCGCCACCGCCGCCTCGATCAGCCGCAGACACTCCGGCGTCGAAAACCGATGGTCCGCCGCTTTCACCAGCGTCAGCCGAATGTCCGGCCCCTCGGCATGCGCCAATAGCCGCAGCGCCACCGCCTGCGGCACATCGGCGTCGGCGGTGCCCTGCAACATCCGCACCGGCATCGGCAGGTTGAGCGGCATGCGCAACAGCAGATGCCGCCGCCCGTCCTCGATCAGCCGAAGGGTGATGGCATAGGGCTCGGCGGAATAGTCCGACGGCATTTCCACCCGGCCCGCGCGCAAAAGCTCGGCGCGGCGCGCCGCATCGAACCCGGCCCAGAACCCGTCCTCGGTGAAATCCGGCGCGGCGGCAATCGTTACCAGCCCCGCCACCCGCTCCGGCATCGCGCGCGCCAGCAATAGCGCTATCCAGCCACCCATGGATGATCCGACCAGCACCTGCGGCCCCTCGGTCAGGCCCAGCGCCGCCCGCGCATCCGCCAGCCAGTCGCCAATGCACCCCGCCTCGAAATCGCCGCCCGAGGTGCCGTGCCCCGAATAATCGAAGCGCAGAAAGCCACGCCCCGCTGCGGCTGCCCAGGCCTCGAGCGCCAGCGCCTTGGTGCCCTGCATGTCGGACCGGAAGCCGCCCAGAAACACCACGCCCGGGCCCCGCCCCGCATGCTGCACAAAGGCAATCCGCCGTCCCTCGGGCGAAATGAAATCTTCTGTCATGAGGGCCTCCCGGCAGCCTGCCCGCCGTTGACTTGGGCGCGAATTCTTCCTACCACGCGCAGCATAACCCGCAACCGGGCGTTTCGTAGGCGCCAAACCGACGAGGAGGACCGCATGTCCCAGATTACCCTCACCCTTCCCGATGGCCAGAGCCGCAGCTACCCCGCAGGCATCACCGCCGCCGAGGTCGCAGCCTCCATCGCGCCCTCGCTCGGCAAGCAGGCGATTTCGGCGCAGCTCAACGGCAAGCACTGGGATCTGGCCTGGCCAATCGCTGAAAGCGCCGCAATCGCCATCAACACGATGAAGGATGAGGCAGCGGCGCTTGAACTCATCCGCCACGATCTCGCGCATGTCATGGCCCGCGCCGTGCAGGAGCTCTGGCCGCGCGTCAAGGTCACCATCGGCCCGGTGATCGAAAACGGCTGGTATTACGATTTCGACCGTGCCGAGCCCTTCACCCCCGAAGACCTCGGCGCGATCGAGGCAAAGATGCGCGAAATCATCAACCGCCGCGATCCGGTCACCACCGAGGTCTGGGTCCGCGCCCGCGCGATTGCCCATTACGAGGCGCTGGGCGAGCCCTACAAGGTGGAGCTGATCGGCATGATCCCCGAAGATCAGCAGATCCGCATGTATTGGCATGGCCACTGGCAGGATCTCTGCCGTGGCCCGCATCTGCAACACACCGGCCAGCTTCCCGCCGACGCCTTCAAGCTGATGAGCGTGGCCGGTGCCTATTGGCGCGGCGACAGCACCCGGCCGATGCTGCAACGCATCTACGGTGTCGCCTTCAAAAACCGCGACGCCTTGAAGGCGCATCTGACCATGCTGGAAGAGGCCGCCAAGCGCGACCACCGCAAGCTCGGCCGCGAAATGGACCTTTTCCACATGCAGGAAGAGGCACCGGGGCAGATTTTCTGGCACCCGAACGGCTGGAGCATCTATGTCGCGCTGCAAGACTACATGCGGCGGCGGCAGCGCGAAGGCGGCTATGTCGAGGTGAACACCCCGCAGGTGGTTTCCCGCAAGCTCTGGGAAGCCTCGGGGCACTGGGAAAAGTATCAGGAGAACATGTTCATCGTCGAGGTTGACGAAGAAGGCGCGCGCGAAAAAACCATCAACGCGCTGAAGCCGATGAACTGCCCCTGCCATGTGCAGATCTTCAACGTCGGTCTCAAGTCCTACCGCGACCTGCCGCTGCGCATGGCCGAATTCGGCTCGTGCAACCGCTATGAGCCTTCGGGTGCGCTGCACGGCATCATGCGGGTACGCGGCTTCACCCAGGACGATGCGCATATCTTCTGCCGCGAAGACCAGATCGAATCCGAGACCAGCCGCTTCATCGGCTTCCTGTCATCGGTTTACCGCGACCTCGGGTTCGAGAGCTTCAAGATCAAGTTCTCCGACCGGCCGGAAAAGCGCGCCGGCAGCGACGAGACCTGGGACAAGGCCGAGGCGGCGCTGGCCAATGCCACCCGCGCGGCGGGATATGATTTCATCATGAACCCCGGCGAAGGGGCGTTTTACGGGCCGAAGCTCGAATTCGTGATGACCGACGCCATCGGGCGCGATTGGCAATGCGGCACGCACCAGGTCGATTTCGTGCTGCCCGAGCGGCTTGATGCAAGCTACATCGCCGAAGACGGCATGAAACACCGCCCGGTGATGCTGCATCGCGCCACGCTTGGCAGTTTCGAACGGTTCATCGGCATCCTGATCGAAAGCCATGCGGGCAAGCTGCCGCTCTGGCTTGCGCCGCGGCAGGTGGTGGTGGCCTCGATTGTCTCCGATGCCGATGCTTTCGTGGGTGAGGTGGTGGCGGCGCTTCAGGCGGCAGGGATCCGCGCCGAGGCCGACATTCGCAACGAAAAGATCAACTACAAGGTGCGCGAGCATTCGGTCGGCAAGGTGCCGGTGATTCTGGCAATCGGCATGAAAGAGGTTGCGGAGCGTTCGGTCTCGATGCGCCGCCTGGGCGATGCGCATTCGCGCATGCTTGCGCTTGCCGACGCGGTCGCAGAGCTTGTGGCCGAAGCCCTGCCCCCCGACCAGCGCTAGCCCCACCGGCGGGACACCGCGCCCGCCAGTTTTTTTGTTGATTTTCGGCACGGATGCGGCATGCTTTTGCCTGCGCTGCTGCTGCCTTTCCTACCGCCTCCCCGATCAGGGCAAGCCGGAAGACCCGAAAGACCTGGCTGCACGGCCCGGTGCATTCCGCCCCGGGAACACTGATGATGGAGAGACGGGGATGGCCACTGGCACCGTGAAATGGTTCAACACCACCAAAGGTTTTGGCTTCATCGCGCCTGACGACGGCGGCAAGGATGTGTTCGTGCACATCTCGGCGGTCGAACGTGCGGGGCTGAAGGGCCTCAACGACAACCAGAAGGTTGCCTACGAGCTGCAATCGGGCCGTGACGGGCGCTCGTCGGCGGGCGATCTGCGGCTGCTCTGAGGCAGTTCGGCAGTTACCGCAAAAGCTTTCGGCCCGCGCGTTGGCGCGGGCCGTTCTCGTTTGGCGGTCCTATTTCGCCCAGTCCCAGGGCGTGGTGAACTCGCCCATCTTGGCGGCAAGTGCGGCATCGTCGACATCGCCAAGGCGGCGCAGATGCGCGACCAGCCCGCGTTTCTTGTCTTCGGTGACCGTCGCCACATTGGCGGCAAAGCCCGCCGCCGCCAGCGCCTCGTTGTACACGCGGGTAATGGCGCGTTTGCGCAGGTCGGGCTTGAAGATCTTGCCAACCCCGGTCTTTGGCAGTTCCGCCAGCACCTCGACATGCTTCGGTATCGCCGCGCGCTCGCGGATATGGCTGCGGGCGTGCTCCATCAGTTCGGCTTCGGTGACATCGGCACCCTTCACCAGTTCCACATAGACGCAGGGCAGTTCACCGGCAAAGGCATCGGGCTGGCCGATCGCCCCGGCAAAGGCCACCGCCGGATGCGACATCATCGCCTCCTCAATCTCTGCCGGGTCGATGTTGTGGCCGCCGCGGATGATCAGGTCTTTCTTGCGCCCGGTGATCCAGAGATAGCCATCGGCATCAAGCCGCCCGAGGTCGCCGGTGCGCAGGAACCGGTTTTCGGCGAACAGGCCATGGTTCTTGTCCACCTCGGTATAGGTCGAACCCTCGAACACGCCGGGGTTGGCAATGCAGATCTCGCCGACCTCGTCAGTCGCGCATTCGCGGAACGTGCCGTCGCTTTCCTGCAACAGAATCCGCACATGCGTATGCGGCATCGGAATGCCCACCGAGCCGACCTTCTTCTTGCCGTCAACCGGGTTCACCGACACGAGGCAGGTGGCCTCGGTCAGCCCGTAGCCTTCCGATATCTGCACCCCCGTGGCCTTTTCAAAGCGGTTGTAAAGCTCGACCGGCAGCGGTGCAGAACCCGAAAGCGCGGTTTTCAGCGACGAGACATCGGCATTAACCGGGCGCTGCATCAGCGCCGAAATCGCCGTGGGCACGGTGATGAGAAAGGTCACCTGCCAGCGCTCGATCAGCTTCCAGAAATTGTCGAACACACCTTCGCCGCGGTAGCCCGCAGGCGTCGGAAACACCACATGCGCGCCCGAGGCAATCGCCGACATCAAGACCGGATAGGCCGCGAAGACGTGGAACAGCGGCAGCGGGCAGATCAGCACATCGGTTTCGTCAAACAGAAGCCGCGCCCCCAGCCAGCCGTTGTAGATCATCCCCGAATACTTGTGCTGCGCCACTTTCGGCATGCCGGTGGTGCCGCCGGTGTGGAAATAGGCTGCAACGCGGTCGCTCTTGCTGTCGGCAAAGGTCAGCTGCCCGGCGGGCTGGCGGGCACATTCGGCGTTGAAGTTCTTCACGTCGGCCTTGTGTGAAACCGGGTTTTTCGGGCGCACCAGCGGCACGATCCAGCTTTTTGGCGGGCCGAGGTAGCGGTTCAGATCAACCTCGAGCACGGTTTTCACATTTGGCGCAAACCGCACTGCCTCGGCGGCCTTCTGCGCCACGTCGGTTTTCGGGAAAGCCTTCAGCGTCACCAGAACCTTGGCCTTGGTCTCGCGCAGGATCGCCGAGATCTGTTCGGGTTCCAGAAGCGGGTTGATCGGGTTCACGATCCCCGCGATCGAACCGGCAATCAGCGAAATCACGGTTTCGCTGCTATTGGGCAAAAGGTAGGCAACCGTATCGCCTTCGCCAATGCCAAGGCTGCGGAACAGGTTGGCCGCCTGCGTCACCTGCGCCAGAAGCTGCGACCAGGTCAGCGTTTCGGCCTTGTCCTTCACCCCCGAAAGCAGTTGAAACGACGTCGCCGGGCGGCTGCCGTGCCGCGCCGCGACATCGGCGATGAACTGATACATGGTCGGCGCGCGCGGTCGCTTTTCCCAGGCCATTTCCTGTTCGACCGCATCCCGGCTCGCGACGCTCTCAAATCTCGACATCAGCTTCCTCCCCATGGCCCTTCCTCGCGGGCCTTTGGGGCAGAATGGTCAGAAATTCGCCGTCCGGCAAGCAAAAGCGGCACCCGGCACGCCGCGTCACAATGCCCTTCAGTCGGTGGTGGTGCCGGTGGTGAACTGCAACCTTGCGAGGCGCGCATAAAGCCCATCCTCGGCGACCAGCGCCTCGTGGGTGCCCTGCGCGACAATCCGGCCCTTGTCAAAGACCACGATCCGGTCAGCGCGCTTCACCGTGGCAAGCCGATGCGCCACGATCAAGGTGGTGCGCCCGGAGGAAAGCCGCTCGACCGCCGCCTGCACCAGCCCTTCGCTTTCGGCGTCGAGCGCGCTTGTCGCCTCATCGAGAAGCAGCACCGGCGCATCGCGCAAGATCGCCCGGGCAATGGCGATGCGCTGCTTTTGCCCACCCGAAAGCATCACCCCGCGCTCGCCCACATAGGCGTTGTAGCCCTCGGGCAGTGCCATGAGGAAATCATGGGCATGCGCCGCCCGCGCCGCCACTTCGACCTCGGCATCACTCGCATCGGGTCGGCCAAAGCGGATATTCTCGCGTGCTGTGGCGGCAAAGATCACCGGATCCTGCGGCACAAGCGCAATCGCGCGGCGGAAATCGGCGCGGGTAAGATCGCGCAAATCCTGCCCGTCAAGCGTGACCCTGCCGTGCTCGGGGTCCCAGAATCGCTGGATGAGCTGAATCATCGTGGTCTTGCCCGCCCCCGAGGGGCCGACAAGCGCCACGGTCTCGCCCGGCGCAATGCTGATCGTCACCCCGTCAAGCGCCGAAGTGGTGGGCCGCGACGGGTAGTGAAAGGTCACATTCTCAAAGCCGATCTCGCCGCGCACCGGGCGCGGCAGCACGGTGGGGCGTGCCGGGTCGCGCACCGGGTCTTCGGCCGATAGCAGCTCGGCCAGCCGTTCGGTCGCCCCCGCCGCCCGCTGCACCTCGCCCCAGATCTCGGAAAGCGCCCCAACCCCGCCCGCCACCATGATCGCGTAAATGACGAATTGCACCAGTTCGCCCACGCTCATCGCGCCCAGCCGCACATCGCGCGCCCCGACCCAGAGCACCCCCACCACGCCCGCGAAGATCAGGAAGATCACGATCACCGTCATCACCGCCCGGGTGGCGATGCGGCGGCGCGCCGAGACAAAGGATTTTTCGGTGACACTGGCAAACTCGGCACGGCTCTGCGCCTCGTGGGTGAAGGCCTGCACCGTCTGCGCCGACAAAAGCGCCTCGGTGGCCGAGCCCGCCGAATTGGCGATCCAGTCCTGATTCTCGCGCCCAAGCGTGCGCAGTTTGCGCCCCAGCACGACAATCGGCACAATCACCACCGGCACCAGCAGAAGAACCAGCCCGGTCAGCTTGCCCGAGGTAAAAAGCAACATGCCGAGGCCGCCGAACAGGATCAGCACATTGCGCAGCGCGACCGAAACCGAAGAGCCGATCACCGACAGGATCAGTGTCGTGTCGGTGGTGATCCGGCTGATCACCTCGCCGGTCATCACCCGCTCGAAAAACGCCGGCGACATGCCCAGCACGCGGTCGAACACCGCCTTGCGGATATCGGCCACCACCCGCTCGCCAAGCCGGGTGACAAGGTAATAGCGCAGCCCGGTGCCCAGCGCGAGCAATGCGATGATGAAAAGCGCGGCGGCAAAATATTCATCAAGCAGTTCCGCGCCCGCCTGAAAGCCATCGACCACGCGGCGCACCGCCAAGGGCAGGATCAGGTTGATCGAGGCGGTCAGCACCAGCGCCAGCAGCGCCCCCAGAACCTGCCCCCGATAGGGCTTCACGAACGGCACCAGGGCACGCAACGCGCCAATCTTCTTCGTCGTGGGTCGGTCTTCAAGAACTGCCTGGGGTCCGCGTGCCATTCACTTTTCCTTTTGCCTTGCGGCGATCTATGCGCAGTGGCGCGCATGGGCAAGGGCGCAATCGCCCTTCGCCGCCACGCCCGGCGCTCTGAACTGAACCGCCCCGGCTTTGCCGGAGACCGAATAGTCCGTGTTACGCGACCATATTGAGTGTGTTCAGGTTTGCATAAAACGCCTCCTCTGCTTCGGCTGGTGGGATGTTTCCGATGGGCTCGAGCAGGCGGCATTCGAAACTGGGCTACCTCAGCCCCATGGGTTCGAGGCCCGCGCTATGCTAGCTTAACCTGCTGTCCACGAAACCGGCAGCAGGCCAAATGGCCAAAGGCTTAAGTTAGCGCCTATGGGGGTCAACCGCCGCCCGCCCAGGCTCCATCCCCGTCGCGCCGTGGCTAACCTCCACCCGCCCGGAGCCCGTCCCCGCCGCGCCCGGGGCTCATCTCGTCATGCCGGGGGTGGTGCGGGCGGCCGGACTCGAACCGGCATGGGCTTTCGCCCGAGGGATTTTAAGTCCCATGCGTCTACCATTCCGCCACGCCCGCGCAGCCCTGTTCATCGCTAATCGCTTCGGCGCGGTGCGGCAAGGGGGGGGCCGCACCGAAGCTTTAGCGGCCTGCCCGGCGGCACGGCTCCGACGCGATTGAGAGCGATTGCGGAACGCTCTGGCCCTGCCCCATACCCACTCGCCCCCCCACCCCGAAGCTGCGGCTTGGTCCGGGGGGCCGCGTTCGCGCGCGACCGCGCGCAGGAGTTTGCTGCCCGGCGCGGCGCACCCTGGCGCTGATGCAGGTGGGCAGGCTAGCGGGCAGACGCTCCGGATCGCGGCGCGCTCAAGCCTCGGGGCATGCGCGGGCTTTGCGCCCCCCGACCGACCGATCTTCCCCCCCGCCCCCGGCGCGGCGCGCTGGAGCATGGACGAGGCGCTGCGCAGCGGTGCCGTGGCGCTGGTGGTGGCCGGGCTTGCCGCCCCCCCCCGGCCCAACCCCCGATGCGGCGGCCGCAACTCGCCGCCGAGGCCAGCAGCCGCGCGCCCCCGCCGACCTCATCCTGCCCCCCGAGGCGGGCGGCGCGCCGGGGGTCGAAAGCCGCTGGCAGATGGTCCATGCCGAAGGCCGCGCGCAGATGGCGGGAACAGCGTCGTGCCCGCATGGCCCCCGCCGCCGCATCGCTGCTCGAACCCGGTGACGGCGCAGCACATCTGACCCCGCAAGCCGCACCCGAGGGCTGAGCCACCCCGAACTCGAACCCGGACCAGTCCAGAGCCCGGGCTTGAACTCAGGCCTGAACTCAGGTCCGAACTCAGGCCCGAACTCAAGGTTGAATTGCCGCACCCACGCGCCACCCCAAATTGACCCCCGCGCATGATTTCTCTGCCACTATCGGCCTTCATCGGCGCAGGCAACCGGCATGGGGGCGCGATGGGGCAGATCATTCCGAGGCGAAAAGCAGTCTCCCCCGCTCGCGCACCGGCGGCGGTGCCCGCGCGCGGTTCCGACGCCGCCCCGCCACAACCGTCAGGCAATCCAGCCAACCCCCGCCCGATCCTCCTCGACCTCGACGACCACGGCATCCGCATTGCCGAGCAGTCGCGGTCGCGCATGTTCGTCGATGCCGGGGGTGATGGCCTCAAGCACCGCACCGCCTGGGCCGGGGCGGGCGACGGGGTGCTGGCATGTCGCGCGGCAGACCGGCGTTCTGGCCCGCGCGCCAGGATGATCGCCGCACCGGCCAAAGCACGGGTGCGCGCCGCCGCGTAATCGCTCTTTCGCGCGCCGCCCTGCCCGGCTAGCCTGCCGCGCATGCGCCTCTTGATCTCTTTCGCTGCCCTGTTTCTGTCGGTGATCTTCGTCCAGCTCGGCTCGGGCGCGGTGGCACCGCTTGATGCCATCTCCGGCCTCGGCCTCGGCTTTTCCAAGGCCGAGGTCGGCATGCTCGGCTCGGCGCATTTCATCGGCTTTTTCATCGGCTGCTGGTGGGCACCGCGGATGCTTGGCTCGGTCGGCCATGCGCGCGCCTTCGCGGCGTTTTCGGCGCTCGGCACCATCGGCATCGCCGCGCACATGATGCTGGTGAACCCGATCGCCTGGTCGGCCATGCGCATGCTTACCGGGCTTTCGGTGGCGGGCTGCTACACCATCATCGAGGCCTGGTTGCAGGCCAGCGTCACCAACGAAACCCGTGGCCGCGCCACCGGAGTTTACCGGGTGGTCGATGTCGGCGCCTCGCTCGGCGCGCAGCTGATGATCGGGGTGCTGACCCCGTCGAGCTATGCCTCCTACAACCTTCTGGCAATCCTCTGCTGCGCGGCGCTGCTGCCGCTGGCGCTGACCCGCACCCGCGAGCCGGAAACCCCCGAGGCTCCGCGCCTGCGCCCCGCCATGGCCTGGGCGCGCTCGCCGCTGGCGGCGGCGGGGGTGGTGGTCACCGGCATCACCGGTGCCGCCTTCCGCTTTGTCGGCCCGGTCTATGCCGTCGAGGTGGGGCTGACGCTCGACCAGATCGCGGTGTTTCTGGCGGTCTATGTGCTGGGTGGCTGGATGGCGCAACTTCCGGTCGGCTGGCTCGCCGACCGCTTCGACCGCCGCTGGGTGCTGATCGGCCTGTCGCTGGCCTCGGTGCTCGCCTCGGCGCTTACCGTGGCGCTGGCGGGGGCGGGCAGCCTGGCGATCTACCTCGCAGCCGGTTTCTTCGGCTTTGTCACATTGCCGATCTATTCGATCTCCTCCGCCCATGCGCATGACCACGCCACCTCGTCCGAACGGGTCGAGCTTTCCGCCGCGCTGATGTTCCTTTACGCGATCGGGGCGATCGCCTCGCCGGTGCTGGCCTCGCTGCTGATCGAGGGCTTCGGCCCCGCCTCGATGTTCTGGGCCATTGCGCTGGTGCATGTCGTGCTGGTCGTCTTCGGCCTCTGGCGCATGGCGCTGCGCCCCGGCCCGCGCCGCCGCCTGCCCTATACCTGGATGCCGCGCACTTCGTTTCTCGTCGGCCGCCTGTTCGGGCGCGGGCGCGAGGAATAGGCCTTATTCCCGCGCCGCCGCGACGCCATATCTGGCCAGGTGGTTCAATTCACGCGAAGGGGGCTCGAAATGGATATTCGTTTTGATGGCAAGGTGGCACTCGTCACCGGCGCAGGGGCAGGCATCGGCGCGGCAATCGCCCGCGAACTGGCGGCTTCCGGGGCAAATGTCGCGGTGGCCGATATCGACCGCGCGGCGGCTGATCGCGTGGTCGCTGAAATTGCCACTGCGGGCGGCACTGCGGCGGCATTCACCTGCAACGTGGCCAGCGCGGGTGCGGTCAGCGAAATGATGTCGGCGGCGGTCGCGCGCTTTGGCAGGCTGCAACTCTTGGTCAACAACGCCGGTATCGGCGGGCCGAGCGCACCGGTGGGCGGGTACCCGCTTGATGGCTGGCGGCAGGTGATGGGCGTCAACCTCGACGGGGTTTTTTTCGGCATGCGCGCCGCGATGCCGCATCTGATCGCGGCAGGTGGCGGCGCGATCGTCAACATCGCCTCGATCTTTGGCACGGTGGGCTTTGCCAATGCCCCCGCCTATGTCGCGGCCAAACATGCGGTCGTCGGGCTGACCAAGAACGCGGCGCTTGAACATGCCAGTGCCGGGGTCCGGGTCAATGCCGTTGGCCCCGGCTTCATCCGCACGCCGCTGCTTGATGTGCTGCCGCCCGAGGCGCTCGAAGGGATCGCCGCGCTGCAAGCGCTGAAACGTCTGGGCACTTCGGAAGAGGTCGCGGCGCTGGTGCTGTTCCTGCTCTCGGATCAGGCGAGCTTCATCACCGGCTCCTACCATCTGGTTGACGGCGGCTATACCGCGCAGTGATGCCAGCTTGGCCAGCGGGGCAAACCCCCTCTGGCCTTGCCCGCACAAGGGCTGTAAACCGCGCTGAAACGACAAGGTAAGGCGCGCGATGGTCCCGGAACGCAAACGACATCTCATCACCTCGGCTATCCCCTATATCAACGGCATCAAGCACCTCGGCAACCTCGTTGGCAGCCAGTTGCCGGCCGATCTTTACGCCCGCTACCTGCGCGCGCGCGGGCACGAAGTGATGTTCATCTGCGCCACCGATGAACATGGCACCCCGGCGGAACTTGCCGCTGCCAAGGCGGGCAAGCCGGTGGCCGAATACTGCGCCGAAATGCATGCGGTGCAGGCCGAACTCGCGCGCGGCTTCCGGCTTTCCTTCGATCATTTCGGGCGCTCGTCCAGTGCGCGCAACCACGCGCTCACCCAGTATTTCGCCCGCACTCTGGGCGAACAGGAGCTGATTTCCGAAGTGGCGGAAAGCCAGGTGTTTTCTGTCGATGACAACCGCTTTCTGCCTGACCGCTACATCGAGGGCACCTGCCCCAATTGCGGCTATGAACGGGCACGGGGCGACCAGTGCGAAAACTGCACCAAGCAGCTTGACCCGACTGACCTGATCAACCCGCGCTCGGCCATTTCCGGCTCGACCCGGCTTGAGGTGCGCGAAACCCGGCACCTCTATCTGCGCCAGCGCAGCCTGAAGCCCGAGATTGCCGCCTGGATCGACAGCAAGACCGATTGGCCGGTGCTGACCACCTCGATCGCCCGCAAATGGCTCAATGACGGCGATGGGTTGCAGGACCGGGGCATCACCCGCGATCTGGCCTGGGGCGTGCCCGCGCAGTTTGATGGTGCGCCGTGGCAGGGCATGGAAGGCAAGGTCTTCTACGTCTGGTTCGATGCGCCGATCGAATACATTTCCGCCACCGCCGAATGGGCCGACGCAACGGGGCAAGACGATGCCGCCTGGCAGCGCTGGTGGCGCGTCGACAAGGGCGCAGGCGATGTGACCTATACCGAATTCATGGGCAAGGATAACGTGCCCTTCCACACGCTTTCCTTTCCCGCCACCATCATCGGAGCCAACCGCGCCGGGGGTGCCGAGTGGAAGCTCGTGGATTACATCAAGTCGTTCAACTACCTCAACTATGACGGCGGCCAGTTCTCCACCAGCCAGGGCCGCGGCGTGTTCATGGATCAGGCGCTCTCGATCCTGCCCGCCGATTACTGGCGCTGGTGGCTCTTGTCGCACGCGCCGGAAAGCGCCGACAGCGAGTTCACCTGGGAGAATTTCCAGCAAAGCGTCAACAAGGACCTTGCCGATGTGCTTGGCAACTTCGTCTCGCGCATCACCAAGTTCTGCCGCGGCAAGTTCGGCGAGGCGGTGCCCGCGGGCGGCGAATATGGCCCGCAGGAACTGGCGCTGATCGCCGCCGTGGCCGAAGGTGTGGCCTCCTATGAGAATATGATGGACGCGATGTCGATACGCCGCGCCGCGCAGGATCTGCGCGCGCTCTGGGTCTTGGGCAACGAATACCTGCAATCCGCCGCGCCCTGGACCGTGTTCAAGACCGACCCCACCCGCGCCGCCGCGCAAACCCGCCTGTCTCTCAACCTCGTGCGGCTTTATGCGGTGCTTTCAGAGCCCTTCATTCCCGATGCCGCCGCCTCGATGCTGGCGGGCATGCAGACCACCAACCGCGATTGGCCGGAGGATGTTCCCGCAGCACTCGCGGCACTCGCCCCGGGCCACGCCTTCACCACCCCCGAGGTGCTGTTTCGCAAGATCACCGATGAGGAGCGCGAAGACTGGCAGAAGCGGTTCTCGGGCATCCGCAGCTGATCCGGCAAGGCCGGGGGTTTTGCACCCCCGGACCCCGCAGGGTATTTTCGCAAAGAAGAAATCCTAGCGCTGCCGCCACGCCGCAAGGATGTATTGCGCGCAGATGAGATCAAGATGCGCGCCGCCGCCGTTCTTGCACAGGGTGATCTCGTCGGCGTTGGAGCGGGCAAAACCACCTGAAGCGAGGTCGTAGAAATCGGCGCGGATGCTTGCCGGGGTGATGACGCCGCGCGCGATCGGGTCTTTCAACTCGCCGATATGGGCGATGGTGGTGGCGCGGGCATCGACAAACAGGCTGGCGCGGGTCAGCGCCGTGTCATCTACCTCGCGCATGTCGGGGCGGTAGGCACCGATCAGATCAAGGTGGGTGCCGGGGCTGAGCCATTCGCCCCTGATCAGCGGCACCGAGGACATGGTGGTGGTGGCGATGATCTCGGCGTTGCGCGTGGCGGCCTCCAGATCCTCTGTCGTCGTCGCGCCGGTGGCGGCGGCAAGCGCGCGGGCGGCCTCGGGCGAGCGGTTCCAGAGGGTGAAGCGAGCTGCTGGAAAAGCCGCCGAATAGGCCGCGATCATCGAGCGTGCCACCTGCCCCGCGCCGACGATCAGAATGCGCCGCGCCTGCGGCCGGGCAAGGCGGCGTGCGGCCAAAAGGCTGTCACCGGCGGTTTTCCATTTGGTGACGAGGTGGAAATCGACGATGGCTTCAAGTCGGCCGGTCGCGTCGTCGTAAAGCGTGACGGCACCGTTCACCATCGGCACGCCGGCCGCGGGGTTGCCAGGGAAAATGCTCGCCGCCTTGACCGCCAACCCAAGCCCGCTGATCCAGGCCGAGCGGGTCAGCAGCGTGTCCTTGCCGCGATACAGAAAGGTATCGGCCACCTCGGCGCGCGGCAGCGCATGGCCGGCGGCGATGGCATCGGTGAGCGCGAGCCAGTCAAGATGCGCCTCGGCCTCGGGGCCGATGATTTCCACGCTCATTGTGCTTCCCTTTCGTTCAGCAAGCCTTCGGCGACCAGCCGCGCCGCCCAGCCCTCGGGACCGAGGAACTGGTGCACCTGCCAGCCGCGCGCGGCGGCGGCGGCGATGTTGTCGGCGCGATCGTCGGTGAACAGGAGTGCGCCGGGGCCGAGGCCACAATCGGCCTCGACCAGGGCATAGATCTGCGGGTCGGGCTTGATCACGCCCATATGGCCGGAAACCCAGGTCCGGTCGAATTCGTCAAGAAAATCATACCGGGTGCGGGCATAGGCAAACGAGCCGATGCCGAAATTGGTCAGCGCGAATACCGGCACACCACGCGCCCGCAGCGCCCGCATGAGCCGCACCGAGCGCGGGATCACCGGGCTTGCCATGTCGATCCAGTTTGCATGCCAAAGCCGGATTTCCGCGCGCCAACGGGGGTAGCGCTCGGCGGTCGCATGGATCGTGCCCTGAAAATCGCCGCCCCGGTCAATGGCGTCGTTCATGCCGTGCAGATCGACCTCGGCAAACATCGCCGCCCGCGCCTCGGGGCCAATGGCGGCATCGTAGAACCGCTCGGGCTGCCACTCGATCAGCACATTGCCAATGTCGAAAACCACCGCCTCAATCATCGCGCGCGTCCCTTTCGGCGGCCCGCAGCAGCCTGTCGAGCGCATCGAGAAAACGCGAGCGGTCGGCCTTTGTAAAGCCCTTGCCGGAACCTTGGCGGAACGGGTCGGCGGCGCGCAGATCTGCCATCAGATCGCGGGTGGCAAGGATCTGGCCGATGTTGGCCTGGGTCAGCGGTTCGCCCGCATGGGTCAGCACCCGCGCCCCCGCCGCCACGCATTTCGCGGCAAGCGGAATGTCGGCTGTCACCACCACATCGCCACGCCCGGCGCGTTCGGCTATCCACTTGTCGGCTTCATCCGCGCCGGAGGCAACATAGACCATTTCCACCAGCGGATTGGCCGAGGGGCGCAGACCGCCGTTCGAGACCATGAACAGGTGCGCGCGCAGCCGGGTGGCAACCGCTTCGGCCTCGGCCTTGACCGGGCAGGCATCGGCATCGATGTAAAGCGCCATTACGCCAGCGCCTTGGCGTGAAAGGCAATGTGCTCGGCGATGAACGAGGCGACAAAGAAATAGCTGTGATCGTAGCCCGCTTGCAGCCGGAAGCTTCCCGGCTGGCGGCGGGCGGCCATTGCGCCAGCCAGCGCCTCGGGTCGCAAGAGATCGAGGTAGGGGTCGGCGGTGCCCTGATCGATCAGCACTTCGCCCGCAAAGCCTTCGGTCTGCATCAGATAGCTTGCGTCATGCGCCAGCCAGCGGCTTTCATCAGGCCCGAGATAGGCCGCAAACTGCTTGCGCCCCCAATCCGACCGCGAGGGCTGCGCTATCGGCGCGAAGGCAGAGACCGAGCGGTAGCGGCCGGGCAGGCGCATCGCCAGCGTCAGCGCACCATGGCCGCCCATCGAATGGCCGCACACACTCTGGCGCGCTTCATCCACCGTGAAATTGGCGGTGACGATGCGCGGCAATTCTTCGGCCAGATAGTCCCACATGCGGTAGTGCGCGGCCCAGGGTGCCTCGGTTGCGTTCAGGTAGAACCCGGCACCTTGACCAAGGTCATAAGCCGCGTCATCGGCCACGCCCGGCCCGCGCGGCGAGGTATCGGGGAAGCACAGCGCCAGCCCTGCCCTGGCAGCAAAGGCCTGCGCCCCAGCCTTGACCATCGCGTTTTCGTGGGTGCAGCTCAGCCCTGCCAGAAACCACAGCAGCGGCACCGGCCCGGCCTCGGCGGCAGGCGGCAGGTAGAGGCCAAAGGTCATGTCGCAGCCGGTCGCTTGCGAAGCATGGGCATAAACGCCCTGCACGCCGCCAAAAGCCCGGTTTTCGGAAATCATGCGCATTGGTTACCCCCTAGCTGGCCGTGACCCAGGCAATGACGGCGGGCACGGTAAGGATGGAAAACGCGGTCGAGATCAGGATTGCGGCCGAAACCCGCTGTGGTGCAACCCCATAGTGGCTGGCAAGAATATAGACATTCCCCGCCACCGGCAAAGCCGCCGCTGCAATCATCACCCCGGCCGCGTAGGGTTCCACGGCAAAAAGAAGCGCCGCCACCGCAACCGCCAGCGGGTGCAACACGAGCTTGGCGAAGGAAAGCCAGATCGCCGGGCGGATACGCTCTGCCGACCGCGGGGCAAGCGAGGCACCGATGGCAAAGAGCGCCCCCGGCGTGGCGGCAGCACCGAGAATGGTGACGAATTCCATCAGCGGCCCCGGCATCGGCAGGCTGAAACCGGCCCATGCCAGACCCGCCACCATCGACATGATCATCGGGTTTTTCAGCAGGCCGAGTGCCAGCGCCACAAACATCGCAGCCGAAACCCGACCATGCCTGGCCCCGGTAACCAGAAGCGTGATCAGCGATGAGAACACGATCAGATCGATCGCCAGCACCATCAGGACCGGGCCGACCGCTGCCGGGCCCAGAAGCACAACCAGCATCGGCACCCCCAGAAAGCCGGTGTTGCCTGTCATTCCGGTATGCGCCTCCATCGCCGCCGCGGCCAGCGGCAGGCGGCGGGCGCGCGCCACTGCCATGCCTACGGCCCAAACCAGCGCCGTGCCGCTGAGATAGGCGAGCACGAATCGGCCGTTGAACAATTCGCCAAGACTGAGTGTTGCGGAAAAGCGAAAGAGCATCGCCGACAGCGCGAAATAGAACACGAATTTCGTCAGCCATGCGGTCGCCTCGGGCGGGAAAAACCGCAACCGCCCGGCCGCCCAGCCAAGCCCGATCAATGCAAAGAACGGAAGCGTTTTCAGGAATATCGCCAGCATGGCCGCAGGCTTTCACGGCGCGCTTGCGAATGCAAGATGGGCCGGGCACCTTGGGCGCATGGCGCATTTCGCATTTCAGCACCTCCGCTCCACGCCCAACATCGGCGACCGTGTTGCCACGCCCGCACGCTGGCTCGATTTTGGCGGGCAGGTGAGCGTGCAGGACCTTGGCGAAGAATTTCCCGCCTGCGATGTGGCGGTGCTGGGCGGTGGGCAGGTTTATGGCGAGGTGGCGCGCGCGGTGCTCTATCACAGCGCCGCCGCGCGCCGCCGGGTGGTCTGGGGCGTCGGCATGCTGGGCGTCAACCGCGATACCGCGCGCCATGATATCTTGGCCGGGGCGGTCGATCTCATGGGGTGCCGCGATCTGGGTGTTCCCGGCACCATTCATGTGCCCTGCGCAAGCTGCATGGCCTCAAGGCTCACCAAACCGCCGCCGCCGCGCCATGCGGTGGTGATCTACGCCCATGCCACCAAATCGGCCGGTCTCGCGCGGCCGCCCGGCATTCCCCATGCGACCAACCATCAGGGCAGCTTCGCGCAGGCGATCGATTTCATCGCTTCCGGCGAAACCGTTGTCAGCAACTCCTACCACGGCACCTATTGGGCAATGCTGATGGGCCGCCGCGTGCTCTGCCTGCCCTATGGCGCAAAATTCGGCGGCTTCTCGCAGCCACCGGAAATGGCCGATGCTGCCGACTGGCGCGCAGCTCTGCCCCGCGCGCATGTGGCGGATGGCTATCTGGAGCAGTGCCGCAGCCTCACCCGCAGTTTTCACGCCCGGGTCATGGACCTGGCGGAAGCTGGCGGGTAACCCGGCGCTTGGCGGCTCAGCAAGTGCAGGCACCGGTGGCTTCAGGTCCCGGCAACGCCCGCTGCGCTTGAATCGACGGGCAAGGTGCCGAGCCATAGGAACAGAACACGCAGCAATCGCCCGGCTTCGGGCGCAACACCGTGCTGCACTGCGCGCATTCATAGAGGAACTGGCACGAATCTGTCGGCATTTCCTCCAGCTTGCGGTGGCCGCAGACCGGGCAGGTAATTTCCGAATGGGTCTCGATAGCCATGCTGCCTCCTTCACGATCAGCCATAGCGACACGACTGGCACGGGCGTGTAACGTTACACCGGTTTGCACCGCGCGCTGGCATGCATGCCAGGCGAGGCGCGCGAATCCCCGCAGTCATGCCCGGATCAGCCAGAGCCACCCTGCAAGACGGTCAGCACCTCTTCGGGCGGCTTCTTGATCTTGGAGGCGGCGGGGACGGTGGCATGCGGGGCCGGGTAGCCCACCGGCAGGATCATTACAGGCTTTTCATTTTCCGGCCGCCCGCAGGCGGCGTTGAGAAACTTCATCGGGCTCGGCGTATGCTCAAGGCACACCAGCCCGGCGTGATGGATGGCGGCAATCAGCACCCCCACCGCAATGCCGACGCTTTCGGGCACATAATAATGCTTGATCCGCTTCCCCTCGGGCCCGATCCCGTAGCGCTGCGCGAAGACCACGATCAGCCAGGGTGCCGCTTCCAGATGCGGCTTTTTCGCCCCGGTGCCGATCGGTTCCAGCGCCGCCAGCCATTCATCGCCCGCAGCCCCCTCGTAAAACGCGCGCTCCTCGGCCTCGGCCTCGGCGCGGATGCGGGCCTTCAACACCGGGTCGGCGACGGCGACAAAATGCCACGGCTGGCGGTTGGCCCCGGAAGGGGCGCTGGCGGCAGCGGCAATGCAGGCCTCGATCACCTCCCGTGCCACCGGCGTGGGGGCATAATCGCGCACCGAATGGCGCTTGCGCATATAGTCGCGAAACGCCTGCGCGGCGGCAAGCGAAGCGGGCGCGGGCAATTGTACCCGGTCAGGCAGCGGCAGGGCGTGGTAGGCGGGCTTCGGGGTCTTGGGCATCGCAGTCATGTTTCTCCTCAGCCGCCGCCGATCAGCACACCCGCCGCAAACACCAGCGCGCCGCCCAGCACCACCTGCAAGGCGGCGCGCAGGAACGGGGTTTCCATGAAGCGGTTCTGAATCCAGGCAATCGCCCAAAGCTCGACGAACACCACCACCATCGCCACCGAGGTCGCGGTCCAGAAATCCGGGATCAGGTAGGGCAGCGCGTGGCCCATGCCGCCAAGCGTGGTCATCACCCCGCTTGCCAGCCCGCGCTTGAACGGGCTGCCGCGGCCGGAAAGCACGCCATCATCATGCGCCGCCTCGGTGAAGCCCATCGAAATGCCCGCCCCCACCGATGCCGCCGCCCCCACCAGAAACGTCGTCCAGGTGTTTTGCGTGGCAAAGGCGGTGGCGAAGATCGGCGCGAGGGTGGAAACCGAGCCATCCATCAACCCCGCAAGCCCCGGTTGCACCCAGGTCAGAATGAACTGGCGGTGTGCCGCGCGGTCTTCCTTGCCCTTTTCTTCCGCATCAAGATGCGTGGCGACCAATTCGCCCGCCCGCGCTTCATGCCCCTGCTCTGCCGCCGCCAGATCACCAAGCAACCGGCGCGCGGCGGCATCGGTGCTGTGCTGCGCGGCGGCGGTATAGAACTTCGCAGCCTCGTGCTCCATCGCCTCGGCTTCGGCGCGCATCCGCTCCAGTGACAGGTTCTCCATCAGCCAGACCGGGCGGCGGGCATAGAACCCGGCCACATGCTCGCGCCGGATGAGCGGGATTACCTCGCCGAAGCGCGCACGATGCACCTCGATCAGGCGGCGGCGGTGGTCATCCTCTTCCGCAGCCATCCCGTCAAACACCTGCGCCGAAGCCGGATAGTCCGCGCGCAACCGCTGCGCGTAGGTGCGGTAGATGCTGGCGTCATCCTCTTCGGAGGAAATCGCCAGGGCGAGGATTTCCCGTTCGGAAAGGTCCGAGAACCGACGACGCGAGGCAAGACCGGGGATCATGGCGCACCTTGAATGGTTTTTCGCCATGCTAGCCCGCCTTCGCCGCGCAGCAAGTGCAAAACGCCGCCCGCGCGGCCATTGACGGGGCAAAGGGCGGCACTTAAGGCTGAGGGGTATTGCCAGCCAGAGGGAGAGGGATCGATGCCGGGCGAAACCCAAGCGCTGATCGTGATCGACCTGCAAAACGATTTCTGCCCCGGCGGTGCACTTGCGGTAGCCGGTGGCGACGAAATCGTGCCGCGCGTCAACGCGCTGCTCGATGCCTTCCCGATCCGCGTGCTGACCCAGGATTGGCACCCCGCGAACCACACGAGCTTTGCGCAAAACCATCCCGGAGCCGCGCCGTTCTCGACCACCGAAATGCCATACGGCCCACAGGTGCTCTGGCCCGCGCATTGCGTGCAGGGCACCCCCGGCGCGGCGTTCCACCCAGGGCTGCACGCGGACCGCGCCGACCTGATCCTGCGCAAGGGTTTTCGCGCCGCGATCGACAGCTATTCGGCCTTTTTCGAAAACGACCGCACCACCGCCACCGGCCTTGCCGGCTACCTGCGCGAACGCGGTGCCACGCACCTCACCTTTGCCGGGCTCGCCACCGATTTCTGCGTGGCTTGGTCGGCGATTGACGCGGTGCGGGCGGGCTTTGGTGCAACCGTGCTGCTTGGTGCCTGCCGCGCCATCGATCTGAACGGCTCGCTTGCCGCAGCCCGACAGGCCATGCGCGCCGCCGGCGTCGAACTGGAGAGCTGACATGGCCGACATCGCCAGCCGCGTCTATGACCACAAGTGGAAGATCGACCCGATCGTGCGCAGCCTGATCGATACCGACTTCTACAAGCTGCTCATGTGCCAGTCGGTGTTTCGCAATCGCCCTGGCACCCAGGTGACGTTCAGCCTGATCAACCGGTCGCGCAAGATCCGCATGGCCGATCTCGTGGACGAGGGCGAGCTGCGCGAGCAGCTCGACTACCTGCGCACGCTGTCGCTCAGCCGCGGCGAAAGCACCTGGCTGCGGGGCAACATGTTCTATGGCAAACGCCAGATGTTCCGCCCCGACTTCATGGAGTGGTTCGAAGGCTTCCGCCTGCCGCCCTATCACCTGGAACGGCGCGATGGCCAGTATGAGCTGACCTTCGAGGGCGACTGGCCCGATGTGATGATGTGGGAAATCCCGGCGCTTGCGGTGCTGATGGAACTGCGCTCACGCGCCGTGCTGAAAGACATGGGCCGGTTCGAGCTGCAGGTGCTCTACGCCCGCGCCATGACCCGCCTTTGGGAAAAGGTCGAACGTTTGCGCGCCTCGGGCGCGACACCGCGCATCGCCGATTTCGGCACCCGCCGCAGGCATTCCTTCCTCTGGCAGGATTGGTGCGTGCAGGCGATGATGGAGGGGTTGGGAAGCAGCTTTACCGGCACCTCGAACTGCCTGATCGCCATGCGCCGCGACATCGAGGCAATCGGCACCAACGCGCATGAATTGCCGATGGTCTATGCCGCCCTTGCCGACAGCGACGAGGAGTTGCGCCAGGCCCCCTACCGGGTGCTCGCCGACTGGCAGGAAGAACACGAAGGCAACCTGCGCATCATCTTGCCCGATACCTATGGCACCGCCGGGTTTCTTGAACGCGCGCCGGATTGGCTTGCATCCTGGACCGGCATCCGCATCGACAGCGGTGACCCGGTGGAGGGTGCGGAGACCGCCATTGCCTGGTGGAAATCGCGCGGCGAAGACCCGCGCGAAAAACTGGTGATCTTTTCCGACGGGCTCGACGTTGAAACCATCCTCTCGCTTCAGGCGCGCTTTGCCGGCCGGGTAAAGGTCTCGTTCGGTTGGGGCACGCTTTTGACCAACGACTTTCGCGGCCTCGTAGCGGGCGATGGCCTCGCGCCCTTCAGCCTGGTGTGCAAGGCGGTCTCGGCGAACGGCCGCGCCACGGTCAAGCTTTCCGACAACCCGATGAAGGCAATGGGCCCCGCCGCCGAGATCGAGCGCTACAAGCGGGTGTTCGGCGTCGGTGCACAGGTGGCGCGCCCGGTCATGGTCTGAACCCGGCGTCAGGCGATGAAGCGGAGCACCGCAAACACCAGCGCCGAAAGCGCCGCCGAGGCGGGCACCGTAATCACCCAAGCCGCCGCGACCGCGATCAGATGCGAGCGCCGCACCAGCTTGCGCCGCCGCCGTTCCTCTGGCGGAACTACCTTACCCTTGACAAGGCCCAGCGCCCGGGCCCGCCGCTCGGCATGCCATTCGCGAAAGAACCCGACGCCGAACACCGCGCCCACCGCAATATGCGTCGAGGAAACCGGCAGGCCCAGCCACGAAGCGACGATCACCGTCACCGCAGCAGAAAGCGCCACGCAATAGGCGCGCATCGGGTTGAGCTTGGTGATCTCGTTGCCGACAATGCGAATGAGCTTCGGCCCGAACAGCACCAGACCAAACGAAATGCCGCCCGCGCCGATCGTCATCACCCAGATCGGAATCGCAACGACTGATGCGCCCGCATCGCCTTCGCCGACTGCATGCACGATCGCGGCAAGCGGCCCCACCGCATTTGCCACGTCATTGGCACCATGCGCGAACGACAGCAGCGCGGCGGAAACCACCAACGGCACCGCGAACAGCCGCTTGAGCGATTTCTTGCGGTTCTCCATGGCCTCGGACTGCCGCCGGATCACCGGCACCATCACGCCCCAGGCGACCACCCCGACCGAAAAGCCGATGGTCACAGCTGAAGCCAGATCGATCTTGACGACCTTGCTCAGCCCTTTCAGCGCCAGATAGGCGGCAAATGCCCCCGCCATGATGCCGATCAGCACCGGCACCCAGCGCCGCGCTGCCGCGATCTTGTCTTCGGCATACATGATGCGGGCCTTGATGAGGGCCAGAAACAGAGCCGCAATCAGCCCGCCGAGCACCGGCGAAATTATCCAGCTCAAGGCGATGCGCCCCATCGCCACCCAGTTGACCGCATCCATGCCGCCCGCCGCGATGCCCGCCCCCACCACGCCGCCAACGATCGAATGCGTGGTCGAAACCGGTGCCCCGAACCATGTCGCGAGATTAAGCCACAGCGCCGCCGCCAGCAGCGCCGCCATCATCGCCCAGATGAAGGTCGCAGTGTGCTCGAAGGCACCGGGTGCCACGATCCCCGCGGAAATGGTCTTGACCACATCCCCCCCGGCAATCAGCGCCCCCGCGGTTTCGAACACCGCGGCAATCAACAGCGCCCCGCCAAGGGTCAGCGCATTGGCACCCACCGCCGGGCCCATGTTGTTGGCTACATCATTGGCACCGATGTTGAGCGCCATATAGGCACCTATCACCGCCGCCGCGATCACCACCAGCGCCCCCGGCTGGGCACCAAAGAACACCGCCGCGCCGATCCCGGTCAGCGCCACGAAGGCCAGTGCAATGCCCGGTGCCACCAGCGGCCGTGCCACGAAATGCGTCGCCTCCTCCAGCCGGTCGATCCGGCCGAGGTCCTTGTCGAGCGTTTTCCACTGGTTTTGCGGCGGCAAGGCCATGTCACAAATCCGTCGTGCAACCGTTACATTCGGTCAGCGGGGTAGCCGGAACCGTTGCGCGTGACAACTGCCAATCAGCTCAGAGCCCGCCGATGAGCGCCCTCAGCCCCGGCTCATCCACCATCGCCACCGCCTCGATCGGGCGTACCCAGCGCCGCACCCGCTGCCCCGCCTCGGGATAATCCGCGTCAAGCCCGCTGACCTTGACGATGAACACCTGCACTTCGCAGGGCGTCGGCGCGGCGCTTTCGCGCTGCTTGGCATAGCCAAAGCTGCCAAAGGGCAGCGCGCCCACCTCGCCCTGCACCCCCGCCTCCTCCCAGGCTTCGCGCAGCGCCGCTTCGGCGAGCGTGCGCCCGCGCATCGGCCAGCCTTTGGGAATGATCCAGCGTCCGGTGCCAAGCGACGAGACCAGCAGCACCTCGCGCCGCCCCGGCCGCCCGCGCAGACAAAGCGCCCCGACCTGCAACGAAGGCAGGCGGCGGCTGAAGAACCGCACCAGCCAGCGGCGCAGAACATTCGCGGCGCGGGTCATCGGACTAATCGTCATCAGCCACCTTGCCGCGCATCACCTTGACCTCGCCGCGTTCGGTCTTTGCCGCAAGCCGCCGCCTCTGGCTGCCCAGTGTCGGTTTTGTCGCCAGCCGCCGCTTTGGCACCACCAGCGCCTCGCGGATCATTTCGGCCAGCCGCTCGCGCGCCAGGGCGCGGTTTTGCGCCTGGCTGCGGGTCTCCTCGGCGCGGATGACAATTGCCCCGTCCAGCGTCCAGCGCCGCCCCGCCAGCCGTTTCAGCCGCGCCTTGACAGCGGGCCCGAGATGCGGGCTGCGCGCGGCTTCGAAGCGCAATTCGACCGCCGAGGAAACCTTGTTGACGTTCTGCCCGCCCGGCCCCTGCGCGCGGGTGAAGCTCTCGACCAGTTCCCAGTCGGCTATCGCTATGGCGTCATTGATCCGCAACATGCCCAAAAGCCTGCGTCCCGGCAGAGCGCACCCCGCCCCTGCCTCTTCCTTGTCTCAAATACCCCGGGGGTCCGGGGGCAGCGCCCCCGGCTGCCAATCGAAAGGCCGCCCGTTGCCGGGCGGCCCTCGAGATCTACGGAGATGGGCCAGTTAGGGGGTCGTTGCCGACTGGTCCCAGTCAGGGTTGGTAACCCTTGGGTTTGCCCTCAGGCAACGGCCCCCCTGACTGTCCCGACACCTCTCTCCAATATCACTCTCGACACTGGACCACCTCCTTTCGCTCGTGTTACCGTTACCTGCAAGCTGACACAGATTTTGTGTTTGTCAAAAGTTTTTACGCAACGCCTGCGATTAGTCTCTTCACAATGATGCGAAATAGCGGCAGCGCCAGAAGCGCGAGCGCCAGTTTCACCCCCAGATCGGCCAGTGCAAGCGACACCCAGAGCGGCGCTTCGGGGCCACTGCCAAGCATCGGCACCAGCTCTGTCGCCCAGCCCGTATCACCGCCCGGTTCAAGGAAAACGAACACCGCCGCAAATGCCACGCTGAAGAAGATCGCCGTATCGAGCGTTGCCCCGATCAGCGTCGAAACCAGCGGCGCGCGCCACCATTGGCCCGCGCGCAACCGGTCAAACACCACCACGTCGGTCATCTGCGCGACCACGAACGCCAGCCCCGACCCAAGCGCGATGCGCAGGGTGGTGAGGTTCAGGCCCGCCGCGACCAGCGAGCAGACAACGCCCACGCCGAACCCCGCCAGCACCACCCTCTTGGCGGCGTCCGGGCCATGGACACGGTTCATCACATCATTGACGAGAAAGGCGAATGGATAGGTAAAGGCACCCCAGGTCAGCCAGTTGCCAAAAAGAAACTGCACCAGAATGTTCGAAGCCACCACAAGGGCGGACATGGCAAGAATGCCGGGAAGGTAGCGGGTCATGGGATCATCCGTTTTGACAAGGTGGCGGAAACTTGGCCCGCGACCGTCGCGGGCAGCGCGCCTTACGCGCTTGCGGTGGCCCGCGTCAATCCCTGACGCGGTATTCGGCAATCTCGTTGCGCTGAAAGCCGCGAAAGTTGTTGTCGGCGATCAGCGTCAGCCTGATGTCGCCCGCCCCGTCGCGCCACACCGCGATGCCTTCCAGATTGTCGTGCACCCGCGCCGCCGTCTCGAAAAGCAGGGTCTCGCCCGCAAGGCCTGCCTCGGTCAGATCGAACCGCCGCGCCCGGCTGAGAAACCCGAGCAGCCCCCAGAAGTCGCGCTCCAGCAGATAAAACCGCCCGTCGGGGCCAATATCGGCCCCCACCGGCAGCCAGTTGCCATCGCGCGGCACCTCAAAGGGCTGGTCCCAGACCCCGCCGCGAAACCGCCACACCGGGAAAGGCACAGCCTGCCCGCCCGAGCGTTCGGGCAGGGTGTAAAGCGTGCCATCCGGACCGATTGCCAACGCTTCCAGTGACGCATTCGACTGCATCGCCTTGAATGCCTCCGGGCGCGGCAGCGGTTCGGATGCGGCACCGGCGCTGGGGTAGCGCACCACCCGCGCCAGGCCCTCGAAACTCACATAAATGCTGCCGTCTTCGGCCAGCGCCAACCCCTCGGAATCGGTCAGATAGCCGCGCAGCGGTGCGCCTTCGGCGTCGTGCAGCAGATCATGCCCGAGCGCCTCGGCACCGGTCATGCGGCCCTCGCGGTCGCGCAAGATGCGCCCGCGCCAGAGCGTTGCCCGGTCCGACAGCGCCAGAAAGCTCGCTCCGTCGGCCGCCACATCAATACCTGAAAAGCCGCCAAACGCCGGGTCGGCATCGGCCCAGATGACCGAGCCGAGGTATTCGGCAAGCCCGTCGGCGCTGCATGCGCCGGTGCCAAGCACCAGCACCAGAAGCGCCGCGCTCAGCCGGCGGCCAGAACAGCGGCGCATTGAGCGGGAAGGTCAGACATGAGAAAGGTGCGCGCATTGCGCGGCGGCGGTGTGGTCGGCTTTGGCGGCGGGTTCGCGGGCGGCTTTGGTGGCTCAAGGTAGGTTGTCACCCACCAGTCGAGCGTGGCATCGCAGCCGCTGCCGCCATCGGAAAGCTCGGCCACCGTGGGCGACTGGGTGACACAGCTTGCCGAACCCTCCGGGCAGCGCAACCGCACATGGAAATGGGTGTTGTGCCCGGCTATCGGCCTGATCTTCTGCAACCACGTTTTATCGCGCCGGGTTGCGGTCTTGCACATCTCCAGCTTCACCGCCGCCGCAACGAAAATCCGTTCCACCCTCGGGTCAGAGGCGGCGGCTTGCAAAAGTGCGGCATGGGCGGGGGTGAAATTGGCATTCACCGCGCGCTGGTCCTCGGTGCGCACCGAAATCGAGGAAATTTCCTCGCGCTCGGCGCGGCTCAGATTGAGCCGCCGGGGCGGCAACATCCAGATGTCGGCATCAAGCCCGATCTGGTGGCTGGCATGGTCGCCGGTCATCGGCCCGCCGCGCGGCTGGCTGATATCGCCAATGTAAAGCCCGGCCCAGCCGAGCCCCTGCGCCACAAGCGACAGGTCTTGCAGATAGTCGATCATCGCCGGCTGGCCCCAGAAGCGGTTGCGGCTCAGCCGCATCGCCTGCCAGCCCGGCCCGCTTTCCGGCATTGCCACCAGCCCGGCGGCGCAACCCCTTGCATACGACCCGATCGCCTCGCTCGCCTGCTGCGATGGCACCTTGGCCGCCCCAAAAAGCGTGCGCGCCAGCGGTTCCGCCCCGGCAGGGGTGGCAAGCAGCAGCGCGGCGAGCAATGCCCGGATCATGCCTTGGCCTCTCCCTCGGGTTTCACCCAGATCATAAGCACAAGCCCGGTCAGGAACAACACCACCAGCGGCGTTATGCCGATCTGCTGGCTGCCGCTCAATTGCGTCACCACGCCGATGCTGAGCGGCGCAATGAATGAGGTCGCCTTGCCGGTCAGCGCATAAAGCCCGAAACTTTCGGTGATCTTCGCCGGGTCGGCCTGGCGCACCATCATCGACCGGCTGGCCGCCTGCATGGTGCCTCCCGCCGCCCCGATCAGCCCGCCGATCAGATAAAAAGCGATGTCGGGCAGCTTGCTTTCCGGCCCCACCGCGAAGCCGAAAACCGAGCCGCGCGAAACAAAGACCACGCCCACCGCCACCAGCGCCAGCACCGCCACCGCAAAGATGATGACCGGTTTCGGGCCAAATCGATCATCGGCCTTGCCGCCGAGCCAGGCAAAGGTCGCCCCGGTGATGGTGCCCAGAATGCCGAAGATACCGACACTGATGATCGACCAGCCAAGCACGCCCACCGCGTAGATGCCACCGAAGTAGTAGATGCCATTCAGCGCATCGCGGTAAAACATCGAGGCCATGAGAAAGGCGAACAGGCTGCGGTCGCGCGGCAGGTGCCGCAGCGTTTCGCGCAGTTCCGGCCAGGCTCCGCGCACGGCGGTGCCGATTGATACCATGCCGGGGCGGCGGACTTCGCGCACCCATAGAAAGAACGGCACCATGAACACCGCATACCAGATCGCGGTGAATGGCCCGACCGACCGCGTGCCCTCGCGCGCCGCGGCATCAAGCCCGAAGATCGGCGCAATGCCGATCAGCGTCTTGCCCTCGCCGTTCTCGGCCAGAAGCGTGAGCATGACGATCAGCGCGACCATGCCGCCAAGATAGCCGAACGCCCAGCCAGAGCCGGAAATGCGCCCGATCTCGTCTGCCGGGCCAAGGTCGGGCAGCATGGCGTTGGTGAAGGTGGTGGCAAACTCCATGCCGATCATGCCGATGGCAAAGGCGAGCATCACCAGCCAGACATTGAAATTGTCCGGTGCCGCATACCACAAAAGCCACGCCCCGACGACATACATGACCGAGAAAAGCCAGATGAACCGCATCCGCCCACCCGCCTTGTCGGCCACGGCACCCAGTAGCGGTGCCAGAATGGCGATGACAAAACCGGTGGCACCGATGCCGTAGCCCCAAACCGTCTGCGCGGCGGTGCCGCTGCCCAGAAGCTCGGTCATGTAGGGGGCGAAGATGAAGGTGATGAGCAGGGTGTTGTAGGGTTGGCTCGCCCAGTCGAAAAACCACCAGCCCCAGATTTTCCTGCTTGCGCGCGCCATGCTGCCCCCCCTGCCCCGATGCCGTCGATCAAGCCCGAAATCGGCGCGCGGCGCAAGCGGATCAGGGCGCGGGCGGCCAGGGCCGGGTTGCATCGGCGTCAATCCACGCCTGCACCCATTGCGGCAGCGCCGGGGAGGCATCGGCATGGCCAAGCTCCGCCGCCAGCCGCGCTGGCGCTATCATCCCGCCCTTGGTGATCACCGCCATTCGCAACAGCATCTGGTTGGTGCATTCGCCCGCCCGCCACATGCTCTGCTCGATATAGAAGAACCTCGCATCCCAGCCGATCAGGCGGCTGCGCATTTCAAAGCGTTGGAACATCTGCACCCGGCGGCGGTAGCGCACCGAGACACCGGCCACGGTCAGCCCCCAGCCCTTGTCGCGCGCCGCCTGCGTCAAGCCGGTGCGCGCGGCGAGCGGTATCCGCCCGAGGTCGTAAAGTGTCAGCGCGCGGCCGTTGTTCAACTCCATCCAGGGGTCGATATCCCATGGCCAGCAGACATGCCGGCTCAGATGCGTGCCAAACAGCCCCAACGGCGGGGCCTTGCGAGAATTCAGCGCCTCTTTCGCCAGCCTGACATATGGATACATGGCACTCTCCCTCATCGCCGCCTCGCTGCCAAACCTCCCCGCCGCCGTCAACCCGCCACGTTGCGGCACGCCGCCGGTTGCAAGCCGCGCGCCGCTGGCATACCTCTGGGGCCGCAACGCCAAGAGAGGCCCCATGATCACGCTCTATCAAGCTCTGACGCTCATTCTCGATGTGGTCTGGTTCGTCATGATCGCCCATATCATCCTGAGTTGGCTGATAAATTTCCAGGTTCTCAACGTCCGCCAGCCATTGGTGGCACAGATATGGTATGGCCTCACCCGCCTGCTTGATCCGCTTTACACGCCGATCCGCCGGGTTCTGCCCAACATGGGCGGGCTGGATCTGGCACCCTTGGTCATGTTCGTCATCGTCATCATCCTGCAACGCGCGCTGATCAACAACGCGGGCTTTTTCTACGGCTTTTGAGGGTGAACGCGCCCGCCCCGCTTTCGCTTCTGGCCTCGGTCTTCGGCTTCTCCGCCTTCAGGCCGGGGCAGGAAGAGGTGGTGCGCGCGGTCATGGCGGGGCGCAACACGCTTGCCATCATGCCAACGGGGGGCGGCAAGTCGCTCTGCTTCCAGTTGCCGGCACTCTGCCGTGAAGGGGTAACGGTGGTGATCTCACCGCTGATCGCGCTGATGCGCGATCAGGTGCGGGCGCTGCGTGCCGCCGGGGTCGAGGCAGGCGCGCTTACCTCCGGCAACACCGACGCGGAAACCGAAGAAGTGTTCGAAAGCCTTGATGCGGGCCGCCTGCGCCTGCTCTACATGGCCCCCGAGCGGCTGGCCGGGGCCGCCACGCTTGGCCTCCTGCGCCGCATCAACACCACCCTCATCGCGGTGGACGAAGCGCATTGCGTCAGCCAGTGGGGGCATGATTTTCGCCCCGATTACCTGCGCATCGGCGATCTGCGCCGGGCGCTTGGGGTGCCGCTCGCCGCCTTCACCGCCACCGCAGATGAGGAAACCCGCGCCGAGATTGTCACCCGCCTGTTCGGCGGCACCCCGCCCGAAACCTTCCTGCGCGGCTTTGACCGGCCCAACATCCACCTTGCCTTCGCCCCGAAAGACGAACCGCGCGCGCAGGTCCTTGGCTTTGCCGATGCGCGCCGCGGCCAATCCGGCATCGTCTATTGCGCCAGTCGCGCCAAGACCGAAACCCTCGCCACGGCGCTGCGCGCGGCGGGCCACAATGCGCTCGCCTACCACGCCGGAATGGAGGCAGAGCCGCGCCGAGAAGTGGAAGCCCGCTTTCAGCGCGACGATGGGCTGATCGTGGTCGCCACCATCGCTTTCGGCATGGGCATCGACAAGCCCGACATCCGTTGGGTCGCCCACGCCGACCTGCCAAAATCGATCGAGAGCTATTATCAGGAAATTGGCCGCGCCGGGCGCGATGGTGCCCCCGCAGAAACCCTCACGCTTTATGGTGCCGACGATATCCGCCTGCGCCGCGCCCAGATCGACGAGGGGCTGGCTCCGCCCGACCGCAAGGCCGCCGACCATGCCCGGCTGAACACTCTTCTGGGGCTGGCCGAGGCCACCGCCTGCCGCCGCCAGCGCCTGCTCGCCTATTTCGGCGAGGCGTCAGAGCCTTGCGGCAATTGCGACCTCTGCATGACCCCGCCCGAGGTGTTCGATGCAACCGAGCCGGTGCGCAAGGCGCTTTCCGCCTGCCTGCGCACCGGCGAGTCGTTCGGTGCCGGTCACCTGATCGACATTCTCACCGGCACCTCAACCGACAAGACGCGCGAACGCGGCCACGACCGGCTGCCCACCTTCGGCGTCGGGCGCGAGCTTTCCAAGGCCCAGTGGCAATCGGTGTTTCGCCAGATGCAGGGGCACGATCTGATCCGACCCGACCCCGCCCGCCATGGCGCGCTGGCGCTGACCGAAGCCGCCCGCCCGGTGCTGCGCGGCGAATCCACGCTCAGCTTCCGCCGCGACCTCGTGCAGCGCGCCCGGTCCGGCCCCGTGGTGCGGGCGCTGGTTGCCGATGAAGATGCGCCGCTGCTTTCCGCGCTCAAGGCCCAGCGCCGGGCGCTGGCCGAGGCCGCGCGGGTGCCCGCCTACATCATCTTTCCCGACCGCACGCTGATCGAAATGGCCGAAGCGCGGCCGCAGACACTGGACGATATGGCGCGCATCTCGGGCGTCGGCGCGAAAAAGCTTGAAAGCTTCGGCGCGGTGTTCCTGCAAGTCATCGCCGGGGCCGCGCCACCCATGCACCCGGCGCGGTTGAAGCTTGCGGGCAGCGACGCGGGCGCAGTGTTCGACCGCCTTCAGGCCGCGCAACTGGAGCTTGCGCGCGGCCCCGACGGGCAGGGCCGCTACCTCGGCTGCACCCAGACCACCTTGCGCCAGATCGCCGAGGCGCGCCCGCAATCGCTGCAACAACTCGCCCGGATCCCGGGAATGGGCGATGCCAAGACCGAACGCTTCGGCCCGGTGTTCCTGTCGATCGTCGCCGCTGGCTAGGCGCGGCACCTGCTGCCGCCGCGGCGCGGATCGGTCAGTTTTCCGGCCCCGCAGCGCTTGAAACAAGCCAGTTCACCAAGCGCCCGAATTCATCCGCTGCACCAGCCGCGGGTTCCCCCGCACCTGCCGAACCCTTCGCCCGAAAGCCGGAATTCCCGCCCGGCGCGCGCTGCGCCGCCTTTGCCAAGTGCCGATGGCGGGCGGAAAACGCCCCCCGCATTCCGCCACAGGGCAGCCCGGCGCGGCGGCGAGGCGCGCCAAGCCGTGCCGCGCGTGCTGCGCCGCGGTGATCGGTTCTTGCCCCGGGCGATGGGCCAGAGGCCCCGGCAGCACAGGCGCAAACGCCCGGCACTCTGGGGCCAAGCAGCGCAGCAAAGCGCGCAGCCCAACAATGCGCGTCGGGCAACGGCGACCTAGGCGGGTTCCGCCACCGGCACGGCGGGGCGCGCCGTGCCGGGGCAGTGGCTTCGGATATGTTCGGCAATCGCGGTCTTTTTCAATGGCTTGGTCAGGTAGTGGTCAATCCCCGCCGCCAGAATCGACACCGCGTCGCCCTCCATCGCATGCGCGGTCAGCGCCACGATCGGGGTTCGTGGCAGCCCGTGCAGCTGTTCGCAGTCGCGGATTTGCCGCGTTGCCTCGCGCCCGTCCATTTCGGGCATCGAGATATCCATGAACACCAGATCGGGTCGCAGGTCCTGCCACATCGCCACCGCCTCGCGGCCGTTGTCGGCAAATTGCAGATCGATGTCATAGTCCTTCACCATCTTGCGAAACACCAGTTGGTTGGTTCGGTTATCCTCAGCCGCCAGCACCCGCATCTGCCGCAGCGCAGGCACCGCTTCAGCCGACACCGGCACCGCCACCACCGGTTGCGAGATCTGTTGCAGGTTGCGGAACAGCTCGGAGCGCAGCACCGGCTTTTCAAGCACCCCGGCAAGCGCCCCGCGCAGCGCCGACTGTGCCGCCTCGTCGGGGTTCGAGGTGAGCAGCAGCACCGGTGCCTCCTGCCCCATCTCGCGCATGCGCAGCACCAGTTGCAGCCCGTCCATGTCGGGCATCTGGTGGTCCGTCAGCACCACGTCGAACCGCGCCCCCGCGTCGAGCGCCGCCAGCGCCTCGGCACCGGAACGGCAGAGTGTCACCGCCAGCCCGAAGGTCTGCAACTGCCGCTCCAGTATTACCCGGTTCACCATCAGATCGTCAATCACCAGCGCCGCCTTGAGGGTAATCGGCGGCGTCGGCCCCGGCACCGCATCGCGTGGTTCTGCCACCGCCAGCGTCACCTTGAAGCCAAAGCACGAGCCTTGCCCCAGTTCGCTGTCAACCCAGACCGTGCCACCCATCAGCTCGACCAGTTGGCGGCTGATCGCCAGCCCCAGCCCGGTGCCTTCAAACTTGCGGTTCGATTCGCTCTCGACCTGATTGAACTCGCCGAACACATGCTCGATATGCTCGGGCGCTATGCCGATACCGGTATCTTCCACCGTCACATGCAGGTCAAAGTGGCCATCGCCCCGGTCAATCCCCACCACCCGCGCCAGCACATGCCCTGCCGGGGTGAACTTGACCGCGTTGCCGATGAGGTTGGTCATTACCTGCCGCATCCGGCCCGGATCCGCCAGAAAGCGGGTCGGCAGGAACATGTCGTAATCGACCAGCAGTTTCAGCCCCTTGTCCTTGGCCGAGGGACCAAGCAGCACCATGATCTCGTGCAGGCAACGTTCAAGGTCGAACACCTCCGGGTAAAGCCGCAGCCTGTCGGCCTCGATCTTGGAATAGTCGAGCACCTCGTTGATGATCTTCAGCAGCGCTTCGCCCGAAGATTTTATGGTTTCGGTGTAAAGCCGCTGGTCTTCGGTCAGTTCGGTTTCGCACAGCAGGTCGGCCATGCCCACCACCCCGTTCATCGGGGTGCGGATCTCGTGGCTCATGTTGGCGAGGAAGGCCGATTTGGCGCGGTTGGCGGCTTCGGCCCTGGCGCGCGCTTCGTCCAGTTCTGCCTCGCGCGCCATGGTCTTGGTGATGTCTTGCACAAGGCACACAAGATCGCCGTCATCACCCCAGCGATCGATCAGCCGCAGGTAGCGCCCGCCGGTCAGCCGCAGCACCTGCGGCTCGATCTTGGCGCGGCGAATGCGCGCCACCATCTCGTGGTGCCAATCCAGCGGGTCGCGGCCGTCAAGGTCGAACATGCCATGCTCGGCGACGATTTTCAGCACCGCGTCATAGCTGACCCCGGCGGTCACCGCCACCTGACCATCGAAAAACCCGAGATACGAACGGTTCGCCGCGACCAGCCGCAGGTTTGCATCGAACACCGCAAACCCGTCTCGGATCGTCTCGAGCGCTTCCCAGAGCCGCCGTTGAGCAATCTGCACCGCAGAATTGGCCAGTTCCAGATCGTCGCGCACCCGGTGGTTTTCGCCAGCCAGCGATTCGGCCTGCGCGCGGGCGCGTTCCAGCCCG
Source organism: Phaeovulum sp. (assembly GCF_030684035.1). Classification (GTDB taxonomy): domain Bacteria; phylum Pseudomonadota; class Alphaproteobacteria; order Rhodobacterales; family Rhodobacteraceae; genus UBA6213. The sequence goes on along the minus strand of NZ_JAUXPI010000002.1, from coordinate 57,150 downwards.
TGCCGCTGTTCCACGATCTGGTCCGAAAGCGAGCGCGCGTGCAGCGCGAGCTTCTGGTTCGCGGCGAAAAGCTCGACTTTCTTCTGTTCCAGCAACCTTTCGGCCGCCAGCCGGGCGCGGCGTTCCTGCGCCAGTTTGTCGGCAATGCTGACCTGCATCCTCTAGGTGCCCGTTGTTGCCTGAATGTTTCGCGCCAAGCCTGCACAACCTCAGTGAACAAGCGCTTAATCGGTTCCGCGAAACCGCCCGCGCTTGCGCCATGAGGGCGAAAGTGAGACCATCCCGACATTCAGCCATCAAGGAGTTTCCCATGCGCGCCCTGCTGACAGCGGTTCTTCTGAGCGCCCTCGCCATGCCCGTCTTCGCGCAGGAAACACCGCTGATCCCGCCAAAGCGGCTGGTGTTGAGCGAAAACCTCGATCTTGTCGGCACCGACATCACCCAAATCTTTGATACCACGCTTGAAGCCTGCATGACCGCCTGCCTTTCCAACAGCGCTTGCGTGGCAATGACCTACAACACCCGCAACGGCTCGTGCTTCCCGAAATCGGCGGTTACCCGCGAATCGGCCTACCAGGGGGCCTATTCGGCGCGGATGCGCCTTGCCGCCGCCGGTGTGGCCAACCGCGCCATCGGGCGTGCAGCGGAACTGGCGTTTCTCGATGCGCGCGATCTTGCCGCCGCCTACACCCAGGCCGCAACGCTGGCACAGACGCATCTGACCAACAACTGGACCGACACGCAATTGCTTGACGCGGTCACCGAGGCGCGCCGTTCCGGCGATCTCGGGCTTGCAATGCGGCTGCAGGGTGCCACGCTGAACCTGACCGACGCCCCCGACCACTGGCTGGAATATGGCCGCCTGTTGCTGGCGATGGGGGGCAACAGCGGCGAGATGAACGCGCAGGCCAACCGGGCGCTGCTGGCGGCGATCAACGGCTATCTGCGCACCGGCTCTGCCGGGGTCCGCGCCGAGGCCCTGCTGGTGCTGAGCCAGGCGCTGGAACGGGTCGATCGCGGCCGCGACATGGTGCCCGCGCTCAGGCTCGCCAAGTCGATCTCGCGGCGCGAAGACATTGCCGCGGCGCTTGAGGACGCCGCCGCAAAATACGGCTTCCGGATTGCCGAGCATCAGGTCGAGGCCGATAGCGCCAGCCCGAGGATCTGCGTCAGCTTCACCGATGATCTGGTGCGCGCCGGCGTCGATTACGCAAGCTTCGTGAAGCTGCCCGAGGCCGGGCTTTCGGTCGAGGCCGAGGCCAGCCAGATCTGCGTTGCGGGCCTTGTGCATGGCGCGCGTTATGCGTTTACCTTCCGCTCCGGTCTGCCTGCCGCCACCGGCGAGGTGCTGGCCTCGGATGTGACCGTTACCGCCTATGTCCGCGACCGCACCCCGGCTGTGCGCTTTGATGGCCGCGCCTATGTGCTGCCGCGCGCCGCCGATGCCGGCCTGCCGGTGGTAAGCGTCAATACCGATACGCTGGAACTCACGCTGCTGCGGGTCTCCGACCGCAATCTGGTCGCGGCAATGCGTGACGACTATTTTGCCCGCGCGCTTGATTACTGGTCGTTCGACTACTTCAACGAAACCATGGCCGAAACCGTCTGGAAAGGCAGCGCCGAGGTTGAACTTGTGACCAACCGCGATGTCACCACCCGGCTGCCGGTGCAGGAAGTCACCGGGCCGCTCGGCCCCGGCGTCTATGCGCTGCAAGCCGCGGTTCCCGGCACCGACCCCTATGATATTCCCCCCGCCACACAATGGTTCGTGATCTCGGACCTCGGGCTTTCCACGCTTTCGGGCAGCGACGGGCTGCATGTGGTGGTGCGCGGTCTTTCCGATGCCGGGGCGCGCGAAGGTGTTGCGGTTGAACTGGTGTCCAAGGCCAATGCGGTGCTCGGCACCGCCACCACCGACGCGCAGGGCTATGCGCATTTCGCCCCCGGCCTTACCGGCGGCAAAGGCTCCTCGGCACCCGCGCTGGTTACCGTGGCGGCGGGCGATGACATGGCCTTCCTGTCGCTCACCGATGCCGAATTCGACCTTTCCGACCGGGGCGTTGAAGGCATGCCCCCGGCCCCGCCGATCGATGTGTTCCTGACCACCGACCGCGGCGCCTACCGCGCCGGCGAAACCGTCAATGTCACCATGCTGGCCCGCGATGCGGCCACAAGGGCGCTGCCCGGCCTGCCGCTGGTGGCGGTGCTGATGCGCCCCGACGGGGTGGAATACGCGCGCACCCTTGCCCCCGACCTTGGCGCGGGCGGGCATGTGGTGGCCTTCCCGATTGCCGCCAGCGCGCCGCGCGGCACCTGGCGGCTTGATGTGTTCGCCGATGTGAACGCGCCGCCGCTCGCCTCGCGGCGCGTGCTCGTTGAAGACTTCCTGCCCGAACGCATCGACTTCGATCTGACCCTGCCCGAAGGCCCGCTGTCACTTGGCCAGACGGTCGAGCTTGGCATCGAGGCGCGCTATCTCTTTGGCGCGCCCGGAGCCAACCTCAACCTTGACGGCGACCTGCGGCTGAGCCGCGCCGAGGCGCTTGACGGCTACCCCGGCTTCCGTTTCGGACTTCAGCACGAGGGCTTTCGTACCACCTACGATTTTCTCGGGGCCGCAACCACCGATGCGCTGGGCCGGGCGCTCTACTACCCGGTGCTGACAGATCCCGGCGACGAGGTGATGGGGCCGCTTACGGCATCCTTCACCATGCGCGCCTATGAAGGCTCGGGGCGCCCGGTCGAACGCGAGATTTCCCGCACCGTGCTTCCGGCGCGGCCCTTCCTCGGCATCAAGCCGATGTTCGCCGAAGATGTGGTTGCCGAAGGCACCGAAGCGCGGTTCCAGATCGTCGCACTCGGGGCAAATGCTGCCCCCGCCGCGATGCCGGTGCACTGGGTGGTGAACCGGGTTGAGACCCGCTACCAGTGGTACGCCGTTTCCGGCTCCTGGAACTGGGAGCCGGTAACCCACCGCACCCGCGTGGCAGAGGGCAATCTGGCGCTCACCACTGCAGGCGCGGTCGAGATTGGCGCGCGGGTTGACTGGGGCCATTACGAGTTGAAAATCGAATCGGTCAGCGGCAACTATGCCGCGGCCTCGATGGATTTCTACGCGGGCTGGTATGCCCCCGCCGGTGCCATCGACAGCCCTGACCGCCTGACGCTTTCGCTCGATGCCGCAAGCTACCGGTCCGGCGATGTGGCGCGGTTGCGCCTGGTGCCGCAGGCCGATGGCGTGGCGGTGGTATCGGTGCTTTCCAACCACCTGATTTCGCTGCAAACCGTGGCAGTAACGGCGGGCGAGAACGTGATCGAACTGCCGGTGACCGATGAATGGGGCGCGGGGGCCTATGTCACCGCCTCGGTGCTGCGCCCCTTGGCCAACGCCGCCGCCGACCGGGTGCCGAACCGCGCGCTCGGCCTTGCCCACGCCACCGTTGACCCCGGTGCCCGGCACCTGAATGCCACGCTGGAAGTGGCCGCAGCCTCTGATCCGCGCGCGCCGCTGCCGGTGGCGCTGAAGGTTGACGGCGTGGCAGCGGGTGAAACCGCCTGGGCCACCATTGCCGCGGTCGATCTTGGCATTCTCAACCTGACCGGGTTCAAATCCCCCGACCCCGCCGCGCATTATTTTGGCCAGCGCCGCCTTGGCATCGGCCTGCGCGACCTTTACGGGCGGCTGATCGACGGGCGCTCGGGCACTTTGGGCGTGTTGCGCTCTGGCGGCGATTCCGACGCCGGGCTGAAAATGCAGGCCCCGCCCCCCACCGAAGAGCTCGTCGCCTATTTCTCCGGCCCGCTGACTGTCGGTTCCGATGGCTACGCCCGCACCGAATTTGCCATGCCCGCCTTCAACGGCACGGTGCGGCTGATGGCGGTGGTGTGGTCGGCTTCGGGCATCGGTCAGGCCAGCACCGATGTGCTGGTGCGCGATCCGGTGGTGGTCACCGCCACCGTTCCGCGCTTCATGGCCCCGGGCGATCAGTCGCGGCTGCTGCTGGAGCTGACCCATACCTCGGGCGCGCCCGGCCGCATGGCGCTGGAGGTTTCGGCCACCGGGCTGAACCTCGGCGCGACCCCGACCGAGGTCAACCTCGCGCCGCGCCGCACCTTCTCGCTCAGCATTCCGGTCACGGCGGGGGAAGTGGAAGGCACCCAAACGCTGCGCATTGCGCTGACCACGCCCGATGGCAAGCGGCTGGAAAAGCTGCTCAGCATCCCGGTGCAGCGCCTCGACCCGGCGGTTTCGCATCAGTCGCGCTTTGAACTGGCGGCGGGCAAAAGCTTCACGCTTGATGCCAATGTCTTCGCTGGCTTCGTGCCGGGCACAGGACACGCCACGCTTGCGGTCGGGCCGCTGGCGCGGTTCGATACGGCGGGGCTTCTGGCTTCGCTCAATGCCTATCCCTACGGCTGCACCGAACAGATCACCTCAAAGGCGCTGCCGCTGCTTTATTTCAACGACGTCGCCGCGGCGATGGGTCTTGCCGGGCAAGAGGATATCAGCGCCCGCATCACCGCCGCGATTTCCGAAGTGCTGACCAATCAGGATGCCAGCGGTGCCTTTGGCCTCTGGTATCCCGACTCGGGTGACCTCTGGCTTGATGCCTATGTGACCGACTTCCTCAGCCGGGCGCAGACGCAGGGCTATGCGGTGCCCGCAAACGCCTTCCGCAACGCGCTCGACAATCTGCGCAATCAGGTGAACTACGCGCCCGAATTCGATGCGGGCAGCAACGGCGGCGGTGTCGATATCGCCTATGCGCTGATGGTGCTGGCGCGTGAAGGCGCGGTGCCGGTGGGCGATCTTCGCTACTATTCCGATGTGAAGGGCGATGATTTCGCCACCCCGCTTGCCGCCGCACAACTGGGGGCCGCCCTCGCCTCTTACGGCGAACAGACCCGGGCCGACGCAATGTTTGCCCGTGCCGCGCGGCTGATGGCCGACCGCTCGCCCGAAACCCCGCTCTGGCGGGTGGATTACGGCACCCGCCTGCGCGATCAGGCCGCGGTTCTGGCGCTGGCAGTCGAGGCGGGGTCGAATGTGATTGCCGCAGATCAGGCGGGCCAGGCGCTGGCGCTCCGGCTTCAGGGCCAGCGGCTTTCCACCCAGGAGGCGACCTGGGCGCTGATGGCCACGCATGCGCTCATCGACCGCCCCGGGGCCGAAGGCTTCACCCTCAACGGCATGCCGTTCACCGGGCCGCTGGTGCGGGTGCTCGATGACGGGCCGGGGTTCAGCCCGGCCAGCATCGGCAACGGCTCGCTTACCCAGGCCACGCTGACGCTGACCACCTTCGGCGTTCCCGAGGTGCCCGAACCCGCTGGCGGCAAGGGCTACACGATCAACCGCATCTACTACACCTTCGAAGGCGAGGCGGTTTCGCCCGAAAGCGTGGTGCAGGGCACAAGGCTGGTGGTGGTGCTCGAAATCATCCCGCACGAGGCCGATGGCGCGGCGCGGCTGATGGTCAACGACCCGCTGCCCGCTGGCTTCGAGATTGACAACCCGAACCTGCTGCGGGCGGGCGATATCGCGGCGCTCGACTGGCTCGACATTGCCCAGGGCACCTCGATGACCGAGTTCCGCCAGGACCGCTTCCTTGCGGCAATCGACTGGTATGGCCGCGATATCTTCCGCCTTGCCTATATCGTGCGCGCTATCAGCCCCGGCAGTTTCCACCACCCGGCGGCAAGCGTTGAAGACATGTATCGACCCGACATGCGCGCGCAGACCGCTGCCGGGCGGGTCACGGTGTACTGATCCGTTGCGCTTGCACCGTGGTCTGATCTTGCTGGTGGCGGCCCTCTGGGCCGCCGCCTTTTTGCTCGATGCCGGGCGCGGCTGGGTGGCCCGCACCGAGCTGCCACCGCTTTCGGTGGAAATCGGCACCGAGGTGCTGGCGCGCGATGGCAGCCTGTTGCGCGCCTTTCAGGTTTCCGATGGCCGCTGGCGTCTGGCACCCGGCCCGGTCGATGACCGCTTCGTGACGCTGCTTCTGGCCTATGAGGATCAGCGCTTCTACAGCCATTCCGGCGTCGATCCGCTGGCGCTCGGCCGCGCCGTTGCGCAGGCGCTCTGGAACCGCCGGGTGATCTCGGGCGGCTCGACGCTGACCATGCAGGTTGCCCGGCTGCTCGAGGAAGGGCCAACCGGCAGCGTGGCGGGCAAGATCCGCCAGATCCGGGTGGCGCTGGCGCTGGAACAGCGGCTGAGCAAGGTCGAAATCCTCGACCTCTACCTGCGGCTTGCCCCCTATGGCGGCAATCTGGAGGGCATCCGCGCCGCGACACTGGCCTGGTTCGGCAAGGAGCCGCGCCGTCTGACCACCGCCGAGGCGGCGCTGCTGGTGGCGCTGCCGCAATCCCCCGAGGCGCGCCGCCCCGACCGCGCGCCGCAAGCCGCCGAGGCCGCAAGGGCCCGCGTGCTGGCCCGACTTGCGGCGGCGGGCATGCTTGACGCTAGCGAAGTGGCGGCGGCACTGCGCGAACCCGTCCCCGCCACGCGCCGCGGCTTTCCCGCGCTCGCGCCGCACCTGACCGAAAGGCTGCACCGGGCGCAGCCGGGGGCGGCGCGCATTGCCACCACCATCGACCCCGCATTGCAACGCGCCGCCGAGGCGCTGGCGCGCCGTGCCGTCGCGGGGCAGGAAGGCCGGCTGACCGCCGCGATGATCCTTGCCGACCACCAGAGCGGCGCGATCCTGGCGCATGTCGGCGCGGCGGAATGGAGCAGCGATGCCCGCGCGGGCTTCGTTGACATGACCACGGCGCTGCGCTCACCGGGCTCGACCCTCAAACCCTTCATCTATGCGCTGGCCTTCGATGACGGCCTCGCCCACCCCGAAACCCTGATCGAAGATCGCCCCACCGCCTTCGGCAACTGGCGGCCGCAAAACTTCGACCGGCAGTTTCGCGGCACCGTCACCGTGCGCGCCGCGTTGCAGGCCTCGCTCAACATCCCGGCGGTAAGCCTGACCGAAGCGGTCGGCCCGGCGCGGCTGCTGGCCACGCTGACCCGCGCCGGTGTGCGCGCCGAGGTCGAGGGCACGCCCGGCCTCGCGGTAGCACTGGGCGGGGTCGGGGTCAGCCTCGAAGGGCTGGTGCAGGCCTATGCAGCCCTTGCCCGGCTCGGCGCGCCGATCACGCTGAGCGCCGAGCCGGGGCCGGGCGCGCCGCTGACGCAGCGCCTCTTCGGCCCGGTGGCGGGCTGGCAGGTTGCCGATATCCTCGCCGGACTGCCGCCGCCCGCAGGGGCCGCGCCGGGTCGTCTCGCCTACAAGACCGGCACCAGCTACGGCCACCGCGATGCACTGGCGCTCGGCTTTGACGGCCGTCACGTCGCGGGGGTCTGGCTTGGCCGCGCCGACGGTACCCCGGTGCCGGGTGCCTTTGGCGGCGATCTCGCCGCACCGATCCTGTTCGAGCTGATCGGGCGCGCAAAAGCCACCCCCGACCCGCTGCCGCCGCCGCCCCCCGCAACCCTGCTGCTGCCAACCGAGCGCCTGCCGCAGCCGCTGCAACGCTTTCGCCCCCGCGGTGCGGCCTTCGCCACCAGCAACCCGGATGCGCCAGATCTGATGTTCCCGCCGGACGGCGCGTTGATCGAGGCACCCGGCGGCGCGCTGGCGGTGAAAATCATCGGCGGCACCCCGCCCTTCACCTGGCTCGCCAACGGCGTGCCGGTGGCGCTGGCGATCCGGGCGCGTGAAACCACCCTGCCGATGCCCGGCCCCGGCTTTGTCGTGCTGAGCGTGATCGACGCCAAGGGCAATGCCGCCCGCGCCGAAATCACCCTGCGCTAGGGTCTGCCTGGCGACAAAACCGGTGCCCAGTTTTGTCGGGCAGGCTCCAAGCCGCTTCGTCTTCGCGCGAAATACCCCCGCCGGAGGCCAGCACCAGCGCCGCAGTCGCCTCCGGCGGGGATATTTGGACCAAAGCAGGCGGCAGGATCAGGCCCGTTCGATCGCCAGCGCTATGCCCTGACCGCCGCCAATGCACATGGTGATGAGCGCCCGGCGGCCACCACTGCGTTCCAGCGCATGGAGCGCCTTCACCGTCAGCAGCGCGCCGGTGGCCCCTACCGGGTGGCCAAGCGCAATCGCGCCGCCGTCGGGGTTGACCCTGGCCGGATCAAGCCCCAGCTCGCGGCTGACCGCAATCGCCTGCGCGGCAAAAGCCTCGTTCGATTCGATCCAGTCGAAATCGGCCAGCCTGAGCCCGGTCCGCGCCAGCAGCGCGCGCACGGCGGGCACCGGGCCGAGCCCCATCACCTCGGGCCGCACCCCGGCATGGGCATAGCCGAGAATGCGCGCGCGCGGGGCGAGCCCGGCTTTCGCCGCCGCATCGGCCCGCGCCAGCACCAGCGCCGCCGCGGCGTCATTGATGCCGCTGGCGTTGCCTGCCGTTACCGTGCCGTCCTTGAGGAACACCGGCCGCAGCGCCGCAAGCGCCTCAAGGCTCGTCGCCTTCGGGTGCTCATCGGTGTCGAACACCACTGTTCCCTTGCGCCCGACAATCTCGACCGGCACGATTTCCGCCTTGAAATGCCCCGCCGCAATTGCCGCCGCCGCGCGGCGCTGGCTTTCCAGCGCGAAGGCATCCTGATCGGCGCGGCTGATGCCGATCTCGCGCGCCACGTTTTCCGCCGTCACCCCCATGTGGCCGCTGCCGAACGGGCAGTTGAGCGTGCCGGTCATCATGTCGACGGCCTTCACGTCACCCATCTTCTGGCCCCAGCGCGCGGCGGGCAGGCTGTAGGGGGCGCGGCTCATGCATTCCGCGCCGCCTGCCAGGGCGAAATCGGCATCTGCCAGGATCAGCGCCTGCATCGCCGAAACGATCGCCTGCGCGCCCGAGCCGCACAGCCGGTTCACGTTCATTGCAGGCGTGGTTTCAGGCACCCCCGCCTGCAACGCCGCAACGCGGCTCACATACATGTCGCGCGGCTCGGTGTTGATGACATGGCCAAGCATCACATGCCCGATCTGCCCGCCCTCAACCCCGGCCCGCTCCAGCGCCGCCTTCATGGCGATGGTCGCCAGATCGATCGGCCCCAGCCCCGCAAGGCTGCCGCCGAAGGTGCCGATAGCGGTGCGCGCGCCCGACAGGATGACGATGTCTGTCATGGTAATCTCCCCCAGAGTTCCGCCAAAGCCTAGCTGCGCGCGCCTCCCCGCGCCAGCCTTTACGCGGCGTCGTGGGCTAGCCGCCGGGCACCGCCGCGGGCAGGATCCGGCGCAGCACGATCAGCACCAGCCCATCGCCGATTGCCCAGAAGGCCAGCAGTTCCAGCGCCACCGCAAGTGCCGCCGAAGCCCAGACCGGCAACAGCCGCGCCAGCCAGAACCCCGCCACCATTGCCAGAATGTCGCCCTCGGCATTCAGCACGGTATCGCCCACCGCGCCCAGTTCCGCCGCCTCGGCGCGGAACCGCCCGATGATCGGGTCGGCGTTTTCGATCACCTCCCAAAGCGCCTCGACCGCCACGGCGGCAACCATCCGCCATGCCAAGGCCAGATGCGGCAGCGCCAGCCACGCCGCACCATAAAGCAGCAACCCGTGCACCAGATGCGAAAGCGTGTACCAATCGGTGAATTGCTGCGAGACCTCGGCGGTTTCGGCGGCAGCGCTGAAAAGCCGGACGCTGCCGCAGCCGCAGACCAGCGCGCGGCCGGAAAGCAGCATCGCCACGGCGGCAGCGGCCATCAGCACGACCACCCAGGCCCAGGGCACGAGGCGCATACGCATGTGCCCATGCAAGCACGCGGGCAGGGCTTTGGCAAGGCGGGGCGGCGGCAGGAATGCGGGCGGAATGCAGCGGCTCAGGGCAGCAGCGGCACCCGCCCCGCCGGGGTCAAGAGCCAGGCATCACGGCCCTCGATCACCACCGCCGAAACCGGGCCGCCATAGCCAGCCGAGCTGTCGATGTTCAGCCGGTTGCCATGATGCCGCGCCGCATCGATCGCGGTGTGGCCATGCACGACCAGCGCGCCGTGATCACGGGTATCTTCCAGAAAATCGGCGCGGATCCACAAGAGGTCATGCTCGCGCTGCGCCGCCAGATCGACACCAGGGCGGATGCCCGCATGCACGAACAGCGCCTGCCCGCGCAGATGGTAAAGCGGCAGCCCGGCAAGCCAGTCGCGGTGCGCCTGCGGCACCGCAGCCAAGGCCTCGGCATGGACCTGATCGACCGGCCGATCCGCCGGTTTTCGCAGCCCGTAGGATTCAAGCGTTTGCGGCCCACCCAGCCGTGGGTGCAGCCAGCTCAGCTCGGCTCGCAGGCCGGGGTCGCGCTGCCAGGGGTCGGCGAGAAAGCCCTCAAACATCCGGTCATGGTTGCCTTTCAGCACCAGCCACGGCGCGCCCGCCGCCTGCCCCTGCATCAGGAACGCGATGGATCCCCGGCTGTCGGGGCCACGGTCCACCACATCGCCCACATGCACCACCGGCGCATCCGCCTCGCCATTGGCCGCGCGATCCGCCGCAATCAGTTCGTGCGCCTGCTCCAGCAGCGCGCGTTGGCCGTGAATGTCGCCGACGGCATAGGTCTGCATGATGCCCCGCAATGAAAAGGCCTTCCGCCTGGGCGGAAGGCCGGCACTCGTTACCACAGGCTTCAGGCGACCTCAAACTGCAAGGGCTTCACCTGCTGGAAAAGACCGGTCGCCTGCAATTCGGCAATCACCGCCGGTTTCAGCGGCTCGTCGAGATAGAGAATGGCAATCGCGTCACCCCCGGCCTTGGCGCGGCCAAGGGTGAAGTTGGCGATGTTCACCCCATGCTTGCCCATCGTGCCGCCAAGCGTGCCGATGATGCCGGGCACGTCGCGGTTGGTGGTGTAAAGCATGTGCGCGCCCACCTCGGCGTCGATGTTGATGCCCTTGATCTGGATGAAGCGCGGCTTGCCATCGGCAAAACAGGTGCCCGCCACCGACCTCTCGCGGGTTTCGGTCACCACCGTCAGCTTGATGTAGGCATCGAACGCGCCCGATTTTTCCTGCCTTGTGGTGGCAATCTGAATGCCGCGCTCGCGCGCGATCACCGGGGCCGAGACCATGTTCACATCTGGGTTGGTGGCCCGCATGATGCCCGCGATGGCAGCGGCATTGAGCGCCGCAAGGTTCATCTCGGCAACCGCACCGTCATAGAGAATATTGATCGCCTTGATCGGCTCATCGGTCATCTGGCCGACGAAGGCACCCAGATGCGCCGCCAGTTTCAGCCACGGCCCCATCACCGCCGCTTCCTCCGCCGTCACCGAAGGCATGTTGAGCGCGTTCTGCACCGCCCCGGTCAGCAGGTAGTCCGACATCTGTTCGGCCACCTGCAGCGCGACGTTCTCCTGCGCCTCGGTGGTCGAGGCACCAAGGTGCGGCGTGCAGACCACATTCGGCATTCCGAACAGCGGTGATTCGGTCGCCGGTTCGGTGGCGAACACATCAAGCGCCACCCCGGCCACCTGCCCTGCGCTCAGCGCCTCCTGCAGCGCCGCCTCGTCAATCAGCCCGCCGCGCGCGCAGTTGATGATGCGCACGCCCTTCTTCATCTTCGCAATCGCCTCGCGGCTCAGGATGTTGCGGGTCTTTTCGGTCATCGGCACATGCAGGGTGATGAAATCGGCGCGCGCCAGCAGCTCATCCAGCTCGACCTTGGTCACCCCCATCTTCTGCGCCCGCTCGTCGCTGAGGAACGGATCATAGGCGATGACCTTCATCCGCAGCCCCAGCGCGCGGTCGCAGACGATGCCGCCAATATTGCCCGCGCCGATCACGCCGAGCGTCTTGTTGAACAGTTCCACCCCCATGAAACGGTTCTTCTCCCATTTCCCGGCATGGGTGCTGGCCGAGGCCTCGGGCAGTTGCCGCGCCACCGCGAACATCATCGCAATCGCGTGCTCGGCGGTGGTAACCGAATTGCCGAACGGCGTGTTCATCACGATCACGCCCTTTTTCGAGGCGGCGGGAATATCGACGTTGTCCACGCCAATCCCGGCGCGGCCGATCACCTTGAGCCTGGTCGCGGCGGCAAGGATCTTTTCGGTCACCTTGGTGGCGGAGCGGATTGCAAGGCCGTCATACTGGCCGATCACCGCCAGCAGCTTTTCCTTGTCCTTGCCGAGATCGGGCAGATAGTCCACCTCCACGCCACGATCGCGGAAGATCTGCACGGCGGTTTCAGAGAGTTTGTCGGATACGAGAACACGGGGTGCCATTTCTGGGCTCCTTGAAATGTCGGAAATGTGGAAAGGCGGGCGGGCGCTTGCCCACCCCGCCATTCAGGCCTGCGCGGCGATTTCGGCGTTGAACGCCCATTCGACCCAGGGCATCAGCGCCGCCACATCGGCGGTTTCCACCGTCGAGCCGCACCAGATACGCAAGCCGGGCGGCGCATCGCGGTACGCCCCCGCATCCAGCGCCACGCCTGCCTTTTCCAGCCGCTTCGCAACCGCCTTGGCAAAGCCCGCCCCATCCGCAATGCGCGGATCGGTGAACTTCAGGCACACCGAGGTGGTCGAGGCCGTAGCCGGGTCCACCGCGAGGTTGGAAATCCAGTCCTTGCCGCGAATATAGTCAGCAATCGCCCGCGCATTGGCGTTGGACCGCGCGATCAGCGCCGGAAGCCCGCCAATGGCTTTCGCCCATTTCAGCGCCACAAGGTAATCCTCGACCGCCAGCATCGAGGGCGTGTTGATGGTCTCACCCACGAAGATGCCTTCGTTGATCTTGCCCTTGGCGGTCAGCCGAAAGACCTTCGGCAGCGGCCAGGCCGGGGTGTAGCTTTCCAGCCGTTCGACCGCGCGGGGGCTGAGGATCAGCACCCCGTGCCCGCCCTCGCCACCCAGCACCTTCTGCCACGAGAAGGTCACCACATCGAGCTTGTCCCAAGGCAGGTCCATCGCGAAGGCCGCCGAGGTCGCATCGCAAATCGTCAGCCCCGCACGGTCAGCGGGGATGGCATCGCCATTCGGCACCCGCACGCCCGAGGTGGTGCCGTTCCAGGTGAAAACCACGTCGGCGCTGAAATCGACCTCGGCAAAATCGACGATCTCGCCATAGGCGGACTTGCGCACCCTGGCATCAAGCTTCAACTGCTTGACCACATCGGTGACCCAGCCTTCGCCAAAGCTTTCCCAGGCGAGCATTTCCACTGGCCGCGCCCCAAGGAGCGACCAAAGCGCCATTTCCACCGCCCCGGTATCCGATCCGGGCACGATGCCGATCCGGTAATCGGCAGGCACCCGCAGCACCTCGCGGGTCAACTCGATCGCCTCTTTCAGCTTGGCTTTGCCCACTGCGGCGCGGTGCGACCGGCCAAGCGGCGCATCGGCCAGCATCTCCAGCGTGAAGCCGGGGATTTTAGCGCAGGGGCCAGAGGAAAAGCGCGGGTTAGCCGGGCGCGCAGCCGGGGTCTCGTATTCAGACATGGTATCCTTCCAGATAAATGCCCCCCGTTGGGGAGGGGTGTCCCGCCGCCGGGAATAGCGCCAGCGCGGCACTGGCACAAGCGGCGAAATTGCGATAAGCGCCGCTTTGCGCGCATTTTGCGACGTGCCCCGTTCACTTTCGGAAACCGGCCCCCATGTTCATCGCCAGCCTGATCGCCAACCCCGCAGGCCGCCCGCTGGATCGGGTGGCGGTGGAAAGCCTGCGCGATGCCTGGGGTGGCGGTGCGGCGGTCTGGCTCAACCCCGGCGTGGCGGCCGAGTTCGACCTGCCGCAGGTGCCCGCCAACCAATGGGAAATCTGGCAGGGGTTGCAGGCGCTCGGCATCGACCTCTGCGTGCAGCCCGCCGAGGGTCGCCAGAAACGCATGCTGCTGGCCGACATGGACAGCACCATGATCGGCCAGGAATGTATCGACGAGTTGGCCGATATGGCAGGCGTCGGCGCGCGGGTGAAAGACATCACCGCCCGCGCGATGAATGGCGAGCTTGACTTTGAGGCCGCGCTGACCGAGCGGGTCGGGCTGCTCGGGGGCCTGCCCGAAACCGTCATCGCCCGGGTGCTGGCCGAGCGCATCAGCTACACGCCCGGCGGGCGCGCGCTGGTTGCCACAATGCACGCCTTCGGCGGCCATGCGGTGCTGGTGTCGGGTGGCTTCACCGCCTTTACCGCCGCTGTCGCCGCGCATCTGGGGTTTGACGAGCACCACGCGAACACGCTTCTGGTCGCCGATGGCAAGCTTACCGGCAAGGTTGCCCGCCCGATCCTTGGCCGCGCCGCCAAGGTTTCCGCGCTCGAACGCGCCACCGCTCGCCTCGGCCTTACCGCCGCCGATGTCATCGCGGTGGGCGATGGTGCCAACGACCTCGGCATGCTGCATCTTGCGGGCGCGGGGGTCGCGCTGCACGCCAAGCCCGCGGTCGCCGCCCAATGCGATTTGCGCATCAACCACGGCGATCTGACAGCACTTCTCTATCTGCAAGGCTACGCGGTCACCGATTTCGCCTGAGATTGCCAGCCTGCGCACCGCAAGCTAGCTTGGGCGCACTGGTTGGCGGGGGCGCGCATCTTGGAAATGTTTCTGATCCTGCTGGCGCTGGCCGTCGTCGGCCTGCTGATCTGGCTGCCGATCCATACTCTGGTGCTGGCCGCCCGGCTGCGGCGGCTTGGCGAAAGGCTCGCCCGGATCGAGGCAGGCGGCAGCCCCGCAATCGTGCAGCCCGACGCGGCCAGCGAACCCGTGCCTCTCGCCACCCCTGCCACGCCAGCCGAAACCCCGTCGCACTGGCAGCCCCCGCCCCGGCCCGCAGCCGCTCCCTTGGGCCCCACGCCCGCGCCCGCCGATCAGAACCGCCCGCTGGTGATCAGCGCGGAACGGTTCGGTGCCGCGCTTGGCTGGCTCGCGCGCAACTGGGTCTATGTGGTTTCGGCGGTGTCGCTGGCGCTCGCCGCGATCTTCCTGCTGCAGTACGGCGTCGAGCACGGCTTGCTGCCCCCCGCCGCGCGGGTGGCGGCGGCAATGGTGCTTGGCCTCGCGCTGGTGGCGGCGGGCGAATGGCTGCGCCGCCAACACGGCGACGGCGCGCGGCAGGTCACCGCCCACCTGCCCTCGACCTTTGCCGGTGCCGGTATCGTGGCGCTCTTTGCCTCGGTCATCGCGGCACGGCAGCTTTACGGGCTGATCGGCCCCGAACTGGCCTTTGCGGGCCTCGTTGCCACTGCCGCGCTGGCGCTGGTGCTTGGCTGGCTTTACGGGCCGTGGCTGGCGGCGGTCGGGCTGGTGGGTGCCACCGCCGCCCCCTTCCTTGTCGGCGGCGCAAGCGATGTGATCTGGTGGCTCTTTCCCTATTTCGCGCTCATCGCCGCAACCGGGCTTGGCATCGACGCGGCGCGCCGCTGGGCCTGGGTTTCGGTGCTGGCACTGGCGCTTGGCTATGCGGGCGGCGCAATGGCGCTGGCGGGTGGCGGCGCGCCGGGCTGGTTCGCGGCGATGCTCGCGGGCCTCGCCCTCCTTGCCGTCGCGGTGCCGCCGCTGCGGCTCTGGCCAGTCCATGCGGGTGCCATGGTATCCGACCGGCTCTTGCGCAAATCGGCGGAATGGCCCGCCTTCCCGGTGCGCCTCGCCGCGGGCATGCTTCTGGCCACCTGCCTGACGCTGATGCTGCTCGGCACCGATACCGCCGCCGAAAGCCTGCTGATCTTCGCGCTGCTCGCCGCCCTCGTCCTGGCCTTCGCGCTCTGGGCCAAATCCGCCCCGGCACTGGCCGACCTGACCGCCCTGCCCGCGCTCGGCTTTCTCGCGCGGCTGGCGGTTGAGGCCTTTGGCGGGCCGCTGCACGGTGAATTCATGGCGCAGATGATCGTCTGGCGCGAGCCCGAAACCTCGGCCCCGGTCACTGTCACCATGCTTCTGGCGTCGGCGCTGGCGGGCAGCCTTGCCGCCGCCTGGCGCAGCCTGCGCGCGGCGGATGCACCGCTGGCGCTGATCTGGGCGGCCGGGGCGGTGCTTTTTGCCCCCCTCGCGGCGCTGGCGCTTGAACTTTTCTGGGCCCCGGCGCTGGTGATCGGGGACAATCCCTGGGCGCTGCACATCATGGCGCTGGCGGCGCTGATGGTCTGGCTTGCGGTGCTCTACGCCCGCGACGATGCGCAAAACCTGCGCCGCGCCGCGCTGGCCACGCTTTCCGCGCTCTCGCTCATCGCCTTCGCGCTGTTCATCCTGCTCACCGAAACCGCGCTGACCGTGGCGCTCGCCGCATTGGTGGTGGTGGCCGCCGCACTCGACCGCCGCTTCCGGCTGCCGGAAATGGGCCGGTACATTCAGGCGGCGCTGCTGGTGCTGAGCTGGCGGCTGCTGCTCGATCCCGGCATTGACTGGGCGCTCACCGCGCCGCTTTGGGAGGTTGCGCTCGGCTTCCTCGCCACTTGCGGGGCGATGGCGGCGGCATGGGTGCTGCTCGGTGGTCTCGGGCGCGATCGGGTCACCCCGCTTCTGGAAAGCGCCGGCGTCGGATTTGCCGCCATTCTCATCGATGTCGTCATCTTCCGCTGGCTGCGCGACAATTTCGCGGGCGATGCCGCAGCCACGCATTGGGGTGTCACGCTGCTTGCGCTGCCCTGGCTTGTCACCGCGCTCGTGGCACTCTGGCGGCTTCAGGCGGGCGGGCCGCTTTTGCCGTTTCGCAAGGCGCTGGCCGCGCTCACCGGCGCGATGGGCCTTGCCGGGCTGCTGATCGCGGCGCTGGTGGCCAACCCGCTGGTTTCCGCAGGCTTCGCGGGTGACAACGCAGTGGCTGGCCCCACGCCTTTCGACACCCTGACCCTCGCCTACCTCGTGCCCGCAGCGCTGGCCTTTGCAGCGGCGCGCGCTTTTCGCAACCGGCTGCCGTGGCTGCGCCTGCCGCTGCTCTGGGGCTCCGGCCTCTTTGCCGCGCTCTGGCTGGGGCTGGAGATTCGCCGCTTCTGGGTCGGCGATGCGCTCTGGGTTGACCGGCTGCCGCAGGGCGAGTTGATCAGCTACACCGTGGCAATGGTGCTTGCCGCCGCCTTGCTGCTTTACCAGTCAATCGCGCGCGGCTCGGCGGGCCTGCGGCGGCTGGCAATGGCGGTGGTGGTGCTGACCGTGCTCAAGGTGTTCCTGATCGATGCGGCGGGCCTGACCGGCCTCACCCGCGTCGCCGCCTTCCTCGGCCTTGGACTGGCGCTTGCAGGCACCGCATGGCTCAATCGCTGGGCCGCCGCGCAACAGCGCGGTGCCGCAGCGCCCGACCCCGAAGCCTGACCGCCGCCGCGACACTTTGCCCACGCGGTGAGCCCGCAGTTCTCCGCTAAAAGGGGGCATTGCGAAATCGCGGCGCTGCCCCGAAGGGCATCAGGGGAGAGAACCAGATGAACATCGTGTTTGCGCGCCTTGCGGCGATCGTGCTGGCAGTTGCACTTGCCACCCCCGCGCAGGCGGTTGAGCGCTTGATGGTGACACTCGCCGACAATTCCGACATCTACTATGCGCTGGCGTTGCCACCCGGCTACGATGCCGCCAAAACCTACCCGACCCTGCTTGCCATACCCGGCGGCGAGCAGACCATCGAAGGTGCGATGAGCATGGTCGAGCGGTTCGAACCCGAAGCGGGCGCGCGCGGCATGATCGTGATCGGCGTCTCCACCGAATACAACGGCGTGCGCCCGATGTATGGCCCCTATGCCGATGATACGCTGATCCCGCAGTTCCTCGCCGAGATGCTGAAGCTCTACCCGGTCGAGGGCGGCCAGTTCTACCTCACCGGCCATAGCGCGGGTGGCGAATCGTCGCTCCGCGTGGCCATCCGCCACCCTGAACTGTTCCGCTCGATCGTCTCCACCTCAAGCTATCTGGCCGACGCGGACCTGCCCAATGTGGCACCGCTGAAAGACCTGCCGATCAGCCTGATGGTCGGCGGCGAAGATACCGCCTACCACCCCGGGGCCGAGCAATCGCGCCAGGCGCTGCTGGCCGCCGGGGTCGATCTCTATTTCGAGATCCGCCCGGGCGACACCCATTCGATGAATTCGCTGCGCAGCCCCGAAGGTCTGGCCTTCTTCTTCGACCTCTTCACCCGCAAGGCCAACTGACAGGCCTCAGCCCTGCGGTGGTCGCGCCAACCGGCTGGCCAGCAGATCGCCGGTTTCCGACAGGATCGGATAGGCGACCATGGTGAAGGCGGTGTTCACCTGCTTGAGCGCGCGCAGCGTTTCCTGATGCACGTTCGATGTCTCGATGCTTTCCACCAGCCCCTGCCGAAGCCGCTCCAGATGCGAGCGCTGCAAATCGTGCTCGACCACGCGCACCCGCTCCTTCTCCTCCACCAGCGCCCGCGCGGCATCGGGGTTGAGCGTCATCAGCACGTTCAGCGCGGCCTGCGCATTGGCCAGAACCCGGTCGTGAAAATCGGTCAGCTCCTGCCAGCCGGTCTCGGAAAACCGCAGGTTTTCCGGGCCCATCCGCGCCGCAAGCCCCAACATCACCCGTGAAACGGCATCGCCCGCCGCCTCGATGTTCGCGGCCAGATCGGCAAGCTCCACCGACCGCCGCGCCACCTCGACCCCCTCGCTTTCGCGCGTCAGCCGTGCGAGGTAAAGCTTGGTCTCGAAATGCATCCGGTCCACCGCGCTTTCCTTGCGCCGGATCGCCTCGGCGGTCGGCGCGTCCCAACTCGCATAAAGCCGGAGCACCGGGCGCAGCATCGCCTCGACCTCTTCGCCCATATGCAGCACCTCACGCGCCGCACAGGCCAGCGCCCGGTCGGGAAAGGGCAGCGCCGAAGGCTCCAGCGCCGAAAGCCGCGCCAGATCTGCGGGCACCTCGGGGGCGCGCAAGATCCGCGCCGTGGCGCGCAGAACCGGGCCGCAAAACGGCAGCGCCACCAGCGCCACGATCAGGTTGAAGCCAAGGTGCAGCGTCAGGATCTGCCGCACCCCGCCTGCGCCGACAAGCGGCAGATACCGCACCACAGTGCCCAGCGCCAAAAGCGCCAGCACCGCGCCACCGCCGCGCAGCATCAGATTGGCCAGCACCACGCGCCGCGCCTCGATCTCGGCCGAAAGCGTCAGGAACCAGGCGATGAAACTGCCGCCAAGGTTCACCCCCAACACCATCGCCGCCGCCACCGGAACCGGCATCAGCCCCTCGGCCACGAATGTGACCGCCAAAAGCACCGCCGCCACGCTCGATTGCACCGCCCAGGCGAACACCGCGCCAATCAGAAACGCCGAAACCGCATCGCCACCCAGATAGCCCATCGCCGCCGCCAGTGCCGCGCTCTCGCGCAAGGGCTCGGTGGCATCGCGGATCATTCCCAGCGAGACGAAGATCAGCGCCAGCCCGATGATGATCCGGCCGCTTTGGCGCAGCACCTTGGCCTCGCTGCGCAGAAACAGCGTGACCCCGGCCAGCAGCAACAGCGGCACCAGCCAATCGGCGCGCAAAAGCAGCAGCTGCACCACCAGCGCCGATCCGACATCGGCCCCAAGCACGATCGCCAGCGCCACCGAAGCGGTCATCGTGCCCGCCGCAATGAACGACGTGGCCAGCATCGCCACCGCGGTTGCGCTCTGCATCAGCACCGCAACGCCCGCGCCCGCAATCGCCGCCAGCGCCGGGCGGCCAGCCCCAAGCCGCAGCCAGCGCCGCAGCGGCACCGAGAATGCGCGCTCGACCCCGGTGCGCACCAGCCGCACCGACCAGATGAGCAACGCCGCCGCGCCCGCGACATGCAGCAAGAACAGAACCACGCCGGGGTTTTCCAAAACGCCTCCAGATCCGGCACCGCATGGCGCAAAGCGCCGAACCGCCGGAATCCCGCCATTTGTGACGATCCGAAGCGGAAAGTCCATGCCCGCCGAATTCCGCTGCCCGCCGCGCAGCCCCCCTTTACTTCGCCCCGGCCAGCCCCGATCAAGGCCGCCTCGCCCCGGAGCGCCCGATGTTTGAAGTTTCCCTCGACCTCGCCTTCATGCTCATCGCCGCCGCCTTCGCGGCGGGGTTTGTCGATAGTATCGCGGGCGGCGGCGGCCTCATCACCCTGCCGGTGCTGCTGCTTGCCGGGGCCTCGCCCTTGCAGGCGCTTTCGACCAACAAGGTGCAAGGCGTGTTCGGTGCCGCGACCGCAGCCCTCAGCTATGCCGCGCAGGGCCATGTGGACCTGCGCCATCAGCTCGGCACCGCCGGGGTCGCCTTTGCCGCCGGCATCGCCGGTGCGCTCCTCGTCTCGGTGATCCCGACCGAACCCTTGCGCCTCGTCCTGCCATTGGTGCTGATCGGCATCGCCGGGTTTTTCTGGCTGCGCAAGGGGCTGGATGATACCGACCGCGCCCGGCGCATTGCCCCCGCCACCTTCACCGCCTTCGTGGTGCCGCTGATCGGCTTTTACGACGGGCTGATCGGCCCCGGTGCCGGTGCCTTCTACATGATCGGCTTTGTCACCCTTGCGGGCTTTGGCGTGCTGCGCGCCACCGCGCATACGAAGCTCTTGAACTTCGCCTCCAACCTCGGCGGCCTGCTGGCCTTCGCGCTGATCGGCGCGCCTTGGTGGGCCGTGGGCATCGCCATGGGGCTGGCGCAGGTCGCGGGCGCGCGGCTCGGGTCGCGGCTTGCCATGCGAATCGGCGCGCGGCTGATCAAGCCGCTGCTCGTCACCACCTCGACGCTTCTGGCGCTGCGGCTGATCTGGCAGATGCTCTGAGCCGCCTGCTTCAGGTCAAATATCCCCCGCGGAGCGCAGCACCGCCCGGGCTGGCCTCCGGCGGGGATATTTTTCCTGAAGCAATTCGCGCTGTCAGGCAAACCCTGCCGCCAGCCGCAATTCGCCGGTAACGAGGCCGCGCCAGTTTCTTTGCGGTCCGGTCAGATACTTCGCCACCACCGGTTCGGCAGGCGCAAGCGCGCGGTATCTGACCAGAAGCGCCACGATCGCCGCTTCCGAGGCGCGGGTGGCGCCATCGACGATCTTAAGCGCAATGCCACGTTTCTGCTCCGGCAGGATTGCCACGAACACCGCCTCGGCTCCGGTTTTCACCGCCACCTTTCCGGCCATGGCGCGCATCAGATGCGTGCAGGCGCGGCCCTCGCCCGCCACCATTTCCGGGTAAGCCATCATCGCCCGCGCCAAACGCGACGCTGCCGCCTCGCGGCGGTTGCCTTCTGGGTTGGCAACGGCGAAAAACTGCATTGCTCGGGCAAGCCCGGCCACCGAAGTGGCGAAGTTCGGGGCCGAGCAGCCGTCGATGCCAAAACCTGGGCTTGCCTCCCCGGTCACGTCCTCGAATGCCTCGCGCACCGCGCGCTGCACCGGATGCGCCGGATCGACATATTCCGGCCCGGCCTTCAGGTGCCTGGTCAGCGTCAGAAACCCGGCATGCTTG
Source organism: Phaeovulum sp. (assembly GCF_030684035.1). Classification (GTDB taxonomy): domain Bacteria; phylum Pseudomonadota; class Alphaproteobacteria; order Rhodobacterales; family Rhodobacteraceae; genus UBA6213. The sequence goes on along the minus strand of NZ_JAUXPI010000002.1, from coordinate 35,803 downwards.
CCCGAGCAGTTGTTGTGGATCTGGCAAGGCGCGATTTCGGAACAGACCAGCGCCTTTTGCGCCTCGGGGTCATTCGGCAAATGCGCCCCGCAGCGCAGATCGGCCTCGCCAAGGCCAAGCGCCGCCAGCCACGCCGTCACCGCCTCGGTATGGATCGCCGCGCCCTGATGGCTGGCGCAAGCCAGCGCCAGTTGCCGCGCACTCAGCCCGGCCGCCGCCGCCGCGCCGCTTTCGATCAGCGGCAGCGCCTGGATCATCTTGCATGACGAGCGCGGAAAGATCACCGCGGCGGGGTCGCCCCATGCCGCCTCGATGCCGCCCGGCCCCCAGACCACCGCATGCCCGAGATGCGCGCTTTCCAGCCGCCCGCCCCGCCACAGCTCGACCATCGGCACCGCCGCCATGCAATCCTCCCGGGGTTTTGGCGGTTTCCCGCCAAGATGGGTTTTACCCGCCGCCAATTTTGCGCTATCTGTTCGATATCGAGTTGAAAAGGGCTGCGCCATCCGAAAAAAGGGCATCAGGCCCTCATGGCGCGAAGCCGGGGCAGCAATACCGCTGGAGGCAGTTGAGAGATGACCCATTTCGGAATGCGTGGCGCCCTTGTTGCAGTGCTGGCGCTGAACCTGTCCGCCGCCCCGCTCCTGGCGCAAGACAGCACCAACCGCGTCGCCGCCGCCACCGACTGGAGCGTGTTCGTCGAGGAAACGCCCGAGAAATCCTGCTGGATCGTCTCACAGCCAAAGGAAACCGTGAACACCCGCGACGGCAAACCGGCGCAGGCGACACGCGGCAAGATCCTGCTCTATGTCTCCTTCTTTCCGCAGAGCAAGGGCGAGGTTTCCTTCGCCGGTGGGTATCCCTTCGCGCCGGGTTCCAAGGTCGTGCTGGATGTAGGCGGCACCAAGTTCGAGCTGTTCACCCAGAACGAAACCGCCTGGGCGGGCTCGCCCGAGGATGACGCCAAGATCATTGCGGCGCTGAAGGCCGGGGCTTCGGCTATTGTCACCGGTGTCTCCGCACGCCCCACCAACACCAAGGACACCTTCTCGCTGCTGGGTTTTACCGCCGCACTTGAAGAGGCAACCGCGCGCTGCAAATAGGGCGCGCATCGGCTGTTTCGTTTTTGTGGCGCATCCCCTATATCAGGGCTTCCCGAGCCGCTGGAACCGCCGATGACCGATGCCGCCTCCGCCCTCGCCCCCGATGTCCGCGTGCTGCCGCGCCAGCGGCCCGAGGCCGCGCGCATCAATATCGTCGGGCTCACCCGAAGCCAGCTTCAGGCAGCGCTGATTGCCGCGGGCACGCCCGAGAAGCAGGCAAGGATGCGCGTCGGGCAGGTCTGGCAATGGGTCTATCACTGGGGCCTGCGCGATTTCGCCGCCATGTCGAACCTTGCCAAGGACTACCGCGCGCTTCTCGCGCAGCATTTCGAGATCGTGCTGCCCGAGGTCGTCACCCGCCAGCTTTCCGACGATGGCACCCGCAAATACCTTGTGCGCGTCGCGGGCGGGCACGAGGTCGAGGTGGTCTACATCCCCGAAGAAGACCGCGGCACGCTTTGCATTTCCAGCCAAGTCGGCTGCACCTTGTCCTGCACCTTCTGCCACACCGGCACCCAGATGCTGGTGCGCAACCTCACGGCGGGCGAGATCGTCGGTCAGGTGATGCTGGCGCGCGACGATCTTGGCGAATGGCCCGAACGCGGTGCCCCCAAGGATGAAACCCGGCTCATCTCCAACGTCGTGCTGATGGGCATGGGCGAGCCGCTCTACAATTTCGAAAACGTCCGCGACGCGATGAAGGTGGTGATGGATAACGAGGGCATCGCCCTTGGCCGCCGCCGAATCACGCTCTCCACCTCGGGCGTGGTGCCCGAAATTGCCCGCACCGCCACCGAAATCGGCTGCCTGCTGGCGGTGTCATTCCACGCCACCACCGACGAGGTGCGCGACACCTTGGTGCCGATCAACCGCAAATGGAACATCGCCACCCTGCTTGATGCCCTGCGCGCCTACCCCGGCCTCAGCAACTCGGAACGCATTACCTTTGAATATGTGATGCTTGAAGGCGTCAACGACAGCAAGGAAGATGCCTACCGGCTGGTGGCGCTGCTGCAAGGCATTCCGGCCAAGGTGAACCTGATCCCGTTCAACGAATGGCCCGGCGCGCCCTTCAAGCGATCTTCCGGCAACCGCATTCACGCCTTTGCCGACATCATCCACAACGCAGGCTATGCCAGCCCGATTCGCACCCCGCGCGGCGAAGACATCATGGCCGCCTGCGGGCAGTTGAAATCGGCCACCGAACGCGGTCGCCGCAGCCGGGCCGAAATTGCCGCCGAAGCCGGGCAGGAACCGCCGCCGCGCGTCGCCCGCCGCCCTGACGCGCCCGACCTGCACTAGGCGATGCCGCTGCCCACGCTGCCCAACCCCGCCGCCCGCCGCCTGTTTCTTGCCAGTGCGGGGCTGGGCAGCGCTCCGACCGGCCCCGCTAAAGGTGCCGCTCTGGCCAGCCTCATCGACGATCTGGGTTTCGTGCAGGTGGACAGCATCACCACGGTCGCGCGCGCGCACCACATGATCCTGCGTGCCCGCCGCCCCGGCTACCGCCCCGAAAACCTCGCGCCGCTCATCGCCCGCCGCGCGCTCTGGGAACACTGGACGCACGACGCCTCGGTGCTGCCGATGTCGCTTTACCCGCACTGGCACCACCGCTTTGCGCGCGATGCCGACCGCCTGCACCGGAACTGGCGCAACTGGTTCCGCGAAGGCTACGAGGCGCAGCTCGACACGATCCTGCGCCGGATCGAGGCAGATGGCCCGGTGAAAGCCGCCGAGGTCGGCGCGGGCGAGGCGCGGGGCAAGGGTGGCTGGTGGGATTGGCACCCGTCGAAAACCGCGCTCGAATGGCTCTGGCGCACCGGCGCGCTGGCGATCACCCGGCGCGAGGGCTTCCAGAAGGTCTATGACCTGACCGAGCGGGTCATCCCCGCCGCTTTCCGCCACGCCACCCCCTCGGTGGCGGAAACCATCGACTGGGCCTGCACCTCGGCGCTCGACCGCCTCGGCTTTGCCACCCCCGGCGAAATTGCCGCCTTCTGGCGCGCCATCGCGCCCGAGGATGCGCGCAACTGGTGCCGCGACGGGTTGGCGCGGGACGAGTTGATCGAGATCGAGGTGGAAGGGGTCGATGGCGCGCGGCGTCGCGCCTTTGCCCGCCCCGATGTGCTGGCGCGCGCCGCCGATCTGCCCGACCCCCCCGCCCGCATCCGCATCCTGTCGCCCTTCGACCCCGCCCTGCGCGACCGGGCGAGAACCGAGCGGCTCTTCGGCTTTCACTACCGCATCGAGGTATTCGTGCCCGAAGCCCAGCGCCGCTATGGCTATTACGTCTTTCCGGTGCTCGAAGGCGCGCGCCTGATCGGCCGCATCGACACCCGCTCCGACCGCACTACCGCCACCATCGCCACCCGCGCCTTCTGGAGCGAACCCGGGGTGGCGATGGGAAAGGCGCGGCGGGCGGCGCTCAACACCGAACTCGCCCGCCTCGCCGCCTTTGCAGGCTGCACCAACCTCGATTTCGCCCCCGGCTGGCAGCGCGCGCGCGTTTAGACCCCGTTCTTCCAGCCCTCGATTACTGCCACCGCTTCCTCGGCGGTTTCGACGAAAGAGATCAGCCGCAGGTCGTCGGGCGAAATCGTGCCTGCCTCGCAGAGCGCCTGCCAGTTGATGACCTCTTCCCAGAACGCCCGGCCAAAAAGGACGATGGGAATGCGCTTCATCCGGCCGGTCTGGATCAGGGTCAGCGCCTCGAACATCTCGTCCATGGTGCCGAAGCCGCCCGGAAACACGCAGACCGCCCGCGCCCGCATCAGGAAGTGCATCTTGCGAATGGCGAAATAGTGGAAATTGAAGCTGAGGTCCGGGGTCACATAGGGATTCGGGGCCTGCTCGTGCGGCAGCACGATGTTGAAGCCGATCGACTGCCCGCCCGCCTCATGCGCGCCCCGGTTTCCCGCCTCCATCACACCGGGGCCGCCGCCGGTGCAGATGACGTTTTCGCGCCCGTAGCTGGCCATGCTGCGTTCGGTCATCGCAAAGGCAAAGCGCCGCGCCTCTTCGTAGTAGTGGCTCAGCTCGCCCAGCGCCGCCACCTTGGCCTCGTGCTTCAGCTCGGGGGCCGGTATCCGCGCACCGCCGAACATCACGATGGTGGTGTTGATGCCGCGCTCATCCAGAATCATCTGCGGCTTCAGAAGCTCAAGCTGCAACCGCACCGGGCGCAACTCCTCGCGCATGAGGAACTCGGTATCGGTAAAGGCCAGCCGGTAGGCAGGCGCGCGGGTCTGCGGCGTATCGGGAATACGGTGCGAGGCGGCGACATCCTGCACCGAATCGCGGAACGGGTGGCTGCGGGGTTCGTCGCTCATCGCATTCTCCTCGGCTGGCGGGCCTTCACGCGCATTGCGTGCGGGTAAAGGCCCGATTATAGGCTTGGGCCGATCAACGCCACATGAAAGACATGCGAGCCATGCCAAACCGCGCCCTCGAAGCCACGATCAACGCCGCCTGGGAAGCCCGCGACAGCCTCGGCCCCACCACCAGAGGCGAGGTGCGCGCCGCGGTGGAAGCGACCCTTGAGCAACTCGACAAAGGCCGCCTGCGGGTCGCCGAGCGGCAGCAAGATGGCCGCTGGCAGGTGAACCAGTGGGCAAAGAAGGCGGCGCTGCTCAGCTTCCGGCTGAACGACATGGCGCTGCAACCGGGCGGCCCGCAGGGCGGCGGCTGGTGGGACAAGGTGGACAGCAAGTTCAAGGGCTGGACCGAGGCCGACTGGCGCAAGGCGGGCATTCGCGCGGTTCCCGGCGCGATCGTGCGGCGTTCGGCCTTTGTCGCGAAGGGCGCGGTGCTGATGCCGTCTTTCGTCAACATCGGTGCCTATGTCGGCGAGGGCACGATGGTCGATACCTGGGCCTCGGTCGGCTCCTGCGCGCAGATCGGCCGCAACGTCCACCTTTCCGGCGGTGTCGGCATTGGCGGCGTGCTGGAACCGATGCAGGCCGGCCCGACGATCATCGAGGACAATTGCTTCATCGGGGCCCGCTCGGAAGTGGTCGAAGGCTGCATCGTGCGCGAAGGCTCGGTGCTTGGCATGGGCGTGTTCATCGGCCAGTCGACAAGAATCTACGACCGCGAAACCGGCTCCGTGAGCTACGGCGAGGTTCCCGCAGGCTCGGTGGTGGTCGCAGGCTCGCTACCCTCGGGCGGGGTCAACCTTTACTGCGCGGTGATCGTGAAGAAGGTCGATGCGCAGACCCGCTCGAAAACCTCGATCAACGAGCTTTTGCGTGACTGAGACCCCCAGCCCCGGCCGCGATAAACGCCCGCAGCAGGTCTTCACCCTCGCCGTCGAGGTTGGCCGCAAGGCGGGCGACGGGTTGCCGAAGGGGGCCACCGGGGCGGGGCTGCTGCTCTACGCCACCGGCGTTGACGAGGCCGAGGCGGTGCGCGAGGCGGTGGCGGTGCTGAAATTGGCCGATCTCGCGCCGCTTGATGTCACCGGCTACGGCAGCCTCGCCGAACGCGAGGCGGCGGGCGAGGAAATCGACGCCGAAGAACGCGCGCTGATGGCCCGGGCGCTCGCCGAAAACGCGGTGATCGTGGCGCAGATGGAACCGTTTTTCGGCGAAGATCGGCCTGCGAAGGGCTAGGGCAGCCAGGGCCAGCGGGCAAGATGCCGCTGAATGCCCGGCCAGGTGCTGCCCCGCCATTGGCCGCAACTCCGCGCCGCGCTAGACTGCCACGAAACAACAGGCAGCCCATGCACCCCTTCTCCGCCACCCTCGCCGCCGCCACGCTCGGCCTCGCCGCCTGCGGTGCCACCGCGCAAACCCCTATCGGAGGCCCCATGCCCAATGCCCCGACCGCCGCAGGCATCACGCTCGACGCCGGGCTGCAAAGCTGGATCGCAGCCTTTTCGCGCCGCGCCGAGGCCGCCGGGATCCGCCGCGAAACCCTGGTTTCCGCCTTCCGCGGCGTGCATTACGACGCCACGGTGATCGGCCGCGACCGCCGCCAGAACGAATTCGACCAGCCGATCTGGGACTATCTCGACACCGCCGTTTCCGCCACGCGGATCAAGACCGGCCAGACCGAACTCGCCGAACGCAAGCGGCTGTTCGACGCGCTCGAGGCGCGCTACGGGGTGGAGCGCGAAATCCTCGCCGCGGTCTGGGGCATGGAAACCAATTTCGGCCGCCAGCGCGGCGGAGCGCCGATCATCCCGGCGCTGGCGACACTCGCCTTCGACGGGCGGCGTGGCGACTTTTTCGAGGCTGAATTGCTTGCCGCCCTGAAAATCATCGACGCGGGCGAGGTCGATGCCGCGCATCTCGTCGGCTCCTGGGCGGGGGCAATGGGGCACACCCAGTTCATCCCCACCTCCTACCTCGCCTATGCGCAGGATTTCACCGGCGATGGCAAACGCGATATCTGGGGCGATAACCCCGCCGATGCGCTTGCCTCGACCGCCGCCTACCTTGCCCGCGCCGGTTGGGTAAAGGGCCAGCCCTGGGGCGTCGAGGTGGTGCTGCCCGAGGGCTTCCCCTACGCCGCGACCGGCAAGAACGCCCGCCGCGCCCATGCCGACTGGCTGGCAATGGGCGTGCGGCTGCCGGGAGGCGGGCTGCCGCCCGACCACGGGATTGCCTCGGTGCTGCTGCCCGCAGGGGCGCGCGGCCCGGCCTACCTGATCTACGCGAACTTCTTCGCCATCGCCGCCTACAACACCGCCGATGCCTATGTGATCGGCACCGGCCACCTCGCCGACCGCATGACCGGAGGCGGTGCCTTCACCACCGGCTGGCCGCGTGGCACCCGGCTTTTGAACCTTGCCGAGCGGGTCGAATTGCAGACCCGCCTCACCGCGGCCGGGTTCGATACCAAGGGTGCCGATGGCAAGGTCGGCCCCAACACCACCGCCGCCATATCCGCCTTTCAACGCGCGCGCGGCATGCTGGCCGATGGCTACCCGACCGAAGATCTGCTGAAACTGCTGCGCTAAAGGCCGCGCCGTTACGCCAGATGCGGGCGAAAGGCGGCAATCACCGCCTCATAGACCTGCCGCTTGAACGGCACGATGCAGCCCAAAAGCTCGTCGGCACCGATCCAGCGCCAGCGCTCGAATTCGGGGTGCGGGGTGTCGATGTGCACCTGATCGTCGCGGCCGAGAAAACGCATTAGGTACCAAAGCTGCCGTTGGCCGCAAAACCTGCCGCCCCAGATCCGGCCAAGCAGCTCTGGCGGCAGATCATAGCTCAGCCATTCGGGCATGTTGGCCACGATCTCCACCAGATCAGCGGTAACCCCGGTTTCTTCCGAAAGCTCGCGCAGCGCCGCCGCCGCCGGTTCCTCGCCCTTGTCGATGCCGCCCTGCGGCATTTGCCAGGCGGGGCCGGGGCTGTCGATCCGCTGCCCGGCAAAGACCTGGCCCTGACGGTTGACCAGCATCACCCCCACACAGGGCCGATACGGCAGGTTTAGCGGCGGCGCGTCGGTCATGGCTCGGCTTTCAGAAGGCGGCGGGGGGGGTGCTTCCCCCCCGCAAGGCTCATTTCGCCGGGGCGAGTTTCGCAAGCCCGGTCAGAATATCGATCGCATAGGCCAGTTGGTAATCTTCCAGCCGCAGCTTTGCCGCTTCTTCGGCACGCGCCTGTTCGGCCAGAAACTGCGCCTTTTCATCCTCGGTCATCGAATCGTTGTTCAGCGAGCCGCGCAAACCCGCCTCGTTGCGGTTCGCCGTCGCCGCCGAAGCGGGTCCGTCCTCGGTTGCGGCGGCGCGCGGCGGCTGTTGCACCACGATGTCGGGGGCAATACCCAGTGACTGGATCGAACGCCCCGAGGGGGTGTAATAGCGCGCCGTGGTCAGCCGCATCGCGCCATCGCCCCGGATCGGCATCACCGTTTGCACCGACCCCTTGCCGAACGACTTGGTGCCCACCACGATCGCGCGGTGGTGGTCTTGCAGCGCCCCGGTGACAATCTCCGAAGCCGAGGCAGAGCCGCCATTGATCAGCACCACCACCGGCTTGCCCTGCGCCAGATCGCCCGCCACCGCGTTGAACCGCTCGCTTTGGGCGGGGTCTCGGCCACGGGTGGAAACGATCTCGCCCGCATCAAGGAATGCGTCCGAAACCATGATCGCCTGGGTCAATAGCCCGCCAGGGTTGTTGCGCAGATCGACCACGAAGCCCGAAACATTGTCGATGCCGCCCAGATCGGCAATCGCCTTGGCAATGCTCTCCTCAAGGTTCGCATAGGTCTGGTCGTTGAAGGTGGAAATGCGCAGCACCACGGCCTTGCCCTCGGTGCGCCCCTTGACAGCGGTCAGCTTGATCGTGGCCCGGATGATCGAAACGTCGAACGGCTCGGGCCGCCCCTCGCGCACCACGGTAATGATGATCTCGCTGCCCACCGGCCCGCGCATCCTGTCCACCGCCTGATCAAGCGTCAGCCCCAGCACCGATTCGCCGTTCACATGGGTGATGAAATCGCCCGCCTCGATGCCCGCCGCCGCAGCCGGGGTGTCATCCATCGGCGAGACGACCTTGACGAAGCCTTCCTCCTGCGTGACCTCGATGCCGAGCCCGCCAAAACTGCCGCGCGTCTGCACCCGCATATCAGCGTAATCATCTGGCGGCAGATAGCTTGAATGCGGGTCGAGCGAGGTCAGCATGCCGTTGATCGCCGCCTCGATCAGCTTCTTGCTGTCGACCTCTTCCACATAATCCGCCCGGATCCGCTCGAAGATCGAGCCGAAAAGATCAAGCTGCTCATAGACCGACGAAGGCCGCGCCGCCTCTTGCGCCACCAGCGGTCCGGCAAACTGCGTGGTCAGAAGCGCCCCGGCAACCGTGCCGCTCAGCGCGGCGATCACGAATTTCCTCATCCTCTACCCCTGGCTATCCCTTGTCATGGTGAACCACACGGCCGGGTCCACGGGCACCTTGCCCTGTCTCAGTTCCATATAAAGCGTTTCGCTGCGTTTGGCACCACCGCCTTGTTGCGCCCATTGCCCGAAATCCGCCGCATCGGGCAAATCGCCGCCCATCAACCCCAGCGGTGCCCCTGCCGCCAGCACCTCGCCGGTTTCGCCATAAACCGTGCCCAACCCGGCGAGAACCAGTAAATACCCCGTTGCAGGCTCGACGATCATCACATTTCCGTAGTCGAGCAGCGGCCCCCGGTAGCGGATCGTGGCGGCCCAGGGCGTGGTCACCAGCGCGCCGGGCTCGGTGGCCAGAACCAGGCCGGGGCGGCGAATGCCCGCTGCGTCCGCCTCGTTCATCCGGCGCAGCACCGTGCCCAGCACCGGCAGCGGCAAACCGCCCCTGGCACCGGCGAAATCGGCCATCGGCGCGCCGATGTCCTGCTCCATGTCGGCCAGCCCCAGCGCGAAGCCGTCCAGCGTTTCGGCCGCCGCAAGCAGCGCCTGCAACTCGGCGGGTTCCTCCAGATACCGCTTTGGCAGATCGGTGCGCTCGGCCACTGCCTGGCTCAGCGCGGTGCGCGCCGCCTGCGCCGAGGCCAACCCCGCCGCCAGCGTCTCGGCGGCACCAAGCTGCAAGGCGCGCAGGCCTGCCAGTTCCGCCAGTTCGGCACCCAGCGCATCGGCCCTTGCCTGCACCGCCGGGGTCACCTCGGAAAGCACCATGCCGGTGCGCGCCGCGCCAAGCGCGCCCTCGGGGTGCAACAGCATCAGCGGCGCGTCGGTGCGCTCGATCGCCGCCATCACCGCCAGAAGCCGCCCGATCTCCTCCTGCCGGGCCGCGAAACCGGTGGCAATCTCCGCCTCGCGCACCGCCACCCGCCGCAGCCCCTCGCGCAAAGCCGCCAGCCCGCGCTCGTAGGCACCAATGGTGGCGGTCAGCGCCGCCACCCGGTCCGAGGCACGCCGTGCTGCATCAAGTGCTGCAATCGTGCCGCGCAAATCCTCGGCGGCGGCCCGCGCCGCCTCGGCTGCGGGCACTTCCGCCCGTGCCGCGCCAAAGGCCAGCAAAAGGGCCAGAACCAGCGCCCGCCGCATCACTGCACGATCAGGCTTTGCCCGGTCATCTCGGGCGGCAACGGCAGGCCCATCAGCTCCAGCAGCGTCGGCGCAAGGTCGGCAAGCCGACCGCTGCGAAGCCTCGCCCCCGGCGGCCCGCCGATCAGCACCACCGGCACCGGGTTGGTGGTATGCGCGGTATGCGGCCCGCCGGTCACCGGGTCGATCATGGTTTCGCAGTTGCCATGGTCGGCGGTCAGCACCATCGCCCCGCCCGCCGCCTCCAGTGCGCCGAGCACCCGGCCCAGATCGCGGTCGATCTCTTCGCAGGCGGCAATCGCGGCGGGCAGGCTGCCGGTATGGCCCACCATATCCGGGTTGGCATAGTTGACGACGATCAGATCATAGCCCGCGCCAATCGCCGCCACGAAATGGTCGGTCACTTCGGGGGCCGACATTTCGGGTTGCAAATCATAGGTGGCCACCTTGGGCGAAGCGGCCATGTAGCGCGCCTCGCCCGCCTCCGGCACCTCGCGCCCGCCGTTAAGGAAGAACGTCACATGCGGGTATTTCTCGGTTTCCGCCAGCCGGAACTGCCGCAACCCGTGCTTTGCCACCCATTCGCCCAGCGTGTTCACGATCACCTGCTTGGGGTAGGCGGCGCGCATATAGGCATCATGCGCCGACGAATAATCGACCATCCCCAAAAGCGCCGCCCATTTTGGCCGCGCCCCCACGGCATAGGCCGAAAACCCCGGCTCGGCCAGCGCCGCCAGAATCTCGCGGGCCCGGTCGGCGCGGAAGTTGAGGCAGAAAAAGCCGTCGCCATCGCGCGCCCCGCGATAATCTGCCAGCACCGAAGGCGCGATGAACTCATCGGTTTCGCCGCGCGCATAGGCCGCCGCCACCGCCGCCCCGGCATCCGCCGCCGCCGCGCCCTCGCCGCGCAGCATCGCCGCGCTGGCCCGCGCCACCCGGTCCCAGCGCTTGTCACGGTCCATCGCCCAGTAGCGGCCAATCACCGTTGCCACCTTTGCGCCCTCGGGCAGACCTGCCAGCAGATCGGCGATGAACCCGCCGGCCGAACTGGGGGCAACGTCGCGCCCGTCGGTGATCGCGTGCAGCGCCACCGGCACCCCGGCCCCGGCAATGGCGCGGACGGCAGCCAGAACATGGCTGATATGCCCATGCACGCCGCCATCCGAGATGACCCCCATCAGATGCGCGGTGCCGCCCGACGCCTTCAGCGCGGCAACGAAGGCCAGAAGCGCCGCATTGCGGTAAAAGCTGCCATCCTCGATCGCCAGATCGATCGCGCCAAGGTCCATCGCCACCACCCGGCCCGCGCCGATGTTGGTGTGCCCGACCTCCGAATTGCCCATCTGCCCCGCAGGCAGCCCCACATCGTGGCCATGGGTTATCAGCGTTGCACTGGGGCAGGTGGCGATAATGCGGTCAAAATTCGGCGTCTCGGCCAGCAAGGGCGCGTTGCCGCGCCGCTCGGCCCGCACGCCCCAGCCATCAAGAATGCACAAGACAACGGGTTTCGGCGTGGCCATGGGGCGCTCCTTCAGAACTCGCGCCCTTTTACCCGCCCCACCCCGGCGCGGCAACCGCCCGCGCTTTCTCCTCGCAGAAATACCCGAGACAGCCCGGCGGCGATCAGAACTGCAGGTTGTATTTCTGGCCGCGGTTGTCGGTGGCCTCGCCGAACCCGTGCGGCGGATTGCCCGGCTGAATTTTCATCGTCACGTTCATCACATGGCCCTTGTTGCCCACCAGCACCGCCGACCCGGTCGCCAGACCGCTGGTCTGCACCGTCTGCCCGGTCACCTGCGGCCCGAGGAAGGTCTGCTGCGAATGTTGCAGCACCTGGGTTTCCATCATCGCGGTATAGGTGCCCGCAAAAACCTCGCCGTTACGCGGATCGGTGGCGGTGATCTTGCCGCTGCCATAGGTCACCTCGATCTGCATCGGCAGCACCGTGCCATCGCGAAGCGAGGTCAGGGTGCCGGGAATCATCGTGCCAAAGGTATTGGGCACGGTCGCACAGGCAGACAGAGCCAACACCAGAATCAACAGAAGCTTTTTCATCGCCACGGACTCCTTCGCGCGCAACTTCCCGCCGGGGCAAAGCGCGGCTCGCGGCGGGCCTGCTGGTACCATCGCCAGCAGCCGGATTGTGCGCCCCGGCAGGGTCGATGGCCAGCGCGGCGAAGGTGTCATAAGGACGCAGCCGCAGCAGGGCCAAGCCTTGCCAAATCCTTAATGAAATCTGATTTATTGTGTAATATCAGTGACTTGATCAAGATAACACGCGTGTTATTCAGGCCCGGTGGTAAGGACCGCCCGCCAGTATCGTCGCCGCCCGGTAAAGCTGTTCGGCCAGCATCACCCGCGCCAGCAGATGCGGCCAGACCATGCTTCCGAAACTCAACGAAAAATCGGCCCGCTCCCGCAACCCCGGCGCAAGCCCGTCCGCGCCGCCAATCACAAACGCCAGGTCCTGCTGCCCCGCGTCGCGCCAGCCCGCCAGTTTCGCGGCGAATTCGGGCGAGCTCAGCACCGCGCCGCGCTCATCCAGCGCCACCAGCAAGGCCCCGCCCGGCACCGCCCGTTCCAGAAGCGCCGCCTCGGCCTCGATGCCGCCTCCCTTCTTGTCCTCAACCTCGATCACCTGCGCCGGGCCAAGACCCAGCCCGCGCCCGGTCTTGCCGAACCTGTCAAGATAATCCGTGATCAGCACCGCCTCCGGCCCGGCGCGAAGCCGCCCGACAGCGCAGACCTGAACCCGCATCAGCCTAGGCCCGGCCCCGGTGCGGGCTGGCCCAGCCACATCTTCTCAAGCTGGTAGAACTCGCGCACCTCGGGCCGGAAAACGTGCACGATCACCTCGCCCGCGTCGATCAGAACCCAGTCGCCCTGCTCCTTGCCCTCGACCCGGCAGATCAGCCCAAGCTCGGCCTTCAGCCGGTCCATCAGCTTGTCCGCAATCGCCGCCACCTGCCGCGACGAGCGGCCCGAACAGACGACCATGTAATCGGCGATCGACGATCGCCCGCGCAGGTCGATCTCGACCACCTCCTCGGCCTTGTCGTCCTCGATCGAGGCGATCACGAGGGCCAAGAGATCGGCGGAAGTATAGTCGGCAGCGGCATGCGCCGGGCGCGGCCCGACCGGCAAGCCGGTCGCAGGGTCAGAATGGGTCAGAACCGGGTCCTCCTGGAAGCGCGCCGACATTTCCCGGCGCAAGGCTCGCCCCACAGCTAGCATCGAGGGGGCGGAATCTCAACCACCGGGGACCGGCCCCGATACAGGGCCGGTGCCGCCACCGCAAGCCCCGCCGCATATTGCCTGCAAGTCCGATCCCGCGTATGACGCCCCTATGATCCGCTTTTTCGACATGGATGACCGCGCCCGCCTGCCGTGGCGGTTTTTCGGCGAAAGCCGAGCGATACCCGCGCGCGCCTGATCGGCGGCCGCGGCCCAGCCCATGCCGCCCGTTTCCCCATTCCGCCAGCTAGCGAGTTTGCCATGACCGGCCCGAAAACCCTCTATGACAAGATCTGGGATGCCCATGTCGTTTCCACCTCGGACGACGGCACCTGCCTGCTTTATATCGACCGCCACCTCGTCCACGAAGTCACAAGCCCGCAAGCCTTCGAAGGGCTGCGCCTTGCCGGTCGCAAGGTGCGCGCGCCCGAAAAGACCATCGCCGTGCCAGATCACAACGTGCCGACCACGCTTGACCGCGTTTCGGGGGTGATCGCCAACGAGGAAAGCCGCATTCAGGTTGACGCGCTTGATCGGAACGCCCGCGATTTCGGCGTGGTCTATTACCCGGTTTCCGATGTGCGCCAGGGTATCGTCCATATCGTCGGCCCCGAACAGGGCTGGACCCTGCCGGGCATGACCGTGGTCTGCGGCGACAGCCACACCGCCACCCACGGTGCCTTCGGCGCGCTCGCCCATGGCATCGGCACCTCGGAGGTTGAGCATGTTCTGGCCACGCAGACGCTGATCCAGAAGAAATCGCGCAACATGAAGGTGGAAATCACCGGCCACCTCAGCCCCGGCGTCACCGCGAAAGACATCACGCTCAGCGTGATCGGCGCGACCGGCACCGCGGGCGGCACCGGCCATGTGATCGAATACTGCGGCACTGCCATTGAAGACCTTTCGATGGAAGGCCGCATGACGGTCTGCAACATGGCGATCGAGGGCGGCGCGCGCGCCGGGCTGATTGCCCCCGATGAGAAGACCTTTGCCTATGTCATGGGCCGCCCGCATGCGCCGAAAGGTGCCCAGTGGGAAGCCGCGCTCAACTGGTGGAAAACCCTGAAAACCGACCCCGGCGCACATTTCGACAAGGTGGTGACGCTGAAAGGCGAAGACATCGCCCCGGTCGTGACCTGGGGCACCAGCCCCGAAGACGTGCTGCCGATCACCGGCGTGGTGCCCGCGCCTTCCGACTTTTCCGGCGGCAAGGTCGAGGCGGCGCAGCGCAGCCTTGATTACATGGGCCTGACGCCGGGGATGAAGCTGACCGACATCAAGATCGATACCGTATTCATCGGCTCCTGCACCAACGGCCGCATCGAAGACCTGCGCGCCGCCGCCGCGATTCTCAAGGGCAGGAAGATCAAGGAGGGGATGCGCGCCATGGTGGTGCCGGGCTCCGGCCTGGTGCGCGCGCAGGCCGAGGAAGAGGGGCTGGCGCAGATTTTCATCGACGCGGGCATGGAATGGCGGCTGGCAGGCTGCTCGATGTGCCTGGCGATGAACCCCGACCAGCTTGCCCCCGGCGAACGCTGCGCGGCAACCAGCAACCGCAACTTCGAAGGCCGCCAAGGCCGGGGCGGGCGCACCCACCTGCTTTCCCCCGCAATGGCGGCCGCGGCGGCGATCACCGGGCGGCTGACGGATGTAAGGGAGATGATGTGATGCAGAAATTCACCACCCTCACCGGCATCGCGGCCCCCATGCCGCTCGTCAACATCGACACCGACATGATCATTCCCAAGCAGTTTCTCAAAACCATCGCCCGCACCGGGCTGGGCAAGAACCTGTTCGACGAAATGCGCTATACCCAGGACGGGGCCGAGATACCCGGCTTCGTGCTCAACCAGCCTGCCTATCGCAAGACCGAGATCCTCGTTGCGGGCGACAACTTCGGCTGCGGTTCCTCGCGCGAACATGCGCCATGGGCGCTTCTGGATTTCGGCATCCGGGCAGTGATCTCCACCAGCTTTGCCGACATCTTCTTCAACAACTGCTTCAAGAACGGCATCCTGCCGATCGTGCTGCCCCGCGAGGCGGTTGCCGTGCTGATGGAAGACGCCCGCAAGGGTGCCAACGCCCGCATGACCGTTGACCTTGCCGCGCAGACGGTGGCCAGTTCCGACGGGCAGGTGTTTCCCTTCGAGGTCGATGCCTTCAAGAAGCACTGCCTGCTCAACGGGCTCGACGATATCGGCCTGACGCTGGAAAAAGTGCGCGCCATCGACAGCTTTGAGGCCACTGCGGCGCAATCGCGACCCTGGGTCTGAAAACCCGTTTATCCACAACATCTTGGGCCGCCTGACCGGAAACGATCAAGGCGGCCTTTTTCTTGAGCCAAATTTGATGCAAAGCCGCACCAGTTCCTTCGTGAAAAAGCCCCATTGGAAACGCCATAGTTAACAAGATGTTGCCACAGCAAAGCAAAACGGGCATTTTCATGGCGAGAATGAGGCAGACCGCCACAATTGGCGGAAAAGAAACGGCACAAGGGGTCCGGCATCGTATCGGCTCCGTGCAAGGCAAAGGGTTGGGGCAGTGGTCTCTCGGCTGACAGGCGCACTGGTGCGTGCCATTCTGGTGGCGTTGGTCATTGCGACCCCGGCGCTGATGCTGCCCGGAATGGGGCCAGACACCAGGCAGATCGCCGCGCTGATCGCGCTGTTCGGTGCCTTGCTGACGTTTTTCGAATATGCCTCGGTCTATCCCGGCCTTGTCGAGTTCCGCGATGCGCCACCCTTCAACCGCATCCGCTATGTGGCACTTCTGGCCAGCGTGTTCCTGCTTTCAACACTGGTTCGCAGCAGCACCGACCCCACCGCTCTCAGCCGGTTGGTCGAGGTGACCGGCGCGGCGGTGACGCGCTCGATCGATTTTCCGTTCTCGCCGGTCCGCTTGCTGGTGCTGATGCTGCCCGAAGGCAGCAGCCCGGAACACCTGCAACAGGTGCGTTCGGCAGCCGGCCTTTCCTATGTCATCTCGCTGACCTCGCTTGGGTATTTCGTTCTGATCCTGCGCACGATGGGTTGGCCGCACAGCGCGGGCGGCTTCAATGTCTGGGTCAACCTGCCGACTTTCGACCCCACCGCGGGGGGGGATGTTGTTGCGCGGCTGCGCCGTGATGCGCGGCTTAATGTGGCGCTCGGCTTTCTGCTGCCGTTCCTTGTGCCCGCTGCGGTCAAGGCCGCCGCCAGTGTATTTTCGCCGGTGACGCTGGATTCACCACAGACTTTGATCTGGACCGTCATTGCCTGGGCTTTCCTTCCCGCCAGCCTGTTCATGCGCGGTATCGCGATGGGCCGCGTAGCCGAAATGATCGAGGCGCGACGGCAGCTCAACACCCGCGCCGAAGACGTGCTGGCACCGGCATGAACCGGCTTTGGGCTGCCGGTCTTGCGGCAGCCCTGCTGGCGCTGCCCGCAGAGGCCGAAACGCTGCGGTTTGCCACCTTCAACGCCGATCTCAGCCGTGCTGGCCCTGGGCTGCTGCTGCAGGATCTTCGGCGCGGATCATCGGCGCAGGCGGCGGCTGTGGTCGCGATCATCGCCGCCACTTCGCCCGACGTTCTGCTTTTGACCGGCATCGACTGGGACCATGACCTCTTGGCGCTGCGTGCACTTGAGGCGGCGCTTGCGGCGAAGGGGGCGGGCTACGGCTACCTCTATGCGCCGCGCCCGAATGCGGGCATGGCGACAGGGTTTGACCTCGATGGCGACGGTCGGCTTGGTGGCGCACGCGATGCGCAGGGCTACGGCAGATTCACCGGCGAGGGCGGCATGGCGCTGCTGAGCCGCCTGCCGATCCTGGCGGGCGAGGCGCGCGATTTCAGCGGCTTTCTGTGGCGCGATCTGCCCGACTCGCTGCTGTCCGGCGCGGGGCTCTCGCCCGAAATCGAGGCGGCGCTGCGGCTTTCCAGCATGGGGCATTGGGACGTGCCGCTGCGGCTGCCGGGCGGCGGCACCCTGCATGTTCTGGCGTTCATGGCCACGCCGCCGGTGTTTGACGGGCCGGAAGACCTGAACGGGCGGCGCAACCACGACGAAGCGGCGTTCTGGCTGCGCTACCTTGAAGGCGCGTTGCCGCAGCAGCCGCCCTCCGCGCCGCTGGTACTGATGGGGGACGCGAACCTTGACCCGGTCGATGGCGAGGGGAGGCCAGGGGCGCTGCGGGCGCTGTTGGCCCATCCGTCGCTGCAAGATCCCGCCCCGGCCAGCGCGGGCGGGGTGGCCGCTGCCGTAGCGCAGGGCGGGCCGAATGCGACACAGGCCGGCGATCCGGCGCGCGATACCGTGGATTGGCCGGAAACCGGCGATCTGGGCAACCGCCGGGTCGATTATGTGCTGCCCTGGGCGGCGGCGAAGGTGAGCGGCTCGGGCGTGGTCTGGCCTGCGCAGGGCGAGCCGCTGGCCGAAACCGCCGAGGCCGCCTCGCGCCACCGGCTGGTTTGGGTCGATATTGATTTCCCCTGATGCCGGGGCGAAAGCGCGGAACCTTCGCCGCAGGTGGGGCTTATCGCCCCTGGAGCCCCCGCGCCGCCAAATGCTCCGCCACCACCTGCGGCAGTGTCTTGGACGAAAAACCGGGCAACAGGTGGGCGAAATCGCCACCATCAATGCTGTGCGGCGTCTCGTAAAGGTAGCGCATTTCCAAAAGTTCGCGTCCAAGTTCCCAGACCGGTGCCGCGAGCCGCAGCGCCCACCACGGAAATCGTTTGAGCGCGACCGGGCGGCTTAGCTGGCGGGCCGCCTCGGCGGCGAGATCAGCGGGCGAAAATGTCAGCCCGGCAAAACCGATGTCATTGAAGGCGGGTAGCGCGGGCAATTGCTCGGCCAGCGCCACCGTGGCCCGCCCGAGGTCGGAAAGGTCGGCCCAGGCATGCGGCACCTCGGGCGCGCCAAGCGCGGTAACCCGGCCCCTGGCGATGGCTTTGAGCATCACCATATTCAATATCGTTCCAGCGTTGCCTGCCGCCACGAAATCGCCCGCGCGAAGGATCACCACCTTCTGGCCGCGCCCCGCCGCCTCGTGGTAGCGCGCCTCCATCTCGGCACGCACTTGCCCCTTGCGCGCCACCGGGCGGTGCGGCGTGGCGGCTCCCCAGGGGCCAGGCTCAGTGCCGAACACATAGACATTGCCCGGCACAAGAATCGAGGCCCCGCTTGCCCTTCCCGCCGCCAGCACCGAAGCGGTGATTTCGGGTATAAGCCGCGCCCAAGCGTGATAATTCGGCGGGTTTAGGCCGTTGACGATAAGGCTTGCGCCCCGCGCCGCAAGGCCCATGTCGGTGCCGCGCGCGTAGCGCGAAACCTGCCAGCCCGCCGCCGCAAGCGCCGCCGCCGCCGCGCCGCCGAAATTTCCGCCCGCGCCCAGCACCAATACCGTTTTGCCGACCATCGCCACCTCCGCCACTTGCCAGCCAAGATCGGAGCTGCTGCGCCGCATTTCCATTGCCCGAAACTGCGCATCTGCTACTCATTTCTGCATGAATAGCTCAACCCCGGATTGGGCCCTGTTGCGCAGCCTGCTGGCGGTGGCCGATGCAGGCTCGCTTTCTGCTGCGGCCCGCGCGCTCGGAACCAGTCAACCGACGCTTGGCCGCCACATCCGGGCGCTGGAGGCAGGTCTTGGCCAGCCGCTTTTCACCCGCGCCGCCGACGGGTTGCGCCCGACCGAGGCCGCGCGCGCCCTTGTTCCCCATGCCCGCGCCATGCGCGAGGCGGCGGAGCGGCTGGCGCTGACTGCTGCGGCGCAGGGCGCAGGGCTTGGCGGGGTGGTGCGCATTACCGCCAGCCGGATCGTTTCGCACCACCTCATCCCGCCGATCCTCGCCCGGCTGCGGCATGCGCACCCGGAAATCGAGATCGAGCTGACTGCGACGGACACCACCGAAAACCTGATGTTCGGCGAGGCCGACATTGCGGTGCGGATGTATCGCCCGACCGAACCAGAGGTCGCCGCGCGGCATGTGGCAGATCTGCCAATGGGGTTGTTCGCCGCAAGAAGCTACCTCGACCGCGCCGGGCGGCCGGAAAACATGGACGCGCTGCTGCGACTTGACTGGGTGGGGTTCGACCGCTCCGACATGATCTTGCGCTTGATGGCGGGGCTGGGGGTGAATGTCGGTCGCAACTTCTTTGCCACCCGCTGTGACGACCAGCTGGTGTACTGGAATCTGGTGCGCGCGGGTTGCGGGGTCGGCGGCATGCAGACAGGCATTGGCGATGCCGACCCGGCACTGGAACGCATCGCGGATTTTATCGCGTTGCCGCCAATGCCGGTCTGGCTGACGGTGGCGGAAAGGTTGCGTGCCAACCCAAGGGTGCGGCTGGTACTGGAGGCGCTGGCCGAGGGTTTTCGCGCCCCGCTTGACCCCGCCCGCGCCAGCCGCTAGGCCGCTCGCAACCCCGCTATAAAGGAGCGTTTCATGGCGAACCCTTCACTTCTCATTCTCGCCGGCGACGGCATCGGCCCCGAGGTCATGGCCGAAGTGAAAAAGATCATCGGCTGGTACGGCACACGCGGCGGGGTAAAGTTCGATGTGTCGGAAGACCTCGTCGGCGGCTGCGCCTATGACAAATACGGCACGCCGCTGCATGACGACACGATGGCCAAGGCGCAGGCGGTCGATGCGGTGCTTCTGGGTGCCGTGGGCGGGCCAAAATACGACAATCTCGACTTCAGCGTGAAGCCCGAGCGCGGGCTGTTGCGGCTGCGCAAGGAGATGGACCTGTTTTCCAACCTGCGCCCGGCGCAGTGCTTTGACGCACTCGCCGATTTTTCCTCGCTGAAACGCGAGATCGTCGCGGGGCTCGACATCATGATTGTGCGCGAGTTGACCAGCGGCGTCTATTTTGGCGAACCGCGCGGGATATTCCCCGATAACGAGGGCGGGCGCGTGGGCATCAACACCCAGCGCTACACCACCAATGAAATCCGCCGGGTGGCGCGCTCGGCGTTCGAGCTGGCGCGCAAACGGTCGGGCAAGGTCTGCTCGATGGAAAAGGCAAACGTCATGGAATCGGGCATTCTGTGGCGTGAGGAAGTGCAGTGGGTGCACGATCACGAATACCCCGATGTGGCGCTTTCCCACATGTATGCCGACGCCGGCGCGATGCAGCTTGTGCGCTGGCCGAAGCAGTTCGACGTGATCGTGACCGACAACCTCTTTGGTGACCTCTTGTCCGATTGCGCAGCAATGCTGACCGGCTCGCTTGGCATGCTGCCCTCGGCCAGCCTTGGAGCGCCAATGGCGAACGGGCGGCCGAAAGCGCTTTACGAGCCGGTGCATGGCTCGGCACCAGACATTGCCGGGCAGGGCAAGGCCAACCCGATCGCGACCATCCTCAGCTTTGCGATGGCGCTGCGCTATTCCTTCGATCTTGGCACCGAGGCCGAGCGGCTGGAAAAGGCGGTGGAGAAGGTGCTGGCCGATGGTCTGCGCACCGCCGACCTGATGGGCCCCGAGGGCGGCAAACCGGTTTCCACCGCCGAAATGGGCGATGCGGTGGTGGCAGCGCTGGACGCGAGCCTTTAGGTCAAATACAGGACCACGGCAAAGGCCCGCCCGACCGGCGGGCCTTCAGCTTTTCTGCTTTGCGGCGGCGCGGTAATGCGCGATCCGCTCGATATGGTCATAGACCCGCTCCAGCCAGCGCATCGCATCGGTGCGCCGCAGCAACTCGCCTGGCGCTACCCGCCAATCCGGCTCGCGCAAAAGCGCGGCGCGGCGATGCCGCCGCGCCCGCGCATCGACGA
The DNA here is from genome assembly GCF_030684035.1 of Phaeovulum sp. Classification (GTDB taxonomy): domain Bacteria; phylum Pseudomonadota; class Alphaproteobacteria; order Rhodobacterales; family Rhodobacteraceae; genus UBA6213. The sequence continues at coordinate 14,722 of NZ_JAUXPI010000002.1, read as the reverse complement.
GGGTGGTCAGCCGGGCCAGCCGCGCAACCGGCAGATCGCACTGCAACACCAGGGACAAAAGCCGCGCCGGGCGGGTAAGCCGGGCATCGTCCGCAAGCTCGCTGATCCGCTCGCCCTCATGGCAGCGGGCAAGCAGCCGGGTCAGGTGGTCGATCTGGTGCAGCAGCGCCGCAAAGCGTTCGCGTGCCTGCGTCCGCTCCGCTGGCAGGTTGATCTGCACCAGATAGGCTTCAAGCTCTGCCAGCGCGGGCCGCACCCGGCTGTCAAGCACCACAAGCCGCCGCAGGTCGCGCCTTGGCCCAAGCGCATCGGCAAGCGCGGTGCTTATCGTGCGCGCCACCGCATCGGCTACCGCCTGAACTGCATCCATCGCCGCGCCCTCATCGGCCAGAAGCCGCAGGTCGAGCGGCTCGGCAAGCGCCGCCCGCCGCATCGGCACCAACCGCTCGACCAGCGCGGCGAAAGGCCCGGTCAGCGGCAGAAACACCAGCGTGCCAAACAGGTTGAAGCCGGTGTGAAAGAGCACAAGCGCGGTCGGGTCATCGCTGCCAAGCGGGCTGGCATGCAGCAGCGGGGTGACCAGACCAATGAGCGGAAAGGCAAGTGCCGCAGTGGCGAGATTGAACAGAAAGTTGGCCAGCGCCGTCATCCGCATCGCCCGTCCGCCGCCGAGCGCTGCCAGCAGCCCGGTGAAAGTGGTGCCGACATTCATCCCCACCACCAGCGCCGCCGCCTCGGCAAAGCCGAGCGCACCCGAGCCCAGAAGCACCAGCGCCAGCGCCACCCCAGCCGAGGAAGACTGCATCAACAGCGTCAGCACTATCCCCAGCGCCGCCAGCTGCAGCCGCGCAAGCCAGCCGCCGCCCGCAAGCAAACCGGGCAGGATCCGACCATCCAGCCCGGCCATCGCGGCCTGCATCATTTCCAGCCCGATGAACAGCAGCGCAAAGCCAGCCAAAAGCCGCCCCGCGCGCTCCACCCGGCCCCGCCCGAGGAGGCCCATCAGGCTTGCCACGAAGACCAGCGGCAGCGCTGCCAGCCCGAGTTGCAGCTTGAAGCCAACCAGCACCACCACCCAGCCGGTGATTGTGGTGCCGATATTGGCACCATAAAGCACGCCGAGCGACTGGCTGAAGCCGACCAGCCCGGCACCGACAAAGCCGATGGTCATGACCGTGACCGCCGAGGAGGATTGCACAACCGCCGTTGCCACGGCACCCGTTGCCACCCCGGCCAGCGGCGTTTCGGTGAAGCGCGCTAGAAGGTGGCGCAGCCGACCTGCCGCGAGTTCGCGCAACGCGGTAGTCATCAACCCCATGCCAAAAAGGAAGAGCCCGACCCCGCCCAGAAACTGCGCCACCCCCTGCATTGCTTTGCCCCCCGCCGGGGCCGATCATCGGGCATGCGAGAAACACCCGCAAGGGTGGTGCCGGGGGGCATTGAGGCGGCGCGGCAAATCTGCGATTGTTGGTTAGCGCGAACAGGGCAGCAGGGCGATGGTCAACAACAATTTCAAGGGCGCGCTGCTCGCACTTCTGGCGCTTGGCATATTCGCCACGCATGACGTGGTGGTAAAGATGCTGGGGCGCGGGTTTTCGCCGTTCCAGATCATCTTTTTCGCCTCGCTCATCAGTTTTCCGATGGTGACGCTGATCTTGCTGCGCGACCGTGCCGGCGGCAGCCTTCGGCCCAACAACCCGCGTTGGGTGGCGATGCGCACGGTGATGACGCTGATCACCGGCATCGCGGCTTTTTACGCCTTTTCGCATCTGCCTTTGGCACAGACCTATTCGATTCTGTTCGCATCGCCATTGCTGATTACCGTGATGGCGATACCGATTCTGGGCGAGCGGGTGCGGCTCAGGCGCTGGGCGGCGGTGGTGGTGGGGCTGGTCGGGGTGCTGGTGGTGCTGCGCCCCGGCGCGGTGCCGCTGAGCATGGGCCACCTTGCGGCACTGACGGCGGCGGTTTGCGGCGCATTCGCCACGGTGATCGTGCGCAAGATCGGCAATCAGGAGCGGCCGCTGGTGCTGATGATCTACCCGATGACCGCGAACTTTCTGTTTACCGGTGCCGCGCTGCCCTTTGTCTATCAGCCGATGACCATCACCGAACTTGGGCTGATGGCGGTGATCGCGCTTTTTGGCCTTACCGCCTCGTACCTCTCGATTCTTGCCTACCGGCTTGGCGAGGCGGTGATCGTGGCACCGATGCAGTATTCGCAGATGCTTTGGGCAATCGGCTATGGCTGGTTCCTGTTCGGCGAAAGCGTCGATACCTATACGCTGATCGGTGCCGCGATCATCATTGCCTCGGGGCTTTACATCGTGCTGCGCGAAAGCCGCGCGGGGAACTCGGAAAACACCCCGGTGCTGCAAAGCCAGGGCCGGGCGGAAACGGTGACAACACCGCGCGGCTCGATTCTGCAACGCCTGCTGAACCCCGGCGCGCGCGGCGAGCGCTAGCGGCTTTCCCCCCTTGCAAAGCACCGCGCGAGCCTCTAAACCCCGCGCCACAGTGTCGGAGCGTAGCGCAGCCTGGTAGCGCACCTGCTTCGGGAGCAGGGGGTCGGAGGTTCAAATCCTCTCGCTCCGACCAAATTCCCGCCCATTGTCGATGCGACCCTGATGGCGGCTTGCGCTCGCCGCTGCAATGCGCAGAGTCCGGCCCGATCAGGGGAGTTTCCGGCATGAAGGTTGGTATCGCGTTTCTGGTGGCGGGCTATGTGCTCAGCCAGTTCTACCGCGCCTGCCTTGCGGTGCTGGCACCGACGCTTGGCACCGAGATCGGCGCGGTGCCCGGCGATCTCGCGGTGTCGCTGGGGCTTTGGTACGCGGGGTTCGCGCTGATGCAACTGCCGGTCGGCGCGGCGCTTGACCGGATCGGGCCGCGGCGCACGGTTTCGGTGCTGCTGTTGCTTGGCGGCGGCGGCGGCGCGGCGGTTTTCGCGCTGGCAACCGGACCATGGGGCGTACATCTGGCGATGCTCCTGATCGGCATCGGCTGCGCGCCGGTGCTGATGGGCGGCTATTACATCTTCGCGCGGATGTATGCGCCTGCCGTGTTCGGCACGCTGGCGGGGGCAATGATCGGGGTGGGCAGCCTTGGCAATCTTGCGGGTTCCACCCCGCTCGCATGGGTGATCGGGGCAGCCGGATGGCGGCAGACGCTCTGGGGGCTGGCGGCAATCACCGCGCTGGTCGCTGCCGCGATCTGGCGCTTTACCCGCGACCCCGCCCGCGCCGAGCGTGCGCCCGGAGCAAGCGGATCGGTGCTGGGTCTGCTGCGCATTCCCGGTCTTTGGGCGATCTTGCCGCTGATGGCGGTCAATTACGTCGCCGCAGCGGGGCTGCGCGGCGTCTGGGCGGGGCCATACCTGACGCAAATCTACGGTGCCGACACTGCGGCAATCGGCAAGGCAACGCTGGTAATGGGGCTGGCGATGGTCGCGGGCAATTTTCTCTATGGCCCCGCCGACAGGCTATTCGGCAGCCACAAGCGGGTGGTGTTTGGCGGCAACGCTGTTCTGGCGGCGATTCTTGCCACGCTCTGGCTTGCCCCCGATGCGGGGCTTTGGCAGGCGACGGCGTTGATGGCGGGGGCGGGGTTCTTTGGTGCCACCTTCCCGGCGATCATGGCGCATGGTCGCAGCTTTTTTCCCGCGCATTTGGTCGGGCGGGGGGTGACGCTGCTCAACCTCTTTTCCATCGGCGGGGTCGGCATTCTGCAATTCGCCTCGCGCCCGGTCTACGAGGCGGCCGCGGCGCGCGGCACCGAAACGCAGGCGTTTTCGGCGCTGTTCCTGTTCTTTCTCGTGCCGCTGGTCGGCGGGTTGCTGATTTACCTCTTCGCCCGCGACAGGGGCGAGGCGACGCATTAGAACAGCGTCATGAACCCCGCCGAAATCGACGTTATCGCCCCGAACCTCAAGCGCCGCCTTTCCGGCGTGACGGCTACCATCGTGCGGCTGGTGCCGGTGCAGGCGCGGATGATCGGCATTGCCGCCACCGGGCCGGGGCTGCCTGCGGATCTGCCGCATATCGCGCTCTGGCGGTTGCCGTGGCTGCCGCGCGACCGCTGGCGGGTCTGGCATGCGCGGCGCAACACCGAAATGGTGCTGGGTCTGGTGCTTCGCCGGGTGTTTCGGCGCAAGCTCAGGCTGATGTTCACCTCGGCGGCGCAGCGTCACCACCGCAGCTTCACCCGCTGGCTGATCCGCCAGCAGGAGGCACTTGTGACGACCTCGCCAGCCGCCGCCGGGTATCTGGAGCGCCCGGCAAGGGTGGTGATGCACGGCGTCGATACCGCAGTGTTTACCCCCGAGCCCGATCGCGCGGGGCTTCGCCGCGCGATCGGCTGGCCGGAAGATGCAGTCCTGCTCGGCTGCTTTGGCCGCATCCGCGCGCAAAAGGGTGTCGATCTGCTCATCGAAGCGGCGCTGCGGCTGTTGCCTGCGCGGCCAAATGTGCAGATCATCCTTACTGGCCGCATCACCCCCGACAACCACGCCTTTCACGCCGATCTGGCGGCGCGGCTTGCGGCCGCCGGGCTTGCCGAAAGGGTGCGGTTTCTGGGCGAATTGCCGTGGTCGGATCTGGTGCGGCACTATCAGACACTCGATCTCTTCATTGCCCCAGCCCGCTGGGAAGGCTTTGGCCTGACCCCGCTTGAAGCCATGGCTTGCGGCGTTCCGGTGGTTGCCACGCGCGTCGGTGCCTTTGAATCGCTGATCGTCGAGGGGGTCACCGGCTCGCTTGTGGCCCCCGGCGATGCCGATGCGCTGACCGAGGCGATCCGCGGCTGGATCGATGCACCCGACCGAATAATGCGGGCGCGCGAGGCGGCGCGGGCGCATGTGCTGAACGCCCACGCGATTGCGACCGAGGCCGAGGCGCTGGTTGCGATCTACCGCAGCCTGCTGGAGCGCGCGCAGTGACCCCGCTCGCCTTCCTTCTCGCCCGCACGCTGCGCCGCGAGGCACCGCTGATGGCGCTGTCGGTGCCGCAAGCGGCGTTGCTCGAGGATTTGCGCGGCAGGACCGTGGCGTTGGTGGGCAACGCCCGCGCCCTTGCCACAACCACCCATGGCGCTGCAATCGACGCCGCCGATATCGTCATTCGCATCAACCGTGCACCGATGCCCGCCCCCGCCTCGCACGGCAGCCGCACCGATTGGCTGGCGCTGGCAACCGGTTTGCCCGCCGCTGACCGGGACCGGCTGGCAGGCGCGCACAAGCTCTGGATGAGCCCGAAGCGCAAGCGGCTGAGCCATGCGGTGGCGCTGAGCCCCGGCTTCTACCTGCACCCGCTGCCCGATTATGCCCGCCTTGCCGCCGAAATCGACGCACCGCCGACCACCGGCCTCATGCTGATCGAGCTTCTGGCCCGCTCGCGGATGAAAAGCCTCAGCCTTTTCGGCTTTGACTTCTTCGCCTCGCTGTCGCTTTCAGGGCACCGCAGCGCCGGGCAGGTGCCGCACGACTTTGCCGCCGAAGCTGCCTTTGTTGCAGCGCTGATGGCGCGGGATTCGCGCATCACCCGCGCCGAATAAAACAGAAACCGCTTTTCGCGCGCACACCTTTGGGCTAACGCAGCGACGTTCTTTCTTCAGGAGATGCCTCATGGGCTACAGGATCGTTGTTGCCGGTGCCACGGGGAACGTGGGCCGCGAAATGCTGAACATCCTCGCCGAGCGTGAGTTTCCGGTGGACGAGATCGTGGCGCTCGCGTCGCGCCGCTCGCTCGGCACCGAAGTCAGCTTTGGCAACAAGACCCTGAAGACCAAGGACCTCGACACTTTCGATTTCACCGGTTGGGATATCGCCTTTTTCTCGATCGGCGGCGAGGCGACCAAGATCTATGCGCCGCGCGCTGCCGCCTCGGGCTGTGTGGTCATCGACAACTCTTCGCTCTACCGCTACGACCACGACATTCCGCTTGTGGTGCCGGAGGTGAACCCCGAGGCGGTCGAGCTTTACAAGAAGCGCAACATCATCGCCAACCCCAACTGTTCCACCGCGCAAATGGTGGTTGCGCTGAAGCCGTTGCATGACCGCGCCCGCATCAAGCGCGTGGTGGTCTCCACCTACCAGTCGGTCTCCGGCGCGGGCAAAGCCGGCGTCGACGAGTTGTGGGACCAGACCAAGGGCATCTATGTGCCGGGCCAGGAGGTCGCGCCGAAGAAGTTCACCAAGCAGATCGCCTTCAACGTCATTCCCCATATCGACGTGTTCCTTGATGACGGCTCGACCAAGGAAGAATGGAAGATGGTCGCCGAGACGAAGAAAATTCTCGACAAGTCGATCAAGGTCACCGCGACCTGCGTGCGGGTGCCGGTGTTCGTCGGCCATTCCGAGGCGATCAACATCGAGTTCGAGGAATTCCTCGACTGGCAGGAAGCGCAGGACATTCTGCGCGAAGCGCCGGGAGTGCTGGTGATCGACAAGCGCGAGAACGGCGGCTACATCACCCCGGTCGAATGCGTCGGTGACTATGCCACCTATGTTTCGCGCATTCGCCAGGACAGCACGGTCGAGAACGGCCTGAACATCTGGGTCGTGAGCGACAACCTGCGCAAGGGTGCCGCGCTCAACGCGGTGCAGATTGCTGAAGTGCTGGGCAACCGCTGCCTGAAAAAGGGCTGATCCGGGCCGAAGCGACACCACCACCCGAAGAGGCCTTGCCGGGAAACGGCACGGCCTTTTTGGTTCCGGGCAGCAGTTTCCCGCGGGTTCCAGGCGCGGCAATCTGCCGCAAGCGGGCAAGGGGCTTGTGCTATCGCGCGCGCAAGCGGACAATTCGCCTGTGTTTTTTCACAGGAGAGCCGCATGCGCAGCCTGACCCTTGCCCTTGTTCTTTGCACCACAGCCCCCACCGCACTTTTCGCCGACACGCTCATCACATCATCGCGGGTGGCGCGGGTAACGCTTTACCCCTGGGGGGCGAGCGTGGTGCGCATCGTCGAGCTTTCGGCACCCGCCGGCGTGCATGAGCTGATCGTACCCGATCTGCCGCTCGATACCGATTCGGGCAGCCTGCGGGTGGCCGGGGAGGGCATATCGATTGGCGCGGTGAACCTGCAATATGACCGCCTGCCAGTGACCGAGACCACCCCAGACCCGGCGATTGCCGCCGCTGAAGCCGAGGTCGAACGGCTTGAAGGCGTGGTGCGCGACAACGAGGCGGCGATTGCCGCGATCCGGCTCAGGGTCGATGCCGCCAACCGGCAGGTCGCCTTCCTGTCGAAGCTTGGTCAGGGCGAAGGCAGCACCGCCGAAGACCTGCGCGCGCTGTCACGGATGGTTGCCGAAGAGGTGCTTGCCGCCTCGCAGGCCGCCTTTGCCGCCGATCAGGAGGCGATGGAAGCCGAGCGCGCCGCCATTGCCGACCTCGATGCATTGGACGACGCCCGCCAGGCGCTTGCCGCACTGACCGACAGCGGCGAGGACTTTGCGGCACTGGTGGCGGCGGTCGAGATCGGCACCAGCGGCACCGGCACGGTCGAGATCACCACCTTTACCGATGCCGCCAACTGGCAACCGGTTTACGATTTGCGGCTGACCCGGGTTGGCGCTGCCAAGCCCTCGCTGTCGCTGGAGCGTGGGGTGCTGGTGTCGCAATACTCGGGCGAGGACTGGCGCGGGGTTGACCTTGTGCTTTCCACCGCGCGGCCCTCGGACCAGTCCGAACCCTCGCGGGTCAACGCCTGGCTGCGCCGCATTGGCCCGCCAGAGCCGCCGATGGTTGCACTGTCGGCCCCGCGTTTTGAAGCGAAAGGGCTTTTCGATAGCTACGCCGAGGAACCTTCGCCGGTGGTCGAAACCGCCGCGCTGGAGATGATGGGGGCCACGGTGACCTACCGCTATGGCGCGCCGGTCGATATCCGCGACGGGGTCGATGCGCTGCGGCTCAGGCTTGATACGCTGACGCTTGCCCCCGAGGTGGTCGCCGAGGCGGTGCCGCTGCTTGACGAAACCGCCTTTCTTGTCGCCAAGGCGCTGAACGACAGCGGCCAGGTGCTGCTGCCGGGCGAGGCGACGCTATACCTCGATGGCGCGATGGTCGGGCTTGCCAACCTGCCGCTGACCGCCGCCGGGGCCGACCTGCGGCTGGGATTTGGCCCGATCGACGGGCTCGTGCTGACCCGCACCGTTCCCACCAAGACCGAAGGCGACCGGGGTCTGATCTCCAAGACCAATCAGCAGAACGAAACCGCGGTGCTGACGATCGAGAACCTGACCGAAGAGGCCTGGGCGCTGCGCGTGCTCGACCGGGTGCCCTATTCGGAACAGGAAGATCTGGTGATAACCTACAAGGCCACCCCCGCCGCGACCTTCACCGATCTTGACGGCAAGCGCGGTGTGCTGGCGTGGCAATCGACCCTGGCACCGGGGAAAACCCAGACGATCCGGCTCGAATCCACAATCAGTTGGCCAATCGATCAGGTGCTGCGCTAGGGTAGCGGCCAGCGCAAGGCCCGCTGCGGGATGAACTTGAAGCGGCGGGCGCACTGCCCCGCCGCTTAGCCTTGCCGCAGCACTCAGGCGACCTTGCCTGTGGGCCGCGTGGAGGTGGCGCGCGCGGGCACCGCACCCGGGAAGGGCGCGCGAAAACGGATGCAAAGCGCGGGCAGGCTGGTCCCCAGCGCCTCGATCGGCATCAGGGCGCGGTTGGCGGGCCAGGAATTGAGCGTCAGCACACCCGCCTCTGAAAGGCGCAACACGAAGCCCGCCATGCGCAGCCGGGTTTGCAGATCGAGCCAGCCGCGCGCCGCGCCAAGTGCCGCCAGCACCAGCGCAAGACTGCCGCCTCTCATACGCTCGGGCAGTGGCGCGGCCGACAGCGCAGCTTCCAGCAACGCACGCACGACATCGGCAGGGCTGCGCCCCTGCATCCGCGCCGCACGATCAAGCGCGTCAATCACGTTGTCGGGCAGGCGGAGCGAGACGAGCCGGTGCTGGGTCATGCCGCAAGCTTGGCAGCCAGCCCTTAAACCGTGGTTAAAACTTCCGGCTCAGAGCGGCACGAAACCTCGGGCGGCGGCATCATATTGCAAAAGCCTGCCTTCGCCGATATCGGTCCAGAGCCCGTGCAGGGTCATCTGCCCGCCCGCAAGCGCGGTTTTCACGAATGGGAATGTCATCAGGTTTTCCAGGCTGATGATCACCGACTCGCGTTCCAGCGCGGTGATCCGCTCGGCCTCCGGCACCCCGGCCACGCGCTCGAATCCCGGGCGCAGGATGCCAAGCCATTTGCCGACAAACGAGGTTTCCCGCTCCAGTTCCGGGGCCTTCCCGGTGCACATCGCGTGGCAGCCCAGCACGCCGCCGCATTGCGAATGGCCTAGCACGATCAGATGCGCGACCTTGAGCGTGGTCACCGCATATTCGACCGCCGCCGAGGTGCCGTGGTGGTCGCCATCGGGCGCATAGGGCGGCACGAGGTTTGCAATGTTGCGGTGAATGAAGAACTCACCCTGATCAGCACCGAAGATCGAGGTCACATGCACGCGGCTGTCGCAGCACGAAATCACCATGGCGCGCGGGCGTTGGCCATCTTCGGCCAGGCGGCGATACCAGGCACCATTTTCCGCATAGGTGGTGGCCCGCCAGCCGTGAAAGCGCTGCACAAGATACGAGGGCAGCGGCCGCACATGGTCCATCATCGGGGCATCTCCTCAGCTGCGTTACCGCCAATAGCTCGCAAGCGCCGAAAATTCGAGCGGTTTTTCCGCCAGCCCGCAACCTTTTCTTGACGCCCCCGGCGCAGGTTCGGCCTGGGCTTGGGGGCCTTATCGGAGGGTGGCGGGGTGGCGGTGATATCCGTTTTGCACCATCAGGAAGGCGTTCGGCTCGACCCTGACCGGGTGGTGGCGCTTTACGCCGAACTGGGCGAGACCGGGGCCGAGGCGGTGATGTGCCGCGCGATCGAAGAGCTGGCCCTGCTGCTTGCGGCGCTGCAACAGGCAGCATGCGGCGGCGCGCTCGGCGCGGTGGTGGAAGCAGCCAGTCGGCTTGGCGGCCTGGCAACACAGATCGGCATGGCGTCGCTGGCGCGGGTTGCGGGCGATGTCGCGGATGCGGCGCGGCGCAGTGATGGCGCAGCACTTGCCGCCACGCTGGCGCGTCTGGTGCGCATCGGCGACCGCTCGCTGACTGCGGTCTGGGATATGCAGGACCTCAGCCTTTAGCCCTCGATGCCCCTTGCGGGGGGCGCAGAGGGCGGTAGGTTGGCGGCGACCGATCAAGGATACCCGATATGCCGCTTCACTTTGCCGATCCCGCAGGCCCCTCGCTGCCGCTGACCCTGGTGCCCGAAGCAGGGTTGGCCGAAGCCCTCGCGCGGTTGCCCGATGCCGCCCGCCGTTGGGCCGAGGCGCAGGGCTTTGCCGCCAAACTCGGCCAGTGCTGCGTGCTGCCCGATGCGGCTGGCGCGGTGCAGGGCGCGCTTTTTGGCCTTGGCACCCCGGCGGCGCGGGCGCGCGGGCGCTTTCACCTCGCCACCGCCGCCGAGGCGCTGCCCGCCGGTGCCTGGCACCTTGACGGCGCGCTTGCGCTGCAGGAAGCCGAGGAGGCAGCGCTTGGCTGGCTGCTTTCGGGCTACCGCTTTGGCCGCTACAAGGCCGCAACGCCGCCCAAAGCCACGCTGAAATGCCCAGCCGGTGTGAATGCCGCGCGGCTGGAAGCGATTGCTGCGGGCGAGGCACTGACCCGGGATCTGATCAACACCCCGGCGTCGGACATGGGCCCGGACGAACTGGAGGCGGCCTTCACCGCGCTTGCGGCGCGCCACGGTGCCAGCACAAGCGTGGTGGCGGGCGAGGCGCTGCTGACCGGAGGTCTGCCGATGATTCACGCGGTGGGCCGTGCCAGCCCACGCGCGCCGCGCCTTCTGGACTTGCGCTGGGGCAGTGCCGGGCCGCGCCTGACGCTGGTCGGCAAAGGCGTGTGCTTTGATACCGGCGGGCTTGACCTGAAGCCGGCCGCCGGTATGGGGCTGATGAAAAAGGACATGGGCGGGGCCGCAACGGTGATGGGGCTGGCCGAAATGATCATGGCGCTCGGCCTGCCGATCCGGCTGCGGGTGCTGGTGCCTGCAGTTGAAAACGCGGTTTCCGGCAATGCCTTTCGGCCGCAGGATATTCTGACCAGTCGCAAGGGCCTGACCGTCGAGGTCAACAACACCGATGCCGAGGGGCGGCTGGTGCTGGCCGATGCGCTCGCACTGGCCGATGAAGAGGCCCCGGACCTGCTGCTGTGCATGGCAACGCTGACCGGTGCCGCCCGGGTTGCGCTGGGGCCGGATGTGCCGCCCTTCTACACCGACGACGAACCGCTTGCCGCAGCGCTTTCCAGAGCGTCGTCGAGAGTGGCCGATCCGCTCTGGCGGATGCCGTTCTGGACCCCCTATGAGGGCCAGATCGAACCCGGCATTGCCGACCTCGACAATGCACCTTCGGGCGGCATGGCAGGCTCGGTCACGGCGGCGCTGTTTTTGCGCCGGTTCGTCACCGCCACACCGCGATTCGTGCATTTCGATATTTACGGCTGGCAGCCGGTTGCCGCCCCCGCCCGCCCGAAAGGAGCGGTGGGACAGGGGGCGCGCGCCATTCTGGATGCCCTGCCCGAGGTTTTCGGGCTATGACCGGCGACCGCCGCACCCTGCCGTTTTCGGGCCGCGTCGCGCATGTGTCGCTGCGCGGGAAAGTCGAAGCGGAAAGCTTCACCGAGGGTTCCGGGGCGCGGCTTGGGGTGCCGCTGGCCGATCTTTGCGCCAGCCCCTTTGGCAAACGCGAGCGGCAGTTGCTGCTGGGTGCGGCGCTGAACGTGTTCGAGCGGCGCGATGGGGCCGCTTTCATGCAGGCAGCGGCCGATGGCTATTGCGGCTGGGTGGCCGAGGCGGCGCTGGCGCAACCACAGGAGCCGACGCATTGGGTGGCTGCGCCCGCAAGCCACCTTTACCCGGAACCGCAGGTGAAACAGCGCGAAACCGCGGCACTTTCGCTTGGGGCGCGGGTTCGGGTGGTGGGAGAGACCGGCAAGTTTGCCGAAACCGCCGATGGCGGTTTCATTCCGCGCATGCATCTGCGGGAAATCGGCGACTGGGCGCAAGACCCGGTCGCAGTGGCCGAGAGCCTTCTGGGCACCCCCTACCTCTGGGGCGGCAACAGCCGCGCCGGAATCGACTGTTCGGGCCTCGTGCAGGCGGCGTTGTCCGCCTGTGGCTTGCCCTGCCCCGCCGACAGCGACCAGCAATGCGACGCGGTTGGCACCCTGCTGGCCAAGGGAACGCCGCCGCGCCGGGGCGATTTGCTGTTCTGGCCGGGGCATGTGGCAATGGCGGTTTCCGATGCCGTGCTGATTCACGCCAACGGTGCAAGCATGAGCGTTGCCTATGAGGGCATCACCCCATGCCTTGCGCGCATTGCCGCCAGCGATGGGCCGTTGCAGGCACTGAAGCGGCTTTAACCTACCGCCCGGATCAGCTTGCGTTCCAGCACGCGCAGCACCGCCGCCAGATCTTCTCCCCGCCTCATCACCTGCCCCGCGGCACCGAACACCGCGTACTGCCCCTGCCTCGCCCGCTGGCGCGGGCGCTTTTCAATACGGTAGAGCGGGCTTTCGCTGGCCCTGCGGAACACCGAAAACACCGCGACCTCGGGCATGAATACCAGCGCGTAATCGCGCCATTCGCCCGCCGCAACCATCCGCCCATAAAGCTGCAGGATCGGCCCCAGTTCGGCGCGGCCAAAGGCCACAAGTTCGGGCAGCGCGGCCTGCAAGGGGATCGGCGGTTGCAGCGTCATGCCGACATGCTGGCACAACCCGGCGGCATCAGGCAAGCGCCGCAATTATGCCACAAAAAGACCCTGCGGTTTTCACGCCATCAGCGCGCGTTTGCCGCGATCAGGGGGCAAAACAAGGGCAGCGGAAAACGCTAAACCCCGGCGGTGTGCAAACAGCCCCCACCCAGTTCGCACCGCCGGGGCGACCTTCCGCCCGCAAGACCCCGCCCGAAACGGCGGGGCCTTCGCGTTTCGCGGGCCTCAGCCGCAGCTTAGACGCTCGATCCGCCCTTCGACGTCAAGCTGCACGTTGAGCCGGGATTCGCTGTAATCCTGCGTCACAAACTCGCCAAAGCGGATCAGCCGCCACGGGTCCGGGATGGTTTCCGCCTTCAGCGCCGATTCGGGCTGCCCGATCAGATGCAAGAACGCGGCGCTGTTGCAGGGGTCGGGGTCGCTGCCGGGAAGCGGCGGCGTCAGCGCAAGCCCCGGCTGGGCGGCAAGCGCCAGAGCCATCAGCAGTGCAAGCGTGGTCCTTCGCATGTCCATGTTTTCACCCACAATCAATGTTGAAGATATTGCCCGCCGCATCAAGCCGGAACACGATCCGGCCAGCGACATATTCCTGCGGTTCAATGCCTCGCCACGTCACCACCCGATAGGGCCGGGTGATACCTAGCGTTTCGATCACCGCGCCGGGTTTGCTCAGGTAGGGCACATAGTCGATGGCGTGGCAAAGATCGGGCTCCTTCGCCTCAAGCCCCGGTGCCGCAATGGTGGGTGCCGCGATCGCCCCGGCCAGCGGCGTAACCGTCACCGGCTCGCTGGAGAGCGCCATCGGCGGCACCTCGGGTGCCGCAACGCAACCCGCAAGAACCAGCAGCGCAGCAAAAAGCATTTTTCGCGTCATCCGAACCAACCCCGATATTGCACGCCCATCAGCTTTCGCCCAAGCTTGCCCAATATAGGGGGAGGTTGTGCCGATGAGAACCCGTGCTGCTGTAGCGCTTGCGCCCGGAAAACCGCTGCAAGTGATGGAGGTGAACCTGGAAGGCCCGCGCGCGGGTGAGGTTCTGGTGGAAATCAAGGCCACCGGCATCTGCCACACCGACGAATTCACCCTTTCGGGTGCCGACCCCGAGGGGGCCTTTCCGGTGATTCTGGGGCATGAGGGCGCGGGGGTGGTGCTGGAATGCGGGCCGGGTGTCACCAGCCTGAAGCCGGGCGACCACGTGATACCGCTTTACACGCCCGAGTGCCGCGAATGCCCCTCGTGCCTTTCGCGCAAGACCAACCTTTGCACCGCGATCCGCGCGACGCAGGGCAAGGGGTTGATGCCCGACGGCACTACCCGGTTTTCGATGCTGAACGGCACGCCGATCTTGCATTACATGGGCTGCTCGACCTTCGCCAACCACACGGTGATGCCCGAGATCGCGCTGGCGAAAATCCGGGATGACGCGCCCTTTGACAAGGCCTGCTACATCGGCTGCGGGGTCACGACCGGGGTGGGGGCGGTGATCAACACCGCCAAGGTGGAAATCGGCGCCAAGGCGGTGGTGTTCGGGCTCGGCGGGATCGGGCTCAACGTCATTCAGGGGCTGCGGCTGGCGGGTGCCGACATGATCATCGGGGTTGACCTGAACCCCGCCAAGCGGGCCTGGGGCGAGCGCTTCGGGATGACCCATTTCATCAACCCGCGCGCGGTGGGCGATGTGGTGGCGGAAATCGTGAACCTCACCAAGACCCCGCTCGACCAGATCGGCGGCGCGGATTATTCGTTCGACTGCACCGGCAATGTGACCGTGATGCGGCAAGCGCTGGAATGCACGCATCGGGGCTGGGGGGTTTCGGTGGTGATCGGGGTGGCCCCGGCGGGGGCGGAGATTCAGACGCGGCCATTCCAGCTTGTGACCGGGCGGGTCTGGAAAGGCACCGC